>NZ_FPAI01000059.1 GCF_900116255.1 Halolactibacillus miurensis
GTGAATACTGCATTGAAATAGAGCCACTTGAGCGGAAAATAGAGCCATTCAGGGCGGAGAACTGAGCCACTGAGTGCAATGAAGAGAGCCACACCAACTTAATATGATATATAAAGACAAAATCTTCTGTATAATGAGCTTGCGTACCTAACGGTACGACATTATAAACAGGAGGTTTTTTTTGATGGTTAAATATCGACAGATATTAGACCTACACTTCAAGTCTGTTTCCCAAAGAACAATCAGTACGAGTGTAGGTAGCTCAAGAAACACGGTATCTGATGTCATCACTCGCGCTGAAAGGGCTGGTGTGAGTAAGTTAACCGATGACATGACGAACGCATGGTTGGCTAAACTTTTATATCCAGAGAAGCAAGCAGTTGAAAAAGGATATTATCCGCCAGATTGGGAGAAAGTTCATAAGGAACTTCAAAAGAAGAATATTACCTTAAAGTTACTCCATACGGAGTACAGTGACGAGGCTAGGAGTAGTGGTAAGTTACCTTATGCCTATCGATCGTTCACCGAGAAATACAATCTATACGCAAAGAAACACAAAGCGACGATGCCAATCAAACGTAAACCAGGTGAAATACTAGAAGTGGATTGGGCTGGGTCAACGCTGTCCCTTAAGGATCGCGAAAATGGCGGTGATATGCCTGTGTATATTTTTGTCGCGACATTTCCCTACAGTCAGTACAGTTATGTCGAAGGATTTTTAGATATGAAATCAAGCAACTGGTTAACGGCTCATATTCACGCTTTTGAATACTTTGGAGGTGTTGCCGAATCACTTGTCTCTGATAATTTGAAAACTGGTGTGATAAAACCTGTAAAGGGGGAACCGATTTTGAATGAGTCCTACCGGGAACTAGCTGACTATTACCAGACAAGCATTGTTCCTGGACGTGCCCGAAAACCTAAAGATAAACCATCTGTCGAAGGCACTGTTGGCTTTATATCACGTCAAATTATCGCTGCGTTAAGACACTATCAGTGCTTTAGTTTAGCTGAACTGAACGATCAAATACGCTTACGATTAGACGACATTAATCAAGAGCCGTTTCAAAAACGACCAGGGTCACGAAAAATTGTCTTTGATGAAGAGGAACGCGATTATCTTATCCCATTACGCCAGCCACGTCTAAAATTATCGGAGTGGAGAATAGCGAGAGTTCAATCAAACTACCACATTCAAATTGATCGCATGTATTACTCCACTCCCTATGAATATATCCAAAGTGACGTTGACGTTCGTCTATCTAAGGATGTACTAGAAGTATACTTTAAAGAGGCAAGAATTGCATCACATAAACGGGTATATGGTGAAC
>NZ_FPAI01000036.1 GCF_900116255.1 Halolactibacillus miurensis
TCACTTGTTCCAGAGCAGAAACAAGGTCTACACCATTGGGCGCAATGGGCGTATATGACGCGTACCCTGTCTTTTGTTAGAACCCATGCGTTCTATCAGACAGAACGATTCGACCAAAGCAAGTTGTGTTCCTGGGACACACTATTTCCCCAACAGGCTTTAACAGATGTTGAGAAAATAGGTTTGCGGCGGTTGGAGAGTAGAAAAACCTATGCTTAGTTGAACGAGCATGGGTCCCCTTTAGGGTGTCCTTACGGAATCCCCTTCCTCAAACATTCGTTAGAATGTTAGGTGGGGGTAGTTCAACAAGTAAGGTAAAGACAGATTCTCGTTAAAAATATTTATAAAAAAACTCTCACAAAATGTGAGAGTTTCCTTTTTCATTATGTATACCGTGCACCCATCGTCGACCACACAACACCAAGCGTTACATAGATGCATGGCTCAGCCCAGGCTTCCCCGCGGCACACGAGAGATCACTACTTACTGCTGCTTCCTTCCGGATCTGACAGGGTTCATAGGTTCCCGTTGCGCAGGACCCAAACGTCAACACCAATTCTCTATGGCAGACCTTAAAATTGTGGGCCTCGGATGGGGGTTCAGTCTCGCTACAGCGGATTGCGAGTACAGAGCACCGCTACCTCCCCACCTAGCACGGCAAGGTCAAGTATAACGTGTTTAATAAAAAAATGCAACGCTCACGAGCGAAAAGTTTTATTGGAACTTATTACCGAATGATATTATTTTTAACCCTATCGTCTACAACACTCTTAGCTATATCGCGCACATTCTTGACGCAGTAGGGAAGAGAATGGAAGCGATATGATTATCGTCCTTTCTATACCAAAAAAGCATGTAAGTGCTTGCAATTGATTCATCTATTGTATTGATTGCTGTTGTTTAGTATATTTGAGACCTGTGAATGAACGACAAACAACAAAAAAGAAATGGAGTGATTGCTTAGTGAAGCGTCATCACGTGCTTGCACAACTGAAAGAAAATAAACATATGATCAAAAATGATCTATTAAGTGGGGTGACTGTCGCCCTGGCTTTAATACCGGAATCTGTTGCCTTCGCCTTTGTTGCTGGTGTCAGTCCTATCTTAAGCCTACAGACAGCTGTTATGATTGGGTTCATTGCTGCTCTTTTTACCGGTCGCCCTGGTATGATCAGCTCATCAACAGCCGCCATTGCCGTTGTCTTTGCCGCCTTAATTCGTACTCATGGTTTGGATTATTTATTTGCCACCGTAGTGCTCATGGGGATTATCCAAATAACGATAGGGGCATTACGTTTAGGAAAGTTTGCCCGAATTATTCCTCACCCTGTTATGTTAGGTTTTTTAAATGGATTATCGATTGTTATCTTTATTGCTCAATGGGATCAATTTAAAATTAACCAAGTAACAACCATAAATGGTGTAGAAACAGTGGAACGGGTGTGGTTACCTAGTACAGATCTTCTCATCATGATTGGTTTTGTTCTGCTAACCATGTTAATTATCCAATTCGCGCCTAAACTCACAAAAGCTGTCCCAGCTAGTTTAATTGCGATTATTAGTTTAACAGTTATTTCCGTCCTATTATCTCGTTACGGTTATCACTTACAGACGGTTCAAGATTTTGCGGGCATGGAGTTAAAAGGATCTTTACCTAGCTTCTATTTACCTCGTGTCCCCTTAAACTTTGAAACGCTGTCGATTATTGCCCCTTATGCGTTTATCGGCGCACTTGTAGGCCTAACAGAAGCCGTCCTTACCCTTCGAGTCATCGATGAAATGACCAACACACGCGGGCGCACAAATAAAGAAATTATTGCGCAAGGACTAGCGAATTTTGTTAATGGCTTCTTCGGCGGTATGGGTGGCGATGCTATGATTGGTCAATCTATCATTAATATTAAGTCTGGTGGACGGACGCGTCTGTCATCGTTGGTCGCTCCTATTACGTTATTAATCTTTATATTGTTCGGGGCAAGCTTTGTTAATGTCATTCCACTAGCTGGTTTAGTTGGTGTTATGTTTATGGTCGTCGTTGGTACTTTTAAATGGGAGAGCCTTAAGTACGCCGGAAAAGTTCCCCGTCAAGATATTCTCGTGATTCTTATTGTGACCATCCTTACTGTCTTTACGGATTTAGCAACGGCTGTCATTGCTGGTGTGATCACCTCTGCCCTTATGTTCGCTTGGGAAAAAGGACGCGTCATTTATACGAACAATGAATTTGAGTATGATGGTTCTAAAATTTATAAAATTAATGGCTCAATCTTTTTTGGTTCTGTTTTAAACTTTAAGGAACTATTCACCATCGAAGATGATCCAGACCATGTCGTCATTGATTTTAAATACGCCAAAGTCATGGATCATTCAGCTATCGAAGCCATCCATGCGATTAATGGGCGCTACCGTGATGTTGGTAAAAAAGTGACCTTAATTCGCTTAAGCGATGACTGTAAAAACATCTTTGATAACGCAAAAGATATTATTCATGTTGATATCGTATCAAATGAAGAAAATCCATCCCGTTATTCTTATGTATAATCTTATAAAATATTAAATACTTAAGCCGGTCATCATCTCTTGTGAGAATATGACCGGCTTTACTTATAACAAGCACAATTGCTTATGGGCTATTCTTCTGTACTTTCTCTGGGCTTCCTTAACTGTTTACGTTGCTTTTTCTGTTCACGTAACTTTTTAAAGAAGTTTTGCAGTAATGAAGCACATACTTCTTCTTCAACACCGCTCGTCACGTCGACTTGATGATTAAAACGGTCATCTTGTAGCAAGTTCATTAATGACCCAGCGCAACCTGCTTTTGGATCGAGCGCACCAAAAACCACCCGTTTAATCCGGGACTGAACAATCGTACCCGCACACATGGGACACGGCTCAAGTGTAACATACAGTGTACAATCTTCTAGACGCCAACTATTAAAGTGTTGATTTCCTTGATCAATGACAATCATTTCTGCGTGAGAGGCTGTTGTTTCTAATGTTTCTCTTAAATTAAAACTAGACGCAATTACCTCACCATCATACACAAGCACGGCACCAATTGGCACTTCTCCAATCGTTTCTGCTTTTAACGCTTCTTGAATGGCTAGCTGCATATAATAGTGATCATTTTTAATCGTTGTATCGGTCATTATCCACTCATCCTTACATTGCTTATAGCGTACTTGTAAATCTTTTCTCTTATTCTAACATGAAATAATCCGTGCGTCGCAAGGAATCGACCGTTTAGCTGTTACTCTGTGATTTTTTCAACGCTGTCAACCGGTAATGCCTCGAAAGTCGTATAGGACTCATCCCAATCAGTAAAGTGGACCCAAAAGGTCGTATGACTGACATAACCATCTACTTCGTTACGCACAAACCGAATCGCTTTGGCATACTCATCTAATACTTTAACATCTTGTAACGTCTCTTTTGTATCTGTTACGACCGTTAATACCGGCATATCTGTTTCATCCGCATGAAGAATCGACATGTCTTGAACGACGTCATAATCATTAAGCCATCCAAAGCCATGAGTTGTTTCCTTTAAGACCGATACGGATAAACCATTTGTCGATGTCGTAAAGACATAAACATAAGGGGCCTTTAATTCATAATGAACAATCGTCTCTTTCGGATAACTATGGTCCTCCATTGCCTGTTCAATTGACTCAATACTACTCATCATAGTTTCCGTCTCATTATTTTCATCACGCTCTGGTTCGTGTGTATCAACTGACACACACGCTGTCATCAAAATGACACTTAACCCCGTGACAACGATGAATTTTTTCAATGGCTATTCACTCCTTCTCTTTTCAATTATAACATTTAATCATATAATTATCCAAAAAAAACCAAACGGTAATATCGTTTGATTCTTCTTATTTTAACTGTCCTACCTCATTCGACAAAGAATGACAGATATTCAGTTAAACTACTCACACTTACTAAGTAATTATGTTAAAATAGTTGTTTGTAATAGAAAGTGACCGAAGATATTAGGAGGAAGAGGTAATGACACACGTCCCTTTTATTGCCGTTGAAGGGCCCATTGGCGTGGGCAAAACATCGCTATCAAAAAAGATTGCTGAACACTTTGATTTATACTTACTAAAAGAAATCGTTGAAGAGAACCCTTTCTTAGGTAAGTTTTATGATGATATTGATGCTTGGAGTTTTCAAACAGAAATGTTTTTCTTATGCAACAGGTTTAAGCAGTTAGAAGATACCGAAAAAGATTTTCTTAATCAGAAAAAACCGGTGGTGAGTGATTATCATATTATGAAAAATATGATTTTCGCCAAGCGTACATTAAAAAATCATCAACTCGATAAATATGAACAAATTTATCATATTCTCACAAAAGATATGCCCTTACCAAATGTGATGATTTATTTAGATGCCTCACTTGATACGTTACTAGAGCGGATTGAACTGCGCAATCGTCAAGTTGAAGAGAACATTAAGGCGAGTTATTTAAGTCAACTTCGCCAAGACTATCATGACTTTATGGATCATTTTGAAAAGAATCACCCGGAGATTCCCGTTATTCGTATAAATGGTGATGACATAGATTTTATTAAACATCAACATGACTTAGAAACTATTTTCGAACAATTGAAGCCTTACTTAACGAAACAATAAAATAAGCAACCGCACTAAAGGAGTATAGACGAATGAATTTAAGAGAAAAGTATAATATCCCCCATGACTCAGTTATTACGATTGCCGGGACTGTTGGGGTTGGTAAATCAACCATGACACACGCTCTTGCAAAGGCACTCGATTTTAGAACATCTTTAGAGAAAGTCGATACGAACCCCTATCTTGATAAATTTTATAAAGACTTTGAACGTTGGAGCTTTCACTTACAGATTTACTTCCTAGCTGAACGTTTCAAGGAACAAAAACGTATTTTCGAATATGGTGGTGGGTTTATCCAAGACCGTTCGATTTACGAAGATACAGGCATTTTCGCCAAAATGCACTATGAAAAAGGTACGATGACACCGACCGATTATGACACCTACAGTAATCTATTTGATGCGATGGTGATGACACCCTACTTCCCGCACCCACATTTACTGATTTATTTAGAAGGTACTTTAGATGATGTGGTCGGGCGTATTAAAGAGCGTGGCCGCCCTATGGAACAAGAAACACCCGTTAGTTACTGGGAAGAGATGCATGGCCGTTATGAAAACTGGATTAACAGCTTTAATGCTTGTCCGATCTTGCGCTTAAACATTAACGATTATGATCTTATGAATGATGAAACATCAGTGGAACCAATTTTAGAAAAAATCAGCTTATTTATCAATCAGTCTCGCTTTTAAAGCGGTGTGCCTCAAGCACATTCATAACATTTCTTAAGAAAAACACCGTTGAATCTTGGTATCTATCCCCCTGATTTAACGGTGTTTTTTATATGGCTTTTTAGTAAACGGTTATTTAGTTTCGCACCTTTTCATTGCACTCGGTAATTAAACGACCGGCTTAAATATATCCGCTTCAATATAATCTCGCATATCATGAATGAATACCGTAATAACTTCACCCGTTGTTTGTAAATCATTATCATGAAAATATAAATCTAATTTAGCATGAGCATAATGAAGGAGTTCAGCGGGCCCTTTAAATTTCAAGGAAACACATTGTGGGAATTCCAATCGGTCTTTAATAATAAATTGTTCTTGATAGTGTTTATAGTCATGCGCTTGCACTAACATGGAAAAATCAGTTAATAATGTGCCATCATCACGGATTGTCGTTCCACCATTAATGGCGACTAAAGGACCGAACTTTTGAATATGACTCCTATCTGTTTGGTTGACAAATGCTCGGAATTTATCAAACGTTTTGTCTACAGCTATATCCTGGTGTGTTTTCATAAGGACATTTTTTAAAACGAGCTGTTGATCTTCTTTCACATCTAACTTAATCATAGGATACCCTCCGTTACTTATACTGACAGCTACCTTAAGAGAAATGATGATGCCTTTCTCTTTATCGTTTGTCTCATGACGCATTTTTCTCATATGTCAGTATTTATGTGACTAACATAGATTTGTCATTAAATATATAAGTCTTCACCTAGATAGTATCACGCTTTATTATTCTGCAAAAACGCCATAAAAACCTAATAATCCTGGTTTTTATGAGGTGGCAACGGATTTTCTCTCTTTTTCTCGCGTTTAGTTATTAAATATAACCATAGTTATATTTCTGTCGTTTGATTATAAAATGCAGATAGCTTGATCATTGACTTTGAGTTAAAAAAGTTAAGGTAAGGTTGTTATAGGGGGGTGATGATAGGTATGGAGATGCTTAAGTCATAAAAAAGCGAGGAAGTAAAAGCTATACGTTGCTTTACCACTCCCTCTACTTTAATCTTGATGGTTTTAATGGACTAGTTGGTACTTACGGATCAAGCGCTGTTAATTTCTCATCCACAACCTCTACAAATGCCGGCCTTCTTCCTATTTGGAATAACTGCCTTGCTGTTGAATAAGCGTTATGCGCAAGCTGGATTTTTTTTAAGGCTTGATAATTCTGTCCTTGTTCATAATACAGTTCCCCAAGTAAATATAAGATTTCTTCATTGATACAGACATTGATGCCTTTCTTACAATAGTCGATTGACTCATCATATGATTGATTCTTAAACAAAGATTTAGCTAGTCCATAATACAGGCGAATTTCTACTCTTCGATCTGTTATCTCCATCATTTCTCTGAAGTGACGAATAGCTTGTTTATACTTCTGAATAGATGAATGATATTGTTGAATTTCGTTATAAATAATGGCGATACTGTTAAGTATCTCCACCTCTTGTAGTGTTGTGACCGTTTCTTTATCTTTATTCGTTAATTTAAATGCTTCCTCAAGAAAGGCGATAGATTTTTCAGTGTTGTGATAAATATAAAACTCAATAATGCCTTTATGCCAAAGGCAAAATTGATAATCATAATCCGATTGAAAGATGTTGTTTTTCCCTTCGAAATTTAATATCCGCTCGACTTCTTCATAATGACGATTGCGAATTTCTTTTCTTATTTGATACTTCACTTCTTTTAAATAATTCGATTGAGGCTCATAAGCTTGTTCAAAAAAACCATGAATATCTACTCCGAGCTTTTCAGCGATCTCATATAATGTTGTAGACAACGGAATCACTAATCCTTTTTCAATTTTACTGATTTGCGCTTGAGTACCGATGCCATCAGCAAGTTCTACTTGGGTTAGCTGAGCTTGTTTGCGTAATTTCTTTATATTTTTACCAATGATTTGAGCTTTGCTTAACTGCATGACATACACTCCTTAACAAGCAATGATGCTAGTCGTTTACGGTCATCTCATACACGAAGAAAATGACATCACTCTTTAAGTCATTATTAGCACTTTTGAACATTGACCGATTTAAATTATATTCTAGGTTTAGTAAAGAATAAAAACGGGGAAATGATTATAAACAGGCTTATCGTGACACATAACTTTTTTAAAGAGGTGGATAATTTATGAAGAAAGTCAGAATAGTACTCATGGCATCTTCTTTAGCCCTCATGCTCCTTACCGGCATAATGCAACAAGAGATCCTAGCATTACCTGAAGAGAATATAACACATGATCTCCCTAATCAACATTAAAGAAGAGGCGCTCATTTTTAAAAAGTCATAAAAATGAGCTAATCTCTTTATCTTGTGTTATCCTGTGCTATGTCCTTGTCTCACTCATTACTCATCCTCTTGTGAGAGTTCAACCGAGCGCCGATGCGCACCGCGGACACCTTTTTTAATGGCTGTTTTCATCTCGCATTGGTCAAATGTTAGAATCGCCCGCTCTGTCGTACCGTTCGGACTCGTAATATTCTTTCGTAACACCGCTGGTGATAAGTCAGATGTGTCTAACATTTTAGCCGCACCTTTGATTGTTTGGGTTACTAAATCTTTTGTTGTCTCTTCTGACAATCCTAATGCGACACCTTCTTCTAGCATCGCTTCTACCATATAATAAAAGTAGGCTGGCCCACTCCCACTAACAGCTGTAACTGCATGTAAGTCTTGTTCTTGGACTTCAACGACAGAGCCGATTGCCTCAAAAATCGTCGTTGCTATCCTTACTGCCTCATCATCAGCAAACGTCCCGCGACTCAGCCCAGTTGCACTGAGGCCCACTTTCGCACTTGTATTTGGCATCACGCGAATCACTTCCACTGGTTTCTTAAGAAGTGTTTCAATGGTGGCTGTTTCAACACCTGCCATAACAGAAATAACAATCGCACGTTCTTTTATGTATGGCGTGATCGATGTAATCGCTTCTGTTTTATCTTTTGGTTTAACCGCAAGGACAATTACGTCACTCTCTTCTACAACATCCGCCATCTTTTCACTTGTATTGATGCCATAAGTTGTCGTTAAATACGCTAATTGATTAGGGTTGCCTTTATTTGTCGCATATATAGCTTCTGGTTTAAACAGACCTTTATTCAGTACCCCACTAATAATCGCCTCAGCCATTTGCCCGGCACCGATGAATGTGATTTTCTTCATACATTATTCCCCCTTTCATTCTCCTTTTATTTTAGCTTTTCTTACGAATATTGTCTAACTGTTCTGACCACTCAAAAATTAATCAATTATTCCGGGTTTTAAAAAAGGAATAAAGTCATTATAGTGACACTATTCATTTATTCATATATTAAAAATATTGGTCGAATGGGAAGTAAAGTATTGATTTTGTATTTACTTCAGCTTTAGCCATTATCATTGGCCTTAGTATCGTGAGTATTTTCTCACCAGGAGAAGGTTTGTCACTTAACTTAAGTGAGAGTTACGAGGCGCCTGAACATCCAGGCCTTGCGGTTGTTTTACTTGGATATCGTGCCAAATAATATTGTCACGGCCTTTGGTGAGTTAAACTTACTCGGTATTATCTTTACCACGATTGTTTTATCGTTGGTCATTTGGAGCTACGCTTAACATGGATGGTGCTGCCATCCGCATTGCTGTCTCAGTCGTTTTTGCGACAAATGTGCTCAAATCAACCACTTCCTATTAGTGAATTGCTTACGATTGTGTTAGTCGCCACACTTTCATCTGTCGGTACCGCTGGTGTTCATGGCACGGGTATTAATATCGTTGGTGACTTAAATGGAACGACATTAATCAATGAAACAGAAAAGACGAGGGGAGAAAAAGAAGCCACGTAATGATTGTCCCACGAGAGAAAGATGTCATAAGATTGAAACAATTCAAAGATTATGGTATAGTAATTTAAACGTCAACCATTCATGATACTAAGTTGATAATGGTTGAGAATAATCTTTGGAGTGAATGTTCATGACAAAAGGACAAATTGAGTCGAAAATTAGCGAAGCAATAAGTAAGTTTGAGATTGAACAAATGGGACGTGGTCCAGAAAGAATCCGGACGATTATTTTTCAAGATTTAATCGTCATTCGCCTCCATGGGTTTCTGAGTCCGTCTGAGAAACATTTAGCGGAAACATTAGAAGGTGTTGAATTGATTAAAAAAGTGCGGACGGCACTTTTTGAAAAATCACGTGAGAATCTGGAACAAGCCATTACATCTGTTGTCGATTGCCAGGTAATCAGTACCCATTCTGATGTCTCAACCCGAACAGGTGAAAAATTGATTATGATTGTTGTCGATCGTAATTTAGAAGACACCATCAAATAAATCATTGGAAGACAGATTGAAGGGTAACTTCTACCAGTCAACATGTAAGCCAATAATAGCTTTCTCTTATCTTAAAGAGGGCTATTATTGGCTTTTTTATTTGTTTTTTATTGTTCTTTACTATTCAATTCTTTAAACAAGAAAGTGATGGACATTCATTCCTAAGACATAATGAAAATAAGACAGAGAAAAGAAGAGAAAAATCAAACACAAAGGAGTGTGTAGGGGATGGCTTTAGCCAAAACAACAACAGTAACTAATCCTATGGAGAAAAGGCGTTATCAATTTATTGTACTCGGAATTACGATTATGATGTTTTTAGGAACCGTCTATTCGTATAGTGTCTTTCGGGTATCGTTAGAGGACATGTTTATGATTGGCTCAGCATTAAGCGGGTTACCATACATGTTTGCCTTAGCTTTTTATGCCGTTTTTATGTTGATTATCGGTAAGTATATGCGTGACTATCATCCACGGACGTTATTATTAGTGGGCGGTTATTTAGTTGCCCTTAGCTGGATTTCATCCTCGTTTGTCGGCAATATTTATGTCTTAACCTTAACTTATGGCCTTATCGGAGGGGCCGGTGTTGGAATTGCATACGGGGTTATGATGAACATTATCGCTCAGTGGTTTCCGGATAAGAAAGGTCTTGCCTCAGGACTTGTCTTGCTTGGCTTTGGTTTATCACCACTTGTGACCGCACCACTTGCGCGAACATTAGTTGAAAGCTTTGGGGTAATGGAGACGTTCTTAATTCTAGGAATGAGTTTTGCGATTATTTTACCTTTCTTAAGTATCCCATTTAGATATCCAGAACAAACCGATTTAACACATATCAACGTGCCAAAGAAGAATCACTCGACTGAACATAACTTAACAACAAAAGAAATGTTAGCTACCTCGTCATTTAAAGGCGTATACTTCACCTTTATTATCGGTACGATTATTGGACTGATGCTCATTGGGTTAACGACGAGCGTTGGCTTAGATTATTTCAATTTAGATGCTGATACAGTCACGTTATTCGTTTCTCTGTTTGCGATCTTTAACGGACTTGGTCGTCCAACATTTGGTTATATTACAGATCATGTCTCCACCAAGTTTGCGATGGTGTTATCCTATACGCTTATCATTACCGCTGCCTTGTTGGTGATACTATTCAACCAATTTCCTTTTATTTATGTCATTAGCTTTGCGATCTTTTGGTTTAACTTAGGGGGATGGTTAGCGATTGCACCGACATCGACACTTAAGTTATTTGGCATGTGGCACTATAGCCAAAACTACGGCGTTATCTTTACCGCCTACGGGATTGGCGCTATTATCGGGGTTCTTAGTTCTGGACTACTCCTTGATTTATTTGGTCACTATGAGTACATCTTCTATTATATCATCGCCTTAGCTGTTGTCGGGTTGATTTTAATAAAAGTATGGATGACACCACATGAAAACAATAAGATACAAACAAACTAAACCAAAGAAAGTCCGCGCCTATTATATCAAAGGTGCGGACTTTCTTTATATTTACGTATTAAAAAACACTCAGTCCAAAGACTAAGTGCTCAAATGTCGTTAAAATAATATGGCGGAGGAAGAGGGATTCGAACCCCCGCGAGCCGTGAAGCCCCTGTCGGTTTTCAAGACCGATCCCTTCAGCCGGACTTGGGTATTCCTCCGTGATCTGACGACAAAATATATAATATCAGTTCTAGCGATAACTGTCAACACGTTTAACAAACTTTTTTATTCTTTTTTAAGGAATGGCGACAACGCCGACCAATCTGATCGCGTTATCGCCTCATGCTTTCATTCATTGTTTTACTTTGGAGCGATGACGGTTTTACCACCCATATAAGGCTGTAACACAGTAGGAATCGTGATGGTGCCGTCAGCATTTTGATAATTTTCTAAAATAGCTGCCACCGTCCGACCAACGGCAAGACCTGAACCGTTTAGAGTATGCACAAATTCTGGCTTAGCTTTTTCTTCACGGCGGAAACGAATACCACTACGACGCGCTTGGAAATCTTCAAAGTTTGAACAAGAAGAAATTTCGCGATACGTATCATTACTTGGCATCCAGACTTCGATATCGTACTTTTTCGCAGCCGTAAAGCCTAAGTCCGCTGTACACATACTTAGAACGCGGTAAGGAAGCTCAAGCTTCTGTAAGACGGTTTCTGCGTGATTAGTGAGCTCTTCTAACCGGTCATAAGATTCTTCCGGCTTCACAAACTGAACAAGTTCAACTTTGTTGAATTGGTGTTGACGAATGAGTCCGCGGGTATCACGGCCAGCTGAGCCTGCTTCAGAACGGAATGATGCACTATAAGCGACAAATTTCTGTGGCAATAGATCAACTGATAAAATATCATCACGATAATAGTTTGTCACCGGTACTTCCGCCGTTGGTACTAAGAAATAATCCCATCCTTCTAGTTTAAAAGCATCTTCTTCAAACTTTGGCAGTTGACCCGTCCCAGTCATACTGTCGCGGTTCACCATATATGGCGGTAACATTTCTTCATAACCATGTTCCTCGGCATGTAAATCCATCATAAAGTTAATCAGGGCACGTTCTAAACGAGCTCCTAAGCCTTTATAGAAAACAAACCGACTACCGGTCACTTTAGCCGCTTTTTCAAAATCAAGTAAGCCGAGTTCTGTCGCGAGTTCCCAGTGTGGTTTTTGTTCAAAGTCAGTCGTTGGAACCTCACCCCAGGTGCGTACTTCCACATTATCGTCTTCTGTTTCCCCAATTGGCGTTGATTCATGTGGAATATTCGGAATTGACAGCATCATCAACTGTAATTTTTCTTCTACTGCACGTAATTCTTCATCGATAGCCTTCACTTCATCACCAACAGCGCGCATTTCTTTAATCTTCTCATCAGCATCTTGCTTATTCTTCTTTAGTTCGGCAATGTCTTTTGTGACGGTGTTACGTTTGGCTTTTAATTCTTCTGTTTTAGCGATTAACTCACGGCGCTTCGTATCGAGTGTCTCAAACTGATCAAGATCTGATAAATCCTCTCCGCGATGCGCTAATTTCGTTTTCACTTCTTCAAAATTTTGACGTAAATACTTAATGTCTAACATACCATTTCCTCCTTGTGATTGTGAAACAAAGAAAAGAACACTTTGCTTCATAGATATTGTTGAATAATTGACTGCTAGCTCGTCTAGGTAATGAAAAGAAAAGACAAAAAAACTCCCATCCCTAGACTGTAATAGTAGGGACGAGAGTTATATTTCCCGCGATACCACCCTGATTGAAGACACACTTGTCTTCCGGCTCGAAAAAGATAACGGCTTTTAACCGGATATGTTTGTTTACCACATATCACTTAGAGGATGGATTCACTTAGCTATTCCATCAGTTCGCACCAACCACTGACTCTCTTAACGTAAATAAGTAAGTTACTTGTTCCTCTTTAACGCTTTAAATTATTGAAGTTAATCAAATCATACAAAATCATTGGCTTTCTTGCAAGAGTTTTTTTGATTCTTTCACCTTTTCAACAAAATAGTGTGCCAACCGGTGGTCTTCTGTTAATTCAGGATGAAAAGCCGTACAAAGAAATGGTCCTTCTTCTGCCGCTACAATTGCCTCATCGTATGTCGCAAGTACTTTAACATGCTCACCCACACGTTCAATGTAAGGGGCGCGAATAAAGACAGCATTATAGTCATCAGCCACACCATCAATGGCAAGTGTCGCTTCAAAAGAATCCTTTTGTCGACCAAACGCATTACGGGTCACCGTCATGTCCATGAGCCCTAAATGAACGGTTGATTGATTCGTAATTTCTTTTGCGAGTAAGATGAGCCCGGCACATGTACCGAAAATTGGTTTCTTGCTTTGACCAAATTGACGCAACGGTTCTAAGAAACCGTATTGATCAATAAGTCGCCTCATGGTCGTACTTTCACCACCTGGTAAGATCAAACCATCAATATCATCGAGTTGTGCTACTTTTTTCACAACAACAGCACGAGCCCCACTTGCTTCAATTGAACGAATATGTTCTCTTACGGCCCCTTGTAGACCTAATACACCCACTGTTACCATAGTTAAACGTCCTTTGCTTTATAAATTACCAACCACGGTCTTGCATGCGTTCATGTGGTTGAATGGTTGAGATTTCAATGCCTTTCATCGCTTCACCTAAACCTTTAGACACTTTGGCGATCAGTTCGTAATCTTCAAAGTGTGTCGTTGCTTCGACAATGGCTTTAGCAAATTTCTCTGGGTTATCTGATTTAAAGATACCTGACCCAACAAAGACACCATCGGCGCCTAATTGCATCATGAGTGCCGCATCAGCTGGTGTGGCAACACCACCCGCTGCAAAGTTGACCACCGGTAGACGGCCCTCTTCTCTAATTTGTAGAAGCACTTCATACGGTGCACCTAAGTCTTTTGCGTACGTCATCACTTCATCAACAGACATATTCACAAGTTGACGCACTTCTGCGTTCACTTGGCGCATATGCCGCACAGCTTCAACGATGTTACCTGTTCCAGGTTCACCTTTTGTACGTAACATTGAGGCACCTTCACCAATACGGCGAGCGGCTTCTCCTAAATTACGGCAACCACAGACAAATGGTACCGTGTAATCTTTTTTATTTAAGTGGAACACCTCATCAGCAGGTGTGAGCACTTCACTTTCATCAATATAATCAACGCCCATTGATTCTAACACACGGGCTTCGACAATGTGACCAATACGGGCTTTTGCCATGACTGGAATCGATACAGCATTCATAACCTCTTCAACAATAGTTGGGTCTGCCATACGTGCCACGCCACCAGCTTTTCTAATATCAGAAGGTACACGTTCTAATGCCATAACAGCTACAGCACCTGCTTCTTCTGCGATTTTTGCTTGTTCAGCATTGACAACGTCCATGATGACGCCACCTTTTTGCATTTCAGCCATGCCTCGTTTTACGCGATCAGTTCCTACATTTACCACTCTAATTCCCCCTCGTGTATTGAATATAGCTCTTCAAAAAATTTCAATTTAAAAAAGATTCAATCTTTTTCGATAGCTTTCATTCTATCCTATGACTAGCGCTTTCGCAACAGTTTTTAACTAAAGCAGTGATTATTCTTACCTTTACACTCTGAATTAGCTAATATTTAACAAAAAAACGTCAGAAAACTGTCTATGACAGTCTCTGACGTGTTTTTATTCCTTATTTTTCGTGTCTAATTAGAACCAACCGGTGACGGTATCAGCAACGGTTTGATAGAGACTCACAAAGAAGTCACCAATCACACCAAGCACTAACATAAACCAATTATCTTTTTCAACCGCATTAGTCGTCACTAAATCCACTGTTTTATCATTCTTAGTGACATCGATATTTCCATAATTCTCTTCTCCACTGTAGACTAATGTTGCTTTACCGACAACCGTACCTGCCTCAATTGGTGCAACAAGAGCGCCGTTTTTATCTAGCATATCTTCATTCAACGTATAACTTAATGAGTAAAGATCGGCTTCTTCATTTTTCACCATACGTGACATATCTTCTTTAAGAGCGATATTGACGTTATCTTCTTTACCTTTTGACACAGGTAATGTTTCAGCGCCTTCTACCGTATCACCAGCATTAAATAATGTCATGTCAGTAAACTCATTAAAACCATAGTTCATCAATTTAATCGTTTCTTCAAAGCGAGCGCCATAACTATCCGTCCGCATAACTACCGTAATAAAACGCTGATCGCCTCGCAAAGCTGTCCCAGCAAAAGAATAACCCGCTTCTGATGTATAGCCTGTCTTTAAACCATCAGCGCCTTCAAAGTAGTACTGGGCAAAGTTATCATTATTCCACGGTAACATCCAGTTTAAATTTTCTAATGGTTGACCATCAAGTTCTGAGCGAATTGTACTCGAAAATTCTAACACTTCTGGATAGTCATTCACCAAGTGAAAAGCAAGTGTGGCCGTTGCACGAGCTGACATTAAGTTATCTTCTTCAGCACCCGTACCTTCTGCGCGATTGTCTCCTAAGCTTTTATTATTTAACCCTGTTGAATTAACAAATTTAAAATCTTTTAACCCTAGTTCTTCACCTTTTTGATTCATCAACTTAACAAATTCACTCTCAGAACCAGAAACTAGTTCGGCTAACGCGATTGTTGTCGCATTATCTGAAATAATCGCCATCGCTTCATACAGTTGTCTAACGGTATAGTCCTGGCTTTGACGTAACCCAATCCCTGAAAACGATGTATCAGCAGAAATACTATACGCATAATCACTGATTTGAGTGGTTGTTTCCCACGTAATCTTTCCTTCTTCAATAGCTTCAAGTACTAAGTACTCCGTCATCATTTTTGTCATACTTGCTGGTGGTAGTTTAATATCAACATTCTTACTAAATAACACATCACCGGTTTTAGCATCGACAATAATCCCTGATTCTGCTTGTAAATCACTAACGGCTGACACATCAATAGATGTCCCCAGACCGATCAATAACGCCATTAAACATATACTTAACACTTGTCCTAAACGCTTCACTTTCGTATACCCCCAAAATTCTTTTGTCTTTGTTATTCTATCATAATGACGACAAGAATGTATCTACTTTTTGATTGGTTTTTATAACTATTTATTCCAATTGTCTGTTTAATCATAGACTGAGAAAAAAGACTAAGCCCTCCCTTTATCGTTTGACTTTGGATAAAGGAAAACACTTAGTCTTTTATGTTTATTTATTATTGTACTGAGTAGTTTGGCGCTTCTTTCGTAATTTGAACATCGTGTGGGTGTGATTCACGTAAACCAGCACCTGTCATGCGAACAAATTGTGTATCATTTCTAAACACATCTAAATCAGAGCTACCACAATACCCCATACTTGCACGTAAGCCACCAAGTAATTGGTGCACCGTATCTGCCAGTGGTCCTTTATAAGCGATACGCCCTTCGATGCCTTCAGGTACAAGTTTTTTCGCATCATCAGTATCTTGGAAATAACGATCTTTTGAACCAGACTTCATCGCTGACACAGAACCCATACCACGGTAGACTTTATAGCGACGACCTTGGAAGATTTCTGTCTCACCTGGTGATTCAGATGTACCCGCAAAGAGACTACCTAACATAACCGCATGTCCACCAGCTGCAAGTGCTTTGGCGATATCGCCTGAATATTTAATCCCACCGTCAGCGATAATTGGAACATTGTGTTCCGCTGCTGCAACGGCACAGTCATGAATGGCGGTAATTTGTGGTACGCCGACGCCTGCCACAACGCGCGTCGTACAAATAGAACCAGGACCAATACCCACTTTCACTACACTGGCACCTGCTTTAATTAGATCAACCGTTGCTTCTTTTGTTGCGACATTACCGGCAATAATCACAAGCTCAGGATAAAGCGCACGAATGTGTTGGACTTGGTCAAGTACACCTTTCGAATGTCCATGCGCGGTATCAATCACAAGGGCATCAATACCCGCTTCAACTAACTTTTCAACCCGTAATTCCGTATCGGCTGTGACGCCAACCGCAGCTCCACATAATAAACGGCCTTGGCTGTCTTTTGCTGAGTTAGGGAATTCAATCACTTTCTCAATATCTTTAATCGTGATGAGACCTTTTAACACGCCAGAGTCATCAATTAAAGGTAACTTCTCAATCCGGTGCTTTTGAAGGATTTGACTTGCTTCATCTAACGTTGTGCCAACAGGTGCTGTCACAAGATTTTCTGAAGTCATCACGTCTTTAATTTGAATCGAATAATCTTCAATAAAGCGCATATCGCGATTCGTTAAAATCCCAACAAGAACTTGATCTTCACGGTTATTAACAATAGGCACACCAGAAATACGGAATTTACCCATTAAGTGCTCAGCATCAAAAACTTGGTTCTCTGGTGTTAAGAAGAATGGATTCGTAATAACGCCACTCTCAGAACGCTTAACACGGTCGACATGTTCGACTTGATCTTCAATTGACATGTTTTTGTGGATAATACCTAAACCACCTTGACGTGCCATCGCAATCGCCATTTCTGCTTCAGTGACTGTATCCATACCCGCACTAATCAAAGGAATATTTAACTGTAAAGTATCCGCAAGCGATACTTTTAGTGAGACATCTCGTGGTAATACCTCTGACTTACTTGGCATTAGTAATACATCATCAAACGTTAAACCTTCTTTTGTAAATTTGTCCTCCCTCATGTTGCGCCTCCTCTATAATTTTGACTGTTTTTCTCTCTCTATTTTAACTTATTGTTATTTACAATACGACAACGGCAACTGTTTTTCAAGCTTTTTTATCAGGAATTCAAAACTTTTTTCTAGGAAAGCGGTTGTATTAATTGACATAAAATTCAGAAAAATTATATAATAGTTAATTTGGTTGTTAAAATGTCCTACTTTGGTTAGGCGCATACATATACATCAGTTAGATCGCCATAATGAAAAAGACCATCGCAACAATATAGGTAAATGCGATGCCTAACTTCCGCATCGCAAGATAAAAGTCGGTCGGTTCTGGGTCTCTCACCGATAAGAAATGTCGCAGCATAAAGAAAAAGCGTGGAAAACGAAGATCAAGTGTGGCGATCGCTAAGAGGAAGACCCCCATCAAGAAATACCCCACCTGTCCCCGAATCGTTACCGCCTCTAAAAAAGCGATATCTAACAACTTAGACAACGACAAAATATAACGATTGTATCTTATTTCTACTTGTTGCCAAGCATCGCTTTCAGTTTGAGGAAATCGTTCAAGTGGATAAGGGCCTTCGTATGTGCGGTTAGGTGGTGTTTGTTCGGTGATTAGGACTTCTTTTGTCCCAATGTCTTGGACTATTTCAATCGTATACGCGTATGTTTTATCCATTTTTTGATGTGTTAATTCAATCACATCACCCTTTTGTTCTCGCTCAATCACACTTTCAAAGCGTTCAAACCTTGTATCTTCGACTGTCTCTTTGTAAAAGCGACCATCCGCGTCAATCCCGGTTTGAAAAAATCGAACAAAGTATAGAATCAGAATAATCGCACTCACACTGATCACTAACGGTTTGAACCAGGTTTTTTCTTGATAGTGTTTTAAGGCATTCACCGAATCATCCTCCTCTGATTAATACGTATCTTTATCTTATCATTATTTCTATTTTTTTAAAAAGGTTCTTTGTCAAATGGTGTTGGCGAGAAGTTTTAACCAATAATTTCAAGCTTATATTTCACATGTTTCGGCTCTTTTTATGCAGCTGAAACAT
>NZ_FPAI01000035.1 GCF_900116255.1 Halolactibacillus miurensis
GACGGGTGTGTGTTTCGGGAGTAAGAAACTCGCGCGCGGCCGGTTAACACAAAAGTCTTATCACGCTCATCCTGAGCGTTGGCAGAAAGATTGGGCAGCGGCGCGTTACGGTAAGATGACCATTTCAGGACGGAAAGATGCTAAATCAGGTAACTTTGTGTTTCATTATCACCCAGAGACGCATACCCTTACCTTTAAAGCGATCGACCAATGCGTCATTAGTCTCTCTGACGTTGTTTTTCCTTATGGTCAAGATCATGTCAATCGTGCCATTCAGACACAAATGAACCTGAAAGATAAGAAAAAGTATGGGAAGCCGATTGCATGGTCGCATGAGGACCATGGTGACTACTATATCGTTAAATGCTTAATTGATGTGCCGGCTACACCCTATCTGAATACCTCAACATCAACGGGCATGATTGGTGTTGATTTGAATGTGAATCATCTCGCTGTCGCCAATGTCAACGACATTGGTCAATGTGTGGATGCCTTTACTCTTCAGTTTAACTTAGAGGGTAAAACCAGTGGACAGGCAACGAAAATAATAGAAGCGGAGGTCATTGCCCTCGTTGACTATGCCGTTAAACATCATAAACCACTTGCCATCGAAAGATTAGATACGACGAGGTCCAAAGTGTCGCGTCCCTATGGACATAAAAAAGGGAATCGTCGAATGAGTCAGTTTGCTTATCAAAAGATGATCCTAGCAATCAAGTCAAGAGCCGAAAAAATGGGGGTTGCTGTCTACGTTGTTAACCCTGCTTATACCAGTCAAATTGTCAAGATGAAATATATGAAGCGGCTCGGTGTGTCCATTCACATGGCAGCCGCTTATGTCATTGCCCGTCGGGCAATGGGCTTTAAAGAAATACTCCCACCGATGTTGTATTCACTTGTTCCAGAGCAGAAACAAGGTCTACATCATTGGGCGCAATGGGCGTATATGATGCGTACCCTGTCTTTTGTTAGAACCCATGCGTTCTACCAGACAGAACGATTCGACCAAAGCAAGTTGTGTTCCTGGGACACACTATTTCCCCAACATGCTTTAACAGATGTTGAGAAAATAGGTTTGCGGCGGTTGGAGAGTAGAAAAACCTATGCTTAGTTGAATGAGCATGGGTCGCCTTTAGGGTGTCCTTATGGAATCCCCTTCCTCAAATATTCGTGAGAATGTTAGGTGGGGGTAGTTCAAGTTAAAGGGAGCACACAAATACGAAAGGATGTATGAAAGATGTATGTACTAGAAAATAACCGTTTAAAGGTAAATGTTGCTGCACCAGGTGAAGTATATGATGGATCAAGGTTTGATTGGACCGGCTTTATTACACAAATTACTTTAGATGATGCGGTCACATTCTGTGTGCCGGAACGTCTAGAAAAGGGTGTTGGGACAGGTGGTATGGGACTCAGTAATGAATTCGGTATAGATCAACCACTCGGCTATGACAAAGTTAAGGCTGGACAACAATTTCCGAAAATAGGTGTCGGGTTACTGACGAAAGATAGCGAAAGTGACTATGACTTCTTCCGTCGTTATGACGTTACTCCAGCTAAGTTTCACGTGTCTTACACACATTCAAGCATCACGTTTGATGCAGAGGCTCATAATGACAATGGCTATGGCTTTCACTTAAATAAAGAGATCTCTCTGTTAGATGGTCACGTTGTGATCCGGTATACACTTAAAAATACCGGAGATGAATCATTTAAAACCAGTGAGTATGCCCATAACTTTATTGGTATCAATGACGAAACCGTCAATGAGAACTATCAGCTGACATTACCTAAAATGAATCATCTAGAGGTGGCGGTAGGGACAATTAAACAGACGAATCAGCAACTAACATGGCCGGTTGTACCGGATGGTGACTTTTATGCGCATATTGATCTGAATGAAAAAAGCGCACCATATAACTGGGAGCTGTATCACACCGAGATAAAAGCAGGAGTTAGAGACTTGACTTGCTTTACACCTCAGAAGATGGCACTGTGGGGCCGTAATCATGTTGTCAGTCCAGAAGTATTTATTGATATTGATTTAACACCGGGTGAGACTAAAACATGGGAGCGACGTTATCAGTTTTACCGAAACTAATCTGATACGTTGTCGCTATTGTCACGTGTCTTAACTCGAACAGTTTCTGTGGATAGGGTAATGATAGTATGATTGTTTTCAGCGAGCGAAAGTTTTCCATATACGACAAAAATAAAAGGGTTGTATTCTCGTAATAAACCGTTTACAATGGGTATAATAAAGAGATTTTAACTCTTTTCGAAAGCGGTTCTCTTGTTGATATCATAAGATTTTAATAGCATGGGAAATCATGTTTTAAAAGCAGGCGTTTATCACAAGAGAACGAGGTGTTTTATGTCAATCTTCACGAAAATCTACGACTTGTTATTCATTTTGTTCCTCTTGATTGCACAATGGATGAGCGACCGATATAATCAGGGGGACAACAGTTCATTAAATTTATGATAGAAAGGATTTTTTTATGGAAACTTTACGCGATTTATATTTAGGAA
This sequence comes from Halolactibacillus miurensis, assembly GCF_900116255.1. Taxonomy (GTDB): domain Bacteria; phylum Bacillota; class Bacilli; order Bacillales; family Amphibacillaceae; genus Halolactibacillus; species Halolactibacillus miurensis. The sequence goes on from NZ_FPAI01000035.1 coordinate 2,533, forward strand.
CGAGTTTTTTATACCAAAATTCGAAAGCGGTTTCGCTAAAAATGATGACATTAAATAATGAAACTTTCTTTAAAATTGAGCATGTGAATCAGATGACACCATTTTTTATGACCGTCGTCAGTGATACCGATCATTGGTTATTCGTATCAAGTACAGGAGGGTTAACTGCTGGACGAAAAAATGCGGAATCAGCATTATTTCCGTATGAGACAGATGACAAAATCCACGACAGTGTTGAAACAACGGGGCCAGATACAACGTTGATTGTAACAAAAGGTGAGAAAGATTATTTGTGGAAACCATTTTCAACGCATTTAGCAGGTGTTTATCACATCACGCGTAATCTTTATAAAAATACGACAGGTGATAAAATTATTTTTGAAGAAATTAATACTGATCTAGGTTTAACGTTTAATTATACATTAAAAACAAGTGAAGCTTATGGTTTTATTAAACAGTCAACACTCATCAACACGACTGATGAAGCCGTCAGTGTGCGTGTGTTAGATGGGTTAAGAAATATCTTGCCATACGGCGTTAATACATTACTTCAAACAACAAAGAGTACACTAGTTGATGGCTATAAACGTTCAGAGCTACACGAAGATGTCGGTTTAGGCATTTATACACTGAGTTCTATTCTGACTGATAAGGCAGAACCAAGTGAATCATTAAAAGCAACCACTGTTTGGTCTAAAGGATTGGGCCAACCTACGTATCTCTTATCAGAACAACAAATTAAAGCGTTCTCATCTAATGCTGGTATTGAAACAGAAGAGGATGTTAAGGGACGTCGCGGTGCTTATTATGTGTCCGATGTTGTCCACTTAGAAAAAGGTGCTGAAAAGTCGTGGTACATTGTTGCTGAATTAAATCAAAGTGCTGCTGATATTTTAGAGCTTAAACAAACATTAGCTGAAGATCAGGGATTAATAGAAGCAGTAGAAGAAGATGTGGCACTTGGTTCAGAAAACTTACGTCAACTCGTCTTCAATGCCGACGGATTCCAACACACGGCTAATGAAAAGGCAAGCTACCGTCATTTTTCTAATACGTTGTATAACATTATGCGCGGAGGTATTTATGCCGATGGTTATATGATTGATAAACAGGACTTGATACAATTTGTGAAACAATGGAATCAAGCGGTCTATCGTGATGAAACAGCCTTTTTCACTAGCTTATCTCACGCCTTACATTACAACGACTTACTTGATCGCGCCAAAGATCAAAAGAATCCGAATCTAGAAAGACTCTTGTTTGAATATCTACCACTGACGTTTAGCCGTCGTCATGGTGACCCAAGTCGTCCGTGGAATAAATTTAATATAGAAGTGACAAAAGAAGATGGCTCAAAAGCGTTAAACTTTGAAGGGAACTGGCGAGATATCTTTCAAAACTGGGAAGCGCTTTCGTTTTCATATCCAGCCTTTATTGAAAGTATTATCGCAAAATTCGTGAATGCTTCGACCGCTGACGGTTATAATCCGTACCGGATTACGAAAGCAGGCATTGACTGGGAAGTCCTTGACCCAGAAGATCCTTGGTCAAATATCGGCTACTGGGGTGACCATCAAATCATCTATCTGTTAAAATTACTTGAGTTATCAAAAGATTATAACCCAGAAAAGCTACAGACATTATTATCAAAGGATATGTTTGCATATGCGCATGTGCCTTACCGAATTAAAGGTTTTGAGGTCTTAGTCAAAGACCCACGAAACAGCATTATTTATGATGATGCGAAAGAACACGTCATCAATCAACGTGTCCAAGCCATTGGTTCAGATGGCAAGCTCATCTACCATAACGATCGTGTCTACCACGTTAACCTTATGGAGAAATTATTAGTCACATTACTGGCGAAGTTTTCAAACTACGTACCAGAAGGTGGTATTTGGATGAATACCCAGCGTCCAGAATGGAACGATGCTAATAATGCGCTTGTTGGTAACGGGTTATCCATGGTGACACTTTACTACATGCACCGGTTCCAAGTTTACATGGACCAACTTGTGAAAGACTTACCAACAGATTCTATTAGAGTATCAGCGGAAGTGAAGCAGATGTTTGACCAAACGTTTGACGTATTGAAATCACATGAATCAATTCTAGGTGAACCTATTTCTGACGAGACACGTTATTTAATTGTCAAAGCTTTAGGTGAGATTGGTGAAAACTACCGTGAGACTGTCTATAACGAAAGTTTCTCTGGTGAAAAAGTAGACCTATCTGTCAGTGCACTACAAGACTTCATTGATGTGTCGTTGTCACACTTAAAAGATACGATTGTAAAAAACAAGCGCGAAGACGGGTTGTATCATGCGTATAACTTGATTCGTTTTAATGAAAATAGTTGTAACGTCGATTATTTATATGAAATGTTAGAAGGTCAAGTGGCCGTATTAAGTTCAAAAGCTCTACCGAAAGAAGAAGTGATTAACGTTTTAGCGTCACTAAAAGAGAGTGCTATTTACCGTCAAGACCAAAACAGCTACATGTTGTATCCGAACAGGGACTTACCTAAATTCTTAGAGAAGAATATTATTCCGGCTGAAGATGTTCAAGGCTCAGTTATTCTTAAACAAGAATTAGAAACTAACCAGACACGCATCATTGAACAAGATGTCGATGGGCGTTACCACTTTAACGGTCGCTTCAGAAATGGTGAAGAGGTAAGAGAAGCACTAGAGAAGCTAAATATCTACGAACAAGCAGATATTATGGTCGTTGAAGATCTTTTCACAAATCTCTTTAACCACCACGCCTTTACCGGTCGATCAGGTACCTTCTATAAATACGAAGGACTTGGCAGCATCTACTGGCACATGGTATCGAAATTACTTCTGGCAACACAAGAAAACTTCATCGATGTGTATAACGAAGAAGGCATGACTTCTGATGCCGAACAGCTCGTGACGTATTATCGTGACATTAAGGCTGGTGTTGGGGTAGATAAGACACCAGAAGACTATGGTGCCTTCCCAACGGAAGCCTATTCACATACACCAAGCTTCGCTGGTGTGCAACAACCTGGTATGACAGGGCAAGTAAAAGAAGATATTCTTTCGCGCTTCGGTGAGCTTGGGGTTACTGTAAAGAACGGTCAACTTAGCTTTGATCCTGTGTTATTATCAAAAGAAGAATTCTTAACGACAGACCAACAATGGTCATTGGCTTACCGTCAAAACCTAGAAACGACACCATCACTTACTTTAGCTAAAGACACGATTGGCTTTACGGCACTTACGGTACCTGTCATCTACGTGTTAAGCGATGAAGAAAAAATGATTGTGACTGACGTATCAGGTAAAGAAACCGTCTATCAAGGTCACACTTTAGATGTGGAGACAAGTCAGATGCTCTTTGGTCGCCATCATGATATTGATAAGATTACGGTATCAGTTGATCAAAGTAAATTAGTCTAACATAGAAGGAATCATGGGAGGACGCCCTGTCATTATACTAGAAAAGAAAAAGTTTACCTGGGTAGCTTCACAGGTAAACTTTTTCTTTTGGTTTTGATTCTTAGCGCTCGTTTAAGCAAATGACAATAAAAGAATGGCCGTCCTATTTATACTCAGGTAGCCAGTCCCTGTGAGCGTCGATTAAATCATCACATAATTGAATCGTGTCATCAATCGATAATTCAGCAGCTGTATGAGGATCAAGGAGTGCGGCTTGATAAATCTTCTGTTTATCTTTTGTTAAGGCAGCTTCAATCGTTAACAGTTGCGTATTGATATTGGTGCGATTTAAGGCAGCACATTGTTCCGGTAAGTCCCCGATATAGGTTGGATTGACACCACTCGCATCAACTAAACATGGGACTTCAACGACGGCATTTTCAGGTAGATTACTTATTAGACGGCCTGTGTTTAAGACGTTTCCACCAATTTTAATCGGTTTGTTTGTTTCCATTGCCTCGATAATGTACGACCCATATTCGTGTGATCGTTTATGCGTTAAGTTTTTATCGTGAATTAAATCCTCTCGCATTTGTTTCCAACCCTCGATTTGATTCACGCAGCGACGTGGGTATTCATCGAGAGGAATGTTATATTTTTCAATAAGTTCAGGGTACTGTTTTTTAATAAAGTACGGATGGTATTCCGCATTATGCTCAGATGATTCGGTCACATAATAGCCGAACGTGTCCATGAGTTCGAAGCGGACCATGTCATCATGTTTGTCTTGTTGTCTGGCTTTGGCGCGACGTTTAATCTCAGGATAAAGGTCTTTACCGTCTTGCGTAATCTCAAGTAACCACGCCATATGGTTGATCCCAGCGATTTTCCACTGGATATTGTCTTTTGGCATATCAAGCGAGTCAAGTAAGTGATCCGCACAAACTTGGACGCTGTGGCATAGACCAACGGTTTTAATGCCTTCCTTTAGCATGATGTTCGTAAGAACAGCCATCGGATTCGTGTAATTTAAAAACCATGCATCAGGACAGACCTCTTTCATATCTTTCGCAAAGTCTTGCATGACTGGAATCGTGCGTAAGTTACGGAAAATCCCACCAATACCGAGTGTATCGGCAATCGTTTGACGTAAGCCGTATTTTTTAGGTACCTCAAAATCCGTGATTGTACAAGGATCATAACCGCCGACTTGAATCGCATTAATCACGTATTTCGCGCCGCGTAACGCTTCTTTTCGGTCATGATAGGCGACGACGTTTACCGTTGACTGCAAACTTTCTTTTAAGTTTGTCAACATGCGCTCTGAGTCCTCAAGCCGTTCATGATCGATATCATATAACGCAAACTCAAAATCTTGTAACGCCTCAACCGTCATACAGTCACCTAACACATTCTTTGCGAATACGGTACTTCCTGCGCCTAAAAAAGTAATTTTATTCATTGTTGTTTCCTCCTTGTGATGATATATATCATTTAATTAGTTGTTGTCTTAACTGTATTTTAAGCGCATTCATATCAAGAGGCAATCGAAAATAAAAATAAAATAAGTAAAATATTGCGCTTGTTTAATCTAAGAATAATTGGTTAACAGGCATAAAAGAACGGCTGTTGCGATAGTGACTCGGCGGAATATCTAACGCTTTTTTAAAGACTTTACTGAAATAATTCGCCTCATTGAATCCGACGCGGATGGCGATGTCTTCAATGGTCAGTGTGCGGTCTTGTAGTAAGGTGAGTGCTTCATTCAGACGGACTTTCGTTAAATATTTGATTGGTGTCTCACCCATGGTTTGATTAAATAGCCGGGTGAAATAATACGTCGATAGACCTGAGACAGCGACAATGTCTGAAAGCGCGAGATCTTGATCAAAATGTGACTCAATAAAGGCGACGGCTTTGGCGATGGCTTGTGGTAATTCAGTGTCTTGCGCTTGGTCGTGTTCGATATATTGTAAGAGTTCCATTAAAAACGTATAGGCGTGACGTGACAGTTCGTAACCATAAGACATACCTGTTGACGATAATTTATCGAGTAAATAAAAGAGGTACTGAATCGGTCGGCTCTCCCGTTTAAATGTAAGGATGTGACCATATGTATCAATCGCATCCGTTAAGAGTCTGACGGCTTCATCTCCATAAAGCGTAATATAAACAAAAGACCAAGCATCAGATGTCTCCGGTAAGTAATAACAATGATTACTCGGTAATGGCACAAGAAAAGCATCATGAGCCTTTAAAGAAATCGTTGTGTCGTCAATCCGAATCGCCCCTTCACCCGCAAGGGTATATTGAAACACAACTTTTCCTGTTTCATTTCGTTTTAATCCATCCCACTGGTAGTTCGTGCTTGTTTGGGTTTCTTTTCCAATCGAATGGATACTAGCAATACGCTGTTGAAACTCTCCTTTAAATTTAAAACCATAAGATTGTTGATGATTTGTCATTGTGCCTGTCTCCTTTTCACGCTATGATGGAAGAAATAAGGGTGATGCATCGTTTTGATAATCCTGAAAGATTGACATAAAAGTTAAAAGATCTTTGACAACATCTTATCATAACTGTATCGTTATTTTCTCTAATATGAGAGAAGGAACCTATTGGATAAGGTGTCACCTAAGAGGAGGGTGAAAAATGGATTTTGTATTGATTTTTGGTGACAGCGCTGTCGGGAAAATGACGGTTGGTAAAGCATTAATGGAACAGACAAGGTTAAGGCTATTCCATAACCATATGATGATTGAACCGGTGTTAGAAATTTTCGGGGAGTTCCATCTTCCAGCAATAGAAAAGACGCGTGACGTCATCTTTGATGAGTTTCTCAAAACCAATCAAAAAGGGCTCATTTTTACTTTCATGTGGGCGTTTAGTGAGCCGGATGACTGGGATTATGTTCAGACGCTACATGATAAGTTTACGAGTCAAGGGGCGACTTGTTACTACGTGGAACTTGTGACAGATGACGGGACTAGGTTTGAGCGGAATAAAACGGAACTGCGTTTAAAAGAAAAAGCGTCTAAACGTGATATCGAGACGACTGAAAAGCGAATGGAAGAAGAAAAGACACGCTACCGTATGGTCAGTCATCCAGGAGAGGTACCGTATGAACATTACTTAAAAATAGACAATACGCATTTAAGTCCTGATGAGGTTGCCGGAAAAATTTGCGATTATTTTCGCTTCAAATAGTTTAAGGGTTGTTGTGATGGGGAGGGCTCGCTTTAATTAATGAGGTGAAAAGAAAGTAGTAAGAGCGCCTTAGTCGCAAAGGGTGAAAAAATTGTCAAACAAAAGATGGTGTGCTAAAATGCTTCATTGTTTAAGGTGAAAGGAGAAGTACATCATGAAAAAAATACGATCACAGACAATGTTGTTTCTGTTTATAGTTTTGTTCGTTAAGGTTTTTAAGGATATCTTTGGTACCAGTAATACGTTAGTCGGTGTGAGTACATTAATTGCCCTTCTTATACTCATGAATGAAGACTCATCACAATCAGTGACGAGCAATTTCATCGTTTTAATCTTATTAAATGTAGGTTCTGGTGTCGTTACTTTTTTCGCTAGTCAACAGCTGTTGTTAGGGGTTATACTTAATGTTATATCTTTTTATATGATGGGATATTATTTAACAGAAAGATTAAATAAGACCATCTTGATTCCTTTTGGTTTACAGTACCTTTTCATGTTGTATACCCCCGTTCAAAAGGAAGACGTGATGATGAGATTGGTTGCTTTATTTATTGGTGCGTTACTGATTGGTTTGGTGCCAATGATTATTAAAAAACGCACCGTTTCTTTTACTGTAAATCGAAAGAATAAGCCACTCATGTCACTCTCTCGTCAAGCGGTGGCTGAAATAAGAGATAAATTCAACCTGATAAAACATAAGCAAATACATTCGGTAAGATTTTATTATGCTATGCGTTTAGCGTTTGCCGTTGCGTTTGCTAGCTTTATTGTGGACATCTTCGCTATTGACCAAGGGAGATGGATTGTTTATACGGTCTTCTCATTAACAGAATTTCAACAGGAATCATGCCGAAAACGGGCAAAACAACGTTTAACAGGCACCATCATGGGGATTATCCTTGTTCTTAGCCTCTTTACAGTCATACAGACGAGCTTTTTAAGGCAAGCTGTCGTGTTACTTGGCGGTTACTTAGATGCATTCACGCGTAATTATCAAGAAAAAATCATATGTGTAACGATATCTGTTGTAGCCTCTGGTGCTCTTATGAATCAGGTGTTTTTGGTCGCGATTGAAAGAATAAGTTTTGTGTCATTAGGTGTATTAATCGCAATCATAGCTAATAAGACGATTATTAAACCACAGGATATTTATGTGTATGACTAGAACGGAATCTAAGGAGAAAACGTTTAGAGCGGATGCTTAAATAATTGGATGTGAATGATCTACTCTTATCTGGTATGATATAACAACAATCACGAGAGAAAAACGAGAGCATAGTCACATAAGAAACGCCTATTTAAGCAATAGAGATATGAAGGGTGGTCATAAAAGTGACAAAGAAGAAAAAGTTAATGAAACGTATTGGTTTTATTTTAATAGCGGTTATAATATTAATTAGTTTGTCTGCGTTTATATTTCTTAAGATAAATACCTATAAGCCATTAGAAGAAGCCAGTGATATGTTAGATTTACCAAATGTGACCGAAACAGCCGATTGGATTAAATTATCACAAAACGAACCCGAAGTCCGACTTGTTTTTTATCCAGGTGGACTTGTTGAACCGGTAAGTTATGTGCCGCTACTTGAGCCGTTAACTGATGAAGGGTATGAAGTGTTTATAATAAAAATGCCATTAAATCTAGCTATTTTAAATGCGGATGCGATTGAAGATGTGCAGGAAAGTGAGCCAACAGAACTGCCTACTTACCTAAGTGGACATTCATTAGGTGGGGCCAGTGCATCGATTTATTTAAGTGACGTGCCAGAAGCGGTTGATGGCCTTGTTTTTCTTGGAGCTTACCCAGCTGAAAATAATGATCTATCAGCTGTTGATTTTCCGGTAGTCTCCATCACCGCAAGCAACGACACTATTTTAAATTGGGAATCTTTTGAGACAAGTCAATCGCTGTTACCAGAAGATACGACGTATAACGTGATAGAAGGCGGTAATCATGCCAATTTCGGTTCATACGGTAAGCAAGATGGTGACGGTGAAAACACGATCAGCCGGGAAGAACAACAAACTACAACAAGACGCATATTCACTGACTTAATCGGGAAGTGAATAATAAGACAACATAAATGAATGAGGGTGAGTCAACATGACAAAAGAAATGAAGGAACGTTTCAATGTAAGTATTTCAGGAACAGGCGACAAGCGCATCGTCTTTGTTCATGGTTTCGCCTCAAACAAAAAGACGTGGGACTGGGTACTGCCAGACTTTACTGATGACTATCAAGTGATGACGTTTGATTTAATGGGATCGGGACAATCAGACTTAACCTATTATGCAAAAGAAAAATATCAAGTGATCGACGGCTATAGTGATGATTTGATTGAACTGTGCGACAGTTACGGGTGGCAAAATGTTCTATGTGTCGGTCACTCTGTTGGTGGGCTGATTGCTTTACTTGCTTCGATTAAACGCCCTGATTTATTTGAGAAAATATTTACGATTGGTGCCTCTGTGCACTATATCAATGATGAAGACTATTATGGTGGTTTTACACGTAACGATGTTGATCAAATTTTAGAGATGATGGAAATGAACTATAGTGGGTGGGCAAGTTTTCTTGCGCCTGTTGCTTTACCTACGTCTGTTGACGCTGAAAAATCACAATATATAGAAGATGAATTTCTAAAAAGTGATCCAGAAATAACCTATACTTTCTTGAAGGTGACGTTACTAATGGATTATCGTCAGTTATTATCTCAAGTATCGGTACCTGTGGTGATTTTACAATGTTCAGAGGATAGTTTTGTCCCGTTAGAAGTAGCGGAGTATATGCGTGATCAAATGAAAGATAGTCAGCTACATGCCATGGATGCGAAGGGGCATTATCCACATGTCAGTCATCCGCAGGAGACGATTGACGCCATAAAAGCTTATCTTTAAAAAGAGATAAAGGATGGAGTATGGGAGGTGAAGGGATGGAGGAGACCAGATGGGACGAAGCGATTGCCAGTTTTGTTAGTTTAAATCTTGCAGGGCATATCGTCAATTGCAATCAAACCTTCGCTGATTTTGTGAAGTACACAAAAGTGGAACTTAATGGTGCCCATATCGAACACGTTTTAAATAATGCGGGACGATTTTTCTTTCATTCCTTAGTCTACCCGAAACTGAGAGCAGTCGGTCAAGTAGAAGACATCTATATCACTTTAGAGACAAAGGAGTCACAATTAAAGGATTGTCTGTTCAGCGCGAAATTATTTAATGAACATGATCAGGCCGTGATTGATTGTATCATTTTTCCGGTATCACGGCAGATTAAGTATGAAAAAGAATTGAAAGAAATCAATAAGCGATTAGAAGAAGTGTTGAAAGAAAAAGAAGCGCTGCATACTACGCTAATCGAAAAGCAGCAACAACTACTAACGTTAAATAAAGAATTAAAACGCTATGCCACCCGAGATTGGCTCACTAAATTGTATAATCGTCGAGTGTTTCTTGATCGTTTAGAACAAGCGATCCACCGCTTTAACCGTACGGGAGAGTCATTCTCACTTATGTTGTTAGATATTGATTATTTTAAACGCGTCAACGATCAATACGGTCATAGTGTAGGCGACGATGTGTTGATACACTTGGCGCATACGATGGTGTATCATCAAGACTTGTCTTTTACAAGTGCGCGTTTTGGTGGGGAAGAATTTGTCGTCTTAATGCCCGACTTAACAGAAAAAGCCGCAACGGAAGCGGCAGAACTGTTGAGAGCGCATGTTGAGAAGGATCAATTCTTCACGGTGCCTATCACGATTAGTATTGGTGTTTCGACGTTCACATCAAGTGACGACAGTGATACGCTTATTTTAAAAGCAGATAAAGCGATGTATAAAGCAAAACAATCAGGAAGAAACAAAGTAGTGCACTACAATCAAATAAGTCATGATACACAATAAGCCGCAAAAATTGTAGATATCTACATCTTTTGCGGCTTATTGGTTGGTTGAATCAAAAAGTATAGCGGTGATTGACCTCTTGCAGCAGTGAAGTTAACAACGTTATCTGATGCGTTTATTTTCGTATTGAGAGGCTTTGTGATGTAAAAAAGGTCCTTCATAATCATTGGCGACTTTAATTACGAGTGAACTTAAACCGAGTAAAGCAATTAAGTTAGGAATAATCATGAGGCCATTGAAAACATCGGCCAGTTCCCATACGATTTCAGCACTCATTGTCGTACCGAACACGATACAAATCAAGACGAAAAGACGAAAAACAGGTACGCCTTTTTTACCGGCAAGGTATTTCACATTCGCTTCCGCGAAATAGTACCAACCGATAATGGTTGAGAGTGAGAAGAAAAATAAGCAAATAGCAATAAAGGTGGTACCGAAGTTACCAAAACCAATCGTGAAGCCTTCTTGTGTGAGCTGGGCACCAAAGAGTCCCGTAGGTAACGCATTTGTTGTCAGAATGACAAGAGCGGTTAATGTACAGACAATGCCTGTATCAATAACGACACCCATAATAGACACAAGGCCTTGTTCTGCCGGGTGCTTCACTTTCGCGACCGCATGGGCGTGTGGTGTTGACCCCATACCAGCCTCATTAGAGAATACGCCACGAGCAATTCCGTAACGTAAACTTTCTTTTAAACCGACACCAATGACACCACCTGTCGCCGCTTTTGGATTAAAAGCTCCGACAAAAATCATTTCAAAAGCGGGTAAAATCATATCGGCATGCATCACGATAATAGCGAGAGCGCCTAAAATATAAAAGCCAGCCATGATCGGTACGATTTTTTCAGTAAATGACGCAATCCGTGAAATACCTCCAAGAATAATCAGCCCAACTAAAAGAGCAATCACGACACCTGTGACGACGTTAGGTACTTCAAAAGCCGCGTAGACAGCTTCTGCGATGGAGCTTGATTGGACCATATTCCCCATAAAACCTAGGGCGATAATAATCGAGATGGCAAAAAATGTGGCCAATCCTTTACTGCCTAATCCGTTCTTAATATAGTAAGCGGGACCGCCAGTAATTTCGCCGTCGCGCTTTTCAGTATGAAGTTGAGCAAGGACAGCTTCAGCAAAAATCGTCGCCATTCCGAAGAAGCCACTGACCCACATCCAAAAGATCGCGCCCGGTCCACCAAGCGCAATGGCGGTTGCAACACCGGCTAAGTTACCGGTACCAACTTGTGCGGCAATGGCTGTTGCGAGTGCTTGAAAGGAACTCATCCCGTCTTCATCAGCCTGACTTTTCTTAAACATACCACCAAAGGTCTGTTTAAAGGCCATCCCGAACTTCCTTACTTGGAGCCCTCTTAAGCGAATGGTAAAGAGGACGCCTGTACCAACGAGTAAAATAAGCATAATCGGTCCCCATAAAATACTGTTAATGTCTTCTAGTAGTGTTTGTAGCTGCATTGTTTTCCCTCCAAGTGTGTGTTTATGTATCTCTTTATTGATATGATTTACATTCATTATTATGCCCACAAGAAGTGAGACACATAATGAGAGTGTTCTTCTGATGTGGACATTTGTCTTTTTATAATGGAAATACCTATTACTATACTAGAGTCATAAGGAAAAGTGAAGTGTTTTTTTCTTGTTCACAAAAGTGTTGTTTTTTCCTATTCATCAAAAGTGTGATCAAGTGTCAATCTGTTTTCGCTTTAGCAAGGTGTTTTCATTGACTTTTTTTCATAACCGTTAGATAATATTGACAGTGTTCTACATATTTCGTGCGTGTATGTCGAAGCCTCATTTCCAAGCTTAAGCTTTTTTGGAAACGAGTGCTCTTTTTTTGTCTATCTGTCCACAAGACAGGCGGAGTGAGTGGTATCAACTGTTTTGCGTATAAACGAGTATCCGTTCGTTCATTCTATAGAAAACAAAGATAAACGAGACATAAGAGAAGTGAGTAGAAAGAATAATTTTAGAGGGTGAGGGAAAGTTATGCAGTACGATAAAGAACTATTTGAGACGATGTCGATTCCAAAGGCGGTCGCAAAAAATTCGATTCCAGCCATTATTAGTATGATGGTTGTCTTTATTTATAACATTGCTGATACATTTTTTATTGGTCAAACAGGGGATGAATTACAAGTAGCGGCGATCACATTGTCGATGCCTGTGTTTTCATTATTTATTGCCGCAGGGGTATTACTCGGGATTGGTGGAACATCGATGATTTCACGTGCCCTTGGGGAAAAGCGAGTGGAATATGCGAAGCATGTGTCTTCTTTTGCTTTTTATGCCTCGATTATTATCGGGTTAGTATTAATGGTCACATTTTGGGTATTTATGCCGACGCTACTAAATATTATAGGGGTTAGTGCCGATACGGTTGATTATACACGTGATTATTTAACGTATTTAGCGATAGGTGCGCCGTTTATTATTTTATCGCAAACGTTTAGTAACATTATCCGATCAGAAGGTAAGTCGACACTTGCGATGAAAGGCATGATGCTTGGAACAATTACCAATATAATCTTAGATCCGATTCTTATTTTAGGGTTTGATATGGGTGTCAGTGGTGCGGCGATTGCGACGGTCATTGGTAATATGTTCGGGGCAGCTTTCTTTATTTTCTATTTAGTGAGTGGAAAGTCAATTCTATCGGTTAAACCAAAAGACTTTATGATTAAGAACGGTGTGTTAGTCGGTGTACTGGCGATTGGTATTCCAGCATCACTAAACAATCTCATGCTGAGTGTAGCCAATATCTTTTTAAATAATTTCTTAATGAGTTATGGAGATATTCAACTTGCCGCCATGGGTGTCGCGATTCGAGCCAATCTCATTATGATTTTTGTTCAAATTGGTCTGGGTCAAGGGATTCAACCACTTGTTGGTTACAGCTATGGGGCGAAGCATTTTGATCGTCTACGAGGCATTATTAAATTTTCTATTATTACCGCCGTTATTTTAGGTAGTATACTCACAGCGATTTATTGGGTCTTTGCGGATGCGATTGTTCAATCATTTATTGATAGCCCGGTTGTGATTGATTACGGAACAACGATGCTTAGAGCTTTGATTATTTCAGGACCGATTGTTGGGGTTATGTTTATCTTCATTAATGTCCTTCAAGGTTTAGGTAAAGTCATTCCATCACTTATCCTTTCTATATCCAGACATGGGTTGGTTTTTATTCCACTGTTGTACATTCTCGATTATACGGTAGGATTAAATGGAATCATTTATACTCAACCAGTAACTGATATCTTGACTGTGATTATCTCAATAATATTGTATACTGTAGTTAGTCGTGGTTTAGTCGAACAGAAAGCGATGAGATAGGAGCTTATACATGCAATCTAATCAAACGTACCGACAGTTGAAATGTCCCGTCGTTGATATTTGTGGTGGGTGTCAAGTCCAGCACTTACCTTATGAAAAACAGTTAGAACAAAAACAAAAACAGGTGATTGAGTTATTAAAGGCCTTTGGCCGCGTGGAACCAATTATCCCGATGAAAGATCCGTACTATTACCGGAATAAAATCCATGCGACGTTCCAAACCGATCGTCGGAACCGGATTATTTCTGGTATTTATCAATCAGGCACGCATAAAGTCGTGCCCATTGATTCGTGCCTCTTACATGACCAACGCGCGGATAAAATTATCGTCTCAATCAGAGGGTTATTAAAATCGTTTAAAATGCGCCCTTACAATGAAGATACGCGCCAAGGTCTCTTAAGACACGTTCTTATCCGTACCGGTTTTGAAAGTGGTCAAATTATGGTCGTGTTAGTACTCGGGACCCATGTGTTTCCGTCGCGTAAAAACTTCGTCAAAGCGTTACTTGAAAAACACCCAGAAATCACGACCGTTGTGATGAACGTCAACAACAAAAAAACAAGTATGGTACTAGGTGATCGTGAAACGGTGCTCTATGGTAAAGGTTTTATTCAAGATACACTGTGTGGGCTTAAGTTTAGAATTTCTCCGAAGTCATTCTACCAGGTGAACCCCGTTCAAACGGACATCTTGTATAATAAGGCGTTAGATTTAGCGAACTTTACCGGCAATGAAACGATTATCGATGCATATTGTGGTATTGGTACCATCGGATTAATTGCCAGTAAACGCGTCAAGAAAGTCATTGGTGTGGAACTGAATAACGATGCATTTAAAGATGCGATCAATAATGCGAAACGAAACGACATCAAAAATGTCTTCTTCCATAACGCCGATGCGGGAGAATTTATGATCAAGAGTGCCAAACGCAAGCAGTTTGTCGATGCGGTCATTATGGACCCTCCTCGTGCAGGTAGTAGCGATGACTTCATCAGAGCACTTGCCTTTATGAAACCGAAAAAGATTGTCTATATCTCTTGTAACCCGGTTACGTTAAAGCGAGACTTAGAGAAACTGACGCGTAAAGGGTACCAAGTCAAAAATATGATTCCTGTCGATATGTTTCCTGGGACGGCACATGTTGAGGTGGTAGCGTTGATGTCTAGGGTGGATGAATAAGTGTAGTATAAGTGTTGATATAGCAAGGTTTATAGGGTTTCACCTGCGTTTATTTTAGTGAATAAACGTAGGTGAACCCCTTTTTGTTATTGGCTTTACAAGCATTGAAATTTGGGGTTGAGTTGATAGGTTAGATTTTCAGTAGGGGAGTTGACAGGATAGATAATTGAAGGAAATCGTGATATATTTAGACTAACTAATATTGCTGAAAATAAATTGAATGTGATTAGTTTAAGTATGATATTTTCAATACGATTTCTGGAGGATAAGAAAATGTCTGAAAATAGAAAAGTTCATTTCATTCCACCAAGACCTGTTAAACGTCAAAATAGCGTAGGAATCTATTGCCGAGTCAGTTCGAACAGCATGGAACAATTAAATAGTTTAACAAACTAGGTATCTGCACTTACCAGGTTAGCAGCCGCCACTCCGAATTGATTGCTTGTTGATACATATATAGATATTGCATCGGGGAAGACAGGTTCAAAACGAAAAGAATTTATGCATATATTGGAAGGTTGTCAGGCAAAGAAGATAGAGATCGTTATCACTAAAAACATTAGTCGCTTTGGTCGTGATACAGTTGAAGTGCTGGAGTCACTTCATAAGTTAAGAGAACACGGGGTTCGTGTCATATTTGAACAAGAAGGACTCGATACAGCTGATACAGATAGTGAATTGATGATTTCAATTATTGAATCAATTGGACAAGCAGAAAATGAATCGCGCAGTGAAAATATTAAATGGGGATACAGACGCCATGCGGCACAAGGCACATCAAAATTATATAATCGAAAATGCTTTTGCTATCAAAATGATACAGAAGGTCAGTTGGTTATTAAGGAAGATGAGTCTAAAAACGTTCGGTTGATTTTTGCTTTGTATTTGAAAGGATATAGTATTGTAGGGATAAAGCGGGAATTGGAAAAACGTGAAATAAAAACACCGACAGGAAAAGAGAAGTGGAATAAACGTACAATCGATGTTATGTTAAGCAATGAAAAATATATTGGTGTAGTTAGACTACTTAATGTGGGAGAACACCAAGAACATTATGTTTCAGAAAATAATCATCCAGCAATCATTTCAAAAGAGCAATTTGAAGCGGTACAAATCGAGAAGAAAAATAGAAGTAATGTTGTGAAAGGTGAAGATGGTGTTCAAAGGAAGAGTAGGAAATATAGTTCGAAGAAGAACTAGTCTAAGGAGAGATTATAATCAATATGGACAGTAAAAATAATATATTAGAATCCTGGATAATGGTTGAGCACCTATCTGAAGGAAGTATAAGTTTAAGAGACAAGAGCTTGAAAACATGGAATGACTTGCACGAAGAGAATTATTATGATTTATTTAAAAACAAAATTGAAGAGAGAAGATTGAAAAGTCACCAAAAGGGTGGCATAGTTTTATATTTTAATATATTCTCATTTAATGAAATTGTTGAGTTACTAAGAAAAAAATATCGTTTATCTCGGTCGCAACAAGAGATTGAAATGGGAGACAAATTTTCATTTGCTATATATTTTGATAAAAAACTTATATTAAATGAAGAAATGACTTTCTTCACAATGAGTCACTATATTAAACAATTTAAAAACATTCCTAGTGAGAGGGAATTTGACAGTTTTGAGAAGGGAACAAAAAAATATATTGAGGAATTATTTGATTTTAATGCAGACGCAGATTATGAAGAAAGTTTTAATTCGGCTTTTAAAAAATTACTGAATAAATTCTCTGTTGATATAAAGCAATGTAGGATGAAGGTCGTTTCAAATATAGCAACAGATGAGACAAATTTACATTCATTTTATGTAAAAGATTTAGAGATTGCCAAGCACATAGATAGTGAAAATCTGGATGCTTATTTATTAGGAAAGAGATCTAAACGAATTGACTTGGATTGTAGATCTGAATCAGATAAGTATAATCCTGATACGATTAAAAATGTTTTGCAACCATCAAATTTTCCAGTTTCAAGATTTCCAAGTAATCCAGAGCATGCACTTTCTTTAATGCAACAGATTGCCGTTAATTTAGCAATTGGATTTGACAATAAAAATATGAGAAGTGTAAACGGGCCGCCAGGAACAGGTAAAACAACTTTACTTAAAGATATCTTTTCAGAATTAATTGTACAACAGGCGGTTGATATTTGTAATTTATCAAATAAGGTTATTTATGGATCTAAAGAAACAGCATACTTTCAGAAAGCATCCATTGGTAAAATACCTGAGATTATTGCAGAAAAAGGAATAGTGGTTGTAAGTTCAAATAACGGTGCAGTTCAAAATATAGTTAATGAACTTCCCTTAACATCAGAAATAAATGAGATGTTTAGAAAAGATATTTTTGAAGCAGATTATTTTAAAGATATAGCTAATTCAGAAGTATCAGATGAATGGAAAGAAGAAAAAAACGGGAAATTTAGAAAGGTATTAAAAGCTGAACCAAATAATGATAGAGATAAATACTGGGGAGTTTTTTCTTTAGAAGGTGGAAAAAAAGATAATATGGAATATGTTTTAACGGTTTTAAAGCATATCCTGAACTACTTAAATGAAGATTATGAACCTGATGAAAAAACATATGATAACTTCATGACGCAATACAAAAAAGTTCAATCTTATAAAGAAGCAAGTCAAAAAAATGCAAATGATTATGCTCAGATGCAAAAGCTATCTCGTGAGTTCAAAATAAAAGAAAGGAATTTTTTAAAAGATAAGTCTAAAAAAGAAAAATCTATTAAAGAGAAAAATATATCTGATATCAATGAGATGCAGGATATAAAAGAACAAAAAATAAGATTAGATGATGAACTTCAATTTATAGATGTAAAAATAAATGAGTTGGAAAATGAGAAGACAAGAACAAATGAATCATTACAAGCATTAAAGTTTCAAAAGCCAAGTTGGTTTAGTCGGGGAAAAACAAGACAGATATATAGTGAGAAACGAAAAGTTTATTCTGATCAACTGCTGTTGATAATTGAACAAGAGATAGAACTAGGTAGAGAAAAAAACAGAATTGTACATGAAAAAAGAGAGATTACCAATAGATTTAAAAAACTAGAACAAAAATTTGATAAAGATAAAATATTGATTGAAAATTGGATACAAATAAATCAAGATGAACTAAAAATTATGCGGGAAAGAATCAATAACTTTGAAGAAAGCCTAAATCATAATCAAATTAACGCACTAGACATGGAGCTTGATTATGAACAAATTCAAAAAATCAGTCCTTGGTTTGATGAAGATTATAGAATAATGCAGTCAAAGTTGTTTATTGATGCTTTGAAAGTACGTAAACAATTTTTATATGAAAATAGAAAAAATTTAAATGCAGCTTCTATCATATGGAATAAGCAAATTGATTATCTTGATAATAAATTAATTATTACTCAAGCATGGAATTGGATAAATATAGCTATACCTGTCATAAGTTCGACATTTGCAAGTGTGTCACGAATGTGTGCGAATTTTGAAAAAGAAACTTTAGGTCATTTATTTATTGATGAAGCGGGACAAGCTCTACCGCAAGCCAGTGTAGGTGCAATTTTTAAAAGTAGGAATATTATGGCAGTAGGCGATCCTGCACAAATCAAGCCGGTATTGACCTTAGACTCAGGTATTTTAAGACTGCTTGGAGAATCTTTTAGTGTATCTGAAAAATATCTATCAGAATCAGCATCAACTCAGACATTGCTTGATGAAGCGAGCCAATATGGATTTTATAAAGATGCAGAAAAAGAAGAATGGATTGGAATTCCTTTATGGGTACATAGAAGATGTAAGTACCCTATGTTCAGTATTTCTAATGAAATATCTTATGGTGGAAATATGGTGCAGAGTAACGAGGTATCTGGTAAAGCTGAATGGTATAATATTCGTGGAAATGCTATAGATAAATATGTGAAAGAGCAGGGTGAATTTTTAAAGGAAAAAATATCAGAAATGATTAAAGATAATCCAGATATAAATGATGAAAGTAAAAAAGATTTAATTTATGTGATTTCACCTTTTAAAAATGTTGCATATCAATTAACAAAAGAATTAGATAAAATTGGTTTCACTCGTTATGATGAAAATAAGAAGTCCACGAACGTAGGTACTGTTCATACATTCCAAGGTAAAGAAGCTGCCATTGTATTCATGGTGCTTGGAGCGGATACAAGATCTACCGGTGCTGCACACTGGGCAGTTGGTTCAGATAATCCGAATATAATGAATGTGGCTGCAACACGTGCTAAAGAAGAGTTTTATATTATTGGTGACAAACAGCTTTATATGAAATTGAATAGTGACGTGATTAATAATACGAATAAAATAATTAGCCAGTTTAATTTAGAAATAGCTGGTGTGTAAGTAGATAACAGATAAATAGATTTTTGTTTTATATTTGAACTCTGAATTTATCATTCAGGCGCATGAAGTAAATCAAATTAATGATTCGGCAAAGTTAAAAGTGTTAAAAAATTGATAATCATGTTGCTGACGCTATAAAAAACTTAGAATAGTCTAATTAAAAAATATTTCTCGTGTGAGTGATGTAGGTGTCAAACTAGCTTTAAATCAGTAGTTTTATGAAGTTTTTTTAAAAAAGAAACAGCCTAAGTATATCATGTGGAGACGATAGTCTTGATGTCAAGGGTAGCAAAGTAAGAGCGTAAAAATACATGTAAATTAGTAGTTTCCGTGATTTGAAATCTGGCATTTAACCAGGAGGATAATCACGGTTTCTTTACGTGTGAAATACATCGTTTTAGATAAGAAAAGTATAACAGCAATTTATCCAGTACATTAAATAGGCGGAAGTACAGCCGCAAAATGAAAAAGTAAAGAAACTACGTGTTGCTGCTTATTGCCGAGTTTCTATAGAAACGGAAGAGTAGAATTCGAGCTATGAGGTCCAGGTTGCTCATTACACTGAGTTTATAAAGAAAAATGAAGAACGGGAGATTGCTGGTATATTTGCCGATGACGGTATTTCAGGCACAAACTCGACAAAATGAGAAGAGTTTAATCAGATTGACGAGTACATGGAAGGCAACATCGATCGGGTAATTACAAAGTCCATCGGTCGATTTTTCCAGAACACTCTGGACTGCCTAAAGTATATTAGGTAGCTAAAGGATAAGAACATATCCGTGTTTTTTGAAAACATGAACACTGATACTGTACTGAAGGTGAAAACACGCTATTTAAAGCAATTTTGATTTCGCGTTGGTGTTTGTTTGGTGTTTAAAGATACTTAACGAAACTGAAAAACACCATGCAAAACAAGTTTTCGCTAAAACTTTTGTTAGTTTTTGGAAGTTGAATTTTTATTATAGCTTAGGGAGGTTTGGTGCCTCGATTTTGGCTCATCACTATGAACCACACAAATACATGATACATTATGGAATTTGAGCCAATGCTATAGTATGCTTCTTCAAGTTGTATTAGGCAATAGACAATTGCGTTAAACGGCAATTAATTTTGTATGCCACTTGCCATCACTATCTACTCATGAATTAATGACTCTTTATAACG
>NZ_FPAI01000010.1 GCF_900116255.1 Halolactibacillus miurensis
GGACGCTGGTGGTGAGAAATTTCAGACGGTGATTGTTGATGCCGATAATCGCAAGGTTATTGATGTTTTGCCTGATCGAAAGAAAGAGACCATTACCTCCTATTTACGATCCTGCGATACAGGACAAGTGAGAGCCGTCGTTATGGACTTGTCACGTGGGTTTAAAGAGGCTGTACGAGAGATATTAGGCAATCCGATTATTATCGCTGATCGCTTTCATTACATGAGACAAGTGTACAACGCTTTTGATGAAGTACGTAGAGACGTTCAGAATGAACTCTCAGATGAGGAACGCAAACACATGAAACGCAGTAAAGAAATGTTGTGGAAATCTAGCAAGAAAATAACGTCAGAAACCAAAGAAAAAGCAGATAAAATGTTAAGTATCTCATCAAAATTAAAACATGCTTATGAATTAAAAGATGAATTGGATGATCGGTTCAAAAACAGTGATCTGCATACCGCTAAAGAAAGATTTGAGAAATGTATAGAAAAGCTAGGAAATTCGCCTTATGAAAGCTTTAATAGGGTCGCTCGTACTTTCGAACGGTGGCGTCTTGAGATTAACAATTCGTTTAGCCATCTTTATAATAATGGCGTAACTGAAGGAATCAACAATATGATTAAAGTGATTAAACGTCATTCCTTCGGAATCAAAGACTTTCAAAGATTTCGCAAGAAAATCTTATGGTACCAAGAGGTTAAAGAGATGAGAGAGACACTCTAGCCATTGCGAAGCAACGTGTCCTTTACTTCAAGACTTCTTCTTAGTGAGAGTAAGTTGGGTTCGGGGTCCCGACTTAATCGAACTTAGAAGAAAACGACCATGATAAGCTTAGGCGCGGATGGTGCCTCAAAGGCATTAAAATAACCATTCGACACAAGAAAAATCATCATGGTCGTTATTGAAGTCAAGGATGGCGGATACTACCTCGACTATTATTGATCAAATGAGTGGTGTTTTAGGTACCACCACATTTGACAGAGAACCATTTTTAATCCTTAAGTGATTGCAGAGTAGTTCTATTAGAAAAAAGTTATCGATATACCTAACTAATATATGTTAAGATATTATATATAATGAAACATCACAAATAAACCGAAAATAAAGATTAAGTTGTAAATATGACATAATTGTGAACTATGAGAGATGAAAACAAATGATTTACATATAAGAATAACCCTCTGAAAAGACTCGGATTTGAAGCATTAACATGAAAATTTAGTAGAGAAGTTATTAAAAAAATAATATTAGTATTATAGATAGTTCGATGGTCGCGGTTCGCTTGAAAAATTACAGAAAATTGTCATGAGAAAGGTTCCAATTGGTGGTAAAACGTGCTATACTTTCTTAATGAATGTAATAAATAGAGGAGAACGCTTATGATTGATATACATAGTCATATTTTACCTGGTCTTGATGATGGCGCTAAACATATGGAAGAAAGTGTTAGAATGGCAAAGCAAGCAGCTGATCAAGGCATACATGCAGTCATTGCCACACCGCACCATAAAACAACGCGTTATGAAAATGATCGGTTAGCGGTGCTGGAGGCAGTTCATCAACTTAATACGCGCTTACGTGAAGAGCATATTCCATTAAAAGTACATCCCGGACAAGAAATCCGGGTATTTGAACATATGGGGCATACCTTTGATGAGACTGAATTACTGACTTTAAATGAAACAGGGGTCTATGTGCTTATTGAATTACCTTCACATGAGGTGCCAAGATATACCGATCACTTAATTTATAATTTATCCACACAAGGCTACATACCGATTATTGCTCACCCTGAACGTAATCAAGTCATCATAGATGATCCAGATGTTTTATATGAATTTGTAAAAAATGGAGCTCTTTCTCAAGTGACAGCGTCTAGTTTAACTGGTAAGTTAGGTAAAAAGGTACGTAAATTTAGTGAATCACTTATTGAACATAAGTTAGCTCATGTGATTGCGAGTGACGCCCATCATATTGATCATCGCTCATTTGATTTACAAGAAGCTTATCGGAGTGTAAGAAAACGAATGGATACATCCTATGTCAAACAGCTCTCTGAGAATGCGTATGATATTTTAAATGGTGAACGGATCCATTTATATGAACCAACACGAATAAAATCAAAAGGTCTGTTTGGCTTTTTGAAATGATTGATCATCAAGAGAAAGAAGGGATACTATGAGTTATAGAAAGCGGATGCTGTTATTAGTGTTACTAGATTCATTGATCGTCGCATCAGCTGTATATATTGCCTCGTGGATTGTTTATCCATCGATGGAAATCTTCAGCATGAATACGTTACTTGTATCAGCTGTTACTTTATTACTCTCTCACCATCTATTTGCTTTTGTTTTTAAGCTTTATCATAAGGTGTGGGCGTATGCGAGTATTGGCGAACTCGTTGCGATTGTGAAGGCTGTGACATTAACTATTCTTACGACAGGATTCATTCAATATTTTGTGAATGATTTTTCAATTTACCGTCGTGGGTTATTTGTGACCTGGCTTATACATATTTTATTTATCGGTGGTTCGCGTTTTGCGTGGCGCGTCGTACGAGATCGCTACATTGTTTCAGGTGAAAATAAAAAACGGACACTGATTGTTGGCGCGGGCGCTGCTGGTGCCATGATCGCCCGTCAATTAAAGTACGAAGCAAGTCAATCTGAACTCGATCCTATTGGTTTTGTAGATGATGACACAAATAAGCAAAGATTAGAACTTTATAATTTGTCCGTTATTGGAACGACAGAAGAGCTTTCGACCATCGTGAAGCGCGAGCGCGTGGAGCATATCGTCATTGCGATTCCGTCTGTCACAAACGGTAAATTAAAACGAATCATTACTTTAGCCAATGATACAGGGGCTAAAGTGCAAATTCTACCGAAGATCGAAGATCTTGCGAGTGGAAAAGTCTCGATTAAAGCTTTACGTAATGTTGACGTCGAAGACGTCTTAGGTCGACCATCTGTAGAATTAGACATTAATTCGATTAAAGAAGATATTACGTGCGAGACTGTTATGGTTACCGGTGCCGGTGGCTCAATCGGTTCTGAGATTACCCGCCAAATTATGCGCTTTAAACCAAAACAAATCTTACTCGTAGGACACGGCGAATACAGCATTTATAAGATTGATAGGGAATTAAAAAGAACATTTAGTAACCAAGACACCGAAATCATTCCGATTATCGCTGATGTTCAAGATAGAAAACGCATTTTTGATATTGTAGAAGAGTATCAACCGAAGTTTATTTATCACGCCGCTGCACATAAACATGTGCCGTTAATGGAATATAACCCACACGAAGCAGTTAAAAACAATGTGATGGGGACAAAAAACGTCGCAGAAGCGGCTGATTATCATCACGTCGATACGTTTGTGTTAGTCTCAACAGATAAAGCGGTCAACCCAACAAACGTCATGGGCGCAACCAAACGTCTCGCTGAAATGATTGTCCAAGACCTCGGTCAAAAAAGTGAGACAACCTTTGTGGCGGTGCGATTTGGTAATGTGTTGGGCAGTAGAGGATCGGTTATTCCGCTCTTTAAACAACAGATTGCCGACGGTGGTCCAGTCACAGTCACACATGAAGATATGACGCGTTACTTTATGACCATTCCTGAAGCTTCGCGACTTGTGATTCAAGCAAGTACACTCGCAAGAGGTGGTGAAGTGTTTGTTCTTGATATGGGCGAACCGGTTAAGATTATCGACCTTGCGAAAAATGTCATTAAATTATCGGGATATACAGTAGATGAAATTGGCATAAAAGTTACTGGCATTAGACCAGGTGAAAAGATGTATGAAGAGTTATTAGATGATACAGAAGTGTTACCCGGTGAAGTATTTGAGAAGATTTATGTTGGAAGAACGGGTCACATTGAGATTGAAAGTGTGTTACAATTAATCGCGATATTTAAAGATTTGACTATTCCAGAGTTAAGGCATGCCTTAATGAATATTGTCTATCATCAAGATCAGTCAAGAATTAATGAAGCGCTAGGGATAAGATAAAGCGCCTAATGTAAGCATGTTTTCTTTATGCTAAATCAAAATAACATACATTCATAAGTAAGTGAAACTAAATACCTTATCAAAATCAAAAAGTATCGCTCATTATCGGTTGTAGAGGTTTTCGTATTAAAATCTACTATCAGAAAGAAGATAACAGTGATGAAAAAGAAAAGTGATGGTTTTACTTTAGTTGAATGACTAGCGGCTATCTCCATACTTGCGATCATTGTTTCGATAGCAATACCAAGCATAAATCACTTAATTAAATAATCTGAAATTAACAGTTGTCAATTTAGTGTAGAAGAGATAAGCAGGCACTACCAACATCATTTAATTTCAACTAAATCGGTGCACAGTGAACCTTTGTTTTCTGTTTTTATTCTTGAACAAGTGGATGGGGATATAGAAGAACATTTGTATAACTATGAGAATGGTAGTGTTAAATGTCATATACACGGAACGATATCATCAACAAACAGCGAAGGAGATGATCAACAAGATAACGGTTCAACAGAAGTTCCTTGGCTTTAGTGACCTCTTGTCTATTAAGGGGTCTTCTTTTTCTGATTGGATGGTTAGAGCGACGTGAGTATGGTGAAAGGGGTAAAGAGGGTTCAAGGCAGCAATATCAAGGGTTTCAGCACAACTACTAAATGCACTAATTTTACAGAAGCATTACGCGTAGTCTCATTCAATCAAAGCATATATTTATGCAAGAGATAGTACTGAAAATCAATCAATACACTACATATAGAGAAGAAAATTAAGGTGCTAAATACATAAAAGCACCTCTATACAATACATAGACTTTAGATAAGGAAGGGTGACGGTAATATGGCTGTGAACACATCTAATAAGAAGATATGGCTCGCTTCACCTCATATGAGTGATGAAGGTTATGAAATGCAATATGTACAAGAAGCATTCGATACGAACTGGGTAGCACCACTTGGACCGAACGTAAATGAGTTTGAGAAGGAACTTGCAGCTAAAGTTGGTTCAAAACACGCTGCAGCTATGACTTCTGGAACAGGAGCCATTCATCTAGCTCTTAAAGCTGCTGGTGTTGGTGAAGGGGATATCGTGTTCTGCCCAACCCTTACTTTTTCTGCTACAGCCAATCCCATCATCTATCAGAATGCTACTCCTGTCTTTATTGACAATGATTATGAAACTTGGAACATGGATCCTAAAGCATTAGAGGCAGCCTTCGAGAAGTATGGTGATAAGGTGAAGGCTGTTTTAGTTGTACACTTATATGGTCTATCAGCTGATATGGATAAGATCATGGAGATTTGTAGTAAGTATGATGTAACGGTCATTGAAGATGCCGCTGAGTCTTTAGGTGCTTATTATAAAGGAAGACATACTGGAACCTTCGGTGAGTTTGGAGTGTTCTCGTTTAATGGAAATAAGATCATCACTACTTCTGGTGGCGGGATGCTTGTTTCTGATGATGAAGAGAAGATAAAGAAAGTTAGGTTTTGGTCCACTCAATCAAGAGATGCAGCAAGGCACTACCAGCATAGCGAATTAGGGTTCAATTACCGTATGAGCAACGTCGTTGCTGGGATTGGTAGAGGACAGCTTAAAGTATTAGACCAAAGAGTAGCCAAGAAGAAATATATCTTTGAGTTTTATAAGAGAGAATTAGGTAGTCTTGAGGGCGTAGACTTTATGCCAATCAATGATTGGAATGAGCCGAACTACTGGTTAAGTGTTATGACATTGAAGGGTTCAGTAAGACCTATTGATGTCATGGAAGCATTAGAGAAAGGGAATATCGAATCAAGACCTGTGTGGAAGCCAATGCATATGCAGCCGTTCTTTGCTGAATATGATTGTGTTGGTGGAGATGTTAGTGAGAAACTCTTTGAGAACGGTGTGTGCTTGCCATCTGATACTAAGATGACGGATGAAGATCTTGAGAGAATTTGTGGGATTATAAAATCATTATGGAAATAGAGTGGTTGATATGACTGTGAGTAAAGTTAAAGATGAAGTAAGTGTTAAAAAAGGCATATACAGAAGATTTTTTAAACGACCAATGGACTTCATTCTGTCTTTGATGGCAATTATTGTTATAAGTCCGGTGCTTATAATCGTTGCAGTTCTTGTCAGGTTTAAGCTGGGTAGTCCGGTACTGTTTAAGCAGAAAAGACCAGGGCTGAATGAGAAGATTTTTACTATGTATAAGTTCAGGACAATGACGGATGAGAAGGACGAAAACGGAGAGTTTCTTCCAGATGGTGTAAGATTAACAAAGTTTGGTAGGATACTTAGATCAACTTCACTAGATGAACTGCCTGAATTGTTCAATATCCTTAAAGGGGATATGAGTATTGTTGGGCCGAGGCCTTTACTGATTCAATATCTTGATCTTTACAGTGACCATCAAAAGAGAAGACACGAGGTCAGACCTGGTCTTTCAGGATATGCCCAAGTCAACGGGCGAAATGCTATCAGTTGGGAGGATAAGTTCAATCTTGATGTTGAATATGTGGATAGTGTTAGTTTTATAGGCGATTGGAAGATTATTTTTCTTACCATAAAGAAGGTTTTTGTCAAGGAAGGTATCAGTTCAGATACATCGGTTACGATGGAGCCGTTTAGGGGAAGCAAATAGACGGTTAAAGTATTGACATTATTGTAATCATACATTTATTACTTCATATAAGCGGACAGCAAAGTTTAATTAAAAATCACTTTTTCAGAGAGGAATGTACTGTTCATGAACGACAAATTGATTATTATTGGTGCCAGTGGACATGGAAAAGTTGTGGCTAACATCGCAATAAAAATGAATAAGTGGCAAAGCATCGCATTCCTCGATGATGACAAGTCTATTAAGACATCTATGGGGTTAGAAGTCATTGGTAAGACTACTGATGCTTTTACATATAAAGATGAGGCTGATCTCTTTGTGGCTATTGGAAGTAATGCTACTAGGGAGAAGATTCAAGAGAAGTTGATTGCGGAAGGGTTAAATGTAGTTAGTTTGATTCATCCTAGTGCAGTTATTGGTACTGATGTTGAGCTAGGTCTTGGCTCAGTAGTAATGGCCGGGGTTGTTATTAACAGCTCATCTAGAATTGGTAAGGGGTGTATCATCAACACTAGTTCTAACTTGGATCATGACAATGTACTTGAAGATTATGTGCATATTTCCCCTAGTGTTGGCTTAGCTGGGACTGTAAGAGTTGGAAAGGGTAGTTGGCTAGGGATAGGAAGTATTGTTAGCAATAACGTAAACATCTCCAGTGGTTGCAAAGTTGGTGCAGGGGCTGTGGTAGTTAAGGATATAACTGAACCTGGGACTTATATTGGGGTTCCGGTGAGGAGAGTAGATAGATGAGACAGAATGTGTGGATTTGGAATCATTATGCAACAAATATGTTTTTTGATCAGGCTGGACGACATTACTGGTTTGCAGAAAACCTAATAAAAAAAGGATACAAGCCTACAATCTTTTGTGCCTCTACTAATCACTTTTCAGATTATCATATTGATACTAACGAGAAGCAGTATTCTACAGATTCAGTTGATAGTATTCCTTTTGTTTTTGTTAATACACCTGAGTATGAAGGGAATGGCAAAAAAAGAGTATTGAATGTGATTTCGTTTTATAGAGGGCTTTTTAAAACTGCGAAGAAGTATGCTGAGTTAAATGGTAAACCAGATGTGATTGTAGCTTCAAGTGTACATCCACTTACTTTAGTTGCAGGGATTAAAATCGCTAAGAGGTTTAACATCCCTTGTATTTGTGAGGTTAGAGATCTGTGGCCTGAGAGTATAGTAGTTTATAGCTCATTAAAGAGAAATAGTTTGATAGCTAAGTTATTATACCAAGGCGAAAAATGGATTTATAAAAAGGCAAATTCAGTAATCATGACTTGGGAAGGCGGGAGTCAATATATTAGAAATCAAGGTTGGGATGAACAGGTTGACTTAAGTAAAGTTAAACACATAAGTAATGGAGTGATAATCGATTCTTTTGATAGGAATTCAAAAGAAAACCAGGTTGACGATGATGATTTGAACGACAATAATTATAAGAATTTAGTATATGCTGGCTCGATTAGAAAGGTGAATAATTTAGGACTTTTATTAGACGCAGCAAAATTAGTACAAGAAAAAAATCAATATATTAGATTTTTGATTTATGGAACCGGTGATGAAAAAGAAATGCTCGAGAATAGATGCAAAGAGGAGAACATAAACAATGTAGTTTTTAAAGGTAGGGTCGAGAAAAAGATGATCCCTTCAATTTTAAAAAAATCTTATGCAAATATCTTGCACAACTCAAGCACTTCACTCGATAATTACGGACAAAGCCAGAATAAGTTCTTTGAATATTTGGCTGCTGGTAGATGTGTAATACAAACTTATACAACTGGTTATAGTGTTCTTGAAAAATATAAGTGTGGAGTAAGTGCTATTGAGCAGCAACCTAAAGAAATTGCAGAAATTATACTCGAAGCATGCAAAGATAATGAAAAAGCTGAACAAATGGGTGTGAATGCAAGAAAGGCAGCTTACGAATTTGACTTTACGAAGTTGACCGAGGATTTAATTCGAGTTATAGAAGAATAAACCTAAGTATAAGCTTATAGATTTGAGGTGGAGAAATGAAAGTAATTCATATAAATTCAGATTATGGTAATACAATTTATAAGAATTTGTCTGACGAATTATTTGAACTAGGAGTAGAACAGCGAGTCTTTAAATTTGTTAGACCTAACAATTCACTTGCTAGTGGATATGACGATTATGTTGATGTCAGGCTAAATTATAATAATATTGATCGTTATTTTTTTCATGTAAAACATAATAAAGTTGTTAAAGACTTTTTCGAATATTTATCAGATAAAGATGCAGATATCTTGCATGCACATACTCTTTTTTCCAACGGATATATAGCTTATCAAACATACCTAAGAAAAAACATTCCATACATTGTAACGGTCAGAAATACTGATGTTAATGTGTTTTTTAGACTTATGGTTCATCTTCGTAAGATTGGAATTAATATACTCCTAAATGCAGAGAAAATTATTTTTATATCTCCAGCGCATAAAGAAATGCTTTTTAATAAATATATTCCAAGCAAATATGCAGAGATGCTTATAAAAAAAACTAGTATTATTCCAAATGGAATTGATGAGTATTATTTTGAAAATAAAAATAAACCAAAAGAAATTGATGCAAGCGATGAACTAACAGTATTGACAGCTGCTTGGATAAACAAAAACAAAAACCAGATAAATGTTTGTAAAGCTATTCAAATTCTAAATTTGAAAGGTTTCAATATTAAATATAGGATTGTCGGTGGTGTAGAAAAACATAACACCTATAAAAAATTGTTAGAAGAACTCGAAAGTCATTCGTTTATCAAACTGATACCAAGAAAGAATAAAGAAGAATTAATTGAAGAATATCGTCAAGCAGATATTTTTGCGATGGTATCACATAAAGAGACATTTGGATTATCGTATATTGAAGCTTTGTTACAGTGCACACCAATTGTATATACGAAAAGTCAAGGTGTTGATGGTTATTTTAAAGATGGAGATGTTGGTTACGCTGCAGAATCAAATTCAGTGGAAGATATTGCTGAAAAAATTGAAATGGTTATCGACGGTTATAAAAGATTATCAATGAATTCAGTAGTTGAAGTAGACAAATTTAAGTGGGCATCAATCTCCTTGCAATATAAAGAAATATATAATTCTATCGGGAGTAGGTGATTTTAATTAAGAATATTGCATTTATAATAACTGGAATACACCATATTAGTGGCATTGCATCGGCAACTGCTCTAATAGCTAATGAATTATCAAAAACAAACAAATTTAATATTACATTAATTACTCTGACAGATCGATCAGATACTCAATTTGTGAACGTAAGCGAAAATGTAAAAGTTATCAAAATATTTGATGAAAAAGTTAATTTGAAATTAAGGTTAATTGAAATCATTTTTAAGCTTAACAGAATTCTCAATGACAACAATTTTGATGTAGTAATAGCACCCGCATTAATTTTCTATATTTTATATTTTGCATCCTGGAAAAATAAAAAGCTGAATCTTATTGCGTGGGATCATGCTAGTATCCCAATAAAAAAAGATGTTTTTTCTTTGAAGTATTTAATCAGAAAAATAGCAGCGGAGAAATCAGATACACTTGTAGTAATTACTAAAAAAGCTAAGAGTGTTTACTTACAACAATATAAGAAATCAAAGAAAATAGTACAAATCTATAATACAATCGATGAATTAAATGATGGAAAAAACAACTATAATCTTAATTCAAAGAAAATACTATCTGCTGGTGCTTTAGATAACATCAAAGGGTTTGATATGGCTATTGAAGTGGCACGTATTGCACTAGCCGAGTATCCAGACTGGAAGTGGCATATATATGGAGAGGGTAAGGAAAAAGAAAATCTCCAAGAATTAATAACGAGGAATGGGTTAGAGAATCAAGTCAAGTTAATGGGACATACCAATAAAATGAAGGATATTTACAAAGATTATAGTTTTTATGTTTTAACATCAAGAAGCGAATCTTTTGGGATGGTAATCCTTGAAGCTCAGAAGAATAGCCTCCCAATAATTTCTTTCGATTGCCCTTATGGTCCAAATGAACTTATTAAAAATGAGATTAATGGATTTTTAATTGAGCCTAATGATGTTGAGGAAATGGCACATAAAATTATTGAGATGATTAAGAACCCCAATTTACGTAAAAATATGTCTGATAAATCTATGGTATTATCAGGAAAAACAAACAAACACAATATAGTCTCGCGGTGGGAATCTTTATTAAGTAATTTATAAAAAATATAATATAAGGAAGGTTTAATATGAAATTATTTCAAGATATCTTAAACAATAAAGAGAAAATAGCAGTAGTAGGACTTGGCTATGTAGGAATGCCAATAGCTGTGGCGTTTGCAAAAAAAGTAAATGTTATTGGTTTCGATTTAAATAAAAAGAAAATTGAATTGTATAAATCCGGAATTGACCCAACAAATGAAGTTGGAAATGATGAAATAAAGAATACGGCTGTTGAGTTTACTTCAGATGAAACAAAACTTAAGGAAGCAAAGTTCCACATTGTGGCCGTTCCTACACCAATTAACTCAGATAAAACACCGGATCTTTCACCAGTAGAAGGCGCAAGTAGAATTGTTGGTCGTAATTTGACTAAAGGCTCTATTGTTGTTTACGAATCGACTGTTTATCCAGGGGTAACAGAAGATATCTGCGTTCCAATATTAGAGAAAGAATCAGGCCTAAAATGTGGATTAGATTTTAAGATTGGTTATTCGCCAGAACGTATTAATCCAGGGGACAAGGTACACAGACTTGAAAACATTACAAAAATTGTTTCAGGTATGGATGAAGAGAGTCTCGATGAAATTGCAAAAGTTTATGAGTTGGTTATTGAAGTAGGTGTCCATAGAGCAGGAGCTATTAAGGTTGCAGAGGCAGCTAAAGTAGTTGAAAATAGCCAGCGTGATATTAATATTGCTTTCATGAATGAGTTGGCTATGGTTTTTGATCGAATGGGAATAGATACTAAAGAAGTTGTTGAGGCAATGAACACAAAATGGAACGCACTTGGATTCACACCTGGTCTTGTTGGTGGTCATTGCATAGGTGTAGACCCTTATTATTTTGTATATGAAGCAGAAAAGTTGGGTTACCATAGTCAGATTATTTTATCAGGACGAAAGATTAATGATGGTATGGGTAAATTTGTTGCAGATGCAATCATTAAGAAATTAATCTTAGCGAATAAAGTAGTAAGACAATCTAAAGTAGTTATTCTAGGATTAACATTCAAAGAAAACACGCCAGATACTAGAAACTCCAAAGTGATAGATATTATTGACAGTCTTAAAGGGTATGGCATTGAACCTATTGTAGTTGACCCAGAGGCTAATGCAGCTGAAGCAAAACATGAATATGGTGTTGACTTAGTAGATATCAAGGAAATTAATGATGCTGATTGCTTAGTATTAGCAGTAGCTCATCACATCTTCAAACAAATGAGCTGGAGAGATATTGACAATCTATATGGAAATGTTGAGAATGAAGAGAAGGTCCTTATTGATATAAAAAGTATTTTGGATAAAAAAGAAATTGAGACAAAGGGATATAGTTATTGGAGATTATAAGAATCCAATAGCTGTTTTAAAGATTTAATATAATAGTTTAGCTGAAAGGGGCTATTACATGAAGAGATTTGATACAAATAAATCGAGCTATATTTATATTATCATTTATAGGTTGATGCTGGATTTTATATATAAGGGATCTATAGTAACATCGTTTGGTTATTATGGATTCAAAAATCATAATAGCCCTTTACATTATTTTTTTTCGTGGATCCTGCTCCTAGTATTTGCTCCCGTGATTACAAAAATATTCAGGTGGAAAACATCCCCATCAAAAATAGTAATTTTATTTTTACTTTTGCTTTCGTTTGTGCCATTTACAACAATGTTAGGGTTTCATTCTTTCACCAACACATATTACATTGCAAATATTATTTATTGGCTAAGCCTTTTGATTTTCACTAAAGTTTTCGCAAATGTTAAATTTTTAGAATACAAAAGATTTAATAAAAGTTTAAACAATACTGTTATTTGGATAATGAGCGCTGTCTTCTTATCAGTAGTCATCTTTATTTCATGGAGGTTTACAGGATTTAGATTAAATTTTAATTTGTTTGAAGTGTATGAATTTCGAGAAGAAGCTGGTAACTTTAACTTACCTACTATCATTTCTTATTTATATTCCGCTTCAAATGCGATTAATCCAATAATACTAGTATATGCACTTATAAAAAGAAATCACTTTTTGGCGATGTTTATTATTTTTGTCCAAATGCTAAGTTTTAGTATAAATGGAAGCAAGAGTGTTTTCTTCATTACACTTCTATCTATATTTGTATTTATGTTTTTTAAAAGCACCTTCTTTAAAAAAATACCTCAATATTTTACCTTATTAGGTTTTGCAGCTATATTAGAGACGGGTATTTTAAAAACTAGTTTAATTACTAATTTCATAATAAGACGAGTGAATTTTGTGCCAAATTTATTAAACTATTACTATTTTGATTTTTTCACAAAGTATCAGCCTGATTATTTCCAACAAAGCTTTTTAAGGTACTTCGGATTTCAATCTAATTATACAAGAATTCCAAACTTAATAGGTATGGAGTATTTTGGTAGGCCAGGCATGGCAGCTAATAGTGGATTAATTAGTGATGCCATAACAAATCTAGGTCTAGTTGGAGTTATAATAGCGCCTATGGTTTTAGCAATTATTTTAAAAATATTTGATGATGTTACAATTGGTTTGGACAATAGAATTTTTATAATTCCAAGCATATATATATCTTATGTGTTAATAAGCTCTTTTTTATTTACATCATTATTAACTCATGGATTTTTTGCAATGATGTTTATTTTCTATTTTTTGCCAAGGAAATCAAAACAAGCATTTAAACTTCGAAAGAAATTATTAAATAATTTTAAGCAAAGCAAGGTGTAAGTATGACTAAATTCAGAATTTTAAATGATATGTTTTTAAATATTATTGCAGCAACAGTGCCAATTGTAGTACTACAAATATTGGTTTTCCCTAATGTAGCTAACCATATAAGTGAAAGTAGCTATGGTCTACTAATTGCAATCTACTCATTGATAAATATAATTCCAGGTACTATTGGTACAACACTAAATAATATACGACTACTTCATTCCAATAAATACTCAGAAAATAATTATGTTGGAGATTTCATGATTTTGGTATTTATAGGTAGTGTATTAAATATAATTGCTATATCGATTGGAACTGTTATTATTGAAGGTGGATTCAATATAAGTAATAGCTTAATCGTAATTGCGATTTCTATATTTGCTTTGCTCCATGATTATTTAATGGTTGAATTTAGGATAAAACTTAACTACAAGTTGATACTGCTTGATAGATTAATAGTGTCTTTTGGATACGTTATTGGCATGATTATATTTATCTTTACAAAAAACTGGTACTTTATTTTTTTAATTGCTCATTTTATTGGTTTTATATTTGTTGCATTCAAAACATCTCTTTTGAAAGAAAATAGAATTAAAACCCCGCTATTTAGTTTTATATTAAAAGATAGCTTTTTGTTTTTGATAGGAGCATTTTTACTAAGATTAACTTCTTACGCGGATAAATTGCTATTATATCCGATTTTGGGAGGTGCTTCAGTAGCAGTATACTATTCGGCTACGATTCTCAGTAAAATGGTTTCTCTAGCAATCACTCCTATAAATAGTGTTGCTCTAAGTTATCTTTCAAAATTAAATGAAAAGCCTAAAAAACTATTTTGGAAAGTATTTATATTAGGTGTTTTTGTATGTTTTATTGGATATTTTCTTTCTATTATATTAAGTGGAACAATATTAGAAATCTTATATCCTATGTTTGTAGACGAAGCAATTAAATATATTTATATAACATCAGCTTCTACTGTATTACATGTGTTAGGATCAATTATTCAGCCTTTTGTTCTAAAGTTTTGTAGTATGAAATTTCAAATAGTTATTAATTCAGTTGATGTGTTTATATATACAGGATTATCATTATTATTGTTAAACACTTATGGACTTATGGGTTTCTGTATTGGAGTAATGATTAGCAAAATTATCAAGGTAATTATGCTATTATTGGTGTATGCAACTTCAAAAGATGAAATGATTGTTTTAGAATAGTGAATGATGTATGGAGGTGAAAACCTAAATGAAAAATTTTAGAAAAGTAATAAGAGAAATATTGAGTGCTAGAGAATATGAATCAATGGAAGATGCATTGTTGAGAAAAAGAATCGAAATTGAGAAACATTTTTATAAAACAAAATTCTCCAAAGAGGAATTAAGAAGAAGTCTTAATGATATGGGGGTAGTCGAAGGCACACAACTTATTGTTCATGCGTCATGGCGTCAGTTTTATAATTTTAAGGGATCACCAGATGATGTTATTGACATACTCAAAGAAGCCGTAGGTGAAAGTGGGACGTTATTAATGCCAGCTTATGGACATGATAAGTTCTTGTTTGATGTAAAAAATACGCCATCTGCTGCGGGAGTAATTAGTGAAGTTTTTAGAGGAAAACCAGATACTTATAGAAGTCCTTGCACAAATTTTTCCGTCGCAGCTTCTGGAAAGTATGCGAAGGAGTTAACAGAACAGCATATCAATAGCATATATGGTTTTGATAAATACTCACCATACTATTTATTGAGTGACTATGATAATAGCAAAGTGTTATTCTTAGGATTATCATCAAGACCAACAAAAATCTCTCTTTTTCATTGTGCGGGATATATTTTAAAAGATAAGATTCCTTTTTATGAGAACCTTTATACAGAAAAGATAAAAACAGAGCTGATTTATGAAGATCATCATTATAATAAAAATATGATAACACGAAATCCAATTTACATGAATGATAATAAAGTTTTTAAAGAAATATTCAGCAGTTTAAAGAATAAAGATAGTATAAAAATTTCTAATTTAGATATTGTGATGATTGATTTAAATGAAGGTCTAGAAAAAGCATTAGATTTTGCTCATAATGGGAAGTACTGTTATAAAATAAGTCGCAGAATTAGACTAAAATAATCCATTCCTAAATTGTAAAGTCAAATGCATAAACTTTTTTAAAAGATATGCCAATATATTCAAAAAGCTATGCTTATAGTGTTTTAATTGATACGGATACTTGATTTTTATGCCATACTAGCCACCGCCTTGCGGCGTGCTCTTGACGTCAGTGCCTCTTCTAAGTTCTCATTTATTGGGTTCGGGGTCCCAACGAATGAGAACTTAGAAGAGCTTGGCCATGGTATGCTATAAGCGCGGATGGTGCCTCTACAAGGCAGAACTTTTCCCATCCGCCAAAGGACTGCTTACCATGGTCACAAACGTCGTCAAGAGTGGCAGAATTAGGATGCCTGCGCCATTTCTTGACGCTTTTGTTCATATAGTTCTTGATGACAAACATATCCTAGCGTCCCTCTTGGCTTCATGTTTAACGCATCTGTGAACTGCTTTAATCGTTTGTAAGTCAAATCTCGAAGTGATAGACCTTTCGGTATGAACTCGCGAAGCATACCATTATGACGCTCATTCGAGCCTTTTTCCCAAGAAGCGTAAGCATGTGCGTAATACACGCCAAGATGTTCACACGTATCTTCTAATTTATTCAGTGTCGCAAACTCTGAGCCGTTATCCGTCGTAATGGTTTTAAAGTTCTGGGGCCCATGTTCCTTGATAATCTTAAGCATGGCTTCTCGGATGTACTCCGATGATTTGTCCCACAGCTTCTTAGTAACATAGTGTCGTGTTTGTCTTTCAAGTAACGTCAGAATAACAGGTTCGCCTTTGGTCTTTTTACCGATGACTAAATCTAGTTCCCAGTGGCCGAATTCTTCTCGCGTTAAAACAGCAGGATCGCGTTCTTCAATACTGCGACCAATCTTACGTTTATTCGTTCCATGTGGATCGGTTGGCTTTTTACGCCGAGGGCGTAAACTGGTTTTTCGTGGTAAATCAATATTTCTGACATCAAGCTCACCACGATCAATAAGATTATAGACTATCTTCATACATGGCACACGCTTATCGGGATTGTCTTTCTGGTACTGATGTGTAAAGGTGTCAACACTATGAATACGCAGCTCACCTTTTGATGGTTTCAGTGCTTCTGGCAGTAATTTGAAGAAACCCTGGTCATATTTCTCCATACCTTTCTGACGAGAGCGCTCGCGATTCTCTTGATATACACGTGCACCGACGTCGCCAAAGTAACTCTCATAATGTTCTCTTTTACGATTTACGAGCTTGACCTGTTCAGTCATCCCGCGTTGTAGTTCGCGAGAAATCGTTGATTAGCTCACCCTTAGTATGTCAGCCATTTCCTTTTGAGTGTATAGACCAGATCGATACATGGCTTGAAGTTGGCCACGATCGATATCCGATAAGTGTTTAAATGTGCGTTTTATTGTGGTAGAATGATGTTGAGTCATGTAGAGCGCTCCTAACTTATTTGTTTAGTCACTCATAAGTATAGCGCATCTACATGGCTTTTTTAATATCTAATAGGATTATGCATTTCATTTTACAACAGACCTATATTTAAATTATGCCATATACACCTCGATTAATTTGGCATCAAAATTAAGATAAGTATTGTAAATAATGAAATGTGTTAGTTACTAGAAAAACATGAGTAAACTATTGTTCAATGATTACGTGCACATCTCTCGATACCCATGTTATACTAACGGAAAACAGTCTAAATAAGAATGTTATCATTTTGATAGTTAAATCATGAAAGTGAGTGATGAATGGATGCGTAAGAAGGAATGGACGATTTTTGCGGTGATAATAATGTTAGCGCTTTCACTTTATGGTGTTTTTCTGATACTCGATATGCGTGCCATTCATGGACAGATAGAAGATGAGAAAATAAGAGAAAGTTTAGGTGAACGGCCCTATATCATTATGATTGGCGAAGTAGAAGACCATGCGTATTGGAACCTGGTGAGAGATGGTGGTAAGGCTTATGCCGAGGCACATCATATGTATCTCCATTACATGGGACCAGAGAACCCAAATCCTAATGACCAACGTGATTTATTGCGTCAAGCCATTGATATTAAGCCGGATGGATTAATTGTTCAAGGGATATCTGATACATTCATTCCCCTCATCAATGAAGCGATAGCGCGTGGTATCCCGGTTGTGACCGTCGATAGTGATCAACCTGATAGTGACCGGATTAGCTATGTCGGAACGGATAATTATGCGATGGGACAAGCGATGGCACGTGATGTGCTCAGTCACGTCGAGACAATTAAAGCAGGTGTTATAACAGGAAGTGAAACGAATGATCATCATCAGTTACGACTAGCCGGGATTGAATCAGTTTTAAATGAGTCAGACCAAGCGGAAATTCTTTCCGTTGCGGTATCAAATATTAAACGCGTCAACGCAAGAGAAAAAACCTACCAGATGTTAAGAGACTATCCTGAAATCAATGTGTTAGTAGGTGTCAGTGCGCTTGATGTGATTGGTATGACAGAAGCAATGGATGTGTTAGGACGAGAAGATATTTATGTCGTTGGCTTTGATACATTAAAAGAGAACTTAGAGCTGTTAGCTAAAGGACGCGTTGATACACTCGTTAGTCAACAACCTTATGAAATGGGCATGAGAAGTATGGACGTGATCCGTACCATTCTTGACGGTCATGACGTACCTGAGATGATTCATACGGAAAGTCGGTTAGTAAGGGACGTGACGCAATGAAAAAATTAAGCGTGAAACGACAATTACTGCTGTATTTTGTGATTACCTTATCATTCGCCTTAGGTATTATCTATATTCAGTACCGTTCCTATCAATACAGTACCGAGTTACAACAAGACCAAACAGAAAAGACAAATGATTTAAACACCATTAATCAACAGACGCAAACGATTCTTCAACAACTGGAACAATATGTGGAAGAACCTGTAGAAGATAATCACGAACCACTCGCAACCAATCTCGACGCGTTTGAAGTCTATATTGGTCAGTTTAATCAAAGAGCTAGAGATGCGATTGATGTCATTCCTTTACGCCAATACGTCTCGAATATGATTCGTCTCACGAGACAAACCATTATTCACGTTGACCAAGCACCGGTAGATATTTATAACCAAACCTTTCGCGAGGTCGAACAACGCGTGCAGTACATAGAAGAAGAAATCTTTCGTTTATTAGATAAGACCTTAACTCAATATCAAGCATTAGCTGAGTTAGAGGCAAGGCGTTTAGAGAAATTTAATACCCTTGTCTTAACTTTAGTGTTATTGGGGATTGTTGTGACCTTGTTTGTGGCTTTAAATGTCAGTCGAAGAATCACTGTCCCACTTGATGCTTTAACGACATCCGCTGAAGCTTTAGCCGAGGGAGATTATTATATTAATAATGTCGATGGTGGTCATACGAAGGAGCTATCTGTCCTTGCGGACAGCTTTAATTTAATGCGGTACAATATCACAGAAGCGATGCGTGAGATGAAAGAAAAAGCGCGTATGCGAGAATTGTTAAGGGAGATGAAGCTTAAATCACTTCAAAATCAGATTCAACCCCATTTTCTTTTCAATACGCTTAATGTGATATCTCGAACGGCATACTTAGAAGAGGCAAAAGAAACCGATCAATTAATCCATGCCTTATCAGGATTATTACGCCATAATATCGGTGAGCTTGATCACCTCACAACGATTGAAGCTGAAGTCGCATCGGTGAGAAAATATTTTCAAATTCAAGCGGCAAGGTTTGGTCAGCGGTTTAGTTTTCAAACATTCATTGATGAGAACTGTCTTGATAGCAACATTCCGCCTCTCACCTTACAGCCGCTTGTTGAGAATGCGTTTATTCATGGTATTGAGCCACTCGATGAACAAGGCGTGATTATCGTGAAAGTCTCGAGAGAGAAAAAGACAATGGTAATTGAAGTCATTGATAACGGCATTGGTATGGATCAAGTTAAAGTCAAACGATTACTTGATACAACTCAACCAATCGTTGATACAAAAGGTCACTCAACAGGCCTTGGTATGACGAACGTCAAAGAAAGGTTACGTCATTACTATAGCGACATGCGTTTTGATATTCAGTCCAAGCTGAATCAAGGCACACATATTAAGATTATCTTACCTATGACACGAATGGAAGGTGATAAACGATGACACACGCTATCTTACTCGTCGATGATGAAGCAATTGAACGTCAAGTTATTGAACAAATGTTAAAGAATCATTTGTCAACGAAACAGGCCATCCGCTTTCTCCATGCGAATAATGGTCAAGAAGCGATTCATATTTGTTTAGAACAACCCGTTGACTTAATCTTCATGGATATTAATATGCCAAAGGTTGACGGTCTTGAAGCTGTGAAAAAGATAAAACAAACAGACAAAGAAGTCGACATTATCATGGTCAGTGCGTATGATACGTTTTCGTATGCGAAACAAGCGATTGATTACGGGGTTCATGCTTATTTATTAAAACCGGCCCCTGAAGAAGAGGTCATCAGCGTCTATCATAAAGTCATGGAAAAGCGTAAATCAACCGATCATCAAAAACAACAGCTCCAACAAATGAGGGACCGGTCACA
Source organism: Halolactibacillus miurensis (assembly GCF_900116255.1). Taxonomy (GTDB): domain Bacteria; phylum Bacillota; class Bacilli; order Bacillales; family Amphibacillaceae; genus Halolactibacillus; species Halolactibacillus miurensis. The sequence continues at coordinate 20,256 of NZ_FPAI01000010.1, forward strand.
ATTAGTGGAAGGTTTAATTGGGGGAGAAAGCGAGACGTTTAAAACCATTGCTATTGCGCTTGTCAGTGCTGAATATAACGAAGAAGTCCTCTTTGAAAAAGCTCAGAATGAGCGACTCATTGTTGGCCCAACGTTTGGTGCGCACATTCCAGTTGCGGTTACCGGTGTAGAAAAAACGCTGGATGCGCTGAAGATTTTAAAAGAGACTTTGTTAACGGACCCGGTAATACGTTTTAGTTTAGGACGTGTTGTTAAGGGTGAAAACTTAAGACAAAGTTATGAAGAAGCTTTACTTAGTTACTATGATTTAATCGACCGTGAGGATATTAGCTACAGCACGTATCAATTAGGTTTTACGCCTAAGTTAAAAGCACTTGATACGTATCAACAAGACGTGATTCATCAATTTGAGAAAGGTGAGGTCCCGTCTTTAAAACGCGCGATTGATCAATATTTTTATCAGCTCAAACAAACGACTCAGCATCAATTAACAAAGATGCGGCGGTATAGTGATGTTCTATTAGGCCAATTAGTTAACTTTGGCTTGATTGATTCTACTTTATCCATTCAACAACAGCTTGATTTAGTCACAAGTAAAGAAGTCTTTCATACATTGCTCACAGACTTTTTAGTGAAAAATAGCCAAGCGTTAAAAGTGAAGCATGAGATGGCTTCACCTGTTGAACAAGCCGTTCGCTATGTTGATGAGCACTTTACCGATCCGAATCTGACACTTGAACAATTGGCAGAGATTGTCGGTTTAAGTGTGTATCACTTAAGTAAAGCTTTTAAACAAAAGAATCACCTGTCTTTTGTCGACTATGTGCGAGAAAAAAGATTGACGCATGCGAAACAATTACTAAGGAAGAATGAAATGCCCCTTAAAGCGATTGCTTATGAATCTGGCTTTAGTGATCCTAATTACTTCAGTCGACTATTTAAGAAAACAGAAGGGATGCCGCCATCAAAATTCGTTTCAACTTATATGTGAAAGTAACAAAAGATCACCTCAGTCAGCCAGCTTTAGTTGGTTGGCTTTTTATATTGTCCTATTTTAAGATAATAGATCGTTTTGTAAGCGCTACCACTAATTTGTCTAGTACATCGCAAAAATGTGCAGAAAGAGGATTGTGAAAACGCTTTATTTGAATGTTAAAGTGAAACTATCTTGAGAAAACAGCTTAAGATAACACTTATTGAAACGGAGGAATGATGTATGAAAAAGCTAGGAATATTAGTGGTTGCCATTTTAGGTCTCATTGTTATGACGGCGTGTGGTGATGCAGGGAGTGCCGGCGATGATGAAACGAAGACGGTCGGTATTGCGATGCCAACACAATCGTCTGAACGCTGGGTTGATGATGGTGATAATATGGTCGCCATGTTCGAAGAACTAGGCTATGAAACAGACTTACAGTATGCGGAAGATGTTGTAGAGAATCAATTATCACAAATTGAAAATATGATCACCCGTGGGGTTGATATTCTTGTCATTGCATCAATCGATGGTGAAGCCTTAACAGATGTGCTTGACCAAGCAGAAAATTTAGATATTCCGGTTATCTCTTATGACCGCTTAATTATGAATCATGATCATGTGAGTTACTATGCCACATTTGATAATTTCGGTGTAGGTGTTATTCAAGGGGAATATATTGAAGACAGCTTGGGATTAGCTGATGGTGAAGGCCCTTATAATATTGAATTATTTGCCGGTTCACCAGATGACAACAATGCTTACTTCTTCTGGGACGGAGCGATGTCGATCTTACAACCGTATATTGACAATGGTCAACTCGTGGTAAGAAGTGGTCAAACAGACTTTGAACAAGCCGCAACTTTGCGTTGGAGTGGAGCTGAAGCTCAGGAGCGGATGGATAATATCTTAAGTGCTCATTATTCAGATGAAACATTAGATGTTGTTTATTCACCGTTTGATGGGATTAGCTTAGGAGTTATTTCCTCGCTACAAGCGGTTGGTTATGGTTCGGAGAACCGTCCGTTACCAATCGTGACCGGTCAAGATGCTGAGCGGTCATCTGTACGTTCGATTATCGCTGGTGAACAAACACAAACCGTCTTTAAAGATACACGCGCGCTCGCAGAACAAGCGGTCAATATGGCGGATAGTGTTTTAAATGGTGAAGAACCCGAGGTCAACGATACCGAAACGTATGACAATAATGTCAAAATCGTGCCATCATACCTATTAAATCCTGTATCAGTTGATATTGATAACTATCAAGAAGTACTGATTGATTCAGGTTATTACGATGAAGACGAACTGTAAGTGATTCACGTATAAGAGAGGCAGTCAATAACTAAACGATAACTAGGCGCGAGTATATATTCGCGCCTAATAATAAAGGGGTGCTAACCTTGAGTAACATCATTCTTGAAATGAACAATATAACGAAAGAATTTCCGGGTGTTAAAGCACTGGATCGTGTGAATTTCAAAGTAGAAAAAGGCGAGATTCATGCGCTTGTCGGTGAAAATGGTGCTGGGAAATCTACTTTGATGAAAGTCTTAAGTGGTGTTCACCCATATGGTACATATGATGGGGATATCGTGTTTGAAGGTGAGACGTGTCGATTTGAAGAGATTAATCAAAGTGAAGCGAAGGGGATTGTGATTATTCATCAAGAACTGGCACTTATACCAGAACTATCTGTTGCTGAGAATGTCTTCTTAGGTAATGAACGCGCCAAAAAAGGTATCATTAACTGGGGAGAAACGACGGCTGAAACTGAAAAATTAATCAAGAAAGTCGGCATGCGGGTGAATAGTACGGAATTAATCCAAAATATTGGTGTCGGTCAACAACAATTGGTTGAGATAGCGAAAGCTCTCTCCAAGCGTGTGAAACTGCTTATTTTAGATGAACCAACCGCCGCCTTAAATGAAGCAGAAAGTGAAAACTTACTTCGATTGTTATTAGAATTTAAAAAAGAAGGCTTAACCTCAATTTTAATCTCACACAAATTAAAAGAAGTACTAAAAGTCTCTGATCACGTGACTGTGTTGCGTGACGGTCAAACGATTGAAACCTTAGTCAATGATGATACGTTAAAAGAAGACCGAATTATTAGTAGTATGGTTGGGCGCAGTTTAGCCAACCTTTTCCCTGAACGTCATGCAACTATCGGAGACATTCAATTAGAAGTCAAAGATTGGACTGTTGAGCATGCCCATCTGCCTGGCAAAAAAATTGCCAACAACGTCAACTTCCACGTAAAAAAAGGTGAAGTGCTAGGGATTGCGGGTCTCATGGGAGCCGGTCGAACAGAGTTGATGATGAGTATTTTTGGTCAAAGTTATGGGAAAGTCAAATCAGGTCAAATATTAAAAAATAATCACGTGATTGATGTCTCAACAGTAGACAAGGCAATAAAGCAGGGGCTTTCTTATGTATCAGAAGACCGTAAAGAATACGGGTTAATTTTAGATGATACGATTAAAAAGAACGTCACACTCGCGAATTTAACAACGTTAGCTAAAGGGATGACGATTGATGAAGGTAAAGAGGTCAACGTCGTGGAAGATTACCGAAATAAATTAAAAATTAAAGCGCCGAGTATCGAACAAAACGTCGTGAATTTAAGTGGTGGTAATCAACAAAAAGTCGTCTTAGGTAAGTGGATGTTTACAAATCCTGATATCTTGATTTTAGATGAGCCAACGCGAGGCATTGACGTTGGTGCTAAAAATGAAATCTATAAAATTATGAACACACTAGCTGAAGAAGGTAAAAGTATCATTGTGATTTCATCAGAATTACCAGAACTTCTCGGGACGTGTGATCGTATTTACACATTAAATAACGGTCACATTACCGGAGACTTTATGGTAGATGAAGCCGATCAAGAAAAGCTAATGACATATATGACAGCTGATGGGAGTGGTAAAAAATGAACAACTTTAAGCAATTAATCACAAATAATATCCGTAAATTCGGCATGATTGTTGCCCTAGTAGGGATTGTCGTTATTTTTCAAATACTCACGCAGGGGATTTTACTCACCCCACTAAATATTACGAATATCATTATGCAAAATAGCTATGTGATCATTTTAGCTATCGGAATGGTGCTTGTGATTATTACCGGTGAAATCGACTTATCTGTTGGCTCAGTTGCTGCCTTCGTTGGGGCGATTGCGGGAACGCTGATGATTACATGGGAACTACCGGTGATTCCATCTATTATTATTTCACTGCTTGTTGGTGCGGTGATTGGCGCATGGCAAGGCTTTTGGGTTGCTTATGTCAAAGTACCAGCCTTTATTGTGACCTTAGCCGGTATGCTGTTGTTTAGAGGCTTAACGATGGTTGTTTTAAATGGGCGTACATTAGCACCATTTCCAAGTAACTTCCGCATCATGAGTTCTGAATTTATGCCAGATCTTCTAAATGGTGGAAGTTACAACATGATGGCTATTATTATTGGTATCTTTGCAATCATTGTTTATGTCTATAGTGAGTTTAGAGCAAGAAAAATAAAAGCAGCCTTTAATCAAACGGAATTATCATACTCGTTATTTTTAACGAAAGTGATTCTTATTTCAGTACTGATTGGATTATTTACGGAAAGATTAGCGGTCTATGCAGGCATTCCTTATATTCTTATGATTCTTGTTGCATTGATTGCCGGCTATACGTTCTTTATGTCGAAGACGATCCCAGGGCGCCATGTGTATGCCGTCGGAGGGAATGAGAAAGCGGCGCGATTATCCGGTGTGAAATCACAAAAAATCAAGTTTTGGATTTATGTCAACATGGGCGTTCTCGCCGCATTAGCTGGTTTAGTTTTCTCAGGACGTTTAAATGCTGCTACGCCTCAAGCGGGTAACTTATTTGAATTAGATGCCATTGCTGCGACTGTTATTGGTGGGGCATCACTTACGGGTGGTGTTGGTACAGCCATTGGTGCGCTTATTGGTGCTTTAATTATGGGTGTCTTGAATAATGGGATGTCACTGCTTGGGGTTGGGATTGACTGGCAACAAGCAATCAAAGGGCTCGTCTTACTCGGAGCTGTAGCCTTTGATATTATCAATAAGAAACGTAATGGTTAAGATGATCATTTAAGTTAACATCGCTATTACGTTCATATATAACCAATGCTACATTGGTGAAAATCTTTAGAACGTTACAGACCGTTCTTTTGAAAGGAAGGAGGAATTAGAATTTTATAATAACCCTATTCATATAAAGTAATGGATGTTTAATACCACACCTATTTCTGTTACTTTATAATTCTCTCGACAGGGACTTACCGAAAGGTAAGTCTTTTGTTGTGAGAAAGATATCGTAGTTTTTTCTTTCAAATAAAAAATAGAGCAATACATTCTGCATCATAAAAGACGCGAACTTTATTTGGAGAGGCGAGCGTGCTAGTCTGTATGACAGAGCCAGATGTTTTCATCATCTGGTTGCCGGGCTCAATCGCATGTGAGCAGAGCGACAGTCAAGTGACAATAAGATAGCAGTGTTAATATAAGAATTTAAAATACTAAGAAGCGATAGTCCGAGTTGTGCTCCTTAAAAAAGTTGTACAGTTTTGTGTTGACATACCACAAATATCGAAAATATATTGTTCTGCAATATATAGCGCTCTACATGACTCAACATTATTTTACAGTAGTATTGATAAGGTTATTGGGATTCATAAAGTTCCTATCATCCTTGATATTACAAGTTATCTTCTTGTAAATCGTCAAGTAAAAATCATAAAAACTTGACAAAATAATAAAATAGAAATATTCTAAAGTTAGTTAAGGTGGTGAGAAGTGATGAGTTACGCAACAATGATAAAGGAAACAATCAGTAAATATGCTGAACTTGACATTATTGATGCGCACCAAATTTATATAAGTAAATGTAAGGATGTACCGGAGCAAACGTATTATAAAACAATCTCTCGGATGACAGAAAGTGGCGAGATAGCAAGGTTGACAAAAGGTATTTATTGCAAACCTAAAACCGGAAGGTTTGGCCGACGCATTTCATCAGAAAAACATATTCTAGAGCATTATCTTGGGAAAGATGGTAAGAATGGCGTGATCGTTGGTTATCGCATGTATAATAAGTACAAATTGACAACACAGTTTTCTAAAAGTATTGACGTTTATTCAAATGTAAGTGAACAAGAAAAAAAGAAAGTATTAGACGTTACAATAAAAAAGGCAAATATAAGGTTTGACACTGATTCGATTAAAATGATTGAATTACTAGATTTTCTTGAGAATGTTAACAAGATAGAAGAACTTAATAAGCGTCATGCTATTCGATTTATTGAAGATGCTGCAGCATTATATAATGATCAATTACTTGAAAAACTCGTGATAGCCATTGGTTATAAAAAGAGTACGCTTGCTTCTTTAAGAAATGTTTTAAATTATTATAAAATTAACCATTCCATTGGAAAGTATTTAAATGGCCTGTCAAAATATAAATCGATGAGAATGGAGGACTTATATGAATTTACACCATAATGAAGAAATCTTTGAAGAACTTATTCAATTAACTGCGAAACATTATAATCTTCCTTCAAATGCAGTAAGAAAAGACTATTTTATAACACGGATTCTCAGTCATTTACAAAACAGCCCTTATGTCAATCAAGTTGTTTTCAAAGGGGGAACATCATTAAGTAAATGCTATCCAGGATCGATAGAACGATTTTCTGAGGATATTGATTTAACTTATATCCCTGAAGATGACATGTCAAATAAGCAGGTAAGCAAACAACTAAAAGCCATCGAGAGGGTACTTGTGGGAAGTGGAAATGTAGAAAAAATAGGTGCAGAACGAAATGATAGAAACAAATCAAGCTATGTTTGGTTCACTGATGAACATAAAGAGATCGAGAGAATAAAACTAGAAATAGGTTCCAGTGTAAGACCACACCCATACAGCATAAGGCAACTTCAATCGTATATCCAGGATTTTTTGGAGCATATGGATGAAAGTGAAGCTATTGAGGAATTTCAGTTAGAAAAGCTTCGGATAAATGTGTTGAGTATTGAAAGAACATTTGTAGATAAAATATTGTCTATTAAGAGACATGCCATGTGTGGAACGCTTCATGAAAAAGTTAGACATATTTATGATGTCGTTAAACTTAGCGAAATGAAGGAGGTTAAAAGCTTTCTAGAGGATAAAGAAAATCTAAAGAATAATATTCAAATCACAAAACAAACCGATGCTATCTATTTAGAAAAAAGAAACACCGCCAAAGGGTATAATCCAGAAGACGATTATGATTTTATAACTTGGAAAGTAAAACTTTCAAATGATATAAAAGCGAGCTATGAAGATTTACACAACACATTACTCTATACAAATCAGAAACAAGATTGGTCTAAAGTAGAAAGGGTATTTGCACATATAAATCAAACCTTATTAGAAATCGGAGAATGAATTATTTTTTAGAAAATGTTCACTTATAGACATAAAAACAGCTAAACCTTTTTGAACTCTGGTTTAGCTGTTTTTGTTTTAGTGATCAATTAATTGAACACCAGCAGTGTTGATCTTTTCTGCCGTTGCCTCTTCCACAACATGATCCGTAATAATCGTATCAATCTCTTCTAACGTCGCAAACGATGAAATAGAGTTCGTATTAAACTTTGAATGGTCGAGTAAAGCTACGACATGTTTCGCTCTTTGGACCATGTTTTTCTTTAATTCCGTCTCATAGAAGTTAAAGTCCGTTAAGCCACTCTCACAAGAGAAGCCGCTTGAGGAAGTAAACAGTAAGTCAATGTTATTTAACATATCCATCGCTTGAATACCGACAGAACCTTCTAAGGCCATGGAACCAGGTCTTAATATCCCGCCAATTAAAATCACATTAAAGTACGGGTTTTCTTTTAATTCAATCGCACTCGACATCCCGTTTGTCATAATCGTTAGTTTCATATTTAAGTTTTTCATTTCCTTCGCTAGCTCTAACGCCGTTGTACTGGCATCAAGTAAAATACAGCTCTTATCTTCAATGAGTGAGAGGGCGCGCTTAGCGATGATTTGCTTTTCTTTTAAGTTCGTTTCTGACCGCTTCTTAAAGCTCCCTGTCGGTGTCGTTTGTTCTTTCATAATGGCCCCGCCATGTGTTCGCGTCAGTAAACCTTCCTTTTCCATTTCTTTTAAATCCGTTCGCAGCGTCACTTCAGATACATCAAGTTCTTCGGATAGTTGTTTCACCGTGACCCGCTTTCTTTCAAGAATAAGGTCATGTATATGTTCGCGTCGTTCTTTCGTAAATCGTTTTGTCATTTTGTCACCTCTTAAGTGTAGACCTTACGGTCCACGTTTGTTTATGTTTTATGTTAACGTGCGTTTTAGTTTAGTCAAAATCATTTATCATCAGTTAAGGTTATTTGAATACCAACAGTGTGTGATCCCTATTATACCATTGATTGCCTCTTCATGTGAAAGTAATCCATCCATTGTGATGGTTTCATTTTAACATGTATAAGGATAAAAACGAAAATGAACAAGTAATTTCACAAGTTAACGAAAATAAAAGAAAAATATATTTACATAAACGAAAGATAATGATATATTAAAATCATAAAACGAAATCAAACGAAAGAAGGTAATGATAAATGAAGGTAGCTATCGCAAGTGACTATCAAAGCTTTTTTATGAAACGTGAAATGAATCGTTATTTACGCCCAACAGCGCATCATATAAGTAATCTAGGTGGTATGACACAAGACGGGACAACAATTGAACAATCATTAGTAGAAATGACAGAAGTACTTCAAAGTGGGAATGTCGACAGAGGTATTCTTATGACGACATCAAATGAAGACGTGTCATTTAACCAACCTGGGATTCACGCGGTTCGTTGTTTAGATGCCGCTGAGGCACAAGCTGCGGTGAATAATGATGGGGCCAATCTATTAATTATTGCGACGGACAAAATGGACAAACAAACAATGGTGAAAACAATCCTTGCTTTCTTAGAAGTAACCGATTTTGAAACAGACGGTAACCACTCATCGACAAGCACGCTTTTTAGCGAGCGAAATGTAGACACAGCTGATCTAACAGGTGAGAACCTGTGTTAAAATCTCTTGCGTTAGAACTCCTTCAAATTAGTGAACAAGCCGCCATCGCAAGTTTCCCTTTTATCGGTAGTGGCGATAAAAATGGCGCAGACGGTGCGGCGACAACGGTGATGCGTGACGGTTTAAATGTTTTACCCATCGATGCGAAAGTGGTGATTGGTGAAGGGGAATTAGACGAAGCACCCATGTTACACATCAATGAATTATTAGGTCGTGGTGGTATTCCTGTTGACATTGCGGTGGATCCGATTGAAGGGACGGTACTTACGGTCAATAACCAAAGCAATGCGTTAACGACGTTAGCGCTCGCCCCGCGGGGAACGTTACTTCATGCGCCGGATATGTATATGGAGAAGTTAGCGGTTGGTCCAAAAGGAAAAGAAGCGGTTGATATTAACTTATCGATTGAGACAAACCTTCACAATCTAAGTATCGCGCTAAATAAAGAAGTCCGAGAATTAAATGTCGCGATTCAAAATCGACCACGACATGAATCACTCATTCACCGCGTACGCATGTGTGGGGCAAAGGTACAACTCTTTGATGAAGGCGACGTGACTTATGCGCTCGCAACCGCGATGGAACACACCGGCATTGATCTATTCATCGGCACAGGAGGTGCACCGGAAGGTGTCGTCGCCGCTGTTGGATTAAAATGTCTCGGTGGTAACATGCAAGGGAAACTCAAACCAATCTCGGATGACCAAGTGAACCGTTGTCTGATGATGGGCATCAATGATGTAGACACGACACTCGAACATGACGACTTAGTGAGTGGTGATGACTGTATCTTTGTCGGTACCGGTATTACCGATAGTATCATCATGCGAGGGGTGAAATTAGATAAAGAAGCTGTCTATCAGACAGAATCATTATTACTCTCAAGCTATGATCAACATAGTCGGATCATTCAAGCGAGTTACGCCAAAGGTGTCGTTCATTCGCTGTCATTAACGTCATCATAAACCTGATTGTCTTTCATTTGAATGAAATCATTGATATATAAAGTGAATAATGAAAAAGCTGATCATTCTCATTATGAGAGTGATCAGCTTTTTTGGTTTTCTCGATTGTTGCGACCGTTTTTTTACGCAGGTGAATTTTTAGTGAGTAGGTGTGCAAATGAGTTGACTTACGTTTAAGAAGATTTATAATTGACGTATCAACAGTTGACTTATCATATATGGAGGTGCATGCGATGAACCACAATCACACCGAGTTGTTTTTTCTGTTAAAACAAGTCGATTTACAGTTGACCCAGCTATTCGATGACAAGCTTGATATTAGTTTAACCCGCTATGAAATCATGCGTCTACTTCATCATGAAGAAGCTGTCACACAAACCTACTTACAGCGTAAGCTAATGATTAACCAAGCGGCCATTACACGGCATGTGAAAGTGCTTGAAACAAAAGAACTTCTTAAACGCGTGCGTAATCCAGATAATAACCGTGAAGTACTCGTCACAGTAACCTCTAAAGGAAAAGACTTACTTGACCAGTGTGAATTAAGTAAAGTCACGATGATGCATCAACTGTTTGAAAACTATACCGATGAAGATATTGATTTCGTGATTAACTTCTTACATTCATTAAAAAGTGCATCACGTCATATGCTTGATCAAGAGGAGGAACAAACATGACCCACCCATTTGTAAACAATGATTTTTATGATATTTTAGATAACCGCCGCTCCATTCGCGTCTATGACAAAGAGTTCAAGATACCGAAGGAAGAAATGGCCGCAATGATTAAAGAAGCGGCGAAAGCACCGTCATCAGTCAATATGCAGCCGTGGCGGATGGTTGTGGTTGAAAGTGATGAAGGAAAAGATACGCTTAGACCACTGATTCGCTTTAACACAAAACAAAACGATACCTCAAGTGCGATGCTTTTGATTTTTGGTGACTTAGAGTGCTATAAGTACGGTGAGATGATTTATGACCAAGCCGTCAGTGAAAGGAAAATGCCTGAAGAAGTTCGTGACCAACAACTTCAAACCATTGTCCCACTTTATGAGAGCTTACCGACAAACGTTATGAGTGATATCGTCAAAATTGACTCAAGTCTGTTTGCGATGCAACTCATGTTAGTGGCGCGTGCGTATGGTTATGATACGAACCCGATCGGTGGATTTGAAGCTGACCAACTCGCAGAAGCTTTTAACCTCGATCCAAAACGTTACGTTCCTGTTATGATTCTCTCCATTGGTAAGGCTAAAGAAACAGGTTATGAGTCAGTGCGACTGGCACCTGAGGTGATTTCAGAGTGGAAGTAATCTGCGGATAAACAGCCTGATTTAAATATATAGAATACGATGATAAAAACTCTAACAACGTTGAGAGCGAAGGCTTCAACGGGGTTAGGGTTTTTTGTTGATCAAAATGAGAGAAAAGGTACACTGATTCGTGTGTGTTTTGGTTATGTGGTTATCAATCTTGATTGGTTATGTTCGACGAACATAATATATTCATATAAATCGAATAATATTCTGAATGTATCTGATTGCCTTCCTTTGGTACGATGGCTGTTAGATAAGTTAAAACAAACAAGGTAGGTGAAATTTAAAAATGTAAACGCTTAACTTAATCTAACTTATCTGACGACAAGTTTTATTGGATAAAGACTACCCTCAATGTTCCGGGTAGAAAATCTAAAGGAGGTTTATATGAAATGAAGATGATGAAACGTAGTGTATGGTCGCTCATAGCGATGGTCTTATTTTTTATTGTATTAGCAACACCATCAGTCTTAGCCGATGCCGCAAGTCACACGGTGACCTTTGATCCTAACAATGGCGAAGCAGAGACAAGTGTCGTAATAACAAGTGGACAACCCTTAACAGAAACAGAGGTACCTTTTGAAGCAATCACACATGACGCCTATGATTTTTTAGGATGGTTTTACGGAGACGATCTTGAGTATGAGGTGATTTTCCCGCTGACGATTAATCAAGATGTCGTGTTAACTGCCAAGTGGGGCGTACATACACCACCAAGCCCAGTAAAAAAAGATGGCTACCGCTTAATCTTCCAAGATGAATTCAACAATATGGATGGGACCCTTAACGATGGCACTTGGGTGGATAAATATTTATCATCATGGACAAGAGAGCCGGCTTTAGCTCAACCGACGTATACATTAGAAGAGGGCGTTATGTCACTTGAAATTTATGAAGAGACCCGTCCGTGGGCGGAAGAATACGATGGTCAAACGGTCGTGAGTGGTTTTACGACTGGGAACCGAAATGGTCTTCATAATTGGACGAAAAATAATGTCGTAAGAAACCCTGTTGAAACAGAAGTGACACATATTAATCAATATGGTTATTATGAAATACGTGCGAAAACTCAACCAGGTTCATCACGACATTCAGCCTGGTGGTTAACCGGCTTTGAAGACCGTCCGGAACACTCAGCTGAAATTGATATTTTTGAAGTGTTAGGTAACAACAAACACGGAGTACCACGAGCCTTTCACGCGTGGAATGATCCATCACAACCTTTTAGCGGTGGAGCGAGTACGTATACCGATCCAACGGCTGACTTTCATCATGAATGGCACACGTATGGCTTTGACTGGCAAGAGGGGACAGGTGCTGGGGAGCATCCTGACCGCTTAGTCTTTTACGTTGATGGGAAAGACATTGGCGCAGTCAATACGAAAATTGATTACCCTATGATTCAATTGTTCTCATTGTATGAAAAACGTGCCGGTGGTTGGACAGGTCCATGGGAATGGATGCCTTATCCAAATAGTTTTGATATTGATTATGTAAGGGTTTATAAAAAGATACCAGAAGAAAATCAAGCCCTCTCAGCGAGCGAACTTGAAATAACGCAGATTCACCCGTCTACAGTCACTGTGACAGAAGGTGAAGCTGAACTGACAACCTACACCTCTTTTGTATTAGGAGAAGAAGGTACAGAGTATGTTGAACCAAACTTACCAAACACCTTATCTTATGTTGATGTGGAATGGAACGACGGCGTTGTGACACAAGAATTTGTGAAGTGGGACCCAATCACAGAAACAGACTTAGCCGAGCTCAATAACGGTGAAGGATTAACGAAACGCGGGCGATTAGTTAATCTACCAGAAAATACGCCTGGTTTAACAGAGGCGTTGTTAACAGTAGAAGTAACAGAAGCACCGCCGCTGCCTCCTTATAGTAGTATCAATCTCGGTAGCCAAAATGATCAGACCCAACTCGGTAAATTATTTGATGGCAACTATGAAAGTAATAGTGGGGAGTTTATATTCGAGTCAAATACGTTACCTGAGAATGAAGAAGTAAGTATCACGTATGACTTTAAACAGACAGTGCAACTCCATACCATTGAACTATCGACAAACTACGGGAATGACCAAGGGATCAAAGCCTTCCAACTGGCCTACTATGACGCCGAAACAGATACATGGATAACGTTAGAAGACACGTATACCGTTCCTTGGACACCTGCCGGTAATTCGGAACGTGGTGAAACGCTTGTTGTGGAAGTTTCTGTACCAGAAACGACACAAGTCAAAATGATCTTAACTGATGTCGGTCTGCGTTGGGTCAATAAAATGGCGATGCGGGAGTTATCCTTTGCGGATCACGACGTGATCCTTGATTGGATCGCTTTACAAACGTTAATAAATGAAGCAGATCAATACACGCCTGATGGCTATACAGAAACCTCATTCGCGAGCTTTACTGACGTACTTAACGATGCTAAGGCACTTCTAGTGAAAGAGAATGTCACGCAAACAGACATTGATGCACACGTCTTAGCCCTACAAACAGCGATGAATGCACTCGAAACACTTCCAGCCATTCCACCGCTAGATAAATCTCTTCTAATGGAGCGATTAGAAGAAGCGAAAGCAATCAGTAATGATGAACAAACGTATACTGATCCATCGTTCCGAGCTTTACAAGAGGCAATCCGACTCGTTGAAACCGAGACGGACAGTATTTCAACAGAGTCTGAATTGTCTCAGTTATTAGCTGATTTAGAAACTGCGCTCAATGGTTTAACCCTTGTCTCAAGTCCTGATGAAGGCGACCAAGAAGGACCGGTCGTACCTAATGAACCTGATTCAGACAATCAACCAGAAGAAGACATAAATGGTGCGGACGAAGAAGATCACACAGCTAATGATCAACCAACGACACCATCGGAAGACCAGGCGTCATCATCAACAGATGATACAACGTCAGATGATGATTCAACAGGTCACACGCTTCCTAATACGGCAACCAACATGTATCTGTTTGTCATGTTCGGTTTAATGTTGATATGTAGTGGCGTGATGGTTTTTACCTATACAAAAAAGAAACGCGCTTAGTAGTCAAGAATGAATTCTAAAACAGGAAAGAGCCACGTTGTATAAAGGCAGCGTGGCAGCTTATCCTGTTTAAGTCATGGGATGTCACTGAAGGATGGAAAGAATAGCCTCAACAAATGTTCAATGAATCAGTAAAAAAAGCCGATGTGGTCATTGACCGAGGTGTGCTATGATATAAGGATTAAACTGAAAGCGGTGTCACGTATGTTAATGAAAAACACACTCGAGGCGAAGATGCGTACAGCTTTTTCGCTCATTTTTATTGTTATCATTTCTCTAGTCGGGATGATTATGTTTCATATGATTAATCAGTCATTTCGTACGCACAGTGACCAAACCCTTGGTCATGTCGTCGAGGCGAATTTAGATTTATTACATAATCATTTAGATAATCTGGACCGCTTCACCAACCTGATCGCCAATGACCCAGACGTCCAGCGAGCGGTCGGGTATCGCAATCGGACAGAACAAATTGATTACGCGATTGAGTTAAAGAATCAACGACTCGTTCATGAACGCCTTCAACAACTTACGCTGGTGCCTTATATTAAAAACGCTTATATTATCGGCGAATCTGGTCATATGTTGTATTCTTATAAGAAAAACGTGCGGAATGAATATAACTTTTATGATGCCCCTTGGTTTAGCGATGTGATTGAAAATGACCGATTTAGTGATAATTATTTTACCGGCTTTCATCCAACCGACTATTTACTCAATCACCAAGAAAAACAAACGATTTCAATTATTAGGCAGATTCAAAACACCTTTTTATTTGCGCCGACAGACCGGTCTTACTTAGTCTACGATATCGATTTATCCGCCATTCTATTAGAAAATACACTCGATCAAGACCTAAATATTCTAATTAGTAATGGCACAGAGTGGGTCTACTTACCGGAATCACTGACGTTGTCACATCAACAACTCATGGCCGTAGGGGAGACATTGTCTGATTCAGACGTTGATACGGTGATAGAAGAACCATTTGGACAGGGGGCTGATTTACTCGTTAGGTCGAATGTGATCAGGCCAACCGGTTGGCAAATGATTGGGGTAAAGAAGATGTCCAGTGTGACCGCATTTGAGTGGAACTTACTCACGGTCATTCTGACCGTCATCATCGCTTCCGCGATCTTAATTACCATTGTCTCAGGGCTGTTATCAAAAAGTATGCTAGTGCCGATGAGACATGTGATCGATAACTTTCATCAGATTTCAAAAGGGCATTATGACGTCACTTTTGATAAGTCAAGCAGTGACGAAATTAAAGAACTATCAGATGCGGCTGAAACGATGGTCCATAACATTACCTCTCTAACGGCGCACTTAGTGGATGAACAGAAAAAAGTATCGGAGGAACAAATGCGGGTGCTTCAAAATCAAATTAATCCACACTTTTTAAATAATGTGCTCCAGTCGATTAAGGCACTGGCCATAAATAAAGAAAGTGAGAAAATCTCACACTTATCGACCTTGCTCGGTAAAATGTTGGAGTACGCGGTCTATCAACCGTATGCCCGTGTGCCGTTAAAAGTTGAACTCACCTATCTAGAACATTATTTGGCGATTCAAAACATTCGCTTTGATGCTCATATTAGGCTCGATCTTGTATTACCTAAAAAATTCGAAGATATTCTTATTCCAAAGTTACTGCTTCAGCCGCTGATTGAAAATGCCATCTTACACGGTCTCAGTGGCAAAAAAACGGGCCAAATCACGTTACTCGTAGAAGAAGAAGGCGACGATTTAGTCCTCGTAATGACGGATGATGGCCGCGGCATGTCAGCTGATGAACTTCAGGCGTTACGGGTGAGTTTAGACCAAGTAGATGCGTCACAAACGAATATTCAAAGCATTGGACTAGCGAACGTATATAAACGCTTGACGCATGAATTTACCCGCGCCGCCTATTTAGCTGTCTATGCAACGGAAGGAACGGGTACCACCGTTGTGATTAGCTTACCTAAACGATTATTAAACCAGCATAAGGAGGAAAATGATGACACTATCTGTCGTACTCGTTGATGATGAAGCTTTAACGATTCAATTACTCACGCACCTTATAAACTGGCAATCACTTGACTTAACACTCGTCGGTACGGCAAGTAACGGGGTGGAAGCACTCGAAGTGATGGAAGAAACCAAGCCTGATATCGTGATCACCGATATTAATATGCCTAAGCAATCGGGACTGGATCTTATTAAACAGACAAAAACAGCCTCACACCAACCGGCGTTCATTTTAATTAGCGCCTACAGTGACTTTCGTTATGTCCAAGAGGCGATGAAGCTCGATTGTCATGACTATATTTTAAAGCCGATTGATGAACATGAATTAGCTCAAGCCATTACCCATGTTATCGAAAAAATCTTAGGTGAACGACAGATTGAGACGATGATTGAACAACATGACCAAGAGTTAAAACGGTTGTATCTGAAAAATTACTTATTCTCAGGCCAACCGATCGACTTGTTAGCGGTTCGTGCTGAGGATTATCCGGTGGACTTTCGTCACTACCTTGTTTTAATTATTAAACTACAGTATCAGTCCATGGAGGAGTTCAATAAAGCCGGTCATATGA
Organism: Halolactibacillus miurensis; assembly: GCF_900116255.1. Lineage (GTDB taxonomy): Bacteria > Bacillota > Bacilli > Bacillales > Amphibacillaceae > Halolactibacillus > Halolactibacillus miurensis. The sequence goes on from NZ_FPAI01000010.1 coordinate 37,251, forward strand.
GTCAGGATCATAAGCAGAAAGTAGAGCGGACGATGTCAGGTGTGTTAGGTGATACGGGGCATGTCATCTTTGACTATCACCAAGAGGCTTGGGTATGTCTCATTTCACAGGTGTCCCCCTCTGAAATGGGTCATCTCGCCAAACTAATCGTGCAACAGCTACAAGAGGTGAGTCCGTTATCCTTTCATGCTTGTTTTAGTCACGTCTATCATACGCTAACCGACCTTAATCAAGCTTATGAAGAAGCGAAGCTTTTGACACGGTATACGATGTATTTAGATACCGATACGGTTCTTGGCTTTAGCTACAACATGGACTCTAAAGCATTTAAAGAACTAAATACAGAAAGCTTACTAAAAGAACTTCATGACAGTATCAAACAAAAGTCCTTTCAACAGGCGAAAAAGGTGTTGGATGATTTGTTTGCTGTCTCCAAACATATTAATCCTGAAGCACTCGAGACGATTTATGAGACGTGCTATCAGATTACGACACTCATTCAAAGCACTTTAGTTGCTCAAGACATAGAGAATGACGAGACGACCCGTCTTCTTAAAACATCGTATGAGGAAATCAAACAGTTAACCGATTTAAAACAACTCCAAGCGTTTATGCATCAGTTACTGTATGTGGCACTGTATGATCATGACCATCAAGATGCGCGGTACAGTCGATTAGTTCAAGATGGTATTCGGGTGATTAAAACAAAATACCAAGAGAATTTAAACTTAGAGACGATTTGTGATGAAATCGCGGTAAGTAAAAACTATTTTAGTTATTTATTTAAACGCGAAGTCGGTATGAACCTTTGGCAATATTTAACCGAGTACCGGTTAAAGAAAGCGAAACGACTGTTACTAGAATCAGAGCTAAAAAGTTATGAAATCGCTTTTCAAGTCGGTTATGATAACCCGAGTTATTTTTCGATGGTGTTCAAGAAATATGAAGGCATGACGCCAAATCAATATCGACAAAATAACGTAATAAAGTAAAAGAAATCAAGAATGGATTGACTGTTTATTCACTCAAAAGACGATTAAGGTTAAATAGAGACACAATAAAGGAAGATAAATGGAGGGAAATGGCATGATAATGTCAATGGAACCAAATGAATATTGGTACGGCGGTTATGTACACGATGGGATCAAACAACCCATCTCAGCGCGAGATGACTATACGTGTGACTCGCGTCTTAATACAAGCCCCAATCAACTGATGCCGTTATTTTTATCAACGAAAGGACGGATCATCTATCAGAAAGAAGGTTTTGTCGTAAGGTTTAATAAGGGCACGATTGAACTACCTGATACAGTAGAGGTGATTACAGGACAAAAAGATTTGCGCGGGGCTTATGTATATGCGATGCAACACTTTTTCCCGTTTCAATCCATCACATTAGCCGAGGAATTGTTTACTCAACCGGTCTATAACACGTGGATTGAATTAACGTTTAATCAAAATCAAAAAGACGTGCTTCGCTATGCCGACGGTCTTCTTTCGAGTGGTCTTCCGGCTGGTGTTTTAATGATTGACGATGGTTGGTCAGATTATTACGGTAAATGGTCATTTAACCAAGGGAAATTTCCTGATGCGAAGAAAATGATTCAAACGTTAAACGCTAAAGGCTTTCACGTGATGTTATGGATATGTCCTTATATTACACCGGACACGGTCGAGTACCGTTATTTAAAAGATCATGATTTATTAGTGAAGAATCCAGATCAGACTATCTTTATCACCGAGTGGTGGAACGGACACTCCGCTGTACTCGACTTGACTAATCCAAAAACGCGTCACTGGCTTGACCAACAGCTACAACAACTTAAAGACTTAGGGGTGGCTGGCTTTAAATTTGATGGGGGAGACAGTCTATATTACCGCGAGGATAACGTTACTTACCGACCGGTAACGCCAGATGAGCATTCGTTACTTTGGGCAGAGTTTGGCTCGCGTTTCGCTTTTAACGAATTTCGGGTGACGACACATGCCGGTGGCCTATCATTAATGCAGCGACTTTGCGATAAAGACCATGATTGGGGCGAGACAGGTATTGCCTCACTGATTCCTAATAGTCTCCTACAAGGCATTACCGGGCATCCGTTTTGTTCACCGGATATGATTGGCGGGGGCGAATATTTAAACTTCTTAGAACTGGAGTCACGTGCCCTAGATCAAGAATTATTCGTGCGTCATAGTGAGATTGCCTCACTGATGCCGATGATGCAGTTTTCAGCTCGACCGGACCGATTTTTAGCTGAGGATTATATGGCGGCGATTCTGAATGGTGTCAGTGAAAGAGCGCGTTTAAGTGAGGTGTTGCTTCAAGCGGTTCAACAAGCAAAAACAACCGGTGAGCCGATTGTTCGCTACATGGTGTATCAGTTCCCAGATGAAGAAGTTGCTGAGGTGACCGATCAATTTATGTTAGGGGACACGTTACTTGTTGCTCCAATCTATCAAAAGGGCGCAACGAACAGATCTGTCTATGTACCGAAAGGGACGTGGAAAATGGCGGATCAGCTTATTGATAGCCAGGGAGAAATGATGACGTTAACGAATACGTTTGGCGTGCCGATCGTTTTAGAGTACCAGGCGCATTAATTAACGAGCTACCTTAATGTACGTTAGGGTAGCTTTTATTTATCTTAAGCACGTGATTAACTCGATCGCGTATCGCTTTATGATACGAACGTAATTTGTTGATAGAAAGAGCATAATATCCTTGATTTATTAACAACTGAGAGTTTTGTAAGATGAGTGTATAACATTTGAAAGGAAGATGAACATGAAAAAGAAAACGCTTACCCTATTGATTAGTTTAGTATTAACCTCGCTATTATTAATGGCGTGTGGTGGAGAGGATACCTCAAGTGATGCTGATACCCCTTCATCAGATGAGACAAATGAAGAAGTGATTACCCTTAGAATGATGGGGTATAACCCAGAATCAAGTCGCGCACAATACTTAGCTTATCTTGATGAACAACTGCCAAATATCAAGGTTGAATTTGAGTTTGTGGCACTTGATAACTTTAACAACGTGTTAAATTCACAACTTCAAGCAGGAGAAGGTCCTGACATTATTGAAGTCGGTGGCGAAGCAAAACTATTGGCGCGTGCTAATTACTTATTAGATTTAACGGAATATGACTTTATGTCAAAATACGCTGCCTCAGGAACGGCCCCGTATTCTGTTGACGGTAGTGTCTATGCCGCACCGTTACAATCATGGTTTGAAGGTTTCTTCTACAACAAAGCCATCTTTGATGAATACGGCGTAGAGGTTCCGCGTTCACTGGATCAATTAATCGCGGTCAGTAAAGAACTAGAAGCACAAGGCATGACACCACAAGCAATGGGAGCGCAGTCTTGGGAACCGATGATGAAACAAAGCATTGGGATTGTGAACAATGAATTCTATTCAAACGAAGACAACATGGCATTTAACGATCAATTTAACGAAGGTGAAGCAAAGCTTTCTGAAGCTTGGTTACCGTACGTAGAAGAATGGTACCGCCTGATTGAAGAAGGCATCTTAAAAGAAGAGATGCTTGGCTTAAGTTACGATCAAGCATTAGATGATTTTGCGACAGGTAAAGCAGCGATGTGGCAAAGTGGTCCGTGGGCCATTGAAACGATCTATGAGAAAAATAGTGATATTGAGTTAGGAATGTTCCCTATTCCAGGGGTAGAAGAAGGTCCAGGTTGGCTGATTGGTGGCCCGGGTTCCGCGCTTGCGATTAATGCGAACTCAAAACATGTCGATGAAGCTCTTGCGGTATTAGAACTCACCGCAACTGAAGAAGCTCAACATAAACTTGTCGCAGATAATGCCGGTAGCTCATTTTTAACAGGGGTAGAAGTTGACTTAGGTGAGGTGTATGCCGATAGTGAAGAAGCGTTCAAGTTAGGGAATGTTTATGCGCCTTGGACTGCCTCATGGTTCTCAGGTAACCCGATTGTTGAATCATACGGTAAGTCACTTCAAGAGGTATTAAGTGGCACGAAGACGGTAGAAGAAGCACTTCAAGATGCCGATGAGACGAACCAAACATTAATTGATACGCTAAATTAAGCGGATGTGGACAGAAAGGATCGGTCAGAGACCCGATCCTTTCACTCACAAATAAACCGTTAAAAATCTGTGAAGGGGTTTTCTTATGTACGGTAAGAAAAGAGAACGTGTATTTCTACTGATGATTTTACCAGCCTTTGTTGGTTTCTTTATTCTTTTTATTGTTCCGACACTGATGTCATTTTTCTATAGTTTAACGAATTGGTCTGTTTATAATGCCGATTTAGATTTTGTTGGTTTAGCGAATTATAAGCAGTTATTTAGTGATACAAAAACAATGGCGAGTATTAGTAATACCGTCAAGTATGCGGTGTTAATCACTATCTTCCAAAATATCGTCGCCATTTTACTGGCGGTCTTTCTGAATAAGAAAATGAAAGGGGCTAATTTTACTAAGTCACTTGTCTTTCTTCCAGCCGTGTTAAGTATTTTAGTCACAGGTTTCTTGTTCCAATACATTATGAGTTCCTCTGATTTTGGACTCTTTAACCGCATTATTCAGTTCTTTGGTGGTCAACCTATTAACTGGCTAGGGGATGCTGATCTTGCTTTATACTCTGTTTTAATTACGCAAGTATGGCAGTGGTCCGGTTGGTCTATGGTGATCTATATTGCGAATTTAAAAAGCATTGACTCTGCTCTATATGAAGCCGCAGATATCGATGGCGCTGGCAGTGTCCGTAAATTCTTTACGGTGACATTACCACTACTTTATCCAGCTGTCTCGTTTAATATATTAATGAGCTTAATTGGTGGTATGAAAGTCTTTGATGTCATCTTTGCGATGACTAAAGGTGGTCCGGGTTATGCGACAGAGACCATCATGACAACGATGATTAGAGAAGGATTCAACAGTGGACGAAATGCTTATGCCTCGGCCTTAGCAGTCGTGTTCTTTATTGTCGTCTTTATCCTATCACGGATAGTCATTATCTTCTTAAATAGATGGGAGCGAAAAATATCATGATGAGAAAAAAAGCGACCACATGGTTATATCGGTTAGGCTTTGTGCTTATTTCAATCGTCGTCGGCTTACCCCTCTATTACTTAGTCGTGACGACATTTAAAACGCCAGAAGAAGCGGCGTTAAGTCCTCTTGGATTACCAAGTTCCTTAAACTTTGCGAATTATGAACGGGCTTTAGAAGCGATGAATTACGGGAATGCGTTAAAGAATAACTTAGTCATTACCGTTTCCGCCGTGATTTTGTTAGTCGTCTTCGCCTCTATGGCTGCCTATGTGATTTCTCGCAGTCAATCGAAACTATTTAAAACGATGTACAATATCTTTTTAGTCGGTTTAATTATTCCGTTTCAAATTGCGATTGTACCGTTATATCAAATCATTTCTGGTTTAAATTTAATGAATACCCATACGGGCGTAATTTTAGTCAGTGTGTTCTGTATTAACTTACCGCTATCGATTTTCTTATTACGGGGATTCATTAGTACCGTCCCAGTTGAATTAGAAGAAGCGGCATTTCTAGACGGATGCGGGACGTTTAAAACGTTTTGGTTAGTGATCTTCCCATTATTAAAACCGATTATTTCAACGGTCGTTATTCTGAATGCGTTGGCGATTTGGAATGACTTCTTAACACCGTTACTGTTCCTGCAGTCACCAGATAAAGCGGTCTTACTCCAAGAAGTCTATAAAAACGTCGGACCATTCTCAACGAACTGGACATCGTTCTTCCCAATGTTAGTCCTATCAGTCTTACCACTTGTTGTCTTCTATATTATGATGCAAAAACGTGTCATTGAAGGCGTTGTAGCTGGTTCTGTGAAAGGTTAATCATTTAATGCTATTCATGACAAAAGCCCTTTATTAGCATGTGCTAATAAAGGGCTTTTGCTGGTTGTTCTTTCTTCATATCTATTACATAAGACAAAGCTGTGCCTGACACCGAATCTATAGGGTAAGGAGAAGATAGTCAATGGTTTATGGTGTCAGGACAAACGTCAGTGTCTTAACGTAAACCGTCTTTAACTAATTCTGCTTGTACTTTTTCCGCTAACATTAAGTAGTTATCCCAAGCATCGTTACGAATGGTAAAGCCGCTTGAAGCGTAATCGCCACTTTCGTCAATCGCTGGTAACTCAGAAAGGTCAAGTAAGTCTTGTGTTTTGACTACTTTTTCATTTAAGGCATCCATTTGTACGTTGAAACCAATACGTGATGGTTCATCATAGATGACACTTTCATATTTTGATTGGCGGTAATATTGTTTTAACGCTGGGTCTTCAATATCATCTGGATGATCGGCAAATATTTCATCATAACGGACAGAGGTAATGGTCTCACCGTCTAACACAACTTGTAAGAATCCGGTTAAGCCGCCACCGATCTCTTCAGCGATCCCGTAGTAGACCTGACTTGTTTCTTCACTCATTTGCGCATCAATCTTTTCAGCCATTGGTAACATGGATTGATGAATACTATTTGATGCCCCACTCACCACATCAAATTCACCTGTTAACGTTTGATTTTCTAGCATTTGTTGTTCAACTAAGACAACACTTTGAATCCAAGCCGCACCTTTTTTCTCACCCATACTGAAGTTATATTCAGATAGACGTTTCGGTACGTTTTGGAAGAAACGGTTATAGTAGTTCGGGCGTGTCATTTCGTTAAATTCGATATACGCAATCCCGTCATCGTTTTTAACAACTTCAAGTGTCCCAAGGTGACCTTGTCTAAAGCGTTCTTCGGTGTAGTAGTAGCTCCCTTTAATTAACCCACTTGGTGGTTGAGCGGACCAATCAAGGGTGGTCATTTCATATTCCCCATTTTCTGTTGCCGCGCTTGTCGTATCGGCGGTGGTGTCTTCTTTGTCTGTTTCTGGTTCTTCTGCTTGAGCGTTACTATCGCTTTCTGTCCCGCAAGCGCTAAGTAAAAGCAACGCGCTAAAAGCCAAAATCATCATAAATGACGCAAGATATTTTTTCATGTCAAAAACTCCTTTTTATATTGTGATGTATTGCACATGTTGTGTACGCTTCTCATCATAAAGGAGTTAATCAATTTTTTTAAGTCATTATGTCCAGTTCTACCCGTTAAAATGTACAGGTCTGATAGGAAAGTAAAATAAACGTTACGCTTTGTCTCTAAATTGGAGAGGCGTGAGTCCGGTTTCTTTTTTAAAGACACGACTGAAGTAGTCAGGATTACGGTAACCGAGCCGGTCGCTAATTTCATATAGTTTTTCTTTTGTTGTGAGAAGTAACACCTTCGCTCGGTAGATTTTCACCTGAATCAAGTAGTCACCAAGCGTGAGTCCGGTTTCTTTTTTGAACGTATCCGCTAAATAGTTCTTATTGACAAATAGCGCATCCGCAATCGTTTTAATCGTTACTTTATCATCCGTTGTTAAGGCAAACTGACAAACTTTTTCAATTAGAGGCTGCTTAGCGGATGTGTAAAACAACCGCTTCACTGGACAAGCGATGGTTTCCATCGCATCGGTAAGGACTTGTTTGATCGCTTCTTTGTTATCTATTGTTACGGTAAAAGGCAGTTGAAACCTTAAGTACCAAGGAAATCTCTTTAGAATACCTTCTGTCACGGCTTCGAGATACGTGTCTATTTGTACTTTAAGACGCTCCATGTCAGTCGTTTCACCTAAGTCTTTAAGAAATGGTTGGATCCATGCCAGAGCGTCTTGCTTAAGGGTGATACATTGGATGATAGCGGCTATTTGTTCATCATCAACCACATGTTGCTGGATAGCTTGATGATCTAATTGTTGTTTTAATGCGGTTAAGCACCGTTGTAATTCATGCGCATTGACCGGTTTCACTAAGTAGTCCGTAATGTTGTAGTGAATCGCTTGTTTAGCATATTGAAAGTCTTCATATTCACTTAAGAAAATGACATGCGTATGAATCGACGCTTCGCGCATCGCTTTGAGTAAATCAATCCCGTCCCAACCTGGCATCCTGATATCTGTAATAATGAGATCGACATCATGTTCCAACAGATAGTGAAAGGCGTCTTGTCCGTTAGCGGCTTCATGGACAACGGTAAAGCCATGTGCTTCAAAGTCTGCCTTTCGTTTGAGTTGTTTTAAAAAAATCTCCCAGTCATCGACAATCATCACCCGATACATGGCCGACACATCCTTTCGCTTTGATAGATATAAATACATATATATAGTCTGGCGCTTTAATTTTTACTTTCAGTTAGTCAATTCAATGCCTTCATCACGCTTTTGGAAAGACTAACGTTACCGTCGTTCCTTTTTTCAGGCGACTTTCAAGCTGAACCGAACCACCGAGCGCTTCCATAATCCGTTTGACCGTTGAAAGACCAATACCGGTGCCTTTCTGATGTCCCGTTGTAAACAAGTCCCACACATGTGGTAAATCATCCTTGGCAATCCCACAACCATTATCCGTGACCAACACAGAAAGTGTATCTTCTGTTTCAACGGAATCAATCATAAGTAATAGCGGTTCGTCTTTTGTTTTATAGGTGACAGCATTATCTAAAACATTAAGAAACACTTGTTTGATTAACACCGCCTCACCTAATACGGTTGGTAACGGCTTGTTGAATATAACCGTGAAGTCATGTGAGAGACGGAGTTGATCTAACACCTCGGTGATGAACGGTTGTAGTGGGACACGCTCTTTTTCAATCGTTGCTTGATTGACGCGTGAATAGTGAAGCAACCGCTCAATCAGACGAATCATATCAGCAACAATGTGACGGATAGAAGCGAGAGCATCTTTAGTCTCACCTGATAGATTATGTTCATCCTCTTCAATCATTTCCGTATACGCATCAATCGCACGAATCGGTGTTTTTAAGTCGTGTGAGACGACATAGTTAAAGCGTTCGAGTGTCTCAATTGAGGCATGTAAATCTTTCGTACGCTTGTTGACCCGTCGTTCTAAATCACTATTTAAGCGTGTCACTTCCTTCATCGCTTCTTCAATATCCGTCATATCCCGAATCATCGCGACGAGCCTAGGCTCACCTTCTTTTAACTGGATTTTTTTCAAGTGAATCGACCAAACTAACGTCTTACCGCTGTGTGCTAGTACCGTCATTTTCTTTTCGATAAAGCCACCTTGCTGTTCCAGTTCTTGTAGCCAAGCTTTTCCTTTCACTTCGCTAAATAACTGACAAAAATTTGTGCCAATCAGTTGGTTTTCTGTTAAGTCTAAGGTTGAGTAGATTGAAGGGGAGGCGTTCACAATCGTTCCGTCTAGCATTAATTCTAAATAAATATCCTGCATCTGTTCAAAAATGGCTTGATAGCGTTCATAGGTCGTCTTAAAGGCGCGTTCATTCGCTAGCGTCTTTTCGACATACCGCATTGTGACACCGGCCATAATCATAAACAGAAAACTAGAAAGAAATAATGTCAATGCAGTCTTTGGATTTGGTGGTAAGAGCCACTCAGTTAAAGGGACCTCATCAATCAGAGTATATTGCACAGCTAAAATGAACGAAATAAAGAGTAAGCCGCCGCCTAAAAATCCAGTAAGAACGCGTCCGTTATAACGCATACTCTCATCTGTTTCTAAATTAAACAGTTGACGAATGCGAGGTAATAAAAGTACCGTGTCCACAATAAGTAACAACATCATCTCCATAAAGATACCGCGCACAGAAAAGTACCAAACAATCTCTGATTGAATCGAAGGGAAAGCCTCTAGATTCCACGGTGGTGGATTAAGTGTCATCAATGGTTGAAACAGTGTCGCATAAATAATAAAGCGCACGACAGAATAAGCTAGTTGAATCGTGATTGGGTGATTGAGTCGTGTTGGTGACGTCTCGCGCCAATACTTCCCTAAGCCGTGGAACACAATCCAAACGTATAACACCAACATCCCGACAAATGAGCCGTAACCATTCATATATCCTAAGATAAACGGGTATAAGAAAGTAAGCCCGCAGGTAATACTAAGAAGACCAAAACGTAACCCGTACGCTAATGTAATAACAAGGGGGAAGGCGATACTCCAGATGAAATTAAGTTGAAAATCACCAAACGGAATCCGGATCGCGTAGCCACTAAATAATAGACCAATCAGTCCGAAACTCACACTAATAATAAATTTTTTAATAAATGGTTGGGAGGTGAGGAGAGTCATTTTCGGCATATAGGTGTTCCTTTCTCGATGTTTTTTCATCATGTCTCACGCAGTAACAACTTTGTACAATCTTTCACAAAAATAAAGCTGTCTCTCATTATAGTATAGACCGATCGTTTTTGGCGAGTGTAAATATGACGAATCCATGAATAGTTTTTAAATGATTTGGCGATGATACAACAGACATCTAGAAGATAATTGTAGTGTGAGTGACTTGATTTTTACGTATTGTTAAGTAGGAGTGTCAATCAGCTATCGTTGAAATTAGAAAAAGCAAGAAAAGAAAACGTTTTAAAAATTTAATAAAAACTATTTACAAAATAAAAATAAAGTTGTAAACTGTTATCAAATAAAACTTTTAGGGGTGAGTCACATGAACAACGCTTTTTTTGAAAAAGCACAACGTTTTGGTAAATCTTTTATGTTGCCGATTGCCGTATTACCTGCAGCAGGGTTATTACTCGGTATTGGTGGCGCCTTTAGTAATCAAGCAACTGTAAACGCTTATCCGTTTTTAGATGTCGCCTGGCTACAAGCGATCTTTACAGTGATGAGTTCAGCCGGTAGTATTATCTTTGGTAACTTGCCAATCATCTTCGCTGTTGGGGTTGCGATTGGATTAGCACGTAGTGATAAAGGAACGGCAGGCCTTGCGGCTGTCCTTGGTTTCCTCGTCATGCATGCGACGATTAATGCGGTCCTGATCATCAGCGGGGAGCTCGCAGAGACAAACATCGCCGGAGTCGGTCAAGGATTTGTCTTAGGGATTCAGTCATTAGAAACAGGCGTGTTTGGTGGTATTCTCGTCGGGATCATGACGTATATGTTACACCAACGCTTCAACAAGATTGAATTACCACGCTTTTTAGGTTTCTTTGGTGGATCACGGTTTGTGCCAATTATTACATCGTTTTCAGCTATTATTCTTGGTGTTATTATGTTCTTCTTTTGGCCAATCGTTCAATCAGGTATCTTTAGATTAGGTGACTTAGTAGAAGCTACGGGTTATGTAGGGACGTTAATCTATGGTTTTGTCTTACGTCTCCTTGGACCATTTGGCTTACATCACATTTTCTACTTGCCATTCTGGCAAACGTCACTTGGTGGATCAATGGTTGTCGATGGTGCTTTAATCGAAGGGACGCAAAATATCTTCTTTGCGCAATTAGCTCAAGCTGATAGCGTGAGCCAGTTCTTTATCGGAACGGCACGCTTTATGTCCGGTCGTCACATTACGATGATGTTCGGTTTACTCGGGGCATGTTTAGCGATTTATCATACGGCTAAACCAGAAAACAAGAAGAAAGTTTTTGGTTTAATGCTGTCAGCTGGTTTAACATCATTCTTAACTGGTATCACAGAACCAATTGAATTCTCGTTTCTTTTTATCGCACCGGTTCTCTATGTTGTCCACGCTTTCTTTGATGGTGTCGCTTTTATGATGGCACATATCTTTGAGATTACAATTGGTCAAACATTCTCAGGTGGTTTCATTGACTTCTTACTCTTTGGTGTCTTACAAGGGGTAGAAAAAACAAACTGGATTTACGTACCAATTGTCGGTGTTCCTTGGTTCTTCTTGTATTACTTCACGTTCAAAGTCTTAATCAAGAAATTCAACTTTAAAACACCCGGTCGTGAAGACGAACAAGAAGAGACAGTCGAATTTTCAAAAACAGAACGCGCGTCAAAAATCATTGAAGGTCTTGGCGGCGAGAAAAATATTAAAGATGTCGATAACTGTGCGACACGCTTGCGTGTTAGTGTCTTTAATGGCGAAATCGTCGATCAACAATTATTAAAACAAACGGGTGCTCACGGGGTTGTCTTAAAAGGCAACGGGGTTCAAGTTATTTACGGACCGCAAGTCAGCAACATTAAAAATGAAGTAGAAGAAGCGATGGGAGCTAATTAATATGAGTTTTTTAAAAGAGTTGAAAGGACCATTCGTGGTGTCTTGTCAAGCATTAGAAGACGAACCTCTCCACTCATCTGATATTATGGCGAAGATGGCCATTGCCGCACAGATGGGCGGAGCGGACGGTATTCGCGCCAACTCGGTATCAGATATCAATGCGATCAAACAAGCGGTTGACCTTCCGGTCGTCGGCATCTTAAAACGCGACTACGACGATTCAGACGTCTTTATTACCGCGACCAAAAAAGAGCTTGATGAGCTCTTTACGTCAAGCGTTGATATGATCGCCCTTGATGCGACAGGACGCACGCGTCCAGGTCGTGAGTCGTTAGAAGACTTGGTACGTTATGCGAAAGAGCAGCGTCCAGATATTGAACTAATGGCGGATGTGTCATCAGTTGAAGAAGCAGTCATGGCTGAACAGTTAGGTTTTGATTGTGTCTCGACCACGCTCATTGGTTACACAAAAGAAACAGAAGGTCAATCACTGTTTGATGATGACTTTAGACGATTAAAGGAAATGAAACAACAGTTATCGATCCCTGTTGTCGCAGAAGGTAAGTTAAACACACCAGAGCTTGCGAAAGAAGCACTGGAAAACGGCGCAGATTTTGTGGTAGTCGGTAGTGCGATTACCCGCCCACAACTGATTACTGCGCGCTTTAAAGAAGTGATTGACACGCGTCACAATGGCTAATGTGACAAAAGAGTTTTGTGGCTAGAATTCTTAGAGCTTTTACCTTAACAACACCTATTGTAAGATAATAATGTTTTTCTCATTTGATAAATGAAGAGCCTGATGCGTGAGTAGTGACACGCATCAGGCTCGTTTTATTTTTTCGATTTATAATTTTTTAACGCCGTTAAGGTTTTATCGTAATTGTATTGACTCGTGTCATCTTGCATCAACAGCAGCGTTAAAATATCAATCACATATAAAATCGAGAGCTGACTATTGAGTAAGCCTTTTGTTTTAAAAGCACGCATACTGTAGGTGAATAAGGTGACATCACTAAAGGCGGTTAGCTTTGTATCGACGTAGTTAGTCATGACTAAAATATTGGCTTTGTTTTGTTTGGCGAGTTCAAAACTATCAATGATCTCACTCGTCTCACCAGAAGACGAAATCGCGAGCACACAGTCCTCTTCTGTCATAATCGCACTGGAGAGAATCATACTATGCGAGTCATGGTATGTATCGACTTTGTATCCCATCCGCTGGAGTCTTAGTTTAAACTCTTCCCCTGATAACCCCGAACTACCAAGTCCGAAGATATGAATCCGTTTCGCTTGCTTAATAATATTTACCGCTTCAATATAGGTCTCAATCGTTGATAAGGATTCTGATGATTCAACGACCGACTGGTACATATGATTGACTAAGGCCATCGCATCATCCGACTCAACCTCTTCTTCAATCGCATCACGCAAAGAGATTTTCAGTTCGACAAAGTTTTTTGCGCCAACTTTATGGCTAAAGCGGGTAATCGTCGCAACCGATACACCAGCGGATTCAGCTAAGTCTTTAATATGCATATTCGCAATCTTAGGGTAGTGGGCTAACACATAGTCAGCGACCTTTTTTTCTAATTTACTTAATGATTGATAATGTAGTTGGATTTGATTTAATACAGACGTCATTATTTGTCTCCCTTTTTACATAGGTTTTCATGGCCATGTTAAATAGCATGGAAAAAATGAAAGTGATTTACACCTTTCATTATACATTGAAAACTGGACGGATTAAAGGCGTTACTATATTTAGTATCTATTCTGAAAATAATGTGAAAAGCACTGACGAAGGAAACAAAAAACAGTGAAATTACTGACGTTCGTCTTGTCAGGTCCCTCTTGAAGCGGTAATCTATAAAGGAGTGCCTTATGTGACCATAGGAACTGACAAAGGGAGGAAACAAGATGTACCGGGTCATTCATCAATTAAAAGAACGAAACTTTGACCGAACGATTACGAAAAGCGAAAAAGCCGTCCTTGATTATTTAGAAGCCCATTTCAATCAGATCCCGAAATATACGGTCGTAAAAATCGCACGAGAAAGTTATACGTCTCAAGCGACGATTAATCGCACCGCAAAATTACTCGGATTTAAGGGCTTTAGTGAACTAAAGTATGCGATTAAAGAAGATGTAGATTTACTGTCGAGTGAAACACAAACACACATTAGAAATACAGAATATATTTTATCAAAAATTAATTTCTCGCAAGTAGATAGCTTGGTTAAACATCTTTATCAGCACCGTCGCACCATCCTCATCTTTGGTTTAGGTGCTTCTAATGTTTCTGCTCAATATATGGCTAGACAATTTTTATATTTTGGGATTCCGGCGATTGTTGTTTCTGAACTACAAATGTTGAATCAATTTAAAGGTTATACCTTACTCATTCTCTCCAGTTCTGGTGAAACGCAGCGCTGCCTCCAGATGCTTGAGAATGCTAAGCGTGCCAATATGTTCATTTTATCTATCACAAAGAAAGCTTCCTCCATTAGTGAAAACAGCACGTATACCTTCGTTCATGATGTCCCCGTAGATAAAATGGAGGGTATTTCTCGTGAACAACAGTTACATATGATTTTAATGATCAATGAAGTCATTAACAAACTAAAGCTTAATTACTTTCATCATACGACGTAATAACTATTTAAAAGATCTTCTATCTCACGCCTTTTAATTGCTTATGCTAAAGGTGTGAAAAGAGATCTTTTTGTTTTGGATAATTATCCGTCTCTTTGAAACGCACGGATAAATGTAAGCGCTATACTTAGAGTGTCATCAACACATAAGGGGGATATCATGAAACGAGATATTAGAATTTTAATGCATACACACTGGGATAGGGAGTGGTACTTTACAAAAGATGAAACAAAGGTGTTACTAAGAAACCATATGCAAGATGTCATGGACTATTTAGAAGAAAATCCAGAGACCATTTATATTTTAGATGGGCAAAGTGTTATGATTGACGACTACCTAGAACTGGAACCAACACAAGAACCACGGCTGAAGCGACTCATTCAATCAGGCAATTTAAGGGTAGGACCGTGGTATACACAAACGGATTTATTACTTGTCCACGGGGAATCCATTTTTAGAAATCTCTATTACGGCATTAAACGCGCACGAGAATTTGGTGAGCCGATGCTTGTCGGTTATGCACCAGATACATTTGGACATGCGAGTCAAATGCCGCAAATCTATCAACATTTCGGTATAGAGTCAACTTTCTTTTGGCGGGGCTTTAGTGAGTTAAAAGCAAAGAAGTCCGACTTTTTGTGGGAAGGTATTGATGGGACACAAATTTTCGGTGTGAACTTAGCGACAGGGTATCAGGGGGCAAAGTATTTAGAAAGTGACGCTTCACTACTAAGTGAGAGAATGGCAAAGTTAATGAGTGTCCTTGATGCTTATTCTGCTTCAAATAGCCGCTTAATTATGAATGGACACGATCAAATGCCACTTCAACGTGACATTAAACAAGTCATAACGGCGCTAGAAAAGCTGTATCCAGAAGATAACTTCTCACTCACAGATTTTGAAGGTTATCTTCACACACTAAATAAAGAAGACCTTGAGATTGTTAAAGGCGAGCTGACTGATAGTAAACATGCGCGTATCCACCGCACGATCGGCTCAACTCGGATGGATATTAAACTCTTAAACAATGAGATTGAAACGAAGTTGTATCACACCTTAGAGCCACTGGCAGTGATTGGTGAACGGGTCGGTATCCCGTACCCCCACGGTGTGGTTGAAAAAGTCGCCAAGCTATTATTCGGTGCGCATGCGCATGACTCGATTGGTGGGTGTAATAGTGATGCGGTTAATCAAGATATTAGGCAGCGTCTCATTAACGCAAAAGAAATGGTTGACACACAAATTGACCTGCATTTAAGACTACTGACGATGGCTAATAAAGAGACGGATCAGACAATCGTGATTGTGAACCCACTACCAGAAAAGCGCACCGATGAGATGGTGTCACTTGAGATGATCACGCGTACAAAAAACTTTCTTCTTTATGATGAATCGGGACAAGAGATTGACTACGTGATTGAACATCAACAAATAGAAGATGCTGGTTTAATTGATCGTCAAGTGGCGGCGAGACTTAAAGACATTCAAGTCTACCGCACGAAAGTCTATGTGAGCGTGGACGAGATGCTTGGGCTATCTGCGCGTTACGTCACTTACGAAGAAGTTGAGACAGAAAGAGCTGAAGAGGTACAATCAATAGAGTCCATGATAGAAAATCAATTTGGTCAACTATTTATTGAAAACAATCAACTACATTACCGCCATAAAGCAACGAATCGCCTCTTTACCAACGTCCTTTCGATTGAAAATAGTGGGGATGCGGGTGACAGTTATGATTACTCACCACCGGTGAATGATTGGGTGCTTAACAGTAAGGACGTGGGTGAGCTGTCCTATCAGGTTGAGAAAAGAGATCTATCAGAGGTGATCCAGTTAACGATTGCTTTTGATGTTCCGAGTCATCAGACAGAACGAGAAAACAAACAAGCAACGACGCAGGTAGAATTTACTGGGACGTGTCGATTATTTAACAATGATCCGAAAGTATACGTTGAACTGAATCACACAAACGTAACAGCTGATAGTCGTTACCGACTTGTGTTTCACACGGGAATAGTCACCAATCAAGTGAAAGTAGATGGTTATTTATCTGATCAATTTAAACCAGTGTATTTAACAGAACCGTTAACGATTTGGGAACAAGACAACTGGGTTGAAAAACCAGTCAGTATCGAAACGATGCAAAGTTATTTATCATTAACAGCTGATGATCAATTTAACCTCTATACGAAAGGGCTAAAAGAATATGAAGTAGTTGGTGATTGCGCTTATCTTACCTTGTTTAGAACGTTCTCTCACCTAGGTAAACGAAATCTTGTGAATCGACCCGGTCGTCCGTCAGGTATTGAAATCAAAACACCAGATAATCAATTAACCAACACAACCTTTACGTTTAACTGTGCGTTTGATTTTGAACAAATCGAGACGCAAAACAAACAAGCCAAAAGCTATCTCACACCATTTGTTGCTTACCAACGAAAAGCATTTAATCGCTTTAATATTAATCCAAGACCTAACGTTGCATTAGACGAAGCTGATGTCACCCTAGACTTAGGACAGTGTGTGGTCTCAGCGGTGAAATGTACAGAAGACAATCAGTTATTTGTCCGGTTATATAATCCAATGTTTGAAACAGAGAACTTAACCTTACCTCCAGGTACGCAAATAGCGAATGCGATGGAAGAATCCCTTCATGTTGTTGAACAAGTAGAGGTTAGGCCCCAACAAATTATCCAGTTTATATTACATCACTAAGAAGAAAAGAGGCAGTTATATGACAAACTTTAAAAAGAATTTCCAAAGCTTCGGAAAGTCGCTCTTATTCCCGATTAGTTTACTGTCATTTATGGCGATATTCCTTGGACTTGCCGCAGCGCTCCAAAATCCGAATATTATTGAATTTATGCCCTTTTTAGATAATACCTTCTTACAAAACATTTTAGGTATGATTAGAAAAATATCAGCCCTCCCATTCGGGTATTTACCGTTATTATTCGCGATGTCGATTCCACTTGGCATGGTGAAGCGTGATAAAGAAGTGGCTGTTTATGCAGGCGCTGTTGGGTATATTGCGATGCTCATCGGGATGAACTATTTCCTTTCGTTACAAGGATATACGCCTGAGACAACATCGATTGCCTACTTAATGGAAACCGAAGGTTTAAGTCAAGTGGAGGCAACGTTACTCAATGCCCGTTTTACAAGTACGCTTGGGATCTTTGTTTATAACACGAACGTGATTGGTGGTATTATCGCTGGTTTAATGGGCGTCTACTTACACAATAAGTTTAGACAAACAGAACTGCATGCGGCGCTGACATTCTACAGCGGCAAACGTTTTGTGCCGATTATCTCGGCTTTAGTGATGGTTGTGGTTGGTATTGGCTTAACGTTTGTATGGCCAATTGTTAACGCAGGTATCATCAATATGGGTGAATTAATTAGTGAAACAGGATTGTTTGGTACGTTCCTCTATGGATTTACTGAAAAAATCATTAATCCAACGGGCTTGCACCACATCTTAAATCAAACGTTTAGATTCACCGCTCTGGGTGGGGTAGAAAATATTGATGGTCATTCACTTGTCGGTGCCTTACAGATTTATCTGTATCAATTAGATAAAAATTTACCGTTCTCAACAGATGCGACTCGCTTCTTAGCACAAGGTAAGATCTTACACATGGTGTTCGGTATGCCAGCAGCCGTCTTGGCGATCTACCGGATGGCGTTACCGGAAAAACGTGAGAAAGTCTTAAAGTTCTTCCTAGCCGGTTTAACAGCGGTGATTTTAACCGGTATTACCGAACCGATTGAATTTACCTTTATCTTTATTTCACCTGTCCTTTGGATCGTAAATGCGATCTTTGCGGGATTAGCGTTCTTAGTCCCAGCTATTTTTGATGCAGGAATTGGGAATATTCAAGGGGGAATCATTGACTGGTTAGTTTTTGGTGTCTTCCAAGGACTTGAAACGAAATGGTACATTTACTTAATTGCCGGTCCGATATTCTTCGCAATGTATTATTTCAGTTATACGTTTATTATCCGTAAGTTTAACGTCTTAACAATTGGTCGTCGAAAGACCGACTTTGAAGATGATGAAGAGGATGATACGGAAAACGTGCCAGTCAAAGAACAGGATCGTAAGACGGCTGAAAACATCATTGAAGGATTGGGGGGGCTTACCAATATTGTCGATGTCGATAACTGTATTAGTCGTTTGCGTGTAGAAGTGAAAAATGGCGAGCTTGTGAAAGAAGCGTATTTAAAGAAAACCAACCCCAATGGTATTGTGCGTCCGGATGCTAACACCGTACATGTTGTCTATGGTGGCCGGGTCTCTAAGATGCGTAACATTGTTGATAACTATATGTATGAACAAAAAGCGTAAGCGTTAATGAGCTATCACAAGAATTAAACACACAAATAAAAGCAAAGCAGTGACTGACGGATTAATGCTAAGTCATCCGTCAGTCACTAATAAATAAAAGAGGGATGTTGATGATGAAAAAAAATAATATTGTCTTAGTCGGTGGCGGTTCAACGTGGACACCAGGTATTTTAAAAGCGATGACGACACATTTAGATCAGTTCGGCTTAAACCAGGTCGTGCTATATGATGTTGATCAAAAGCGTCAAGAAGTGATTGGTGAGTTTGCGAAGATCCTCTTTAAAGAAGAAGCACCGGAGGTAGAGGTTGTGTATACGACCGATAAAGAAGTCGCTTATAAAGAGGTTGACTTTGTTTTCTGTCAAATGCGTACGGGTGGATTTGATATGCGTGAAAAAGATGAAAAGATTCCCCTTCAACATGGCGTCATTGGTCAAGAAACGTGTGGACCGGGGGGCTTTAGTTACGGATTGCGTTCGATTCGTGATATGGAAGAGATGGTACGTGACGTACGCCTGTTAAGTCCAGATGCTTGGATTTTGAACTATACGAATCCAGCGGCGATTGTCGCGTTAGCGCTTGATAAAATCTTCCCGAAAGAAGACAAAATCTTAAATATTTGCGATCAACCGGTCAACTTACTTCGATCGTACTCAAAACTGATTGATCATGATGTGAATAAATTAGAGCCCGTTTACTTTGGTCTCAATCACTTCGGTTGGTTTACACATATTTATGATGAAACAGGACGTGACCGGGCACCAGAGTTAAAAGAGATCATTTTAAATGGTGGCTTTAGACCGGTTGATGCGGAACAACGTGATCAATCGTGGCTTGAGACGTATGCGATGGTAGAGGACATGTTAAAAGATTTTCCTGATTATTTACCGAATACGTATTTACAATATTATCTCTATCCAGAGTATAAAGTGAAAAAACTAGATCCGAACTGGACGAGAACGGATGAGGTAAGAGAAGGTCGAGAGAAGAAAGTGTTTGAGGAATGTCGTCGTATTGTCGACAATGGCACCGCACGTGACTCAAAAGTCGTTCATAACGATGCTCATGGTGATATGATGGTTGAAGTCGCCGCATCGATTGCCAATAATGAGCGGAAAACCTTTATCGTGATGGTGAGAAATGATGGTATCATTGCGAACTTACCAGATGATAGTATGGTTGAAGTGGCAGCAACGCTTGGTGCCAATGGGCCACAACCTTATGCGGTTGGTCAGATTGGCACGTTCTATAAAGGGCTTATAGAAAACCAACATGCGTTTGAAAAATTGACCGTTGAAGCCTATATGGAAGGGTCATATACAAAAGCGCTCCAAGCCTTGACACTTAATCGTACCGTTGTGGATGCGAAAAAAGCTCGGGTTGTACTCGATGCCTTGATTGAAGCAAATAAAGATTACTGGCCAGAATTAAACTAATACGTGAAAGACAAAGAAGAGTATGGCACACTATAGTCATACTCTTTTGTTTTTAGAAAGGAATGAAAGTGATGCGCATCTTAACAGCAATTGATTCGTTTAAAGGTTCGATGACAAGTTTAGAAGCCAACAGAATCGTCAAGGATACATTAACGGAGCATGACGTCATAAGTTTCACTGTCGCTGATGGTGGCGAAGGGACGGTACAAGCATTTTTAGAAGCAGAAGACGGAGAATATATTCAGCGTACAATCACTAATGTGAACGGTAAAAAAATGTTAGCGACGTGGGGATGGATGAAAGAGAGTCACACGGCGGTTATTGAAGTGGCAGAAGCAGCGGGTATTATTCAGGCAGATAAAGATACCTTTCACCCCCGCCACCATACGAGTTTTGGAGTGGGAGAACAAATCAGTCAAGCGCTTGATTACGGCGCAACAACGATTATTTTAGGGCTTGGTGGCAGTGCCACGGTCGATGGCGGTATGGGCATGATGATGGCGCTCGGCGTTAAGTTCCTTGATGAATGTAATCAATTACTGCACGCACTTCCAGCTGATTTAAGCAGAGTAAAGAAGGTAGACATGAGTGGATTAGATTCCAGAGTGAAGCATGTTAAGTGGTTGATTGCAAGTGATGTGACGAATCCTTTACTAGGAAGTAACGGAGCCACGTATGTGTTTGGTCCGCAAAAAGGGTTTCTAAAAGAAGAACTAGCTGAACGAGAACAAGCGATGATGCAATTTAGTCGAGCAGTGGAAGAAACGTTACACGTGTCCTGTACTGAGATGCCCGGCGCTGGAGCAGCTGGGGGGATTGGTTTTAGTTGTTATAGCTTTTTTGGGGCAACGTTTCAAAGTGGTTTAGATCTTTTAAGTGAACGCGGGAAACTAAAAGAAAAGTTACGTGACGTTGATTTAGTGATCACGGGTGAAGGGAAGTTTGACAGGCAGTCACTCGCAGGTAAAGTGCCAATCGGAATGAGTCGACTAGCTAAAGAGGTGGGCGTACCGACGGTGGTCTTTGCTGGTAAGGTCGAACAGGGATTAACCGAGTTAAAGGAAGAGAATATTCATGTCACGCTACCGATTGTGAACGAGCCGATGACACTTGACTTAGCTATGGCAGAAGGCCCGAGATTATTAAAGGAGGCACTCGAAAGGTTTCAACAGATTCTCACGTTAACCGTTAAGAAATAATTGTATGGCCGTTATTCAAACGAAAGGGTCAGTAGAACATGAATGAATCATTAGAAGCTCTCTCTATCTTCATTTCTTTCTGCATAACATAGTGATGAAATGATGTATATAGAAAAACAGATAGGCAGATGATAACGATGAAACAATTTAAACATCATCCCTTGCATTTTCAGAATAGACTGATATAATACAACTAACAAGAAAAGTAATTGAATCAAGCCTTCAAGGGGAGCTGATAATCGTCAGCTGAGAGTAAGTATCGATACTTAGACCCTCTGAACCTGTTAGTTAATACTAGCGTAGGGATGGTGGCTTTTTTGATGGCGTTTTAAGTAATGTTAGGGTCCTCCATCAGGAAGCATCCCTTGGCATTGCTTTTTTTGTTGCACAAATTTTATGAGGAGGCATGTTTGATGCAATCAAAACGTACATTATTTTTAATTGAGGTCGCGATTTTTTCAGCGCTTGCGCTTATTTTAGACCTCGTCCCATTCTTATCATTTAAAGTATGGGCCCAAGGAGGATCGATTTCTTTTGCGATGATTCCGGTGTTTATTATCAGTTATCGCTGGGGACTAAAGGGTGGCTTATTATCAGGATTACTGTTAGGTGTCTTACAAATTGTTTCAGGTACTGCCTGGATCGCTCATCCGGTTCAAGGTTTGCTTGACTATCCAATTGCCTTTACTGTGTTAGGTTTTGCGGGACTCTTTAAAGACCAAGCAGCGAATGCATTACAGAGTGGTTCTAAAGGGAGCTTTGTGAAGTGGGTCATTGTCGGTGTTGGGCTCGGCAGCACCCTTCGCTTTGTTAGTCATTATCTAGCAGGCGTGGTGTTCTTTGATTCACTCATTGACGGCATGAATATTTGGCTCTATTCTTTTGTTTACAATGCGTCGTATATTATCCCGTCGGCGATTATTAATATCATTGCGGTGGCGTTTCTCTTTAGTAAACGCCCATCACTTGTTAAAAAACCGATGCGTCACGCCGCTTAATGGACCCTAGCGCGTGATAGCATGACAAAAATAAAGCCGCGCGTCGACCTTATATAAGTCGATGCGCGGCTTTTTAGATTAAGATTCAATTAAATCATGAACTTTATTGATTTCCTCTTCAGTGACAATGTGATAATAAATGTTATTGATCATCGAACCAGACCCCTGCATTTGATAGTCTTCAAAATTCGAGGCAGTTTGACGGTAACCTTGGAATAGTGATGTCATATCACTAAAGGTCATATTGGTACTCACGTTGTTACCTAGCACATCAAGTAAATCCGAAATACGGGTGATGTTTTCGATTTTCGCACCTTCTCTTACAATACCTTCAATGACTTTACGCTGACGTTCGGTCCGGCCAAAGTCACCTCTTGGGTCTTCTTTTCTCATCCGGACAAAATTCATCGTCTCATCCCCGGTTAAGGTAATGTTGCCGGTTGGGAAGGTGTTGCCACCTTGAGAAAAATTCAGTTCATTATTTACAGTGATTGGACCGACTAAATCAACGAGTTCAGCCATACCATCCATATTCACCCGCGCAAAATAATCAATATCAATATCTAAGAAATTTTCAACTGTTTCAATCGCCATGTCTGGGCCACCGAATGCATGCGCATGATTGATCTTATCTTCTGTTCCGCGACCAGCAATCGTCGTCCGAGTATCACGCGGAATACTGACGAGTTGAATTTTGTCTTCATTTGGCTTTAAAGTCATGACAATGATCGCATCCGAACGACCACTGACAGATGACTCTGAATCAATACCGAGTAAGAGGATATTAAGATTATCTTTGTTCTCGATTTTTTCTTTTGTTTTTTCCGTATCAATCACGTTACCAGAAACTTTTTCATGCATATTGTCATTGACATTGCTTTTAACCTCGTTATATAAATGCACACCATAACCAACGATCGATAATAATAAGACGAGTAAGATAATGACGGGGGTTAAAATCCACCATTTCTTTTTATTTTTCTTTTTGTTTAAACGGCTATTTTCCATATCAAAACTTCTTTCTGTATTATATTTTTATTCTAAGTAGTAAGATTATAACAAATTTCGCGGAATCTACAAGTGTTATTGGCTATTTCTCATCTAACTTTCATCTATTGTTAGGAGGCAGTATATTGCTTCCGGTAGTCTGACGCCGTCATATTCGTGTATTTAAGGAAATTACGGTTAAACGTCCGTAACGTCTCATAGCCACACTGACGAGAAATTTCAGAAATGGTTAACTCACTATGGGTTAACTTATTAATCGCTTGAGAAACGCGGTATTGATTTAAATAATCAGTAAAAGAAAGTGACGTCATTTGTTTAAATGCTTGTGAGACGTAAGTATAGTCATAGTCAAGGATCGTCGCCGCTCTTTTTAATGAACAATCCTTATCGTAATGGTTGTCAACATAGAGTAATAAATCATGCAGTAATGTGGTATTCATTGTTGCTTTTTTTTCGATAAAGTTCGTTTGACTGATTAAACGCGAAAGCACATCATACAAAAACGCTTTTTGATGGTACACCGTCTGGAGTTTCTCTATCTTTGGTAAGGCAGAGTAGGAAATGACAGGTGAGGTCGCTAACCGCTCTTTATATTGTTGATCAAAATCACTGATGAAATCGGTTGAGAATAAGACAATGGTAACTTTCGAATGGTGCTCTGATGTAATACGATGAACTTGATGACTGTGAATGAAAATAAGTTGTTCTTTCGACACATTATAGGTTGTATCATTCATATCAACGCTAATCATTCCTTCATGGACAAGTATACATTCGTACGCAACATGAAAGTGTAAGGGAAACTGAAGGTCGTTGACGTGATGATATAAAAATGTTGTGGGGCCCGTTAACCCGTGGGTTTGAAAAAATACCATGCACACACCCTCCAATGAATGTTTAAGACTTACTTGTCATTATACTATAGTTCCTTCTTTTTCGTTAATATATTGAGAAAAAATGAGCGGATTATAAGAGTAGACGATGTTTCTGCACTAAAAGTGACATATCTTCACGAAAGAAACTTTTAGGCAAAGACTAGGCACTTGTTTCGTTAAATGGTAGTATGAAGTTAGGAAAATAATGATAAAGGTGGTGAGGGTGTGAATGGCGTTTATTGATCTCATGATAGAAGAAGTTCCTGTTTTTTATCTCGTCGTCTTTTTTATTTTCTTTTTGTTGATGATACTTATGTTAAGAAAGCTACGCCAACTGACAGATTATAAATATATCGTTATCATCAATACAATCAATCAAACGTATCAAACCATCTTAACAACGCCGATCACTGTCATAGATGATCAAGCGTCAAAGACGTCCTTACAACACTACTTATTAGATAGACAGCCCGTCATATATCACGGCAAAATAGCGGACGATGATTTGGTGATCGATAAAGAACAGAAGCAATACACCTTACCTAAGCCGCTGTTAGAACAATTCTTTTATGTACTTAGTCAAGTCAAAACGATGATGGTTAGGAAAAGACATAGTCACCGTCAGCTGTCACTCATGATCGAGACGCAAGACCCCTTGTTGTTTCTATCATTATTAGATAAAAATCAGTGGAATGAGTATGAACGTTTGTTTACAAATAAACAACTGATGCCGGTGGTGTATTTAGCTATCAAACAAGTGAATGATGCTTGGGATGATTTATCGGTGACCGATCGCTTGTATGTACGCAACATACTAAAAGATTATGGCCGAAGTGGTATGGAGAAGCTCGCGGTATATTTGACAAGACGAGAACGCCGACAGTTAGTCCGATTAGAAAAGCGGTTAAGAAATCATTGAAACCAACGCTTCATTAAGAGGATTTAAAAAAGAAACAAGCACCTAGTGTTTAAGGGCTTGTTTCTTTTTTTGTTTACATATTGTTGATGTCGTCTAAATGCGCTTGGGCATCTTCATACAAGACGTCAGATTCGATGACTTTTTCAAATTCTGTCTTAGCCATATCGATATACTCGATTTCTAAGAATTTTTCACCGTCTTTATACGCTTGACGAGAGATGATGAGTGCACTGTGTTCAGTACGGGCTTCTTCCGCTTTAGCTGGGACACCGTCTAGTTCGATTGTTTCGAAGTCTCTTAGTGTATTGCCGTAAGTGTTCACATCTAAGTCTCCACTAATGAAGCTTTCAGAGAGTGTATCCACTTCCGCGATTAACTTTTCAGTCGTCGTTTCTTTAATGGCAGCGACCTCTTCTTCTGTTAGGTCTGCCTCAGTTAACGCTTGAATCGCGCCATTGATTTCAAAGTAGCGACCGTCTTCAATAATCGTGTTGATCTCCTGTTGTTTTGCTTCAGCAGCCGTCATGTCCTCTGTATCTTTTGACGCTGATGAATCGTCTGTATTAGCTTGGCATCCAACAATCAGTAGGGTGAATGCAAGTAATGCGAGTAGTTTTTTCATAAACTTCCCTTCTTTCTATTTTTGTCTGTTCACTAGTATATCATAATGGAATGAGTTAATTAATGATTTATCTAATCGTTAGAATAGTAAAAGTATTATGTGAATTGTTAATCTTCGGATAAATGAAAAGATTGTGCGGCAAATCGCTGGTGTATACTTGAAAATCACTTGGTGCTAGATTGAGCTAGAGGGATAGCTTTAACGGCCATGCTTATAAAGTATGGGCCATATAGTCGGCATCATTCATGATATAATTTAAAAAAGAATGGAGGCGATAGAGATGAATATTGAAAAAATTAAATACTTCATTGATCTCGTAGAATGTAAAAATTTCACTGAAACAGCGAAAAAGAATTTTGTCTCTCAAACGACCATTAGTCAACAAATAGCCTCGATTGAAAAAGCGTTTGATCTTAAGCTTATTGATAGGAAACATATGCCGATAGAACCGACCTCAGCTGGGTGGACGTTCTATCGAGAGGCGCTCGTCATTTGGAAACAATATAACCGTATGCAGAAGACAATGTTAGATTTTAAACGGAATCAGCCACAATTACTAAGCGTGGCGTATACGACGATGACGGATATTCAGAGCCTATTACCTCATATGCCAAAGGTAAACGAGAAACATCCTAATATGAGATTAGATTTAACAAAAGTGACGTTAAAAGATATGACGGCATATCTAGAAAAAGGTCTCTATGATCTAGCGATCGCCGTTGATTCAGCCTTTGTAGGCAATGATCAGATTGTTACCCAGACACTCTACAGTGGAAGGTATTGTGCGGTTGTCAATCGAAAGCATCCACTGTTTAACCATGAGACCATCTCTAAGGAGGAGCTCTATAAGCATCCTTTAATTATGTTGCATTCGAATACGATTGGGAATACGTATCATTTGATGATTGAGCATGCGATTGAAGATGGCTATGAGCCGAATATTGTTCGAACAGTCGAAGATGTTGAAACAGAACTTTTCCATATCCTTACGGATCAGGTCATTGGATTTTTCCCTGATAACTATCAACTCAATCACTCAAACGACGAACTGAGGCTGATTCCTCTCAAAGATTCAAAGCATACATTTAAGATAGTAATCGGTTATTTAAAAGGCAATGATAACCCAGCACTAACCTCATTTATGAACGGTATGCCGGATTGGTTTTCCCAATAGGCTATGGGATTTTTATATTAGATTATGTTCAATGCTTCACGTAGTATGGAGTTATCAATCATTTTAAAAAGGAGAGAGTGTTATGGGGAAATTATTATTAACAGGTGTTGACGGAAATTTAGGCGCACAAGCAGCGGCATACTTAGTCGATTTGGTAGACAATGATCAGCTTATTTTTTGTGGGTATAACCCTGAAGCTTTGAAAAGTTATGCCGAACAAGGGATTGAAACACATGTGACGAATTTCAACAAAAAGGACGGGCTTGTCGATGCTTTTCGTGGGGCAGATAAGTTAGCGTTAATTTCAATGCCTTTCGTAGGAGAAAAACGTCAACAAGCGCATCGACATGTGGTGGATGCGGCAAAAGAAGCGGGCGTTAAACAAATCATTTATACATCTTTAGTGAATGCAGGCGATGAAACAAATCCTAGCGTGGAAAAAATCGATCATATTTACACAGAAGACTATATCAAAAGTGTCGGACTAGATTATATTTTCTTGCGCAATTCGCAGTATGCAGAAGCGATGATTACGAATTACTTTACCTTTGTGAAAGGTGATGGCGTATTAAAAAACAGCCAAGGCGACGGACAAATGGCTTATATCTCACGTAAAGACTGTGCGAAGGCGGTCGCGTATGCGTTACAATCGACTGATTACCACGAGGCTACACTAGACATTAATGGGGCTGAGTTAATGACCATGACAGAATTTGTGGCGATCGGTAATCGCGTCACAGGTGAAAACGTCTCATATGAAGCCATTACCGATGAAGAAAATTATGCGATTTTTGATGCGATGGGTGTTCCTAGAACAACAGAAGGTAAATTTAAAAAGGATTCAGAAGCTCCTTTCTCATCTGAAGGCATGGTCACTTTCGCCCAAGCGATTAGATTAGGGAAAATGGATGTGTATACAGATGACTTTAAACAGCTGACAGGTGATAAGCCGATGACAGTCGAGCATATGTTTACTCATGCAGAACAATTCCAAGTCGGTGAGCGTCACTCAAAAGACGATTAATACATGAGCACCCTTTAGTAAAGCCGCATAGCTTTGCTAAAGGGTGCTTTTCTTATAACATAGGAAAGTATAAAAATGTCGTTGATATAGCAGGCGTTATAACGTTAGTATGTGTTTAAATGTGCGTTTGCCTCTGGTAAAATGATCTTGAGTCATGTAGATTGCTCTAACTTATTGGTTTAGTCACTCATAAGTATAGCGGATTTATATGGCTTTTTTTATATTTCATAAGATCATGCCTGTCATTTTACAACAGACCAAAAGAGTATGTAGAGGTAAATGACGGAACAAAAACAACGCACATTGGTGTTAGTACTGAAGTTAAAATTATTGAGTCACTAAATGCGTTAATAATGAGCCATTTAGAAAACGAGCGATATGTTAAAGTAGTTAAACAAAGACCAAAGGAATATAAAGTAACTGATGATTTTTTGGGAAATATATTAATGAACTAAGCAGTGGATAGACGACGCTATACTAGACAGTTTCGCTGAGGTTAATTAAACCTATGAGGCTCATCACTCGAGGGAGAGGCTACCCATGGAACAAGAGCACGCCAATCGTTCTCGAAAGCATTTGAAGAACAAGTCGTCAAACGATTCTTAGCCGGAAAAACTAGAAACGAGATTATTAAAGCGTTTGAGGTAGTGTCATCAGCCTTTGATAAGTGGATTCGTCGCCGATAGAGAAATCTATTATAAAAATAGGGGGAATGGATTAAGCATTAGATCAAACGTTCTCTCTCAGCAAAAAGCACACCTCATCGTAATGTCGTCGCAGAAGCAGCATTTAAAACACTAAAAACAGAATGTATTTTACGCGAACCATTTGTTTCACAAGAAGCGTTAGCCGTGGGTGCATTTTCAATTGCTCTGCTAAATTTAAAGACAATGCATTCAGGAATGAGTTTAAGTGCGCTGAGAGAGAAAGTGCCTGTTCTTTCTTTCGCGACGTCGATTAAAACGGCCATGATCCTTAGTGAAAGATTAGTTAAACCGGTTAATCGCAAACGGGGACAGATCGACGTTTGCTTTACCAGAGATTAATAGATCGCTTAAAGCTTTACCAACCGCACTACTAAATTTAAATCCATGTCCAGAGAATCCGGCCGCAATAGCAACATGGCTATAGCTAGGGTGGAGATCAATAATGAATTTTTCATCAGGTGTTTGCGTGTACATACACGTTTTCCCGTAGTTGAGTTCATGAACATTTGGGAAATACTGATGTAAAAATTGTGTTAAGTCGGTTTGATCTTCTAGTTTCTCGCCAAAGGGCTGTATTGATTGGTTCGGATCTATTGATTCGCCTCCGTCATGTCTACCTAACTTTAACCCTGCTTGGTTGATACTTGGGAACCCATAATACATGCCAGCGTCAGTATCGAATGAAAAGGCAGGAAACAGCTGGTGGTTGTATTGTTCTTCATCCGCATCAAACCAGGCAAACGTCTTTCTTACCGGTGTCAAAGGAAGCTCTAAATCTAGCCTTTCAAGGACCTCATTCGACCAAGCACCAGCTGAAACAATTAAGGCATTTGCCTGACAGGTGACTTCAGCGGTTTTAACCGTGACTTCATGTTCTTTTACTTCTATATCACTGACCTTACTATTCGGAAGAAGAGTCGCTCCGTGTCGTTCTGCCAGTTCTCGGTAAGCTTTAATAGCTTCTTCACAGGCTAACACCCCAGATGTTGGTTCAAAACAACCGGTAAAATACTCGGGAATCGTAAGACCTGGCCAGCGCTGTTGAATCGCCTCAGCCTCCATCACTTCTAGTGGTAACGCATAATCATTGGCACTTGAAATCGTCGATCGAATAAAGTCAGAATCAGGCTTTCCTACATTTAATACCCCTGTCTGCATAAAGATCTTCTTATCAGACGCTTCTGCTAAATCCTCCCAAAGTTGCTTTGCTTCAAGCACTAAGGGCACATATTCAGCCCCCTCACCATAAGCATAGCGTATAATTCTTGTCTCACCGTGATGACTACCAGATTGGTGCGGTGGATCAAACGCATCGATTAATAAGACATTCTTTCCACTTTTAGCTAAATAGTATCCTGCCGCCATACCAACGGATCCGGCGCCAATCACAATCACATCATAATGCATCGTTTCTTCCCCCTATGTATTTAATCGGTGACGTTTTAAATTGTCGCTTCAGCCTGATAGAGTGCTGGCTGTAAACGTCGCCTAATCGTTTCTGTTTAATCATCATTGTATCATACGCATACTTGTATCTTGACACAGTATGCTTTTCCCTCTGTCATCAAATGAAAAAGTTGACCCAGACGATACGGCCATTGTTCATCGTTAACAAACAGCTGAAACAGGTGACATTGTGATTGCGGTGATTGATGATGAGGCAACTATGAAACGTTATAACCCAATGGGCTCGCAAGTGATTCTCCAATCAGAGAATCATGCGTATGAACCCATTTTAATGGACAGTGAGGATGTGAAGATTAACGGAAAAGTCATCGGTGTACTAAAAGGAAAGTGATACGTTTAATAAGGCTCGGGGCATGGGAGAAACGGTGCCCCGAGCCTTATTTTTGATGACATGCTTCTTTAAAAACCGTTCGGTGAACAGTCGTGGACTTTCACTTGTCCATTTCGTCATTAAGAAAGACTAACGAAAAGAACCTTGCCAAATGAACAAGCAAGGTTCTTCTAGTCGGTTATATTAAATTGAGCTGACGACTAAGTGATTGGCTTAGTTATTAGCAAAAGCTTAAACAGTCGTCACATTAAATTTTACCGATAAGATAAGGTTGTTTACCGTCTCGTAAGAAGATAGGGATCGTGTCTATACTTGCGATTACCTTTTGCCACTGACCACCTTCAAATACTTGACCCGTTTGTGCGTCTGTCCATACAGCTCCCTTTGGTAAGAATACGTGACGCTCAGTCGCATACGCTTCTACTATTGGGGCGACTAAAATGTCCGGACCGTACATATATTGCGTGTCTAAATCCCATGCTTCTTTCTCATCAGGAAACTCATAAAACATGGGACGTATCACGGGTGCACCTACTTTATGGGCTTCTTTCATGAGTTGTCTTGTATAATCACGCATGTCCTCGCGTATAGCAATGAATTTTTTCATAATCTGATAATTTTCTTCGCCGTAACTCCAAACTTCATTCGGTGCGCCTGTCCATTCTGTCGGTTCACCGTCGGCTTTAAATAGCTCTTCATGTGGCATGCGACTGCCATGTAACCGCATGACCGGACAAAATGTCCCGAATTGGAACCAGCGAATAAGCAAGTTTTGAAAATCCTTGTCGTAAATATTGCCACCGTGGAAACCACCAATGTCGGTCGTCCACCACGGAATACCCGACAAGCCCATATGGAGTCCTGCGACAATTTGGTTGCGGAAGTCTTGGTAGGTTGAGTGAATATCACCGGACCAAACTAACGTACCGTATTGTTGACTACCAGCCCATGCACATCGCACCAAGTTCACGATGTCGGATTGCCCATTACTTTGTTGTCCTTCATAAAAACCTCTGGCGTATTCTCTAGGATAGATATTTCCTTGTTGCAGCACGCTTCCTTCATAATACCGATAATTATCAAAATCATAGGTAGAAAATTCAGGTTCGGCTTCATCTAACCAAAACAATTTAATCCCATGTCTGCCGTAATGCTCTTGACATTTTTCCCACACATATTTTCTTGCTTCTGGATTCGTCGCATCATAAAACACATTGTTGCCATGAAAACTCATTTGAACGTTAAGGCCACGGTCTGTTTGGACTAAGAGTCCTTTTTGGTGCATATCTTGGAAGTTTTCACTACGCCAATCTATTTGTGGCCAAATAGAGACCATGACTTCCATCCCGTATGAACGTAATTCATCTACCATCGCTTTAGGATCTGGAAAGGATGCTTCATCGAAGCAGAAATCTCCACAACGTGGCCAGTGGTAATAATCGATGACAAAAACATCGACAGGAATGTTACGACGGTGGTATTCTCTAGCGATCTCGAGGACTTGCGCTTGATTATGATACCGCAATTTACATTGCCAGAATCCTAATCCATATTCAGGCATCATCGGCGCGCGCCCTGTAACAGCGCTATATTGTTCTTCGATCTTTGCTGGGGTATCTCCAACGGTCAGCCAATAATCTAATTGCTTTGTACTGTCAGCACGCCATTCCGTTGTATTGTTACCAAACGACACGCTGCCAATCGCTGGGTTATGCCAAAAGAAGCCGTAACCAAGATTAGAGACATAAAAAGGGATAGAAGCTTGAGAGTTGCGGTGGGCTAATTCGATATTACACCCTTTTAAATCTAGTAGGTCTTGTTGATACTGTCCCATCCCGTATATTTTTTCATTTGGATTAGCTTCAAATGTGGCTTTTAAGCGGAAATCACCACCAATATGCGCTTTAAAGAAACGGGCTTTACGAACAAGCGCGCCTCCACCGTTTATTTCTCTTAAAATTGGCTCTTTCTTATCATTATAGAAAGTAACAACAGCAGCACTGTTCCAACCTCTCGTGTCAATCGTCGCAGAAATATTACCATTAGTTATGGTAGCGACATCCTCTTGGATCTCAATGGTGGCGGTTGATGCTTGTGGAAGTAGGGCGCTGCTTTTTAAATCTAACGGGCCATTTGGAACGGACGCGACTCTGAAACTATTTTCTCCCCAGCTCATAATACGTAACGTTTCACCGGCATGATGGTATTCTAAATATTCTGGTCCTTTTTTGAAAACTGACATAGGACGCCTCCTCTTATTGTTATTAACGTCAATTATAGAGAGTAGACGGTGTTATATCCTTTATTATCATGTCAAATAGTATGACTATCGTGTCATTTTACGATAGTGTGTTGGCGTCATGCCGGTCACTTTTTTAAAGACAATCGAAAAGTAATTACTGCTGTCAAAACCGACGTCTAAAGCAATATCAATAATAGGAGAATCAGTGTATTTAAGCTGTTCCATTGCCCGTTTTAAACGGAATTGTGTGACATATTGCATCGGTGTGGAATGAAACGATTGTTTGAAAAATCGGCAAAATTGTTCCTTGCTTAAGGATAAGACCTTTGCCATTGTCTCTAAGCTAATGTCATCTTGATAATGCTCACTAATGAAGGTGAGAATATTCTTTTTTCTTTCTTCATTTACATCATTAGGTACGATTCCTATGTCACCTAATGGTCTGCCTTCGAGGATCTGACATAACATCAAGAAAAGATAACCTTTCATTTGTGTTTCAGCATAGTTCCGTCTGTTTTGATAGCTTCTTTCAAAAGCATGTAATAAATGGGTGAGAGTCTGGTTGTTGGGATCGTCTTTTTTGATGACATACGAAGGAATAAACGTCTGATTTAAAAATGGTTCTAATTGAGTTGTTTGAATTTTATCATCGCGCTTACTTGCGATAAAATCTGGATGAAACACAATAGATGAGAACTGGCATTTTTTATTACTCGAAAGGTAGGCGCCATGAATGATGTTGGGTGGAATTAAAACGATCGTCTGTTCTTTTGCGACGAACGAGACTTCATTTATGACTAAATCAATGTCTCCTTCTTTTACATAAAACAACTCCGCTTCATTATGCCAATGATTATGAAAGATAAGTCCTTTTTCGTAATGGGTAACATTTTGATACAATTGTAGCGGAAAAGCTTCGTTTCCGTGCTTTGTTTTTTCTTTAAATTGTAAGATAGGTTGTGTGCGTGTCTTCACGTGATAACTCCTTCACATTATTTGTCTGACATGTATCAACGTCGTATCTTTTAAAATGGAAGTGCTTTCTTAAAATTATAGCTGATAGATAATCAAATGAACAACCTTCTTTAGAAGAACGAATGGTATCAGTCGCATTTTATGGATCGTCACGTTACAATGAAAGTAAAGAAGCTCAGACACAGAAATAAGACAACCTGTGTTATTTAGGGAGGAATGAACGATGCGACGGGTTATTTTTCATATCGATGAACCTGAGAAGTGGCAATTGGCGCTTAATAATGTCAACAATATGGTTGACTATGCCAATGAAGAAGTGATTGTGTTAGTGAATGGACCGGCTATTAGTGGGTTAGTCAAAACGAGTGAAGTGAGCGATCGACTAAAACATGTGTTAAATAAAGAAGTGAAAGTGAAAGCGTGTCTGGTGTCATTAACGAATAAAGGCATCAGTCAAACCGATCTTGTGGAAGGCATTGATACTGTACCATCAGGTGTTGTCTATTTAAGTGATCAACAACATCACGGGGCAAGTTATATTAAGCCGTAATGTATAGAAAGTGAGTAGTAAAGAACTAAAATATATGCTTATAAGCACTTTGAAAATATACAAATATCACTAACATTAATCAATTAAATACTCAAGAAATCTAACTGTAAGAGGTGAATCATCACTTCTTATGGTTTTTTTATTGGGAAAATACAGAAATGAAAAATATGTACCCGCTTTATCTGCATAGCGGTATAATATCAACAGTGTGTTGAGTTATATGACGAGTATCAATAGTATAAATGTGATGTAACTTTTCCATAAGCCGATTAAATAGATAGAAGTTAAGCTGTTCCACATTAATGTGGAAGAAAGATGTCATGGTTGAAAAAGAAAGCGTTTACTATAATGAAAGTGTAAAAGGTAAAGGGGACATGGATATGAATAAAACAGATGCGCGAAGATTTCATCTTTATAAGTTGTTAGCAGAAGAATTAGATTACCGGCCGGCTAATTTTTTTAGTAACCAATTATCCGTTTCTACAAAAACGATTTACGATGATGTTGCGTTTTTAAATGGTGCAATGGATGGGACAACTTGTATCGAAAAGATGCCTAGAAAGGGCTTGCTCTTAAAAGGTTCAGCTCAAGCAAAAGAAATTTTTGAGAAGAAGCTCATTGAACAATTATCCCCCCGTCATTTATCTTTTTCACCTGAAGAAAGACAGCGTGAGATTGTCAAACGATTGTTTTTACAAAATGAACAGATGACCTACGAACAATTATCAGCAGACTATGTCGTCAGTGCTAGTTCACTAAGAAAAGATATGGAAGAGATTCAAACGTTTTTGACTGGCAAAGATGTTCAATTAATTTCAGACCATTTTGGCACACGCCATAGAGGAGAAGAGAAAGATATTCAACATGTTTTAAAACGTTATATTTTTTCACTATTGGATGATGCACCATTAGTAGATGTAGTGAAACGTATGTCTATTTTAGAGGATTTGGCTGAGCAGTTTTTTAATCCAACGGTCATTCAATTTGTTCATCAAGTCTATGGCAATCTGATCGCCAAAGCGGGTAGACCTTTAAGTGATTATTACAAAGACTCGCTCTATATTAGTTTATTGATTTATGTTCAACGCCTTTATATTGGCTGTCACACGACAAAGAAAAAACAAGTTTTTATTGAGAATGTGACGTATATGGAGTCGTATTTGATTGCGGTAGAACTTTCGGAATGGATGCATCATACGCTTGGTTTAGTGTTAGAAAAGCATGATATTGAGTATTTATCAAGTTTATTATTTGCTCATGACATTAAACCCGTACTCGAAATGCAACAAGCCCATCCAGAAAATGTGCAGATTGTTAAACAGTTGATTAAAAAAATGAGTCATATGTTGGAAGTAGACTTACAACATGATTCGCATTTGTTTCATGTGTTGATTGCCCATATGACAACGATGATTTACCGCTTAAAATTAGGCATAACCTTAACAAATCCGTTACTTGAAAGTATTAAGCGTCAATACAGTGTGTTATTTAATATTGTGTGGTACTTAATGAATGATATAGAAGAAACTTATGATATTCAATTAAACGATCATGATATTTCTTTTCTTACTATTCATTTTCAAGTATCCATAGAAAAAAAGATTCCAATGAACAAAATCTTGATTGTGTGCGAGAAAGCTTTAGCCACCTCAGAGTTAATTTACAACAGAATTAAACACGCGTTACCTGCGACAAATATGATAGAAACAATCTCACTCTCAGATTTTTATCAAAATAATCTAGATGAAGTAGATTTAATCATTTCGTCTGTAC
The DNA here is from genome assembly GCF_900116255.1 of Halolactibacillus miurensis. Taxonomy (GTDB): domain Bacteria; phylum Bacillota; class Bacilli; order Bacillales; family Amphibacillaceae; genus Halolactibacillus; species Halolactibacillus miurensis. Next base: position 73,654 of record NZ_FPAI01000010.1, read on the forward strand.
CACTGACCTATGAAAAGCAACCAGTAATTTATGTCTCACCGTTAGTCACAGAGTCGGAGATGATGTGTATTAAAAAACAATATGATGAGATGAGTCAAAGTAAGTTGATTCTTAAACCGAAGCAAACTAAATCAGAAACAAAGCTTGAAAAGTATTTAATAAAAGATAATATTTTTCTTCATAAAGCGTTTAAGACAAAAGACCAAGTCCTCGACTTTTTCTCAGAAGAAGCGTATCAACGAGGATTAGTCACTGGCGAATTTAGACAATCGCTTTACGAACGAGAAGCAATGGGGGAAACAAGCTTGTACACTGGCGTCGCGATACCGCACGCATCAAGTCATACAATGAGACAATCGTTTATCTCCATTGTCTCATTGACACATAAGATTCAGTGGGGATCAAACAAAGTACAGCTCATTATTTTTATTGGCGTAGCTGAAAAAGATATTAATGAGATTAAAGATGTGTTTGCTGAGCTGTACCAATTAATTGAGAAAAAATCCTATGTCGAACACATAGTGTCGATGACGGATACTAGTGACTTGCTGATGTTTATAAATGAAAATACGCCTGTATAGATTGGAGTAATAACATGTTATTTGATAAGGAAATTATCATCCTACAACAAGAAAATATGTCTTCAAAAGAAGCGGTCTTAAAAGCTTTAGCGCAATGTTTTAAAGACGAAGACTTAGTAACCGATCAGTTTATTGATGGTGTGATTAATCGTGAACAAGATTTTCCAACGGGTTTGATTGTCAATAATATTGGTATTGCCATTCCGCATACCGATAGTGACAAAGTAAAACAATCACAAATCGGCTTTATGTCGCTAAAAGAACCCGTGGCATTTCAAGCGATGGATGGTTCCGAGAAGAGCGTCCCGGTGCGTCTTGTGTTTATGCTCGGTCTAAAAGAAGCGCATGAACAGTTGGATATATTAAGAAAATTAATGGATTTGATTCAGAAACAAACCGTCTTAGAAGCGTTACTTTCTTGCACGAATAAAGAAGACTATTTAACCATTATTCGAACGGAAAACCTAATTTAGTGAGGGAGGAATTTTTATGTTAAATGCACTACAGTGGTTTGTTGATTTAGGGGCAACTGTCGTCTTACCTATTCTTATTTTTGCTTTTGGTCTGATTCTAGGAGCCAGACCTGGAAAAGCGTTTATATCAGGTTTAAAAGTAGGGATTGGTTTTGTCGGTCTAAACCTTGTTATTGGCTTGCTAGGTAATTCACTTGGACCAGCAGCTCAAACAATGGTCGAACGCTTTGGCCTAAGTTTAACGACCATTGATGTTGGGTGGCCAGCAGCTGCAGCGATCTCTTACGGGACGATTCTAGGAAGTTTATCTATTCCTGTTGGTATTATCATTAATATTGTTCTATTAGTGTTTGGTCTAACAAAAACGTTAAACGTAGACATTTGGAATTTCTGGCATGCGGCTTTTGTTGCTTCACTTGTGTATGTCATTACCGATAACTTTGCCTTAGGTCTCTTTACAACCGCGGTCTACTTCATGATGATCATTTTACTAGGCGATGTAATTGGTCCGATTATTAATAAGTTTTATGGCTTCCCAAACATTACGTTTCCTCACGGGACATCGGCGCCAGGGTTTCTCTTTGCGGTGCCGATGAACTGGTTGTTTGACCGTATTCCTGGTTTTAATAAATTAGAAGCAGACCCAGAATCCATTCAAAAGAAATTTGGTATTTTTGGTGATACGACGGTGATGGGTTTAATCATCGGTTTAGTCATCGGTGTCTTAGCTGGTTATGATGTTGGTGGTGTGGGTGAATTAGGCGTTTCAACAGCCGCTGTTATGATTTTGATGCCAAGAATGGTGTCACTGTTAATGGAAGGGTTAACACCAATCTCTGAATCCGCAACAGAATTTGTTAGAAAAAGATTCCCAGGAAGAGAGCTTTATATCGGGATGGACTCAGCTTTATCAGTAGGGCACCCAGCTGTCTTATCTTCTTCCCTCTTACTTGTCCCGATTACGATTGCGTTAGCGATCATCTTGCCAGGTAACAGTACGCTCCCATTTGGTGATTTGGCGACGATTCCATTTGTGGTAGCGTTAATGGCAGCGGTCTTTGGTGGAAATATTATTCGTACTGTTGTCGGTGGCACGTTTTATATGGCATCCATCCTTTATATTACGTCATGGGTTGCGCCATTAGTTACAGATGCGGCAATCGCTTCAAACTTTGATATGGCAGGTAACTCAAGTATTACGGCGATGGCAGAAGGCGGTCTATGGACAACGTTAATGTATGTGCTCGCATCCGACCATTTAGGTTGGATTGGTATTGGCATCATCGGTATCATCACTGTTTTTGGACTGTTTTATGTCAATAAGGTAAGACCCAATCGTTCACAGGTGAAAGAGGAGGCGTCATGATGAAAAAATTACTAATAATGTGCGGGACAGGTGTCGCAACGTCAACGGTCGTGACAGGTAAAATTAAAGATTGGTTAAAAGATCATGGGTTAGACAAAGAGGTCACGTTGTATCAATCAAAAGTGGCAGATGAGATGAATAAAATTGATGATTACGATGCGATTGTCACCACAACGGTTGTTCCAGACAAAATTAAAAGTAAAGTAATAAACGGCGTCCCGCTTCTGACAGGCATTGGTGCTGATCAAGTTTATGATGAGATTAAACGTCAATTGAGCTAATTTTACAGTTGAATCGACACATCTTGTGTCGGTTCTTCTTAACTATTGGAGGGAAGTAGTATGCTAGTCAGTTCAACAGAATTATTTCATATCGCAGATAAGAAGAACTTTGCGATTCCAGCGACAAACTTTATTGATGCACTAACGGCTAAAGTTTATACAGAAACAGCCGAATCGTTAGGTTTACCATTAATTTTAGCGTATGCTGAGTCGCATCAAGATTACCTTAGTTTAGAAGAAGCGGCCTGGATTGGTAAACACTATGCAGAAAAAGTAAGCGTGCCTATCGTTTTACATTTAGATCACGGCTCGGATCCCACCTTTATAAAAGAAGCGATTCGCTTAGGTTTTACATCGGTTATGATTGATGGCTCATCGTTATCTTTTGAAGACAATGTTCAGGTAACGAAGTCGATTGTTGAATATGCTCATTCACACGGGGTTGTTGTCGAAGGGGAAATTGGTCATGTCGGCTCTAATACCGTTTCATATGAAGGGGAAGATAATGATCAATCACAGTATACGACGTTAAGTGAAGCAAAAGCCTTTAGCCAATCTACGGGCATCGACTCATTAGCCATCTCCATTGGAACGGCCCACGGTGAGTATACAGGTAAACCTGAGATTAACTTTGAACGATTAAATGAAATCGATAAGGAACTGTCGGTGCCCCTTGTGTTACACGGCGGTAGTTCGACAGGGGATGAGAATTTAAAGCGCTGCGCAAGAGAAGGAATGCGTAAAATAAATATTTTTACAGATTTAATAGTGGCGGCGCATAAAGAAGCACAAACACAAACACCACATTATATGGCGTTAAGAGATAATCTCGAACGAGGGTTTAAAGAGGTATTAACCCACTATTATCATGTATTTGAAACACAACCAATAGAACTGAAGGGATGATACTATGAAACATTCAACGAAGAGTCGACCATTTTTTATGATCAACCCAAAGTCGTATTTAACCGGCAAACATGCATATGAATTAGCTATTGCTGCCGACCGGTATGCAGAAGCAGCTGATTTTGATGTGTATTTTACTGCGCAGTATGTTGATTTAAAAGCCTTAGCTGATCAAACAAACAATCTTATCATCACAGCCCAACATATGGATGGGATTCATTTAGGACGAGGGATGGGATTTGTAACGGGGGATAGTTTAAAAGAAGCAGGGGTATCGGCGGTGATGCTAAACCATGCTGAACATCCGTTAACCCTTTCTCAACTTGTTGCTTCCATCGATAAAGCAAAAGCAGTTGGCATAACAACGATTGTATGTGCTGACTCTGTTAAAGAAGCGAAAGCCATCGCCATGTTAGCACCCGATATCATTTTATGTGAACCAACAGAATTAATTGGAACCGGACAAACCAGTGATGCTAGCTACATCGAGAAAACGAATGAAGAAATTCGGGCGATTTCTTCAGATATTCTTGTTATGCAAGCGGCAGGGATTACCACACCAGAAGACGTCTATCATACAATCGCAAAAGGTGCAGATGGTACGGGATGCACGAGTGGTATCGTGTTAGCTGATAATCCAAGTGTGATGGTAAGAGATATGTTACAAGCCGTCACAGACGCAACGAAAACGGATAGAAAGTAGGGAAACTATGGCAACTTATTACGACCAACTGATACTCACATCAAATGGTACACGTGTCACATATCACAACATTACAAATCAAATTCGAAAAATAGTCGAAAAAAGTCAAATCACTCATGGTATTTGTGTGGTTTCTTCACCACATACAACATGTTCCGTTGTTTTTGAAGAATACGTTCATGATACCGACTTTAATGGTGATGAGTACATTCAAGTCGATCTTAACCGAATATTAAATAAACTGATTCCGCGACAACTAACAGAGTCAGATTATCTCTATCCAGGACAAGCCCATGTTGATTTTCTTCACGGTTTGGATGATCCTGATTATCCGACGGATGAAGCGACAATATTAAATGCGGATGCGCATCTTCGAGCGACGCTATTTGGCTCTAGTGAAAACTTTGTCTTAAAAGATAAAACATTGCTTATCGGTTCTGTCGGGTATATATATTTTATCGACTGGGACCAAAATAGAGTACGTGATCGTAAGTGTAATATCATGATAGTTGGAGACTGAGTTAATTAAACCGCCACGCAACAATGTGGATGTTAAGAAATATGTATCGATAAATAAAGAGCGCGGAACTGTGCAGCAACAGTCAACGTGCTCTTTTTTCGTGTGTATGTGTTTGATCGTCTTAACGCATGCATATGGGCTAGATTGTGAAGTGAAACAATTTAAGTTAAAAACTTAAACTGCCTGACATCAAATTTTTGAAACGACATCGTTTGGCGTTGTTAAGGTTATCATATGACTAAGAGGCAGGCATGTTACAAAAACAAGTCAAAAAATATCTAAAGCTGAATGTTTAAAAGAACTTCACCGCGAGTATAAAAGCATAAGGAAATTCGGCACATTGTATCGGATAAAAACAGCTGAATTAGCTTATGCTATTGTGAAAGAGACTCCAGACGTTTTTGTTTTTTAAACAAACAGTCTATGCGTAGAATTGTTCAATAGGCTAAATTAAAGCCTGCCATTAATAAGGAACAAGAAGATGATGTGGTGAAATTTTTACATGTGATTTATCGTGACCGCTCAAGTGATAATCCGCTCTCGAAAACATTGCAACAAGAAATACTAAAAAAAGCAAGCAGCCCTATCGATTAGTAAAAGTATCTCCTTCTAAATAAAAAGATGTTTCATCTATGAGGCATGGAAATAATAAAAGCGTACGGATCTGTTTTTATACAGATCCGTACGCTTTTTTAAATGAATAAAGGTTTAAAGCTATGGCGTTAACAATGGTAAGTCTGACGTTTTTTATAAAGCATGTACCCGATACTCATGACGATGAGTAATCCGCCAATGACTAATAAGTTAAAGATGTGAGAGGCCGTATGTGGCAGTGCGTCTCCATTTTCTGCACTTGGCGTGTCGTTTGTATCGTTAGGGTGTGTTGACGTCTTGTCATCGTCATCTGCTGATGTATCCTCACCTGTCGTAAACGTAGCATCATTGTACACCGCAAATGTACTAAAGTGGTTAACGGTTGTTATAACGTAGCCATCACGGTATGATCCACCAACATCTTCCCAGGTTTGGGTCTCTTCATTAAAATAATAAATCGATAAAGCATCCGTCTCTGTCTCATCGATATTAAAGGCTAATGTCACAGGGTGATCAAATGCCGTAACTTCCTTACCGCTTGACGTCACACTAAACGTATAGATGGGACTCACAGCTTGATCGCTATAGACAGGTGTAAATGCGGTCGTTTTTGAGATAGCAATCACACTCTCACCAGATAAGTCTTTTGAGTGAATCGATACTGTCACATCTTTTGTGACGACTTTGATCACGGCATTTTTTTCTTGTAGCTTTTGGACGTGTTCTTTGGATAACACGAGTGATGAAGTATCGGTCAGAGTTACGGTTAATGTCCCATTAGATTTAAGTGCTTCGATCTGTTTATCTAACACTGTAGCTGAGTCATCATCTGTATTTGTTTGATCATCGTTCGTGTCTTCTTCATCTTCTTCCGGGTTAGTTGATGGATCATCAGGATCAGTGACCGGTGGTGATGCTTCTTTTGTTTCACCGGTGACCGTTGTGCCGTCATGTGTGACGAAGTAATCAATGGTCTCGCCGTTTAAGAAATGAAGACGAAGGGTCACTTCTTTATTTGCTTCAACCTCGTTAAAAAGCCGACTGATGTTGTTCCACTCATCATAAATGAGCGTGAGTACATCATCTTCATAGTCTGGTGAAAAGACATAACCGAACTCTTTAAATGTTGTCCAGTTTTGTGGACCAGCTGGTCCAGAACCATCGCTATAGAAAGCTTCTAAGGTAATTAATTGATTCCCTTGATAGTTGACTGGAATGGCAAAGTCTTTAATAGGAGCAGTATGATTTTTCAAGGTGACTTTTCCTGATACGAAAAGGTCCACCGTCCAATCAGCCCCTTCATCAAATTGAAGCGTCAACGTGCCTTGATGGCCAATGGTTGATCGATCAACGATCGAGTCAAGGAAGGATTGAGTAAAGGTCAACGTTGAATCCACAAGCGTAAACGCGTCTCCATCATTTAGTGTCGTGTCGTTGTAGACAACACGTTGAAGGGTTCGCCCATTTAGTTCTAATGCTAGTGTCCGCGCAGTCACGTCTTTATTTAAATCAAAATAAAGATAGTCTTGATTAGCCGTTGCCGAACGACCAGCGATACTTGCTTTTAGCATGTCTCTTAATTCAGTATCAAACCATTGGTAGTTGTTTCGGTCGATATGTTGACCGTTATCCCACAACATATGAACCAAATTATGTGCATTCATATAGTTGATCACATATTCAAAGAACTTCAGTTTCTCGCCTTGTTGAATGGTGCCGGTATGTTGGTCAAATCCTAGTAAACCAAATTCACCTACAACGACGGGCGTATCAATGGCACTGAAAATGTCATGTGTCTTCCCAAGATAATCTTCGACATGTTGTTTCGAGTCTTGTTCGAAGGTAGTATAACCGGCAATATTAACACTAAATGGCCAGAAGCCATAGTAATGGACGGTTGCCATGATGAAGTCATCATGTTGCGCGTCAATCCATTCAGCGGTTGCGTTTAAGTAGTGCGCATCCATCGCGGTATGCATCGTTGGAATGATGACCGGACGAAGAGCGTTATTCCCACCACTACCTCTAACAATCTGCATAAAGGCATCGTTTAATTGATTGAGATAGCCTTGGGCTAAGTCATCTTCAGGATTAAAGCGCGGTTCATTAATGCTCTCAAAGCTAAGATCAACCGGATAATCTTTAAAATGCTCAGCGAGTTGTTGCCAAATGGTTTCAAAGCGTTTGAGCGTGGCTTCAGGGTCTTGTGGCATCTCATTTTCAATCCATACCCAAGAATCGTGATGGATATTCATCATCACCTTCATATCACGCATCAAAGCCCAATCTACGGTTTGAGTAATCCGAGCGAGATAATCAGGGTCAATCATATCGTCATCAGTTAAACGACCGTCAAAGGTAATGGGAATCCGAATACTCTTGTAGCCAGCTTCACTGACAAATTGAATTAGCTCTTCTGTGACACGTGGATTACCCCAAGCGGTTTCATCGGTTACCTCCCCCGCAACCGCGTCATAGGTGTTTCCTAAGTTCCATCCAGGTTGCATCGTGTTCGCATAGTCATCAATCGTGTAGGTTGAGACAGTGTCACCTTTTTTAATGATGGTTTGTTCAATGACTTCACCACTTAAGAAATGAAGCTTCAATGTGACTGGACGGTTGTCATCGATGTCATCAAATAACCGTGAATGACCGTCCCACTCATTATAAGTAAAGACCAATTGATTGTTGTCATAGTCTGGTGAAAAGACATAGCTAAATTCTTTAAATGTCGTCCAGTTTTGTGGACCGGCACCTGACCCGTCAGGATAGACCGTTTCAAGGGTCATGAGTTGATCCCCGTTATAATCAACAGGTAAAGTGAACGTCTGGTAGTCATCACTATTCGTCCCAACTGTTGGTGTATCATAGACGCGTAAATCAATCGTCCAATCAGCCCCGTCATCAAAGCTAAGGGTAATGACACCCTTTGTCCCAATAGCGGACGCGTCAACGACTGACTGTAAAAAGTCGTCAGTAAATGTAATCGTTTCATCTGTCAGATGATAATCCATATTTGATACGATGGTATCGTTATAGTGAATACGAGAGAGCGTCCGTCCATTTAGCTGTAAACCGAGCGAGCGCTTAGTGACGGTTTCGTCTTGTTTAAAGTACAAGTAATCCGCTTCAGCTGTAGCTGAACGTGTGTAAAAGCTGGCTTTATTGATGGCTTCAAATTCATTGTCATACCATGTGTAATCATGGCGATTGATATGTTGACCATTGTCCCACAACATATGAGCGAGATCATGTTCACTCATGTAGTGGATGACATATTCAAAGAATTTCAGTTTTTCACCTTGTTGAATCGTACCAGTATGTTGATCAAAGCCGAGTAACCCAAATTCACCGACAACGACAGGAATGCCGCTCTTTGTAAAGGTATCATAGACACGGCCGAGTTCGGTATGGATATGTTGTTTCGCTTCTTCATTGAAGGTTGTTGCTCCGGCAATATTGACACTAAAAGGCCAATAGCTATAATAGTGAACAGTGGCAATAATATTTGGATCATTCATTTCTTCTATCCATGATTTTAAACGTGAGACGTGTGGTTCTTCTGAACTTGTGTGCATCGTGGGGATGACGACAGGTCGGGTTGTATTATTGCCACCACTTCCTCTAACAATCTCCATAAATAATGTATTCAGTTCATCTAAGTAGTTTTGGGCTTGTTGTTTTTGATCGGCATCAGATTGACTATAATCCACCGTGAACTGTGGTTCATTTAAACTCTCAAAGCTCACGTCTTGTGGATAATCTTTAAAGGTGTCACTTAACTGTTCCCAGATTAACTGGAAGCGTGTGACGGTCTCATCATGATTGTTCATCATGCCGTCACTCAGCCAAAGCCAAGAATCATGATGAATGTTAATCATGACTTTTAAGTCAGATTCAAGTGACCAATCGACGGTTTGTTTGATCCGATTTAAATAATCTTTATCAATTACCCCATCCTTCATTCGACCATCAAAGGTAATCGGAATACGAATACTGTTGTAGCCATCTTCTGAAATAGCTTGAATGAGTTGTTCTGTCACGCGCGGGTTGCCCCAAGCGGTTTCATCTGTCACCTCACCAACGACCGCATCATACGTATTCCCTAAGTTCCACCCCGGCTGCATATCTTTGGCGTATTGTTCAATAGTTGTTTCTGCTGAGACGTTTGTTGTAATGAATAAACTGAAAAAAAGCATGAATAAAAAGCCGACGAAACGTTTCTTCATGTAAACACTCCTATTCGTTTTTACGTGCATGATTGAAAAGTAGTAAGAGAAGAAAAAAACAATAAAATATAAAACAAAAAAATCGTATGATTGATCATACATCAAGTAAATAACGTTAAGCTGTCGACACCTCCTTAAGAAGAGATTTTTTCAGGTGATGAGTCAAAGTGAAGGGGGAGTCTAAAGGGGGTAGTCATCACCTGAAAACGCTTACGTATTAAACTTTAGCATATCCCTGTCGTTTAAAAAACCTAACAGAACAGTGATAAAAACCGGTGAAAAGAAGTAACAAACGTAAAAGTTAAGGATATATTTTCTCATGAATAAGTGGGAAAGTACAAACGTTAACGCTGTGTAATGGCAATTGTTCAGTTAGAGCTCATTTTTCATCCCACATGTTCGCCCGCTTCTAAAAAGAAGCCAACTATTTCAGTCTGGATAATCGCCTCTTACGTCGTTTAATATAGGGTAATAATGGTCCTTTTCTCATTCTTCAGAAAGGAAAAATCAGTTTGATGAATGAACGGATCTTATTTAAGTCTGTAGAAGTAACTTCAGTACCTTTAATCCTTGGAGAGAATACAGCCCCATTTAATTATTTCCTATTTCTTTGTTTCTTTGATATAATGAAACAAAGAAATAAAGATAGGAGTGAGTAATATGGGGCAATTAAAAGATAATCAAAAACAAATAGATCGGAAGATCATTCGTGTGTCCAACAAAAGACAGATTACGATCCCGCTTAAATATTTTGAAAAACTCCAGCTAGGTCAAGAGATTGAATGTGTATTAGAGGACAATCAAATAGTTTTAAAGCCAGTTCAAGATCAAACATTTAATTACTCAGTAGAAATATTAAAGGAACTCGTTGCAGAAGGTTATGAAGGAACGGATCTTATTTATGCATTTAAAAGCAAAAGTAACCAAATAAATCAGGCGGTTGAAACATTAATTGATGAGGCGGAAGCTATTGGAAGAGGTGATAAGCAGGGAGCTAGTTTTAACGACATTTTTTCAATGGATGATGATTAATGTACGATATAACTTTCACTAGACATTCAGAAAAGTACTTTAAGAAACTAAAAGAGAAGCCACTAAAGAAAATGTATAAACTGACTTTAGAAAAAATTCAATTCAACCCATATAGTGGTCAACAAAAACGAGGGGATTTGTCGAAAGTTTATAGTTTTGATATGAGATATCAGGGTGTTAATTATGAAATTGCTTACCTTATTATTGAACACCCCCAATCCAAAATAGTTGTTATATTAGCTGGTACAAGAGAAAACTTTTATGAACAGCTAAAGAGATTAATTTAATAATTTTTTAAGCTGAATAGCGTCACATCAAGTAATATACCTACTTGATGTGACGCTATTTTAAATGTGTGTCATTGTTTAATGATTACTGCTTGGTCATCGATAAGTAATGGGCATCAACATGGCCTGGTTGTGCATTCGTTGAGGTCGTATAAATACCTAACGTACATCCAACAAACCCACCGGCTACCTCGGTGCTTAAGTAATGACTGTCTACATCTTCTGCCACAACGATTGTCTCCTCATTGATTCGGCAAAGGCCTTTGACGCGTTGACCCGCGCCTTGTATTTCAAGCGTGACGTCATCGCCATTAATTGGGACTGAATTTAAGATTGTTTCTTCACCGTCAATCAAGCTCAGCATTTGAACCGTTGTCTGACTGTCTTCAACAACAACAACTAACCTAATTGAGTAGCGTTCATTTTGTAAGATGGCAAGACCCGCTTCAGACCCAGAAGTTAAGGCAAGGTTTAATCGTGTTGTGAGGTGATAATCCATTGCTTGTTGCTTCACACTGATGTAAGTGGGTGAGGCAAGGTCCTTGATTGTTTCTGTCGTTGGATATAACCGTAACCGCCCGTCGCCTACATTAAACGCATAGTGTGTCATCACGGGGTTGCGTAAAAACATAAACTCAGGCCGTAATGATTCAAACGTAAAGTGGGTCGTTTCTTCGACAGGTACAAGCGGTAATTTGTGTGTTTGTTCTTCTAACAAGCGACCGACGCCAGGGTTTACGACTGGCCAGCCGTCTTCAAATACGACTTCAGCTAAGAACGTTTCACGGCCAAGGTTACTATAGCCATCAAATAATCGACTCGCAAGCATCGTCATGTACCACTGACCGTCTGGCGTTTGAACAAAATCACCATGACCAACATTATGAACTGGGAAGTCTTTCCCGAGATGACGGTGGGTAAGAATCGGGTTGTTTTTATTACCGATATAAGGCCCGTCCACACGCTCGCTGCGTGCGACCGTACAGGCGTGATTATAGCCGGTGCCACCTTCAGCAATCAGTAAATAATAATAGCCATCGATTTTATAAATATGCGGGGCTTCTGGCCATATAGCTGTGTGTAGCGCTCCTTTCCACAACTTCGTACTCACGCCGCTAAGCTGCATCGTAGTAAGGTCAAGCTCTTGTAACCAGACTTCCCAGTCACCGTTATACTTGACACCTTCAGGGTTGGGTCTTGTGCCAATATAGTAACACTTACCGTCATCATCAAAGAAAAGACTCGGGTCAATCCCTGGGGCATGATCAATATAGTAAGGGTTTGACCATGGACCGGCTGGGTCTTTGGCGGTTACGATAAAGTTACCACCTTCGGTGACATTTGTTGTAATCATATAAAACGTCCCGTCGTGATAACGCAGACATGGCGCAAAAATGCCGCCGGAATGTTCGGCCCCTGAAAGTGGTAATTGTTCTTCTCGGTCTAAGATATTCCCGATTTGTTTCCAGTTGACTAAATCTTTACTATGATAAATCGGGACGCCTGGAAAATAAGCAAAAGTAGACGTGGCTAAGTAATAATCATCACCGACCGCACACACCGATGGATCCGGCGCAAAGCCTTTGATGACAGGGTTTTTAAATGTTGGCATAAATAGTCGCTCCTTTAATTCATTCATAGTGTCGTGATTGTCTTTTTGTTCGTGTTAGTTGTTGTCATTTATATCAATCGTGTCGGTTAGTGTCTTGCAACCGGTGAGTACTTCAGAGCGCGCTGAAGGTGAGGCAACGTTGACATAAATCGTTGCTTTTGTCCCGTCGAGTAACCTTTCGCCATCGTCATTCACAACGGTTAAATGTTTCATCGGGATATTAAGAATTAGGCGCTCGGTTGCGGCAACTTTTAACACCATCCGTTTAAAACCAATTAATTTCGTCCCTGGCACTTCAAAGACGGAATCCGTTTTAGCATACACTTGAATCACTTCTTCAATCGCGGTATCACTGAGATTAGTGACGGTGACCGTGACGTCAATCGAATCAAGTTGTTTTTTCGTTACCGTTAAATCGTCGAGTGTGACGTTACCGTACGTAAGTCCAAAGCCAAAGGGATAGAGGGCTTCTTCTTCTAAGTATCGATAGGTCCGTTTTTTCATCGAATAGTCGCTAAAGTCAGGTAAGTTTGTCGTATCGTGATAAAAAGTGACCGGTAGTTTGCCACTCGGACTCACGTCACCGAAAAGTATTTCAGCCAGTGCCTTACCACCAAAACTTCCGGGATACCATGTATGAAGAATCGCTTGTAAGTTCGGATGTTTGTCTAAACCATTTAGACTGATCGCTGAACCAGCTGAAATAACGGCAATCACGGGCTTGCCTATGTTTAAGAGTTTTGTCAGTAACCGTTCTTGGACCTTCGGTAAGAACAAGGTTTCTTTATCCCCTGAACCATACACATTACCCGCATCACCTTGTTCGCCTTCAATCGTTGGATCAAGACCAAAACAAGCGATAATGACATCTGAATGATTAGCGGCAATGAGTGCTTCTGATTCGCGTTCATGTTTCTTAGACAAGGTTGATTCAGCGTAATCGTTATACAGGTGACAACCGAAAGCATAGTGGACGCGTCCCGTCGGTGAAAACGCTTCTTGAATCCCACGTAAAAAGGTCGTATAACGTGACGCGGTCCCGAAATAATTTCCTCTTAGCGCTTCTAAGCTATCGGCGTTAGGACCAACAACCGCTACCGAGCTTAACGCTTGTTTGTTTAGTGGTAAAAGCTGATCATTTTTTAGTAAGACGATCGATTTTCGTGCTGCAACGAGTGAGAGTGTGTGGTGTTCATCACGGTCATTTGCTTCAAAAGGAATCTGATCATACGGGTTATCACTTGCAAACATGCCGAGTCTAACCCGGGTGGTGTAGAGTTCAACAACGGCGTCCGTGATTTCTTCTTCTGTCACCAGTCCTTGGTTAATGGCCTCATGTAAGTGATGTGAGATGTTACCGGCACACAAGTTACACCCGACTTTCATCGCGAGTGCCATCGTTTCAGCGGCGGTCTCTGTAAAGTGATGGTTTAGATGCACATCTTCTAACGCCGCATAATCGGACACCACATGCCCTTTAAACTGCCAATCTTTTCGAAGAATCTCTTGGATTAATGTCTCACTGACAACGGCAGGGGTCCCGTTAACGGCATTGTATGCGCCCATAAAACTTTCAACATCCGCTTCTTTCACGGCTGTTTCAAAGGCGGGTAAGTACGTTTCATACAAGTCTTTTTGACTGACAAGTGCGTCAAATGAATGACGATCGGCTTCTGGTCCACTATGAACCGCAAAGTGTTTGGCACAAGCCGCTAATTTTAAATAAGGTCCATCCCCCTGTAAGCCTTTAATGAAAGCAGCCCCTAAGCGAGCAGTAAGATACGGATCTTCTCCGTATGTTTCCTGGCCGCGTCCCCAGCGCGGGTCACGGAAGATATTAATATTTGGTGACCAGTAAGTCAGTCCTTTATAAATATCATGATCACCTTGTGCGTGATATTGGTTATATTTGGCCCGACCTTCGGTCGCGATGGTGTCAGCAATCTCTGTCATCAACTCTTCATCAAACATCGCTGCTAAGCCGATCGCTTGAGGAAACACAGTCGCCACCCCAGCCCGGGCGACACCATGCAGCGCCTCATTCCAATAGTTATAGTCCGGAATATTTAGCCGTTCAATTGCTGGTGCGCGGAAATTAATTTGGTCGATCTTTTCTTCAAGTGTCATCTGACTGACAATGGCTTTAGCTTCTCGTCTTGCGGTAGTGTGTGAAATCAATTTAAATCCTCCTTGATGTCATGGATTGTTTTATGTCACGCCCATTAAGTTAATACACCAATTTAGTAAGCGTCATCACTCGCATCATACCAAAGGGCTTGATTAAAACATACCGAAAGGTTAAAGACAAAGATGTAAAAATTAAAGACCTTGCCGAAAATGGTGTTTTATGTGGTGGAATTATTTTATAATGCAAGTAATTTTAAAAGAGATAAAACATTTTCAATATCTCTTAGTAAAAGGACGAATCAAAAATAGGAGGAGAATGAGAATGGCTGTGTGTCAGATTGATTATTTTTCCCGTGCCCTCGAGCGAACGGTGATGTGTCATATGGTGTTACCGAATGATGTGATGGATTATTACAGGGAAGAAAACCCGCATTTTAACAGACCGATGAAAACGTTGGTGTTGTTGCATGGGTATTTCGGGTCATCAACCGAATGGTTATATAAAAGTGACATCGTTGAACTTTCGAGTCGCTATAACGTGTGTGTGATCCTTCCGAGTGGTGAAAATAGTTTTTACACCGAAGGTACCGCCTCAGGGCGCCAGTATCAAACGTATATCAGTGAATTACTAAACTACGCGAGAGATACCTTTCACTTATCGAAACGAAAAGAAGATACGTTCATCGGTGGTTTTTCAATGGGAGGGTTTGGCGCATTACTCACAGGACTCACTGATCCTGGTACGTATGAAAAGGTGTTTCTTTTTTCTGCCGCGCTTATTACCGATGAGGTAGCGACGTTTGATGAACACGATCACCAGATGGCGAACGGTGACTATTATCGGTTAGTCTTTGGTGAACTGAGTGAGGTGAAAGCATCAAAGCATCATCCCTTACATTTGTTAAAACAGCCTCAAACAAACAACGCACACATCCCGTCACTGTTTGTCGCATGTGGAACGGAAGACTGGTTAATCAATCATACCCGCCGGTTCATCGATGAGTTAAAGGATAGCCACGTTTCCGTCACGTATTACGAAGAAGCAGGTGGGCATGATTTTCGCTTTTGGAATAAGATGATTGAACCTGCGATTCAGTGGTGTCTAGAAGAATAGAAACAAGCCGTGCTGTTCGTTTAAGCACGGCTTGTTTCATCGGTATAAAAGGATCAACGGTTTGTTGTCACAGCGGTTTCTATTCTTCTTGTTTGTTACTTGTTATGCGTCGTTAAAGCCATGTCGATAGAGTTGATAATAGAAGCCTTGTCGTTTGAGTAAGTCATGATGACGACCAAACTCAATCACCTCACCGTTATTTAAGACATAAATACAATCAGCTGACTCAATCGTATTGAGTCGGTGGGCAATGACAATACTTGTACGACCGGCCATTAACCGTGCGAGAGCCTGTTGAATCTTGACTTCTGTTACCGTGTCAATGCTACTCGTTGCTTCATCAAGAATAAGAACGGCCGGATCACGAAGAATAGCTCGGGCAATCGACAACAGTTGTCGCTCGCCTTGACTGATCCCTTTACCGTCTTCACGTAAGAGGGTGTCGTAACCATTGGGTAAGTGTCTGATAAAGCTATCCGCATTCGCAAGTTTGGCAGCTTCAAGCCATTCAGCTTCTGTTGCCTCTGGCTTACCAAAGAGTAAGTTATCTTTAATCGACGCTTCAAACAGATACGGGTCTTGTAAGACAAAAGCAAGCGGACGTCTTAATTGGTCTTCAGATAACGTTAAAATATTTTGTCCATCTAACAAGATGTCGCCTTGGTCCGGCAAGTAAAAGCGCATCAGTAAGTTCAGAATCGTCGTTTTACCCGCGCCCGTTGGACCGACGAGTGCAATGGTTTCACCTGGCTTAGCATGGAGCGAGACATCTTTTAAGATCCATTCATTGTGATACTTAAACGATACGTGTTGGAAGCTAACGTCGCCTTTAACAGTATCAAACGATTCGTTATGTGCGTGCGTATAGTCTGGTTGTTCATCGAGTATCTCGAATACCCGCTCAGCCCCGGCAACAGCGGATAGTAAGCCGTTAAACTGATTTGCTAAATCACTCAGCGGACGAGTAAATTGCCTGGCATACTGAGTAAACGTGACAATCATGCCGACCGACACAGCTTGTGTGATTGCTAATAAGGCACCAACAAAGGTAAGAATCGCAAAGCTCATATTGTTTAACATATTCATAAATTTAGGAATAAAGCCAGAATAGACTTGAGCTTTATAGCCAGATTCTCGTAGTTGTTCATTTTTTTCGATGAATTGTTTTTGAAAAGCAGCTTCTTGAGAAAGGATTTTAATCACCGCTAAGCCAGAAATCGATTCTTCAATAAAACCGAAAAGATCACCTAAGTCTTTGGCTTGTTGTTTAAAGTAAACCCGTGTCCGTTTGGTGAGCCACTTCATCCCAAAGTATAAAACGGGGATGATGAAGAGTGTCACAAATGTCAGGGGTAAACTAAGTGTGATCATCACTATCAACGTTCCGGCTAAAGTGAGTACGCTAGAAAACACTTGAATCACCGCCGTATTGAGTGTTTGTGAGACGTTCTCAATATCATTCGTTAAGCGACTCATGATGTCACCATCTTGATGCTCATCAAAGTATTTAAGTGGTAACGTGTGTAAATGCGTGAATAACTCTCTGCGCATCTCAAAAACCGTTTCTTGTGAGAGTGTAATCATTAGAAACTGTTGAACATAACCGGTGACGATACTGATCAGATAAACACTCGCGAGTAATGAGAGTGAGTAGATGAATGACCGCTTAGTAGTCACGTCAAGAAAATCATCAATCATCGTGCCAAGTAAGTACGGGCCAATCAGTGAGAGCGCACTACTCGTGATGACAAGGATCAAAACGACGATCAGCGTCCATTTGCGGGTACCTAAGTAGTGCCACATCCGTCTTAATGTTGGCCACAGATTGTCAACTTTTACCCGTTCTTTTGGTAAGTGTCTTGGACTCAATGTGTCACCTCCTCATGTTGAGACACGGCGATTGTGCGGTACAAGACTGATGTCTTTAGTAACTGGCGATGCGTGCCATTGGCATTGATACACCCTCGCTCTAATAACACAATCCGGTTCATTTGTTTCATCGTAGATACTTTTTGCGTCACCATAATCAGTGTTGTTTGTCGTTGTTTAATCGCTCGTAAAATATCTCCTTCGGTCGCCAGGTCTAGGGCGCTCGTCGCATCATCAAGTAATAATAGTTCAGGGCGTCTAAGTAATGCACGAGCAATGGCGAGCCGTTGTTTTTGACCGCCAGAGAGATTCACCCCGCGTTGACCGAGTGTTGTTTCATATTGAGCAGGAAGTGTCATGATGGTCTCGTGAATAGCGGCATCTTTTGCAGATTCAATCACTTCCTCTATCGTTGCATCGGGTTTGCCGAAACGCAAATTTTCTAAAACCGTCCCGCTAAAAAGTTGTGTGGACTGCGGAACATAACCGATATGTTGCCTGATGCTTTCGAGTGTTAACGAAGGCAAGGGTTGAGAAAAGAGGGAGACCTCTCCTGATGTCGGGTCATAAGCGCGCGGTATGAGTTCCATTAAGGTTGTTTTACCTGAGCCGGTTGCGCCAATAAGGGCGACATGTTCGCCGCGCGAAATGGTAAGGTTAATAGCTTTAAGTGCATCGGGACGTGAGGCGTGATAACGGAAATGAACGGATTGAAAGTCAATATGGGCACGTGTCGACTCAGGTGTTAATGTGTTAGGTCCCGAGGTTAAGTCAATCGGTTCTACAAGCACCTCATTGATTCGATTGACTGATGCCTTTGAGCGGGTATAGGCCATACTGATCCAGTTCAACACCCCAATCGCTTGCATCATACGGATGGCATAGTTAAGAATCGCAACGACGTCACCTACCGCCAGTTGGTCCGTTAGTACAGACGCTCTTGCTTGAAAGAGAATCAACAAAATCGCCCCGTTCATGACGAGGGTAACGACCGGGCCAGATAAGTCCATTAGACGTATTGTGAAGATGGTATGATTTTTTAAATCATTTGAGCGCGCATGAAATCTCGCCCTTTCCTCGTTCTGGCGACCGTAAGCTTTGATCAGTCTCATCCCAGCAAGGTTTTCACGCATGACTTGATTGACCCGGTCAAGTTTGCGCTGAATCTGGCGGAATAACTTGGCACCGTATCGAATGAAGAGCACGATAAAGATGATGAACACAGGTAGAGTGATGACTAACACTAAAGATAAGCGGACATCAACAATTAAAGCCATAATCGCACTACCTATGATAAGAAGCGGCGCCCTTGTAGCGATGCGCATCAACATAAAAGTAAACCGCTGCAGCTGATTCACGTCATTAGTAAGGCGGGTGATCAAAGTGGAAGTAGGAAAGCGATCTAAATTTCTAAATGAAAATTGTTGGATCTTCCTGTAAACCTGTTCACGTAAATCAGCCCCCACTTGTTGGGAGACGTAAGCGGAGAAAAATGAGTTGATGATACCGGATAAGAAAGCAAACAAGCTGATGCCAATCATTAGACTGCCCCAAAAGATGGTACCGTCTAAGTCAGCTTGTCTAATACCGGAATCAATAATTTTTCCCATAAAGAGCGGTAAGATAAGTTCAGTTGCTAGTTCCGTCAACATAAACAATAGAGCTACTAAGATTTGTTTAGGATAGTGTGCGACCAATTTAACAATCGTTTTCATAAAAACACCTACTTTTTTAGACATTCCTTTTCATTATAGCTATGCTTAAAAAACTTGTTATACGTGAAGCGTCTGCTTGACTGGGTGAGCATTCTTAAAATAAAGGTGATAAAGACTTAAAAGTGCCATGATCTTTTCCACCCGAGTTTTTGTCATCTGAACGTGTTTTGTTTTTCCGCTCGTGAAGTGAAAGCTAATGCCGTCAGCTTCGGCGGTATAATGGGTGAGGTGGGTCGTCATAATAAAGACACAGTGATCTGCGCGTGGAGAATGGGTTTGAAAACAGTAGAGTTCATGGTGTGGAGAGATGGGGAAAATCGGTGTTTGATTCAAGTTGAAAATTTTCTGCATCGATTTTTTTCGACCGGAAACGGTTGAACCAAAACGAAGACAGGTCTGTTCTAAAATTGTTGTCATTGATTGGTGACATGTGTGAGTGGCGTGGGTTTCTTCGATGATGGTTTCTGCGTGTAGGTCAAAACTTTGTTCCAAGTAGAGGGTCTTATGAGAGATGAGATAATGGGGTAAAGTATGGATAGGGGATCACTCCTTTTCAAAAATATTGAAGCGCTTACTTTTTAAAGTATACCTTAAAAATTGAAAAATACCTAGTGAAAATTGAAAAACGGTATGAAAAACGTTGGTGTTTTTAAAAAGCAACAGAGAAAACTGAAAAATCCATCGTAAAATCAGAAAAATCTTACTTTTTCTAACAAGCTTGCAAAATTAAGACACCTACACGTATAATAAAATCGTCACTGTTTTTTAAACAGGTCTATTTTTTTATTTGAAGGAGGAATTTTATGTCAGCGAACATGATTGGTTTTAGCTTTTTAATGATTGGCGTCTTTTTAATTATCGGTAAAGTCGTCCGTCTCCACACAAAAGCCTTACGTGATTTGTTTTTACCGAGTTCGATTATCGCTGGATTTATCGCCTTGATTTTAGGTCCAGATGTCGTTGGACGTATCACCCCGTTATTCTTAGAGGAGTCCTCCATGTTTTATAACGGTTTAATTCCTAGTTTTATTTTGGACGTCTGGAAGACGTTACCGGGGATGTTTATTAATGTCGTCTTTGCGACATTATTTTTAGGACAAGCTGTTCCAAGTGTGAAAAAGATATGGCGAATGGCTGGTCCGCAAGTCATTATGGGGCAGGCTGTTTCATGGGGACAATATGTGATTGGTTTATTACTCACCTTACTCGTTCTTACCCCGTTTTTTGGGATGAATCCACTGGCAGGTGCCTTGATTGAGATTAGTTTTGTTGGGGGACACGGTACCGCCGCAGGTCTGAAAGATACCTTTGATACCCTTGGATTCTCTGAAGGGGCTGACTTAGCACTCGGTCTTGCGACCGTTGGTATTTTAGTTGGGGTTATTGTTGGGATCTTCATTATTAACCTTGGCTTTAAAAAGGGGATTGCTCAGCACGTGGGTGGACGCAGTCACTTTACTGATGAAGAGCGTGAACAAATTGCCGAGCGTCACGGTTATGATACAGACACAGAAGTGAAACAAGTAAAAGCCATTGAACCACTTGCTTTCCACTTATCGCTTATTGCGATCTCCATCGTGTTAGGTTACATTATCCAACAAGCTCTCATTCAGCTAGAAGCTCTGACGTGGGGCGCTTGGACCGATGTTTATCTCTTCCCGTATGTGCCACTCTTCCCGCTCGCGATGATTGGCGGTATGCTTGTTCAACTCTTCTTTGATAAACGTGATATTCATATGTATATCGATCAAGATTTAATCAGTAAAATTTCAGGCTTTGCTTTAGATGTCTTACTCGTTTCAGCGCTTGCGACGTTGTCACTCGATGTGATTGGTGAAAATATTGTGCCATTCTTATTACTGGCATTTGTTGCGATGGTATGGAACGTGTTTGCCTTTTTAAAGCTTGGACCACGGATGATACCAGAATACTGGTTTGAACGCGGTCTCGGTGACTTTGGTCAAGCAACTGGGATGACAGCAACTGGTCTTCTTCTTATGAAGATTGCTGATCCAGATCATCAAACACCAGCCCTTGAAGCGTTCGGTTATAAACAGATTCTCTTCGAACCATTTGTCGGTGGCGGTCTTGTGACGGCAGCGTCACTGCCACTCATTTATCAATTTGGACCGGTCACGTTCTTAATTATCTCGAGTATTATTACGGCTTTCTTCTTAATTTTTGGTATGGTACACTTTGGACCGAAGAAACCGAAAGCTCGTAGCAAAAAATAAAAACGCCAAAGCACCTAAGTGAATGTAAATAATTCATTATAGTGCTGTAAGGCAGAAAAACAACTACTCTCGTATAGGGTAGTTGTTTTTCATTGTAGGTGAATCTTTAACTATTAGAGAAATGTCTTAAGCTCTTTCCCTTTCGTCAGTCGTCAAATTAAGTTAGAATAGTGTGTAAGCGCACACATTAAAGGAGGCACAATCAATGAAATACAACACATTAGGTAAAACCGGTTATCAGGTAAGTGAATTAAGTTTTGGCACCTGGGCCATTGGGGGTTCATGGGGAAAGACCAATGACGAGGAATCATTGCGCGCTCTACATAAAGCAATGGACGAAGGGGTTAACTTCTTTGATACCGCGGATGTTTATGGTGACGGTCATAGTGAGGAGCTCTTAAAGACAGCAACCAAAGGGAAAGAGAACGAGATTAAAATCGCGTCGAAGTTCTGTCGTAAAGGGGATATTCATGATCCTAAAACGTATGAAATGGATCAAGTCAGAAGTTATCTAGAAGATACACTCACGCGTCTCGGTCGTGAGTCACTGGATCTCTATCAAATTCACTGCCCACCGTTTGAAATCTTAAAAGAAGGTGCTGTTTTCCAAGTGTTAGATGAGTTGAAAAAAGAAGGCAAGATTAAACATTACGGTGTCAGTGTTGAAACGGTGGAAGAAGGCTTATTCTGCCTCGAACAAGACAATGTCAGCACGCTCCAAGTTATTTTTAATATGATGCGTCAAAAACCGTTAGATGAACTCTTCCCAAAAGCAGCTGAGAAAAATGTCGGTATCATTGCCCGCGTGCCACTTGCGAGTGGATTACTCACAGGGAAGTTCACGAAAAATCACCAATTTGAACAAGATGACCATCGCAACTTTAATAAAGACGGAGAGGCGTTTAACGTAGGTGAAACCTTTGGTGGTTTACCATTTGAAAAAGGCGTAGAACTTGCCCATGATTTATCATGGATTAAGGAAGCGCGCGGCGATATGGCGCAAGCAGCATTAAAATGGGTGATGCAACAACCAGGTGTTTCTACTGTTATTCCTGGCTTTAAAAACACAAAACAAGTGGTTGATAACCTTGGTGCAACTGAAGTCAAACCGTTTACGGATGAGGAACTGAATCGCTTGCGTGATTTCTATCAACAAAACATCCATCAACATATTCGTGGTGTTTATTAAGGAAAAAATCATGCGCGTCTAGACGTGAAATTAAGAAATTAAAGTAAGTAGAAATGACAATAGCCCTTATAACATGAAGCAGCATAAAGCTGATGTTTAAAGGGCTATTTTTGTTTATTAATGATAAAAGGACAGTGCGTACGCGTTACTTAAGCATAGTCGATCCCAAAAATACATTTGTCATAAAGGAACTGAAGCATGTGTGTATGATCATTTGTTTCATAAAATTGCGATAGCTTCTCATTAAATTCTTCAAGATGTTTTTCTTCAATAGTCATGATGCCTACGCCATGCTCAATCATGATTTTGTTTGCCGAGATAATACTTGTTCGCTTATTACCATCCCAAAATAATTGTTTTCGCATAGCCCACAACATATAGGTTAGCGCTCTTTCAGTTGGACAAGCGATACTGAATAGTTGTTTTATGTCTGTTAAAATATCTGCCTCTACGGGGATAGATGGTTGATAATCCACTCCTGAAATACCAACATTACCACTTCGCAATACGCCCCATTCGATGCTTTCGTTATAGGCGACGAATTCGTTTATTTTTTTTGCGAATGATAAATCAAAGGGTTTCTCGATATTGTTTAAAGTATAGCGCCAAGCATTTCTAAGATTCAATACTTTTTGAATATCATCTACGTCGACATTACTGACAGACATACCTTCGACGATTGTTTTAGTTTGAGGGAAAGTGACGTTTACACCTTCAATTTTAGCGGTGTAATAGATGTTTTCAACTAATGTTTTCTTGGCTAAAAAAATATTTTCTTTAGCTGTAAGATTATATTTATCCTTCATTTCCATTACTCCATTCCATGTTTTATCTTTTAATTTTAACATACTTATTGAACTCCACCCACCTAACATTCTCACGAATGTTTGAGGAAGGTGTCTTCTCGCTCTAAAATGATAAAAAAAACAGACGCAAAAACGTCTGTTAATAATAATGGCTTTGGAAAAACTCACTTTTTTTAATGAAGCACCGAATGTTTGATAGTTTTATAAGCAATCAACAAGTGATGATTTGGCTGTAAAGCATATAATCAAATGCATTATCCTTCTAGTTCTTCTATAATGTCTGGTCCACGCTCAACAACGGCGCGTCCCATCCAGCGTTTACTGCGCCAGCGCCACCACATGATTCCGGCACGAATCCACTCATCCATTAACATTGCAATCCAAATGCCGACAAGACCAAAACCTAAATGAATACCGAGGAAGTATGACATTGGAACAGACACACCCCACATAAAGAGGATACCCATGAACACTGGAAATTTCGCATCACCAGATGCACGAAGGGCACTAATAATGATGATATTCGATGTTCGACCTGGCTCAACTAATAAGCCAATAAATAGAATAGTGGCACCCAAGGTAACGACATCAGCATCATTTGTGAAAATCCCCATGATTTGTTCACCGAAGAGAGCGAGAAAACCCCCAATCGTAACAGCGATGGTTAAGCCGTATCGTACGCCAATAAACATATTGTGATAGGCTTCTTCATCTTTACCCGCGCCAACAAGTTGACCAATAAAGATTTGCATACCTTTTGAAATCGCCATAGGGAATAGGACCATAAAGGACATGAGGTTTTGCGCATAGACCCGGGTCGCCAGAGCTGTTGCACCGAGAGAAGTAATAAACATCGTAATCACAATTTGTGACGTATTATAGCTCAGTTGTTCACCAGCAGCTGGCACCCCAATTTGAAGGATTTTTGCCATATAGTCTTTTTCTAAGTTAAGGAATGCTTTAAATGGTAATTTAATCGGCATACGTCTAACAAGTAATAAGAATAAAACAATCATCGCAATAAAGCGCATCGAAGACGTTGCAAGAGCAACTCCTTGGACACCTAGTTGTGGAAAGCCTAAGGCACCAAAAATAAAGACATAGTTACCGAACACATTCAGGATGTTCATCCCCATGACGACAAACATCACATCTTTTGTATGTCCCATTGCCTGTAGGATCGCTGACATCGTTAAAATCATCGCTTGCGCAAAGAGAAAGAGACCAACAATCGTGATATATGTATTCGCATATTCAAATAGATCAGGTGCTAAATCAAAGAAGGTTAAAAACCAATCTTTAAGTAAAATAACGAGGACGCTAATCGTTACGCCAAAAGTAAGATTGACGGTAATCGCATGCGCAATCGTCTTTCTAACCCCTTCGGGGTTATTGGCCCCAACAAATTGAGACACAACAACACCTGAACCCATCGCGGTAAAATTAAATAAGACAAAAGTAAACATCATAATTTGATTGACAACGCCAATACTTGCCACAGCATCATCAGAAATAAAACTTAACATAAACGTATCAGAAAAGCGCATCATCACTTGGAGGAAACTTTCAATAAGAATGGGCCAAGTGATCATAAAGAGCTGTTTCTTCGGTGAAATAATTGCTGTATTCGTTAAACGATCCATAAATAATCTCCTAAAATAGTTAGTTTGTGCAAGCGCTATTATAACATAGGTTGCTTAAAAATTAACGTGATTGATTCGTTTTGCGAAATATCTTAAAGAAACTCTATATTTTTAAGTGTCACAAAAAATATCACAAATTGTTCAACTTTCAAATGTTTCATCTCATGTACACGTGGAATAATAATAGTGGCAAGGGATGAGTTTAATAAGGAGGCGATGACAGTGGGCAGCTTATTCCCTAAAAAAGATGATATCTTCGACTTCATGCCGCGACTATTTGATCGTGATCATGAACTTTTCTCATTCGGTAAACATGATTCACCTAAAGTTGATGTGAAAGACAAAAAGGATCATTATGAAATTGATGCCGAACTTCCAGGCTTCAATAAAGAAGATGTGGTTGTAGAGTATAAAGACCATTATCTAACGATTGAAGCGACACGAGAACAAGAAGTGAATGTCGAAGAGGAAAACTTTGTCCGCAGAGAACGTTCTACTGGTTCGTTTAAACGTCAATTTTTTGTTGGGGACGTGGATGAATCAAAGATTACTGGCACCTTTAATAACGGTGTCCTAACCCTCACTGTACCAAAAACAAAAGAAGACCTTGCCGAAGATACGGGCTACCGAATTGAGCTCGATTAATCCTTTTATTTAAACAGGCCATTGGCCTGTTTTTTGTTTGATTTCTTTTCATTCGCCTTCATCATGTATAAAAAATCTCCTTGATAAATATGGATGGAAAAGGGAGAAAGCAGCGTCAAATTTTTAAAAAATAGGATGAGAATAGTCTATAGGGCAATTTCGTCATTTTTAATGATGCGGTGCACGACTTGTTGGGACGATCAAATCGCTATATGCTGTAGGTATCTAATTAGACAACAACCCTATCGCTGTTGACAGTATGAAGGACATTAAGAAGAAATGACAAGGAGTTAGAAGTAAACGATAGCGAAAGTAGGTGGCAAACATTCACGTTCAAAATCCACACGATAAACTCTTTAAAGAAACGTTTCGCCATAAAGATGTGACAAAGGATTTCGTGACGTATTATTTACCGGCTCATATTGTTGAACAGATTGATGTCAATACACTTGAGCCGCAAAAAGACAGTTTTATCACGCAAGATTTAAAGGAAGTTTTTTCTGATCTATTGTTTAAAGTTAATATTCATGATGAAGA
>NZ_FPAI01000045.1 GCF_900116255.1 Halolactibacillus miurensis
GGCTTTTATCTTTTGAAGTGTCGTCAAGCGCGCCTTCGTCGCTTTTATTTTTCTTTTAACGGCGTTGATTTGTTCTTTTTTATTACGCATGTACATGTTCTTCAATTCTCTTTGCGCGGATAGAAGAGCGCGTCCTTCTTGAACAGCACTGTTCGCATAATAATCATTTAATCCGTAACGTTGCTTTAACCGTTGATGGATGGAGACGGAACTTTTCTCTTTCGAGCCCCTAAGCTCCCGGACCTCCGCTTGATAGCGAAAATGTTTGGCTTGATTAAACACCCGAAGGGTGTGATCCATGGACATAACGAAGTTTGCGTCGATCTTATGCTTATATAAGCGATTTGAAAAAATAGCCTTCATGCCCATGAAACCCACCCTCTCTTTGTTTTGTGACGGTCACTGTTAGTGCTTTAATTATATCATGCAGAATGCGTGTTTGTCACTTCAAAAATATTCAAAAAGAAGCGATTCATCACCCACCTAGTGCTAACGCACTTGAGGAAGGTGTCTTCTCGCTCTAAAACGATAAAAATTAAAGGTGCCAGTGAATCTATTTAGTGAACATATTCAGTCACTAAAAATCCGCTTCACTCACACCTCATAGTATTTGTCTTATTAATAATACATGCTAAAAATATAGGCCGTTGTTTTTCAAGTAAGTTACTTATTCACAACGATTTTCTGTCGGTACTTAGACGGCGTATTGCCTACAATTTTCTCAAACTGCGTAACGAAGTAATCGGAACTACCAAAACCAACCGCTTCTGCAACTTCATAAACCTTTAGATCCGTTTGACGTAAATGTTCTTTTGCCTTTTCAATCCGCACCTGCAATAAGTAATCTTTAAAGTACACACCGTAGGTTTTCTTAAATAGTTGACCTAAATAAACGGGGTTCATGTAGAATTGATTCGCTAACCGTTTGAGCGTTAGATTTTCATTAAAATGCCGATCAATATACCGCTTTACTTTATAAATCTCACCGTTATATTTCGCTTTATTTAAAGCCGCTAGCTGTTTTGCACGTGTCGTTAAAAAGCGCATTAATGCTTCTACTAGTTCAGATAAGGTATGTTCATCGTTAAGTTCATCTAAAAACGAACGCTCCGTTGATACTTTTTTATCCATCGCTTTTTTAAACCGTTGATCAATCGCTTGATCCATTTGATATAAAAACAGTTGGACATGTTTAACAGAAATATAGTTTTCTTGAATGGCCATTTTAAGTTGATGAACTGTTTCTTTAATCTTATCAGGATTGTTTTCTTCTACATGTTCCATTAACTCGGTAAAAAGACTGGCATCTAGTTCTCTGTTTTCTGTCAGCAACTGTTCTTTTGACGCTGTCATTAATATTGGCGCGTCATTCTCTATGATATAACGATGTTTCTTCAAACGTTGGGCCGACTGGTATGATGCTTGTATACCGCTTAACCCTTCCCCGCGAACACCTACATAAATAAAGACAGATTGTTGAATGGCCGATTCAATCATCGCTTTAAAATGATCAAAGAACCAGGTAAGTTCATTATCGTTTTTCGGTAAATAGCGTTGTTCTAAAATTAAACCATAACCTTCTCGTTCAATCGGATGAATAAACAAATCATCGGCTCCAATAAAGTGAGTAATCGCATGTTGAATCTGTTCATCGATGGCGGTATTAGCAGTCCTTGACCTGACATCAATCAGGACATAACGCAAGTCTGTTTCGGAGTCTTTCAACAAGACATCTGCTTCTTCTCTTGTCGGTTGATTACCTTCTAATACGACACGTTGAAATAAGCGATGGTTTATAAATGCTTGATTTGTTTGAATCGCCATTCGCTCTTCATATATTTCTCTTGATAGCTTTTGTAATGTTTCTTCGATTTCTTTTTTATTTACTGGCTTAAGAATAAAGTCTACAACACCTAACCGTACCGCTTGTTGAGCATACTGAAAATCATCATATCCACTGATTAAGACAAATTTAGGTTGGTGTTTGGCGTGTTGTTTTACTTGTTTGATCAGTTCAATCCCATCAAAAACTGGCATACGAATATCGGTGAACACGACATCCGGTTCCTCTTTTATAATGAGCGATAAAGCATCCTCCCCGTTATCCGCTTCACCGACCACTCGATAATCGACTGATTTCCAATCAATTAGTGCGAGCATCCCCTTCCTTACAAAGTGCTCATCATCAACAATGACTAACTTATGCATCGTTCTACCCCCATTCATTATTGTAAGCGTTGTCATAATGGTATAATGTGAAACCCATCGCTGTCTTAACTGCTTTTCGTATTATTAGTTTAACCGTTGTACAAAGTTAATGTCAATCTTTTCTCAATAATTGTATGACATTTTTATCATTCCCTTTACTTCTTCTAGTTAAAATCTTTAGTTTTTTCAATTTATTCTTTATTCTTTAGAGTCACAGACCTCACACTCATTCTATAGACTGTAGTTAAAGCCACCGATAGAAAGGAAGATGATTATGTTAATAGTAAAAGACGTCGTGGACTATATCAAACAAGGACTAGTCTTACCTAACAATAGTGTCGATGATGTGTTGTATGGTGATATAAACGATAGTGTATCGGGAATTGCGGTTATGTTTATGCCGACCATACGTGCATTACAAGAAGCCAAACAGTTGAATTGTAACTTCGTTCTCACACATGAGGGTATATTCTTTCATCACTGGAAAAAACCCCATACGATGGACGCTGTACATATTGAAAAAGAAGCAATGATGGAAGAGCTTTCGATGAGTATTTTTCGGTTTCATGATCTTATTCATATGTATTCACCCGACATGATTACTGAAGCATTAACGCATACACTCTTCCCTCGAGTGCAGAAAAAAGACATTTATTCAACCTATACCGTTATTGAATTACCACAAGCGGCGTCCTTTTCGTCTCTGCGTACACATATTAAAGCAACTCTGCGACTAGATCAGTATCGTTATGTTGGCCAAGACCATCATCAGATTAAACGTATTGGTCTATTCGTTGGTTACCGTGGCAACGGTGAACATGTTATTCCAACATTTGAGCGAGACCAGATTGATTTAGCCATTTATGGTGAGGGATTTGAGTGGGAAACACCTGAGTATGTCCGTGACTCACTAGAGACGAAGCACCCAAAAAGTTTAATCGTATTAGGTCATTACGAATCGGAATCACCTGGCATGGAACTGTTCGCGAAGAAGCTTGCTAACACATTTTCTGACATTCCCGTGCATTATATTGACTCACACTCACCTTTTTCATACGACTAAAAAAGCCACACTAACGTTTGGGCAGTTATAAAAAGCACCGTACCTACTTCAAATTGAAGTAGGTTACCGTGCTTTTTCACTTCCATTTAACCTGTTTTTCTTATCATTTATTGTATAACATCATTATACAGTAAATTGTCTTCATCATTAAAATGAACAATTTTTAAATGGTGATCATCTTTAATATAAATACTCTTATATTCCTTTGTACCTTCTTCCGTTTGGAATAATATCACTCTATTTCCTCTATTATCTGTTTCAACTATGCCTTCATATAAATTTAAATCTAATTCTTTTGATAAGATATCAAATTCTTCATACGCTTTTAAATGTTCGTTATCCACTGTGTTGCTATCATCCGTTGTACTATGATTCTCATCATTCTCTTGAGTAACATTATTCTCCTCTTGGTTATTGTTTGGCATCGCTTCATCTTCTGTATCAGTTGAACAACTAACCAAAACAAGCAAACTAAACAAGACTATAATAATTTTTTTCATAAATTCCACCCCTTCAATTTGTCATTATAGCATACATACGAGTTAATGAAGATTGAAACACCTGATAAGATATTACCAATTGAGAACATTCGACTTATTACGTTAATTTTTAATACGTTTAGTCAACCACCCGTGACTCAAGCCATGAGTCTTCTTTACTCCGCGCTAATCTCCATACCACGATTTTTCACACCAAGGAATACGGACAATCTAATTAGCCACAAGAACAAGCGAAAGACAGAAAAGCCTTTATTCCGACATCGGAACAAAGACTTTTATTTAGGTATTCTATTTATTTTCAAGCTTAATAATCAGAATCTGCTTTTCCGCCAGACACAATTTCTTTCCCACTGCTTGCACCTATACGCGTAGCTCCTGCTTCAATCATCGCTAGAGCGCCCGCGCGGTCACGTACACCGCCACTTGCTTTGACACCGATATCAGGTCCAACGGTTTGACGCATCAGTTTAATGTCTTCTACTGTTGCCCCACCTGTTGAGAAGCCGGTTGATGTTTTAACGTAGTCAGCACCAGCCGCTACCGCAAAGTCACATGCTTTTACTTTCTCAGCATCTGTTAAGAGGCTTGTTTCAATAATCACTTTGACTAACGCTTTTCCTTTTGCTGCTTCAACGACGTGACGAATATCGTCTTCGACTAAGTCATCTTGACCATCTTTTAAGGCGCCAATATTGATCACCATATCAATTTCTGTCGCCCCATTTTCAATGGCGTTGGTTGTTTCAAAGGCTTTAACTTTTGATGTTGTCGCCCCTAACGGGAAGCCGATGACCGTACATACATCGACGTCAGAATCTTTTAATTCTTTGGCCGCTGTCTCTACCCACGTTGGGTTCACACAGACAGAATAAAAGTTATAGGCCTTTGCTTCCTGACAAAGCGTGACAATTTGCTCTTTTGTTGTATCAGCTTTTAAAGCTGTATGATCAATATATTGTGCTAAATCTTTACTCATGTTTTTTTGCCTCCTCATCACTATATAAATCATCCGATAAAAATGCCCCTGGTAAGAGAGCATCTACTGTTGTTTCTAACACATCACCGTGTAAGTTCGTTAAAATGACTGGCATTTTAGGTTCACAAAGTTCACTAATCACTTGTCGACACACACCACAAGGTGACACAGGACGATCGGTATCTGCCACAACCGTCAAGGATTCAAAATGATGCTCTCCTTCACTGTAGGCAGAAAAGAGTGCACTACGCTCCGCGCAGTTACACGCTGAATAAGCCGCATTCTCGATGTTACACCCATGATAGACTTTACCTGATTTGGCTTTTAACGCCGCACCTACTTTAAATTTTGAATAGGGCACATACGCCTTATCCCTAGCTTTCTTTGCTTCTTGTATCAATGTTTGATCAGTCATAAACCGTTAGCTCCTTTATCTTGTCCTTAACCGCACTTACCCCCGAATATACAAGAGCGAGTATGTATAACTCGCTCTAACAAACATTACGCGTTCACTTTACCTAGAATAGTTTTCACGAAACGTAAGAAGTCTTCTCGTACTTTTTCCGTTGTTTCAATGACTTCTTCATGGTTTAATGGTTGATCTAAAATACCGGCGGCCATATTTGAGATACATGAAATACCTAAGACGTCTAAGCCAACATGGCGAGCCACAATGACTTCTGGTACCGTTGACATACCAACAGCATCGCCACCTACTTTTTGTAGCATCTTAATTTCAGCCGGTGTTTCATAAGTGGGTCCAGTGTTCCACACATAAACGCCTGTCTTTAAGTCTAGTGATAATTCTTCTGCGACATCCTTAGCAAGACCTTGAAGTTTGCGATCATATGCTTGAGATAGATCCGGGAATCGAACACCTTGCTCATTATCATTTGGTCCCATTAATGGATTTTGACCGGTATTATTAATATGGTCAGTAATCAGCATTAAGTTACCCGGTTCAAACGATTCATTGACACCGCCTGCGGCATTAGTCACAAATAATTTTTCCACACCAAGTTGTTTCATTACGCGTACCGGGAAAGTGACCGCATCAAGACCATAACCTTCATAGAAGTGGAAACGGCCTTGCATCGCAATCACGCTGATGCCTTCTAACTCTCCAATAACGAGCTGACCGGCGTGCCCTTCTACCGTAGAAACCGGAAATCCTGGAATCACATCATATTTTATTTTAACCGGGTGCTCGATTTCATCTGCCAACATCCCGAGGCCAGAACCGAGAATGAGACCCACATGTGGCTTTTCGCTTAATTGCTTTTGAATAAACGCTGTTGCTTCTTGTAGTTGTGTCATTTTGCTCCTCCTTAACGATTGTTATTACTTTTATTCCTTCTATTCACATGTCTATCTGTTACTATTTTATCTCATCTAAGAAACTCTTACCATACTTCGGCATGTCCACGCCAAAGTTTTCGGCAATCGTTGCACCAATATCAGCAAATGTTTCACGGATAGGTAAGGCTTTACCTGATGTAATACCCTTATGGTGAACAATCAGTGGCACATATTCACGTGTATGATCGGTACCGTGATGGACCGGATCATTCCCATGGTCTGCGGTAAGGATGAGTAAATCATCTTCTTTAAGTTTTTCTAATACTTCTGGCAAACGTTCATCGAACGTTTCAAGCGCTTCTCCGTAGCCTTTAGGGTCCCGACGATGGCCATACTTCGCATCAAAATCAACAAGATTCAAGAAATTCAATCCATGGAAGTCATCATCAATGGATTGAATGAATTTCTCCATACCATCATCATTATCTTTCGTACGAATTGATTGGGTAACACCTTCACCATCATAAATATCAGAAATTTTACCTAAAGCAACGACATCAAACCCACCATCGTCTAGCGCATTCATAACGGTGCGACCAAAAGGTTTTAAAGCATAATCATGACGGTTAGATGTACGTTCGAACGCGCCTGGTTCACCGACAAATGGACGGGCGATAATCCGACCGACCATATACTTATCATTCATTGTCATTTTACGAGCTGTTTCACAAATCTCATAGAGTTCTTCTAATGGCACAATCTCTTCATGTGCCGCAATTTGTAAAACTGAATCAGCTGACGTGTATACAATTAAATCACCGGTTTTCATATGTTCCTCACCAAGTTCAACTAGGATTTCTGTTCCTGATGCTGGTTTATTACCAATAATACCACGACCTGTTTTTTCTTTTAATTCATCTAATAAATCATCCGGGAAGCCATCAGGGAATGTTTGGAACGGTTGATCAATGTGAAGGCCCATAATCTCCCAGTGACCTGTCATCGTATCTTTCCCATTTGATGCTTCCTGCATTTTTGTATAATGTGCTAAAGGTTGTGCTGCTTTTTCAATCCCTTTGATTTCTCTAATATTACTTAACCCTAATCGACCCATTGTTGGCATATTTAATCCATTCATACTTTCAGCAATATGCCCGAGTGTATCTGCACCCACATCATCAAACTGTTCGGCATCTGGTGCTTCACCAATACCAACTGAATCCATCACAACTAAAAAGATGCGCTTAAATTTTTCTACCATATTTCTTCATCCTTTCTGTTTTTCCTTATAGATAGTTTGTTCATCACGCTTTCACTTCACACACAAACAGATTCGTTATGTTTAACCGGTAGCGACACCCATTAAACAACTGATAAGTTATTAACTAAAAAAGGCGCGTAAGTATTCGGCGACAACGCCACCAAAATACACACCAAACACACCGACTACTGCTGAAAATACAGGTGGTGCAGGTAAAGGTAACTTTAAGAATTTAAATAATATCCCTACAAGCAGCCCTGAGAATAACGCCAAAAAGATTTCTTTCATGATTGGTCTCCTTATCTTTAAATAGTGATTATTTTCAATTACCACTGTGATTATTTCTGTATATGCTGGTTACAATTTCTGTATATTATTCGGTTATGACGTCATAAATAAGCACGCGTGCTTCTGGTTTGTCAGCGTGCATACGATAGGCGTTTCTCACTTTATCTTCTACTTCTTGTGTCTCTTCTTTGTTCGTATGCAAGGTGACAAGAACATCGCCTTTTTCAACGTAGTCGCCGACTTTTTTGTGTAACACAAGTCCAACAGCTAAATCAATTTCTGACTCTTTTGTCATTCGACCCGCGCCTAACATACCTGCAGCAATCCCTACTTCATCTGCAATAATTTCTTGTACATAACCCGATGTTTTTGCCGTAATTTCTTTTGTCATCTTAGCTTGTGGCAATAAATCAGGATGATCAATGACTGAAGCATCTCCACCTTGTCCTTCTACAAACACTTTAAAGGTGTCAAGCGCTCGTCCTGATTCAATCGCTTCTACAAGCATTGCGCGTGCTTCATCAATCGAGTCTGCCTTATTCGCTAAATGCACCATATGACTCCCTAACGTGAGACATAGCTCGGTCAAATCTTCTGGTCCATGGCCATTTAACGTATCAATGGCTTCTTTTACCTCTAAAGCATTCCCTACCGCAAAACCAAGCGGTTGATTCATATCAGAAATGACGCCAATCGTTTGACGTCCAGCACCGTTACCGATACCGACCATGGCTTTTGCGAGTGCTCTCGCATCGTCTAAGTTTTCCATAAAGGCACCTGAACCTGTCTTGACATCTAGGACAATCGCATCCGCACCTGAGGCGATCTTCTTACTCATGATTGAGCTTGCGATGAGGGGAATGGAATTAACCGTTGCGGTAACATCACGTAAGGCATACAGTTTTTTATCCGCTGGTGTTAAGTTACCACTTTGGCCGACAACCGCGACTTTATTTTTATTAACCAAATCATTAAATGTTTGACCATCTAGTTCAACTTGGAATCCTTTAATTGATTCTAATTTATCAATGGTTCCTCCCGTATGCCCGAGACCACGACCTGACATTTTCGCGACAGGCACACCGACACATGCGACAAGTGGCGCAAGAATGAGCGTTGTTGTATCACCCACACCGCCTGTTGAGTGTTTATCTACTTTAATGCCCTCAATACCTGATAAATCAACGGTATCACCACTGTTGACCATCGCCATGGTTAAGTTAACCCGTTCATCCGTTGTCATATCTTGAAAATACAAAGCCATCGCCATTGCTGACATTTGATAATCTGGAATCTCATCTTTGGTATACCCTTCAATCATAAAGTCAATTTCTTCTTTAGTTAAAGCTTCACCATCACGCTTTTTCGCGATTAAATCTACCATTCGCATTGTTTCATCCATCCTTTCATATCTTCACATGTTCTTATCACAACATTTTTCTGACGATGATGTCACGTTCTATTTTTAGTGTACTAGGAGAGTAGTCAGACCACATTAAAGGTATACCCTGATTTCAGTCTAATTTATCCTGAAATATTCGATATCACTTATAGTGATCGCTATTTTATCTATATCTATTCATTATCATCGTTTTTTGATAGGACGTCCAACCTCTTGCTGGTTAATGAAATCCCTTACATATGTCCTACCTCTCCATTATATTAGTAAGACGTCCAACAAGTCAATGGTTATGACACATCTTCTAAAAAAATTATACTTCCTTTCAAATCATTCGCTAAATCCTAGTTACATCACCTATTGCCTGACTCACCTTTAACACTTGTAGTCATCCTTTCACTTATCATAGGTCTTATTTATTTCGAATTCGAGACTTTTTCCTTGCATTGACGACTCAAACCTTTTACATTAATAACAATCATTAATTTAATTAAGGAGTGATTATACATGACGATGAGCAACTATCGTATTCATCCTACGAACGGATTGGAATTTGGTATATACACACTGGGAGACCATTTAATGGATCCCGAAACCGGCACGAGACTATCAGCTAAAGAAAGGCTGAATCAGATTATTGAACTCGCTAAATTAGCTGACGAGGCTGGTCTTGACTTTTTTAGTGTTGGTGAGAGTCATCAAGACTTTTTTGTGACACAAGCCCACACCGTTGTCTTATCTGCGATCGCGCAAGTGACAAACAACATCAAGCTTGGTTCATCTGCGACGATTCTCTCGACCTCAGACCCCGTAAGGGTGTATGAAGACTTCGCGACGATTGATTTGTTATCAGACGGACGGGCTGAAATTATTGCCGGTCGCGCTTCAAGAGTAGGGTTATTTGATTTACTTGGCTATGACCTTCATGACTATGAAGGATTATTTGAAGAAAAATTTGCTTTACTAAATAAGATTAATCAGGAAGCTTACGTCACGTGGAAAGGTGACTACCGTAAAGAACTGAATAACGCCCATGTCTTGCCACGCGCTGAAGAACCTTTACCGATTTGGCGTGCTGTCGGTGGTACCCGTAGCAGCGCCATTAAAGCGGGAAGAATGGGCGTGCCGATGCATTTAGCCATGCTTGGCGGTCCGGTATCAACGTTTCAATCGGTCATTGATGCCTACCGCGAATCACTAAACCAAAGTGGCTTTGACTCCCGTCATTTCCCAGTCGGAACTGCCGGTTTCTTTCACGTTGCCGAAACGACGCAACAAGCTCAAAAAGACATGTATCCGTATATTAATGAAGGGATGAAAAGAACAAATGGACAAGGTTTCCCGAAACAAGCCTTTGCATTAGGAAAAGATAAACATAACGTCATGAACATTGGGAGTGTCGACGAAGTGACTGAAAAAATTCTCTATCAACACGATGTCTTTAAGCATCAGCGTTATATTGGTCAAATGGACTTTGGTGGCGTCCCTTTTAAACAACTGATGAGAAATATTGAGTATTTAGGCGAGAAAATTATACCGAAGGTTAAAAAATACACACGAATACAGGAGGAATTATAATATGCATGTCGTTATTCTATCTGGCTCAACGGTCGGATCAAAAACAAAGACCGCGATGCTGGCAGTTGAAAAAGTGTTGCAGCAGCGTAAAGACTTAACTATTGAGTTGATTGATTTAAAAGATTACGACCTCGTTTTTAGCGACGGTCGACATTATCTTGATTATACCGGTGACACAAAAATAGTCACTGAAAAATTAATGCAGGCCGATATATTGATGATTGGTACGCCGATTTTCCAGGCGTCCATACCTGGCACACTTAAGAATGTCTTCGATTTATTACCAACCAAGGCGCTAGAGAAAAAAGTAGTGGGGCTTGTCGTTACCGCTGGTTCAGCGAAACATTATCTCGTGATTGAACAACAGTTGAAACCCATCTTAAGCTATATGAAAGCTGTCGTCTCAAGTAATTATGTCTTTATCGAGGAACAAGATTTCCATCTTAAATCTATCGTCAACGATGATGTTCACTTTAGAATACAAACACTCGTAGAGGATACGCTCTTATTAAAAGAAGCTTATGATGAGATGTGGAAGAAAAAAGAGGATCAGTATGATTTTTAAGTGCGAATCATAGAAACACTAAGAGGCGTAAAACAACATTATTTTACGCCTTCTTTTATAATTGATGGAGGACCATCCTCTGACGTCCAACCAGTTAAACCATCCGTTTTCTAAATACGTTAAAACTCACTTGGTCTGACCGGAAGAAATTAAGTGAATACAAAATAGGGTGGTCATCTAAATCGTAGTGAATTTGTTTTAATACAAGTAACGGTATATCACGGTCACATTCTAAGATTTTCGATATGTCTTGATGATAACCAATGGTGTTAATATCTGCTTTTGCATAACTAATCGTAATACCAGCATCTCGCTGCAGGGCGTCAAAAATCGATTCACCTTTAATCTCAAAATCATTTGAGAGTTTGTGTTCAGGCATTTTATCAATACAGTAGACGAGTGGTTCACCGTCAGCTTTACGTAACCGCTTCACTAAATAAACACGCTCATCTGTTTCAAGTTCCAACTCTTCACGATCATCACTATGCGGTTCAACATACCCAGTTGATAACCACTCCGTGCTCGGTTCTTTCCCTTCACGTTTAATCATATCGGTAATACTGAAAAGTTCTTCTAGTCCGCCTTTAAATTGTGGTTTACGATTAACAAACGTACCGACACCGTGTTTTCTTAAAATGATATTTTCTTCTTCTAATATACGTAACGCTTCTCTTAACGTATTTCGAGACACACGTAATTGTTTTGAAAATTCCATTTCAGAAGGCAATCTTTCTCCTGGTTCCAGTTCACCACTATGTATTTTTTCTTTAATCTGTTCAATCACGAGAAGATAGCGCGGGGTTTGGTAATTATACTCCATAAAAGTGCCTCCTTTTCTTTCAATTAGTTATTCGTTTATTGATGGCGCTTTCACGTCATCACCACTATCATTATAGCATGAACTTCTAGTCAACAGAACAACAGATTTTACTACTATGTGAATTATTTTCATTCACATCCATTTTGAACTACCCCCACCTAACATTCTAACGAATGTTTGAGGAAGGAGATTCCATAAGGACACCCTAAAGGCGACCCATGCTCATTCAACTAAGCATAGGTTTTTCTACTCTCCAACCGCCGTAAACCTATTTTCTCAACATCTGTTAAAGCATGTCGGTGAAATAGTGTATTCCAGGAACACAACTTACTTTGGTCGAATCGTTCTGTCTGTTAGAACGCATGCGTTCTAACAAAAGACAGGGTACGCGTCATATACGCCCATTGCGCCCAATGGTGTAGACCTTGTTTCTGCTCTGGAACAAGTGAATACAACATTGGTGGAGGCCACTGAAAAAGTCCAAAAAAGATCGGATACCTCATTTAATCATAGGCATCCGGTCTTTTTTTCGATAAAATAGAAGTATCAATAATAGGT
>NZ_FPAI01000053.1 GCF_900116255.1 Halolactibacillus miurensis
GATGAGTAATACTTTACTCTGGTTTCAAGCACTAGCTTGTCTTACTTTATTTCTTAACATTACTGTGTGTGTTATTCAGTTTTCAATGGTCAAATGTTTCGCTGTCGTTTTGTTGACAACTATTTAACTATAACATATCTCTTGGATGGAAGTCAATAACTTTTTACAAAAAAGTTATTTTCAATCATTATTTGAAATGCCCTCTCAAAAGACTGCCTAAATAATATACCACGAATAGCTTTTCAAATGCAAGGATTAATTGCAAGTTTTTTAAAAAACTTGTCGATTGAGCTGTTCCTTCATTAAATACGTTTAAAAGATAAGGATTTTCATCAACATCAAACTAGCTAAGCCGTACCCACTTAGCGCTGTCGTTATCCCAACCGTCATAACATTAATAGGTAAATGAAAACCAATCAATCCACCAATGACATTGATAAAGAAGATAATAAGTACACTTGCAATCATGCGATAAATCAGTTTAGCTATTTGAAATCCTAATCTTTTCATTTT
The DNA here is from genome assembly GCF_900116255.1 of Halolactibacillus miurensis. Taxonomy (GTDB): domain Bacteria; phylum Bacillota; class Bacilli; order Bacillales; family Amphibacillaceae; genus Halolactibacillus; species Halolactibacillus miurensis. Next base: position 514 of record NZ_FPAI01000053.1, read on the forward strand.
ATTCCCTCCATCATCATTATACTAACCATGCTCTTTTTAACTATTACATCGTTATTATTTATATGAAGAAACTAAAAAAAAAGAACGCCCATCATTTTTGACGGGCGTTTAAGTGTAGACGTCTTGCTTCTCTTAATAAGAAGAAATATTTTATTTCCGCAATCTTCAATTGGTACTCACCTTCAACGGATGGATCTAAACTACGTTCCATCACACCTTTAACTTGTGTCCATTCTGACTGCAAACGGTAAATGTCATCAAGCAATGCTTGTTCATATTGTTTTTTCTTTCGGTTTGTTCGAAAGCCCATAATCAACACATCACTTTCAGATTATAATTCACGTCGACCTTCTAATGCTTTCGATAAAGTCACTTCATCGGCATACTCTAAATCGCCACCCATTGGTAAGCCATGAGCGATCCGAGTAATTCGGATACCTGACGGTTTAACGAGACGAGAGATATACATCGCCGTTGCTTCACCTTCTACATTAGGGTTTGTTGCGAGAATAAGCTCTTCGACTTTATCATCTTTTAAACGTTTAATTAAATCAGGTACATTAATATCTTCTGGTCCAATCCCATCCATCGGTGAGATTGCCCCATGGAGCACGTGATAACGTCCATTAAATTCACGCATTTTTTCCATTGCAATAACATCTTTAGGATCTTGTACGACACAAATAACGGAGTCATCGCGGGTATGATCACTACAAATCTGGCATGGATCTTGGTCAGTAATATGGCCGCATACGCTGCAGTGTGTGAGTTCCCGTTTCGCATTGACTAATGCCTTCGCAAAATCTAGCACATCGTCTTCTTTCATATTTAAAACAAAAAAAGCCAGTCGGACCGCAGTTTTCGGTCCGATTCCTGGCAATTTAGTAAAGCTATCAATCAGCTTTGAAATTGGTTCAGGATAATACATATACTCGCTCCTTAAAACATTCCCGGAAGATTCATACCTTGAGTGAATTTACCCATCTTCTCGTTTGATGTTTCATCCACTTTATTTAATACTTCATTTGTCGCAGCAATGATTAAATCTTGTAGCATTTCTACATCATCTGGATCAACAACTTCTTCATTAATCTCTACATCAACAATTTCCTTCTTACCGTTAGCAATGACTTTAACCATACCGCCACCTGCTGTTGCTTCAAAGCTCATCTCTTGTAATTCCTCTTGAGCTTTCATCATATCTTTTTGCATTTTTTGCATTTGTTTCATCATTTTATTCATGTTTGCATTTCCACGCATTGTGTTTTCCTCCTTGTAATTAAAAACTTTAGTCTTCATGTATTTCTATTAAATCATCACCGACTAATTTCCGTGCTTCTTCAACAACGGGGTCTTCTTCTTGTTCTTCTGTTTCTCCTGAATCTTTTGCTTTTAACTTTTGTTCTTTAATAAAGTCCTCGCGCAATTTCAGCCACGCTTCTTCAGGAATTGGGATAAATGACATGTGATGTCCCGTTGTTTCTAACAGAATCGCTTCTATTAGTTCCCGATGATCAAGTGCTAACGAACAATGAATATCATATTTAAAAGCAATCACCAAGTTATCAAACGATGCCGCTGCTGGCTTAGCATCTTGCAAGGTCGCATGAGCTGGCGCACTTTTCGTTTTCACTTGTTGCAATACATTTGCCCAAGCGCGTTGCACATTTTGTAAGTGTTCTTTTTCTGCCTTTTCTAACGTGAGGCGGATTTTTTCAAACGGTATTTTATAGTTACTCTTACTTTGCGGGGTACGCTTTTGTTGACGCTTGGGTGATGCAGCTTGCTCTGTTTTTATGCCTTGTTCTTTTAACACTCGTAGTTCTTTTTCTAGTTTACCAAGCTTTTCGGTTAACTGCAAAATGTGTGAATCATTGGCTACTGACGACGCTTGGTCTTCTTCTGTTAGTTTTAATACACTAATCTCTATAAAGACTTTTGGACTTGTCGTCCACTTCATCTCTTGTTGACAATGATTCCATTCACTAATCGCCTGTTGGATCCAGTGTGGATCGAGTCGATTGGCTAGTTCTTTAAAAGCCTCATCAGGTACGGCACGCTCTAATTGATTAGCAAGCGTTGGCGCGGCCCGGTACATCAACGCATCCCGCAAGAAGTAAATCAAATCATGAATTAAACGTCCGGGATCTTTTCCTTCTTGAATGAACTGGTCGACAAGGCTCAGGGCTGTACTCACGTCTTTATCGGCTAGTGCTACTGTGAGCTGTTGTAGCCTTGCTTGTGAGACAGAACCTGTAATCTGTAACACATCTTCTAACGTCACTTCACCATCACTATACGAGATCGCTTGATCTAGAAGACTCAATGCATCCCGCATTCCACCTTCTGCCGCGAGCGCAATCTGATGATAAGCCTCGTCACTTACGGTCATATCTTCATGAGCCATAATGACTTTCATTCGTTCAATTAAGGCTTGCTGCGTAATCCGTTTAAAATCGAAACGCTGACACCTCGAAATAATCGTTAGCGGGATTTTATGTGGCTCTGTTGTTGCTAATATAAAGATGACGTGTTTTGGTGGTTCTTCTAACGTCTTTAATAACGCATTAAAGGCACCCATCGATAACATATGCACCTCATCGATAATATACACCTTATAAGGTACGGATGTCGGGGCATATTTCACTTTATCTCGTATATCACGAATCTGTTCGACACCATTATTAGAAGCAGCATCAATTTCCATCACATCAGGAATCGCTCCTGACTGGATACCTTTACAGCTGGCACACTCTAAACACGGCTCTTTCGTTGGGGCGTGTTCACAGTTAATCGCCTTCGCAAATATTTTTGCCGCACTTGTCTTTCCTGTCCCTCGCGGGCCAGTAAACAGATAAGCGTGTGAGAATTTATCTTGTACGAGAGCATTCTGTAATGTTCGTGTTATATGTGCCTGTCCAACCACATCTTCAAATACTTGTGGGCGAAAGACACGATATAGGGCTTGATAGCTCATATATAACCGGATCCTCTCTTCGTGTTAAGTCTCATCTTATTATAACTGAAACACACAGAAGTTGCATTAGTTAATCTCCCTGGATTTTATCGTTTTAGGGCGAGAAGACACCTTCCTCAAGTGCGTCAGCACTAGGTGGGTGATGAATCGATTTTTTGAATATTTTTGAAGTGACAAACATATATTCCTCATGGTACAATTAAAGCACTAACAGTGACCGTCACAAAACAAAGAGAGGGTGGGTATCATGGGCATGAAGGCCATTTTTTCAAATCGCTTATATAAGTATAAGATCGACCCTGATTTTGTTATGTCCATGAATCACACCCTTCGGGTGTTTAATCAAGCCAAACATTTTCGCTATCAAGCGGAGGTCCGGGAGCTTAGGGGCGTGAAAGCGAAAAGTTCCGTCTCCATCCATCAACAGTTGAAACAACATTACGGATTAAATGATTATTATGCGACCAGTGCTGTTCAACAAGGACGGGCGCTTCTATCCGCGCAAAAAGAATTGAAGAAGGTGTACATGCGTAATAAAAAAGAGCAAATCAATGCCGTTAAAAGAAAAATAAAAGCGACGAAGGCGCGCTTGACGACCCTTCAAAAGATAAAAGG
>NZ_FPAI01000003.1 GCF_900116255.1 Halolactibacillus miurensis
TAACAATTTTATGATAAACTTGTCTTGCACTTATACCCCTCATTTCTCTATTTTTTTCGTCGATTATAGTTTAACAAATGAGGGTGTATAAGTGTATTTTTTTGATATAAGCTAAGGGCATGTCAGATCAAGGGGTACCACCACATTTAGTATAGAGCCCTAATTCCCAGCATCTACTTTAGCTTGAGGGATGACTTAGGTGATAGCTTGAGGGCAGCTTGGTTAACATCATGGTTGGTGTCTTGATTGGTATATGCTCATCCTTTATATAGTTTTGTATTAACGTTTCTTAGAGGGCATTCTCAAAGAACAGAAAGAAAAAACACTTCTTAAAGGAACGGCATTTACCGCTTCCTATTAAGAAGTGTTTCTTTCACGCTAGTGATTACGAACGGTTTATATTCATTTTCTATTTCGACTTGTCTTCAATATCAATATACGTGGCTGCTTTTCTCATTCGATTCATCACCGCTTGACCGACGCCATCTTCATTAAATGTTTCCGCTAAGATGACATCAACATCAGTCTTTTTAAAAGAACGGAGCGCATGGTAGAGTTGATTGGCGACGGTCGCAATATCTTCTCTCGTACCGACCGTCATCACCGTATCGGCTTGAGATTGCCTTGCGAGTTCTTCACTGACCAATAAACCAACCTTTTTTCCTTCTGATTGATACTGGTTGATTTGCGTTCTAAAATAATCATCATCCCCGTCAATCAGAATCATCGGCACTTCCGGTTCATAGTGCGTATATTTCATCCCAGGTGACTTTGGCTTGTCTTTTGTTTCAAGTACGGTCGCATCTTCGACTGGTGCCTGTAGTACGTGTTCAATGTCTTGTTTCGTGATTCCACCGGGCCTTAGGATCACCGCATGCTGACCGGTACAATCAACAACGGTTGATTCGACACCAACACCCGTTGGCCCACCGTCTAGAATGGCCGTAATTTTGTCTTTTAGATCTTGATACACATGCACGGCACTCGTTGGTGATGGTTTACCTGAAAGATTAGCACTTGGTGCGGCGATCGGTAAATCACACGCTTTAATAAGCTCACGCGCCGCTAAGTGATCCGGTATTCTTAAGCCCACCGTATCTAGACCAGCCGTGACATTTTTCGCGATTTTTCCATTGCTTTTTAAAATAACCGTGAGTGGTCCAGGCATAAACGCCTCAATTAATTGTTTCGCTATCGGCGTAATCTCCGTCACATAACGTGACATCTGTTCAACATCACTTAAATGGACAATCAACGGATTATCACTTGGTCGGCCTTTTGCCTTGAATATTTTTCCGATTGCTACTTCATTGGTTGCATCAGCCCCTAGACCATAAACGGTTTCGGTTGGAAAAGCAACAACCTCTCCTTGCTTTAGCCACTCACTCACTTTTTGTATATTCTCATCATTCCATAGTAAAAATGATGTTGTCATATTGACACCTCACTTTAAAAAATTCACAACTTCCCCACAGGTTATCCACAGAATGTGGACAACGGTTATATTTATGTTTCACAAGCTATTTGAAATCTTATCCACTTATCCACAAGTGGGTGTTTTCATTTCTTCTTTTGATTATACACAGACTTATCCACGAATTCTAGTGTAAATGTGGGTAAACTAGCCGGTTATCCACATCGTTATCCACTGAACGTGTGGATAAGCTTACTGATTTGTTCCACTAACCAAAACTTTGCTTCAGGCTTTGTTTCACTTTCATCTTCCTCAGATGAAGCTTCATTTATCTCGTCTTCTGTTTCTCTGTTGTCAGAAGGTCTTTCTATTTGATCATCTTTAGGTTCGGTATGACTCTGGTCTAGTGTCACATCGCCATTAAAATCCACAAAACAAAGAGAAGGGAATAAGACACACCACCAGTTTTTACCTTCACCGTCACCAATGGTCACGAGCACGGCTTCATATTCCCCTTGTGGATAAACACGGGTATCATACACCTTTGTTGGAAAAACAATGTTCTTCCCATAAGTCACCGTTGCCGCATGGGGATAAGCCGCTTCATTTAAAGAGGCGCCAACGACTTGTTCAATCTCTGGTAAGGCTTTTGTGACGGCGTCTCTTGCTTCCTCAATTGACGTGATGTCTGTCATCATACCAGCGACGTAACGGGAGACGTCATCTCTCACTTGGCGCTTCATGTCTTGGTCGACAGTGTCATCACTATGGGCTAAAATTCTTAGTCGAATCGCTTCTTCTGGAATATCGACATCATAACCTAAGGCCTGTTGTTTTTCAGGCATCATCAGCTGTATGAGGATAAGCCCCAAAGCTACCGACATGATAACAAGATCGACAACTCTTTTTCGTTTGAAGTAGCGACGATATTTAACATGACTGACGTGTTTTCGTTTCATCACAAATCGTTCCTTTCATACTGACGGACAGTTTCTATTAGTCGCAGTATGACCAAGGAAAGATGGATTTAAACATCTTGATACATAAAGACCATCCGGTCTCTACCAAACATATCTTGTTTTGTTTCCACTGTTGCGTCTGGAAAAGCACGCTTGATAAGCGCAGTGACCGCTTCTTTTTGATTGTGGCCAATCTCAAACGCCATCAGACCGTGAGGTCTTAATACGTGTGTGGCCCCGGCGATAATTGTGCGGTAACTGTATAACCCATCTTCTTCACTAAAAAGCGCCAAATGTGGATCAAAATTTTTCACCGTATCACTGAGTGAATCCAAATCACTGTAGGGAATATACGGGGGATTAGAGACAATCACATCGACATGTTGATCTGTTTCAATAAAGTGAGACAAAAAGTCACTGGACTGCATCGTCACTAGAGCGCCTAATGTGTTCGCATTGTCTTTTGCGACACGAAGTGCTGCGTCAGATATATCCACTGCATACACGTTGAGGTGTGGTTGTTCTAACTTTAACGTAATCGCTAAGACACCCGTACCCGTCCCGACATCAACAACATCCGTTAAATGCGGGCGTTTATTTAAATCTTTTAGTAAATAATACATCAACTCTTCTGTCTCTTGACGCGGAATGAGCGTATCCTTTGTCACTTTAAATGTCCGGTCGTAAAACTGTTCTTCCCCAGTTAAATGTTGTAGGGGGATGCCTGTTGTTGCGTGACGGGTCACCATCTGTTTAAACGTGTCATACACATCCGGTCGTATCTGTTCTTGTAGCTGCATTAAAAAGTCTAATCGCGACAGTCCGAGCACATGAATCAGTAATAACTCCGCCACTTTTTCTTCTCGGTTATGCTGTTTCAAAAAAAGAGAAGCCCAGTTGAGGGCTTCTTGAATAGTCGGTCTCATCTTACTCACCTAGCTGGTCCATCTTACTTGTCTGTTCTTCCATAATGAGCGCATCCACAAACTCATCCAGCTTACCTTGAAGAATTTGATCAAGTTTTTGGATCGTCAGACCAATGCGGTGATCGGTCACACGGTTTTGTGGGAAGTTATACGTTCTAATCCGTTCGGAACGGTCCCCTGTTCCTACCGCTGATTTACGATTCGAGTCAAACTCCGCCTGTGCTTCTTGTTGGAACTTATCATACACACGGGCACGTAAAATCTTCATCGCTTTTTCTTTATTCTTAATTTGTGATTTTTCATCTTGCATCGACACAACAATCCCGGTTGGTTCGTGCGTTAAACGAACCGCTGACATCGTTGTATTAACACTTTGTCCCCCTGGTCCACTTGAGGTGAACGTGTCCACACGAATATCCTTATCGTGAATATCGACTTCGACTTCTTCTGCTTCTGGGAGTGCGACAACAGTGGCGGTTGACGTATGAATCCGGCCACCAGATTCGGTCTCAGGTACACGTTGTACCCGGTGAGCCCCGTTTTCAAACTTTAGTTTTGAATACGCCCCGCGACCGTTAATCATCATAATGACTTCTTTATAGCCACCGACACCAGTGACGCTACTTTCCATCACATCGACTTTCCAGCCTTGTGCTTCGGCAAAGCGGGTATACATTCTAAATAGGTCACCCGCAAATAAGGCCGCTTCATCACCACCCGCTGCCCCGCGGATTTCCATAATAACGTTTTTATCATCGTTCGGATCTTTTGGCAACATCAAAACTTTTAACTTTTCTTCATACTCAGGAATTTGTGGTGATAGTTCGTCAATTTCCATCTGCACCATCTCACGCATATCCGGGTCTTTTTCCCCGTCTAACATCTCTTTTGCACCCGCTAATTGTTCACTTACATCACGGTATTCACGGTAAGTGGCGACAATATCAGAAAGATCGGATTGTTCCTTTGAATACTCACGTAGTTTGTTTGTGTCTGAGATCACATCCGGATCACTTAATAATTCATTTAACTTTTCATAACGTGCTTCTAATGCTTGTAATTTATCTAACACGGTGATTCACCTCATTTATATTTATGTCCGTTATTTAGCCTACCCTTTATTATATAACAGGATCTTCTCTCAGTCAAAAGGTGTTGTGCTTTCGTTTCCGTCTGTTGAAGATATTGCATCACTTTTTTGAACACTCCTTTTTGTGATTGCCTCCGTCTATCCTTCACAAACAGAAAATGACTTTAAGTGACAATCAATCACTTAAAGTCATTTTAACTAGCCTCTTTTTATAAGAAGAAGAGCATGGATAGGATAAACATGAACACGACACCACTTAACATTGGCACAGCTGTTCTTTTAACAATCGCCAGTGGCGTGACTTTTAATGAGCCTGAAATAATCATAATGACCGCCGCAACAGGAGAAACCGCACGTAATAAGTTTCCGGCTAGTCCCATAGGAACAGTAATCGCAATCGGATTAATACCCGCCGCGTCAGCCAGTGGCACCATCAGTGGGACCATCGCATAAAACAGCGCCACACCACTGCCACTAATAATAACAATAAGGGCCGTTAAAGCGACAAGTATCAGTGGTAAGATAAAGCCTTGACTTGAGGCATCTGCACCAAGCATCGCCGTTTGTAGGGCATCAATCAGACCAATGGATTGTAACCCGCGAACAAAGACAGAAGCCGCGACAAGTAAAGCCACAATCGGCATCGCCCCACCCATACCTTTAAAGAATGTTTCCGTACTGTCTAGGACGGGCTTCATTTTACGTACGCGTACCATTTCGCAAAGAATCGCCACAATTAATGACAGAATCGTCGCAATCTCAACACTCAGCGCGACTTGAATTCCCGCTAACACATCGAGCATAAAGACCGTGATCAGTAAAATAATCGGTAAGACTGGAAGCAAGCCGTAAACGGTTTTATACAGTTTGCCACCTTCAATCGCTTCAACTTCTTTAATCTCGACATCCTCTGTCTGGTTTAATTGACGACCGTCTTTCTTATCAGAATGTTTTTGCCAGAAGTAATGCACAACCGCAATCAGAATCAACGTTGGAATAGAGACAATCGCATGATATTTTAATACATATTCTGTAACTGTTAAGCCACTAAAGTTTGCGTACGTCGCGAGTTCATTCGCAACCGCCACATTATCGCCACCTAACGGTGTCGGAATAATCGTCGCCGCTGTCGCGATTAATGCCCCAATCGTTAAGATTGGCATTTTCGCTGCACGTAAAATCGGGTACAATGTCGCAAGTAAAATAATGGCTAAGTTAGACGCACTCGGAATAACGAGTGATAATAAGTTACCAATCAGGAACACAATCGGGACTAAAATGTAAACGTTATTAATTTTCTTTAACGGCTTCGTTAGGACACTGACTGTCACGTCATTGGCTTTAATGTGTGACATGTAAGCCGCATAACCACCTAACATTAAAATAATAAAGCCTGCACGTGTAAGCGTTGATTTAAATGAATCAACGACAGCTAAAATGGGATCAATCCATTTAAAGCCTGTGCCTTCTTCAATACCTACAATATCGTTACCTAAAAGCATCGCAATCATCATCAGTAAAATCCCCATAAAGAACAAGGTAATCTTAATATCCATCTTCTTCGCTAGCATATAAATAACTAAAGCAACGGAAAGAATTGCCGAAAGGTACATAATGATATCTGTCATAATAAACACTCCATTCTATTTGTTAGATTATATACACGTTTTAATTGAATCAACAAACCATTGTCTAAAAGCTTCACCATCAATATCGGTACAAACAGTCGCATTCGGTTCTTTTCCGAGGTAACCTTTCAAATCAACGACCGTACATCCTTCAGTTAACGCGCCTTTTGTTTCCACATCTACAAAAGTATCGACGGTGGTAAATAACTCAGGCTTTAATAGGTAAGCAATCGCACAGCTATCGTACATTTTTAATCCCGTCTGCATACTCCCCCCGCGGTAATATTTAAACAGGTGATAAATCATTGTGCCGGTTTTATTTAAATCTTTAATCTTTTCACTATCTTCAGGTAAAACAAGCGCTTTCATTCCAACATCAAGACCCGCCATGACAATCGGTAATCCACTCATAAAGACGATCTTCGCCGCATCTGGGTCGAAATAAATATTAAATTCTGCCATCACACCTTTGTTTCCTCGTGTGACTGACCCACCCATTAAGACGATGTCTTTAATATTCTGTTTGACTTCTGGATAGACTTTTAACAGTAAAGCAATATTTGTGAGTGGTCCAATTGGTACAAGAGTGACTGGTTCGTCGCTTGCGAGAATCACGCGTCTCATTGCGGTAATCGCATGCTCATCAAGGAGTGAACGTTTTGATGGGGGATCAAATTCAAATCCTTCCATACCGCTTAGTCCGTGGACCGAGCTTGCGTCACTCATTTCTTTTAATAACGGCTCCTCTGCTCCCATTGCGACAGGGATATCTTTCTCAACGTAATCAAGAATCTTTAATAAATTATCTGTCACATTATCTAATCCGACATTCCCAGCAACCGTTGTCAAAAGCTTCACATCTAATTTTTCACTAAATAAAGCAATCGCAAGGGCAACCGCATCATCAATCCCTGGGTCTGTGTCAATAATAATTGGTCGTTTTGTCATTATAATTCCTCCTAGTTTTTTTGTTATTTATGTTAAACACATCATTTGTGTAAAAACTTCACCATACCGGCACCTAAGCCGTCATTCGGTCTTTGGATAAAGCCTAAGTGTTCATAAAATCCCTCTGTACCTGGTGTCGCCATCAAGGCGATATATGCCCCGTCACAACCGACCATGTCAATATAGCCGTCAATCTCGTTCATAATCATCTTACCGAGTGATTGACGTTGATAGTCTGGGTCGATCACGACATCTTTAATAAAGAAAACAATCCGGCCATCTCCTACGACGCGGCCAATCGCCACGGGCTTATCTCCATCAAAAATGACGATGGAAAATAACGTATGCCGCAAGGCTATGACCACATCTTCATAAGCATACGGCTTGAAAGCGACTTTATTTCTTAGCTCAATATATATGTCAGGTGTCAGTGTATGCGTTGTCACACGAAAGCAGTCAGTTAACATAGCTTTCGTCTACCATTGCTTGTAATTCTGTTAAATGAGGCATCGCGCTTTGAGCCCCTAACTTCGTTGTCGCCATACTAGCCGCATACACCGCCATTTTTAAGGCTTCTTTCAGTGGAACATCTTGAGCTAAGAAGTGTGCCAACGCACCATTGAACGTATCACCCGCACCGGTCGTATCAACGACGTGTATTTTTGGCGGCAAAATCGCGACTTCCTCACCTTCATCGTAAAAAGTAACCCCTTTATCACCACGGGTGGTAATAATTTTTTGGCGTTTCTCATCATCTAACGTTGTTTCTTTCAACATGAGTGCCAGTTCATGTTCATTTGGTGTGAAGTACGTCACCATCGGCCACCAATGATTCGGAATCGTTCGGTACGGTGCTGGATTTAAAATGACCGGAACACCTGCTTCATAGGCAATTTCGAGTGCCCGTTCGACTGTATCGTTTTTCACTTCTAACTGGATCAGTACGAGCGTACTCTGTTTAATAATGTCTTGGTGACGGTCAATATCAGCGGGTGTTAAACTATAGTTTGCCCCAGGTGTGACGATAATCGCATTATCCTCTTCTGCGATAGTGATTGAGGCGGTTCCTGTGTGATGTGTAACCCGTTCCACATTGTTCGTAGAGACGGCTTGTTTCTCTAAGTAAGCTAAGTACTCATCACCAAACGTATCTTGTCCTACCGCGCCAATCAAGTTGACTTTGCTGCTTAATTTAGCCGCTGCCACCGCTTGATTAGCACCTTTACCTCCATAGGCTTGACTAAAGCTTTCTCCAATAATCGTTTCGCCTAACTTAGGATAGCGATCCGCCATCGTAATAAAATCAATATTTAAACTTCCTACTACTGTAATCACGTGTAAATCCCTTCCCTTCACTTGGTTGATTGTCTATTTTTATATGTGGCTTGAAATTGATAGTGTTTTTGCTGTTCTTTTTTCTGAATCAAATCTAACACGAGTTGGGTTGCAGCTTGTGCGAGTGATTGAATCGGTTGAGCCATTGTCGACAGTTCCGGTGTAATCACTGTGCCCCAGTCAATACCATCAAACCCGATGACAGCGATATCATCTGGTACGCTTAGACCGAGTGACTGAATGACTTTAATCGCCCCAATCCCCATCACATCATTCCCAGCGAAAATGCCATCAATGTCTGGATACTGTTCTAATAAAAGCGCTGTTTGTTCCATCGCGGTTGTTAAATCATACTCCCCTTCAACAATACGCGGGGTTTTATTTTGTTCTTTCATCACATCAAGATAACCTCTTAATCGGTGCTTGGATGTATAACTGTCATGCGGACCAACGATATGGCCAATGGACTGACACCCTGAATCAATTAAATGCTGCACCGCTTCTTTGGCTCCTTGATAATTATTAACGGTCACCGATGGAATGTCTTCATCAAGAAATTGATCGAGTGCGACAATCGGAAGCGTTACTTTTTTTACGTCTTCTTTCGTTAAATGATTCGATACAAGCAATAAGCCATCAATGTACTTCGCTTCTAGCAAGTAAATTAATCGTAATTCTTTATCGACATCATTGTTGCTGTTAAATAGTAATAAATCATAACCCGCTTCTGTTAATTCTTTTTCAATCCATTTCACTAATTGCGGAAAGTATGGATTCGCAATGTCAGGTATAATGAGGGCGATCGTATTAGAAGCTTTTTTAAACAAGCTACGCGCTACCGCATTAGGTGTATAATTCAATTGCTTTATCGCCTTTTCAACTTTTTCACGTGTATCTAGATGGACATACCCTTGATTATTCAGTACACGAGAGACAGTGGCGACTGACACTCCTGCAAGTTTTGCGACTTCTTTGATTGTGGCCAACAACAACGCCTCCCTCATGTGTAATCGGTTACTCATTGATCAAAAAAATAGGTGTAATCGGTTACAGGTATTATATTAAACGATGTGTTTTTGATTGTCAACAACTTTTAAAAATTTTTATCTTTTCCCTTCTTCCCACTCTATCATGTATCATCTGTCAATGACCCTACGCGCTTTAAACGTAATGAACAACAAAGACGAAGATCATTTATTATTCCATCATTTAGCATGATCACTTTTGCCTTTGTCGTGACAATTCTGATTGAATGCATCCAAAAGCGAATCGGTATGTAGGCTATTCGCGACGCTATTGTTAGTTGATACAGTAAAAAGTTAGCCTCTCCCCTTAGACATGCGTCTGTCCCAAGAGAGGGGCTAGCCTTCACTATTTACGGTCGTTTAACGACACATTCGATCTCAACGTCAGCGCCTAGTGGTAATTCATACACCGCCACACACGTCCTTGCTGGGAAAGGTGTATGAAAATACGTTTGATAAACATTATTCATATCATTGAAGTGTGTCATCCCCGTTAGATAGACATTAACTTTAATGACATCATCAAAACTAACACCCGCTTCTTCCATAACGTCTTCTAAGTGCGCAAAACATCTCTTCGTTTGAGTGGTGATATCACATGTTTCCCCGTTATAATCTTTTGCATTGTAGGCTGTTTGACCAGAGAAAAACACGTAGTCCCCCGCATCCACTGCATGTGAATAAGGTCCTGATGACGTGATTGTTTTTCCCGTATACGTTTTTCTTGTCACTGAAAACACCTCCTTAGATTTCATTATTAACCTTTTCAATTTAGCCTTTAGCTAAGCGACAGGCACTTATCCTCTTAATTCCTCATGGTAATCTCTCATAATATTATTCTTTTAGCATGGCTAGTAATTCTTGATAACCCAGTTCTTTCGCATAGTCCGCGGCTGTTTTATCTTCATGATCTCTTAAGGTGCGATCGGCGTTATAGCTTAATAGTACTTTAACGATGTCCTGATACAGCTTAGAGCCGTCTCTTAAAGCGACCGCTTCAATTAGAGCCGTGTAACCGAAATTATTTTGATGATCAATATCAACTGCGCCATCCGCTAAGAGTAAACGCACGTTAGCTAAATGTCCTTTTTCAGCTGCTGGGATAAGCGTATTCCCACCATAGCGATTGTAAACGTGTTGATCAGGTTGGCTATTTTCGATGATGAATGCTAAAATCTCAGTCTTGCCTTGTGCTGCGGCGTATAAATAAGCACTGTCTTTGATGTGGTCTTGTTGATTAACATCGGCACCCGCTAAGATTAATTGTTTTGCGATGTCTATTTGGTTGTGATGTGTGGCAATCAGTAACGCGCTCTCTCCGCGCTCATTTTGTGCATGGATGTCATAGTCCTTACTTGCAAGTATCTCTTTCACCTTGTCTAAATCATTTTCTTGAACGGCTTGAATTAACTGTTGTGGTTGTTTGGTCATGTTATGTCGATGTCCTTTCTTCTTTAACATTTTTTCTATCACCGTCTGTACTGTCTACTGTCAGTGTCCTGTTTCAACCATACATGCCGGATGATTTATTCATCTGATTATTCTAGTGTAAAACACATGGATAATATTTGCTAGAAAAAAGCTTTAGCGGAAGAACGTCTTTTTCGATCATCGTGATTGCGTTTATGGTTGTGGTCGTTAAAGTCATTATTTCATACGCAAAAACAGCATCCTTTCGCCACTTTTAAATCACTTCTAAAAAACTTCAGCGCCCACACACTATTTGTTCAGGTATATTGTCTGTTGAAGGTTTCAGACATTAGAGTCAGCATATAATTATTAACGATATTTTATAAGGTATATATATCGTTAATGTTTACTTTTTCTTTATTTAGGTTATAATATTAATACATTATAACCTAAACGAGGTGTTAAAATGAAAAAGCCATATGCGTTACCCCTTCTTCCCATCACATTTGATGCAGAATCTGAACTTAGTTTTTATAAGAAAGTCGTTGAAGCTTCATCGATGTTAGAAAAGCTAAAACAAAAAATGCGCGATTCATTAGTCAGTGAATCATTTCTGCAACTGATCACACTAAAGGAGTCTGTTCAATCTACAAGAATCGAAGGAACACAAGTCACTTTCAGTGAGATGCTTGAAGATGAGATCGATCAAAAAGAAGATTGGGAAAAGATAGAAGTAAGAAATTATCAAAAAGCATTAACCATCGGAATAGAAACGATTCAGGCAGGCTACCCCTTATCAGAGCGTTTAATTCGTGACATGCATAACACCTTAATGAATGACGGTCGTGGTTCTACAAGTGCTAGAGGGGAATATCGGACGGTCCAGAACTTTATCGGACCTACAAATGAAATAAAAGACGCCTCATACGTTCCGCCTGAACCACAATTAATGAGTGAATATATGGCTAATTTAGAACGATACATTAATGGTCATCCATACATGGATGAAGACAAAGACAATCTTCATCCTTTAATTAAAGCAGCTATCATTCATGCGCAATTTGAATCTATTCATCCCTTTTTAGACGGGAATGGCCGATTAGGTAGAATCCTCATCGTTCTTTATATGCTTCATTCAAACATCATTGATTCGCCATCTTTTTTCCTAAGTGAAGAACTTGAAAAAGAAAAATTCAAATATTATAGTATGCTAAACAGGATTCGCGCTATAAATAAACATGAGCCGGATTGGCATAATTGGATCACTTTTTTTCTTGAAGCTACTATTCGAATGGCTAACCGACAAATTAACAAACTTGAACAAGCAGAACGATTATTTGAAGAAGGATTAAACAAGATACAGCAACCCTCTACAGAAAAAGTCTGGGATGCTCTATTTAAATATCCGATCGCAACTGTTCATCAAATAGAAAATGAGACACAATTAGCACCAGTAACCATCCGAAAAAGTCTCAATCAACTCATTGAATTATCCTTCATTTATGGAGATGACAAAAAAAGAAATAGACGATTCTTTCATTATGACCTTATTCGCATTATCAACGACTAAAAAATACCACCATCACGTCACGATATAAAAAACACCGCTACATGAAGGGTTCGACCTTCTTGATTTAGCGGTGTTTTTATAATGTTTTTTTAAATGACTAAGTTCAGTTAGACAGCACGCGTTGAGAACACATCTTACTTTGTTTTTGTTTCTTCCCGAATGATTTTATGTTCAACGGGTTTGTTTGGCACGACGTGACAATGGCGACAACGTGGTTCATATGATTCACTCGCACCGACTAAAATAATCGGGTCATCATATGACGCAGGCGCATCGTTAATTAGGCGTTGGGTTCGTGAGGCAGGTGACCCACACTGCGGACAGATCGCATTTAGTTTCGTCACCATTTCACTCATCGCCATGAGTTCTGGCATGACGCCAAACGGCTCCCCACGGAAATCCGTATCAAGACCTGCGACAATGACGCGGTGACCCAGATTGGCCAGTTGGTCGACAATCGATACAATCGCCTCATCAAAGAATTGAATTTCATCAATCCCAATCACATCAATATCATCCGTAATATGATCTAAAATATCAGTTGCTTTCTCAACAGGACGGGCAAGAATAGAGTTACCATTATGGGAAACGACAGACTCCTCATGGTAGCGATTATCAATCGCGGGTTTAAACACACGCACCGTTAAATTACCATACGTTGCCCGTTTAATCCGGCGGATGAGTTCCTCTGATTTCCCTGAGAACATGCTGCCACAAATAAGTTCTACCCAACCACTTTGTTTCATAATATACATACCGGTTGCCTCCTAAAGTCGTGTTGATTATCTTTGTATCTCTTGATCTTCATTAATTATGTTAGTCTTTATTATTGGTTGTATGGTCTCATTCTAATGAAAATGAGACTTAACAACAAAATAAAAACAGGCAAAAGTGATCTGCCTGTTTATACGTTACCTTTAAGTTAAGAGAAGCCATCCAAAAAGGATGGCTCTTCTTTAGCGTACACGACGCTTGATTAGTTAAGGTTATATTTTTTCTTGAAGCGATCCACACGGCCACCAGCTTTGTCAGCTTTTTGCTTGCCTGTGTAGAATGGGTGAGAATCTGAACTAATCTCAACACGGATTAATGGGTAAGTGTTACCATCTTCCCACTCAATAGTCTCTTCTGAGTACTTTGTTGATCCTGTTAAGAACTTGTAGTCAGAGCTTGTATCAAGAAATACAACTTTACGGTATTCTGGGTGAATGCCTTTTCTCATGTCTCTTACACTCCTTCTGCCCTGAATCCTTAGAAACAGAGTTAAATTTTCGCTCGCTTACAACACCAACGTGCTCCAAACGGCATTTTTTCATACGTTAAGATTATAACAGCCTCATCGAGGCAATGCAATATAAACAACAAAAAAGTTTAGTTTTTGTTTTTACGTTTTAGTTCTTCAAAGATGCTTTGATACAGTTCTTCATTATTTTTCGTCTGTTTAAAGCGACGAATAAACCGTTCAACGAAATCAGGTGAATCTTGAATCGCTTTTCTGATCATCCACATCGCTTCTAACTGGTCTTCTTTCAGCAATAATTCTTCTTTACGTGTGCTTGAGCGCGCCAAGTCAATCGCAGGGAAAATTCGGCGCTGCGCCAAGTTACGATCAAGATGAAGTTCCATATTGCCCGTTCCTTTAAATTCTTCATAGATCACATCATCCATACGTGAACCTGTCTCAACAAGCGCTGTCGCAAGAATCGTTAAGCTACCGCCGTCTTCAATATTTCGCGCCGCCCCAAAGAATCGCTTCGGACGGTGAAAAGCAGCTGGGTCAATCCCACCTGAGAGCGTTCGTCCACTAGGAGGAATCACTAAGTTATACGCCCGGGCAAGACGGGTAATACTATCCATTAAGATGACCACATCTTTTTTATGTTCCACGAGACGCATCGCACGTTCTAAGACAAGTTCTGATACTTTAATATGATTTTCTGGTACTTCATCAAACGTCGACGCCACAACATCCACACCAGCGGCAACGGAACGTTCAATATCTGTTACTTCTTCTGGGCGTTCATCAATCAGTAAGACGATCAGTTTCACGTCAGGGTGATTGGACGAGATACTATTGGCAATCTCTTTTAGTAAGACGGTTTTACCTGCTTTAGGTGGGGCCACGATGAGACCACGTTGGCCGAAACCAACCGGTGTCGCCACGTCCATAATTCGGGTAGATAATTGTTCCGGTTCAAGTTCTAAATGCATGAGGCGATCTGGATAGAGTGGCGTTAAAGCTGGGAAGTGTACCCGTTCTTTCGCCATCTCCGGGTCCTCACCGTTGACGGCATCGACATGAAGGAGACCATAGTATCGTTCATTTTCTTTTGGTGGACGGACTTTACCAGAGACTTTATCGCCATTACGTAAATCAAAGCGACGGATTTGGGAGGCGGAAATATAAATATCTTCTGCGCTTGGGGAATAGTTAATTGGACGTAAGAAGCCAAACCCTTCCGATGGAATAATTTCTAACACACCGTCCATAAATAAAAAGCCGCTTTTTTCTGCTTGGGCTTTTAAAATCGCAAAGATTAATTCGCGTTTCGTTAATTTTGCATAGTAAGACACTTTAAACTCGCGCGCATGCGCATACAAATCTTTCAGTGTCATGGTTTCTAATGCTGAAATCGTTACTTCAGACACATTGATCATCACCTATTCTACTTATTTTTTACATGTATGGAATCACACATGAACTTTGATTGGTCATCTTACCTCTCATATACGTTCATTATCGCTAACGTCACACTGACAAAACGTCCTACTATGCCACTTCCGTTCAATAACAAGACTGTATGTATGCGTCACCTATTGATGACACTATATGGGATATTCATCTTAACGACGGTTGAATGAATGTCAAAACTGGAAGAGTAATGATTTAAGAGGTTGTTTTTCTGTTGATACATAGCGAAGCTATCTCTTTTTGTCTATATTGTAGAGAATCATCAGACGTTTGTAAAGAGTCAATAAGTAAAACGCCCTAAGGACGGACGTCTTACTTATGAAACTTTTTATTAATTTTCTTGATAGGTGTACATTTCTTCTTTAGACATTTTCTCGCGCCAGATTTTTGCGCCTAACGATTCGAGCTTTTCAATCAGGTTCTCATAGCCACGATCAATATGTTCTAAGCCAGTAATCTCTGTCACGCCGTCGGCAATTAACCCAGCCACGACAAGTGCGGCACCTGCGCGTAAATCTGTCGCCCGTACCTTCGCGCCCTGTAAGACAACGGGACCTTGAACAATCGCTGACGCGCCTTCTACTTTGATTTTAGCATTCATTCGGCGCAATTCATCAATATGCTTAAATCGGGCAGAATAGATGGTATCCGTGACAATTGCCGTTCCTTCTGCTTTAGTGAGTAAGGCTGTAAAAGGTTGTTGCAAGTCTGTCGGGAAGCCTGGGTGAACGAGTGTTTTAATATCGACCGCCGACAGTTTTTGTTTCGGTCTGATAATAAGTGATTCTTCATCTTCGGTAATATCAATACCCATTTCACGTAATTTCGCAATAAGAGGCTCTAAGTGCTGTGGAATAACGTTATCGATATACACTTCTTCTCCTTGAGCAGCAGCCATAATCGTATACGTGCCTGCTTCAATGCGGTCCGGGATAATGGTATGGACACAACCAGAGAGTTGGTCAACACCTTCAATCCGAATCACATCGGTACCGGCCCCTTTAATTTTAGCCCCCATACTCGTTAATAATGTCGCAACATCAATAATTTCCGGTTCTTTTGCGGCATTTTCAATCACGGTTTTACCTTTTGCGCGCACAGCCGCAAGCATAATATTGATCGTTGCTCCTACACTAACAACGTCTAAATAAATTCGCGCACCTTTCAGCTCATCGGCACGTAAATAAATCGCTCCTTGTTCATTCGTCACTTCAGCACCAAGGGCTTCAAAGCCTTTAATATGTTGGTCAATCGGACGCGGACCTAAATGACAGCCACCAGGTAGACCAACAACGGCTTTTTTGAACCGACCGAGCATCGCACCCATAAAATAGTAAGACGCACGCAATGTTTTTACTTTTCCATTCGGTAACGGCATAGAAATCATGTTACTTGGATCAATCGTGACGGCATGGTCTTTCTTTGTTACCACACCGCCAATATCTTCAAGTAAGGCGCTTAATGTATCGACATCTGAAATATTCGGTAATCCTTCGATTGTGACTTCAGAATCCGCAAGAATCGTTGCTGGAAGGAGTGCAACTGCACTATTTTTTGCCCCACCGATATGCACGCGACCTTTTAGTTTCTTCCCACCTTCAACAAATAATTTTTCCATCTGTATATTCCCCTTTAAGTTCAATTATCTAGTTGTTTATTGTCTCATTATTTATTAGTTTTTACGGTTATGTTTTTTTCATACGACACAGAAAAATCCATGACATTTCCATTATACAAATAAACAGGGGAAGTTGCTAGTAAATATGGCTTTTCTCATGACTTTTTAATATTTTGTTTAAGCAAGGTACTTATTTTTTTTAAAAAAACTATGACTGATCTTCCTCATTGAACACTCTCTTAATCTAGCTACTTTTTGTCAAACCAATATAAACAGCACCCATTTAAAAAAGTGTGGGTGCTGTTTAGGCTGAATGAAAGGGTCATCAATCAGATTGTTCGCGCTTGTTCACATAGTGAATGTGTTGTTGCTGGATCAAGTCATAATGAATGAGCTGATCTTGGTCTAGGTCTTCTTGATCGAGGCTGACGGCCGAAATTTGGCTATTATTATACGTTTTGTAATAATACATGCCTGTATCAAGTGCCATAACGGTACTATATGTCGTTAAATCTAATCGGTCATTCGGAAGAATGACTGTCCCTTTGACCATTTTAATACGGTCTAACATATGAAACAGCTGGGTGACGGCTTTTGATTCCTCTTGTTCTTGTTTCGCATGCGCTTTTAAAAAAGCGGCTTGAACAAAACGCGAGGTCGGTGAGGAGTCACCAGGTAAGCCGATTGATCCCGCACCTTGACCAAACGGTGTAAGTGCGAGCGCATCATCAAAAGTGTTCACTGGTTGTTTTGGACTAAGATGGAGATAGTGGTTCAGGTTTGTCATATGAAAATCAAATGTCGGTTGATTCGTTAAGACACCTAAGGTGTCTTCATATATCTCTAACCCACGCGTGGTGGATTCAATCACCACAGATTCATGTTCATCACTTAAGATGAAATGCAACGGTTGAACAGGCAATCCTTCTTTAAAGGGCGTCGAAATGAACTGAATCGACTGAAGATAAGTCTTTGCTTCACGTACAGATGTTGATCTCCCTAAAATATACGGAATGATTTCATATGGTGTGATATTAATGTGATTGTCATCTACTTCGCCAAATACTTGCGACGGAAAGTTAAGTCCCGCCATCGCCAGACCATATTCATTCATCGCCTCACTAAACAGCGGCGTTCCATCGACAATACTCGCCATACCAATCAAAGCATGGTGTGTTGTTACACGTGGTTCATAATGAAAATCAAGTGGAAACTGTCTTGGTACAACGACAATGGTTTCCCCGAAATGATAATCCAAATCCATATTACGGCCAAAGTAGGTGCCGTGACTTTTCCATGTGATAACTGTACACATAAGCTCGCCTCATTTCTATTGATTAAGTATTGCATGCACACCTTAACGACTTAGAAGGCGTCGTAGAGTTTATCAAACAGACCTTTTAAAAAATCACCTAACTCATCATCATCTAAGACATGGGTCGTCTGATAAACACCCTCTGTGTTGACTTGGCAATGAATCGCATCGTCTTTGAATACGAGGAGATAATACTCCGTCATTGTGGCTGTTGGATCTTCCTCTATTGTTTCTTTAAAGATGTATCTTAATACAATCGATGACATCGCCATCTGTTTCGTCCGTTCTATGACGGCTTCTGTTAACTTTTGCGCATCGACCGGATCGTCTAAGCGCACGAGGATGTCCCGTTTGATTTGTTCGAAAAACGGTTGGTGTTGATTTATACCAGTGATTTCTACCTCAAAACAATCTAACATGTCCATGCTCCTCCCCTACCAATGACGTTTACTTCGGTAACCGTCTGGTCATTATTTAAGTTAAGTCTACTATATCATCAGCTTCATGACTAGCCAGACACTATGAGAGGTCTCTTTAATTTTTGATAACGATACGTGGGTGATGCTGACTCATTTTTAGATGCAAAAAAGCACTCACCCTAAAAGGATAAGTGCTTTTGATATACAAACTATTATGCTTTGTTTGAAGAACCGAATTCACGCATTTTACCAATAACAGTTTCTTTGATTGCATCGCGAGATGGTCCTAAGTATTTACGAGGGTCGATCATATCAGGGTTAGCCGCTAATACTTCACGTACCTTTTTCGTTTGTTGGATTTGGTTTTCAGTGTTGACGTTAATCTTAGAAGTTCCGTAAGAAATCGCTTTTTGGATATCTTTAGTTGGGATACCAGTACCACCATGAAGAACTAAAGGAACACCCGCAAGTGCGTTAATTTCTTCCATTTCTTTGAACCCTAAGTTAGGCTCACCTTTGTAAGGACCGTGTACTGAACCAAGTGCTGGAGCTAAAGTATCGATACCTGTACGCTCAACCATTTCTTTACACTCTTTAGGATCAGCATAGATGATATCACCTACAACGTCATCTTCTTGTCCACCAACAGTTCCAAGCTCAGCTTCAACTGATACGCCGTGGAAGTGTGCTAATTCAACAACTTTTGATGTTGTCGCGATGTTTTCATCAAATGGATCGTGAGAAGCATCAATCATAACTGATGTGAAACCAGCATGGATCGCTTTCGCACATTGTTCAAAGCTTGAACCGTGGTCTAAGTGAATCGCAACTGGTACTGTTGTACCTTGTGCTTCCATTACTGCTTTAACCATAGCGACTACGACACCGTAACCACCCATGTATTTCCCTGCGCCTTCAGATACACCTAAGATGACTGGAGATTTTTCATCTTCAGCTGCTTGAAGGATCGCTTGGATATACTCAAGATTGTTGATGTTGAATTGTCCTACTGCGTACCCGTCTCGGTTTGCGTCTTGCAACATTTTTGTCATTGATACTAATGGCATGAATTGTTCCTCCTTAAAATAGTTAAGAAATAAATGTAGTATAAAGCATATCTAACACAAATTAAACATGCTTGTATAGCCAGTCAATTACAACGTTTGATTGGTTACACTATAAGCATACCAATTTAAGCCCAAAGGTGCAAGACAAAGCTTGCCGTTGTAAGCGTTTACTCTTTAAAATTTCATCAAATTGACGATAAATTCATACCATTTCCCGAACATTTTTTTGTTTCTTACGTTATTTTATCCACTGAACACCACGTCGCCTGTGAGCGCTTCTTTAACGACCGCTTCCATGTCTTTAATACTAAACGGTTTTTCAATGAAATAAACCTGTTCACTCTCACTTAACTTACTTTTCACTTCATCAATCAACCCGCTCATCACGACAATCGGTCGTTGACTTTTTTCTCTTATCGCCTTAACAATATCCACACCTGTCATATCAGACAGTAAATAATCGGTAATGATGACATCCACCTCTTCATACACACAAAGCGCTTCCTTTCCCGTCTCTTTAAGGATGACGTCATACCCTAAATGTTGAAATAACATCTTCAACATCCCTCTAATTCCAGCCTGATCATCGACGACTAACAACCTCTTCATACATCATTCTCACCTTTCCGTTTAGCTAATTTTTAAACAAGCAAGTACTTTCTATACATGTATGTCTTCTCTTTCTTTAATATTCGTTTCCAATTTCAATTTCCCTGCTTATTTTCTCATTTTTTTCAAAAAACATTAAAATTATTCACATTTTCTCTCGGAAAATACAAAAAAGCTGATGATCGTCTGTATCATCAGCTTTTCGTGTCATGATTCACACTGTCACGTGTGAAGGTGTCTTACTCGTGTGTTTGTTTAAAACGAATCGCATGATCAATAAAACCTTTAAATAAGGGATGAGCATGCGTCGGCCGTGATTTAAATTCCGGATGAAACTGTGAGGCGACAAACCATGGATGATCTTTTAGTTCAATTGTTTCGACTAGACGTCCATCTGGACTTGTACCAGAAAAGATGAAGCCTGCGTTTTCCATCTCACTTCTATACGTATTATTGAACTCATAACGGTGACGGTGACGCTCATAAATTAAATCTTCCCCGTAAGCTTGTCTGACTTTTGTCGCTGACTGTAACTGACAAGGGTAAAGTCCTAACCTAAGTGTTCCACCGAGGTCTTCCACATCTTTTTGTTCTGGTAAAAGATCAATCATTGGATGGGTCGTTGTTGGGTTAATCTCTGCCGAGTGAGCATCTGAATAACCTAACACATGACGAGCATATTCAACCGTCGCCAGCTGCATGCCGAGACAAATCCCGAGAAACGGAATTTGTTGCTGGCGCGCGTAGCGAATGGCTTCAATTTTCCCTTCAATTCCCCGGTCACCAAAACCACCTGGGACAAGAATGCCATCCGCTGTTTTTAGCATCTGGGCGACCGTGTCTGTCGTGACCGTATCGGCATTAATCCAGTCAATCTCGATATCGACATCATTCGGATAACCGGCATGTTTTAATGCTTCCACAACCGATAAGTACGCATCTGGTAACTCTACATATTTACCGACTAAAGCAATACGTACCGTTCCGGTTAAATTAGCCACACGCTCCGCTAATTCAATCCATTCGGTCATATTCGGTTCTTCTGTCGATAGTTTAAAGTGCTCACACGTGATTTTATCTAATCCTTGGTCTTTTAACATGAGTGGGATATGGTACAACGTTTTAGCATCCCGTGACTCTATCACATTCTTGACGTTAATATCACAAAAGAGCGCAATTTTTTCTTTCATATCTTCGGTTACTTCTCGTTCTGAGCGAAGGACAATCACATCTGGTTGAATCCCTAATGACCGCAGTTCTTTTACTGAGTGTTGTGTCGGCTTTGTTTTTAATTCCCCAGCTGCTTTAATATACGGTACAAGCGTCGTGTGAATATATAACACATCGTCTTTTCCGACATCCGACTTTATTTGACGAATCGCTTCTAGAAATGGCAGTGATTCAATATCACCGACAGTCCCGCCGATTTCCGTAATAACAATATCGGCCCCCGTTTGTTTACCTGTTCTAAATACTTGGTCTTTTATTTCATTCGTAATATGAGGGATGACTTGGACTGTCCCACCTAAATAATCACCCCGACGTTCTTTTCTAATCACACTAGAGTAAACCCTTCCGGTAGTAATATTCGATAGCTTAGATAAATTAATATCAATAAAACGTTCATAGTGACCTAAGTCTAAATCTGTTTCTGCCCCGTCATCAGTGACAAATACTTCACCGTGTTGATAAGGACTCATCGTACCCGGGTCAACGTTTATGTATGGATCAAACTTTTGAATCGTTACGCTAAGCCCCCGATTTTTAAGCAAGCGGCCAAGTGATGCTGCGACGATCCCTTTCCCAATTGATGATACAACGCCACCTGTTACAAAAATATACTTTGTCATTGTTTTTCCCTCCATCTATTTACTATGTCTATTTAAAGAGGCAATGAAACAAAAAAATCGCCTCCCAAACAGCGGGAGACGAAAAAAATAGATCTTGATTGAGCCCAAGTAAAATTCTACGGTGAAACACGCATGAAATCAAGGTTTCTGTTATACTTATTTTGGCTTAAAACAATCGCAAAATGCGCTTAAGATATTTTTCTTCGAAATGAGCTTTAATTGAGCTATGAAATACACCTTCCTCATAAAATATTATTAATATTTATGAGAGCAATCAAAATAATGGTAACATTAAACATATAACGTATCCGTTGATTGGACACAAGAGGCGATAATTTTGCTCCTATCCAACCTCCTAAAATGCCACCAAAAACCATAATAATCAGAATGTCATACGTTTCAATAATAAATTGACCACTTGCAAGAAGAGAAATCACGGAAGCCATCTGTGCAAATAATATGATTAATACAGAGTGTGCACTCGCTTCCCTAGGAGACATAAAAAACAATAAATGAAGGATCACCACATTTAACGGTCCACCACCGATACCTAAAAAAGCAGACAATGCCCCTAGTAATAACCCTATTGTAAAGATCAATAACTTGCTTATTGGCCCCTGTCTATTAATCGACGGCGAAAAATTATACATAAAGAAGATGATACCCATCACGACCACTAACATAAGTGATTGCATCTCTCCTAAATTCGGGAATAAATGTATCAGATACCTAAAAGATAGTTGTCCCATCACTCCCCCTATTATAGAACCTGAAGCAATCAATACTGTTAATTGACGATTAAACCTATAACCCGCTGTTTTTAACTTAAACATAGAAACAACGGCCATTGATAAAACGGTGACCGATGATAAGATACTAATGGTTGCTAGATCAAAATCACCTAGTAAATCTAAAATAGGCTTTATAATCACCCCGCCACCAAGACCTGCAAGTGACCCTAGAAGTGTCGCGACTAATGCGACTAAAAAATATATAACAGCCATAATAAACCCCTTAACTTTTTTTCAAATGCTTGGTTGGTAATCCCCTTTACGTAACTGTTCTGCTAAAAATTCTAGTCTTTCATGACTATGTCGGAAAATTTGCTTATACCCTTCACAGAAATAATCTGTTGTTTGTAAATGTTGACTTCCTCTATTTCGAGGACAACCACCATGGCAGTATGTTAGAAAGTCGCAGCTCTGACACTGATCTGGTAAATTCTTTTTCATTGTCGAAAATTGTGCCCACGTCGGATGATTTATTATATCTTCTAAGCGATCTTCAGATATATGACCTAATTTATAATCCGGATGAATGTAAAAATCACATGGATACGCCTCGCCATTTTGCTCAAGTACTAGCATTTTAGGACAATGTTGATTCAGTTGACAAAACTCTTGCTTTTGATTCATATGGGCAGCAAGTGTATTTTCAAAAAAGCGAATCGAGACCTCAGGTTGACCAGCATTATACCATTCATCAAAGATATCACTCATAAACTTACCATACTCCATATCACTTATATGGTAGCGTGGTAAGTTATCAGGGTGTTGTGACATGAAGTCCATACAGGGAAGAAATTGAACATGCGTGAAATTTTGTTCCTTAATAAAGGCGTACATGTCCTTTGGTGAAGTGATATTCGTTTCATGTAAAACAGTTAAAATATTAAAAGGCACCTCACTTGCCTTTAATTCTTCAATACCACGCATGACGGCATCGAAACTACCTTGACCATTAGCAGTGACACGACGTTTATCATGCAAATGCTTAGGGCCATCTAAACTTACCCCAACTAGAAAATTATGCTGTTTAAAAAACTCAGCCCACCGTTTCGTTATGAGTGTGCCATTTGTTTGAATCATATTTTGAACCACTTGACGTTCTCTTTTATATTTTTGTTGAAGTTTTACAACCGTCTCAAAAAAATCTAGTCCAGCTAATAGAGGTTCACCTCCTTGCCAGACAAATGGCGCGTACATTTGATTGACATCAAAATATTCTTGAATGAATCTTTCAAGCATGGTTAAATCCATTGTTCTTATGTTTCCTGGTTTCCCCTGACAGCGACTATAGTAACAATAATCACATGATAGATTACAAGCTTCTGATACTGTTTTTATCATCACCCCAGCCAGTTTATTCTTTAGTAGTGGCATAGGCTCCCCTCCTTCTTATTTAGCTATCAACGATCATTCGCTCATTTAATCAACACGCATAACGACTTCTAGTTGATATAATAGAAAAGCTTGTTTTTTCACTTCAATATGCTGTTTAATCCAAGAGGATATATCCTCTTTAGTTACTGGCTCATTCGCTTTTTGTGACAAGTCTTCTCTAAACTGTTCGCGAGTTTTTTGATTTTCTAGACTACGATAAACGGATAAATAAGCCTCTTTTAGTTGCTGGTTTAATAGTGTTATCCCATCTAATTCAATATGTTCAACCTTTATATTACGTTGTTGCTCTTGTCTAACATCCTCAACAGAATGAAGTTGATCTAACCCATAGTAGCGATACAATGATTCGGGTGCTTCATTGTCCATCATTAATTGCTTCATTTTTTGAATCATTGACCATTCTATCATCGCATTTAAGATAGGTTGTTCTTGTTTAGGGTCGGATTGATAATGAAATAGTTTATGACCAAAACGCTGAAACTCTTTCCCAATAGGTGATTTCATGGGTACTTTTAGCACATTGACACCTTTAGTGAATGTAAAGGCATCTGTTAGACTCATGTCATCTAATTCACTAGCCATAAAGCGCCGGTTAATTCGCGTTGGCATAAGCGTATATTCATTTAGTTGATGCTCTTGACCTGGTACAGGTGCCCGCATATAGACGTATTCAGCATCCGTTATATTCAATATGCCACCAAAGACACCAAATAGACCCGCCTCATGAATGTCTTCACCATCTTCTATTATTTTTCTTAAAGGTTTTCCTTTCATATTTTCTGGTAGCTCGATGTCAAAGAAATCAAGAATGGTAGCCGGAATATCAATCGTTTGAGCAAGCTGATTAACTTCTTCACCACTTTTTTCTAACTGCGGGTACCAAATAAAGAATGGCAGATGCGCCACTTCATTATAAATCGGCATAATATTTTTTCCCCACCACTCATGTTCACCTAACAAAAGACCATGATCGGTATTCACAATTAACATGGTGTCTTCCCACATATGATGTTCATCCATAAAATCAATAACTTTACCGAGATACGCATCACACATTATCATCAGTGCTTGATAAAACTTCTTAACAAGCGCACTTTTTTCGGCTGAAAAATCATCATGACTATAAATGAGCCAACCATCAAAATCGTCTTGGGTTAAGCCGTACATGTTCAAGTATTTTTCCGGTACAAAAAAAGGTTCATGTGGATCAAATGATTCAATTTGAAGAAACCATTGATCTTCTGTCACATTGTTTTCTAAAAAATCAAAGCCAGCTTCAAATGTTCTCGCCATCGTATGCTCTTTTTCAGTTGGCATATAAGATCGATTAACAAAGTCTTGGTTGACGCTTGTGACTTTGCGTTGTTTTCCCTCCTCATCCATCTTATGATAGGCATCGATATGATAATTTTTTGTTACTCTTGCTTTCCAACTATCGCCTTCTTGTCCTCTAATCAATTCATACGTTGAATATCTTGGGTGATATGTTGCCCCTCCATCACGCCAATAATGCTTATGATCCGTAACTAGGTGTGTATAAATACCATTTTGACGCAGAATCTCCGGAGTAGAATCATCAAAGGGTTCAATAGGGCCCCATCCTCTGTGCAGGAAATTATATCGCCCTGTATGAAGATCTCGGCGCGCCGGCATGCAAGGCAAACTTCCCGCGAAAAAGTTATTAAATTGAACGGTCTTTTCTGCTAGTCGATCAAAGTTCGGTGTGTGAACGTCACTTTTTTCATAAGCATTTAAATAATTTCGCTTCAAAGTATCAAACATTATATTTATTACGCGCATATTCATTATCCTTTCTTAAATTAATAAAGCCTCTTGTCTCACTTTTTTTATAGATAAAGTGTGTCTTTGATATGAACCGATCAAGTCGTTCCTATAACATGGTCAACAACCCCTGTCGGTAAGGCATATGACCATATTGTCCAAAAGAAGATCACTTTTTGCAGTCATCTTCTTTTGGTTATATCAAGTCCTTATAAACCATTTATCTTGTGTGATCAAACAAGAATAATCACCTTCCCAATCCATCCGTTTTAGTTATTACTCTTTAATCCGCCGGTTTAAAAGATTTCTTTACATTAATGTATCTTCTTTCCTCTGCATCAATACTTCTACAAACGCATACTTGGTTATCTGGCTATTCTAGCCGTTTAATTAACGATAACTATGTCCAAATCCTTATCTATCTTAAGGAAAAATCAAATGATTTTTTATTGTATCCTAGTGATATTTTTTTGCTTTACCTACACCATAAGTTAAAATAAACGCGGCGATTAAACCGACGGCATAGCTTAACAAATAATTTATATAAGCGCCATTAGCAATTAACGGTAAAGCTGACATACCCGCAGCACCAATGGCTGATGCTTGAACATCAAGTAAACGAATCATCATACCACCAAAACCAGCACCAATAGATGCCGTAATAAATCCAAAGCCAGAGGGGATAACAACACCATACATCGTCGGCTCACCAACAGCTAAGAAGGTTGTTGGTATCGCACCTTTTGCAATCTCTTTAACCTTAGGATCTTTTGATAAGAGTAAAATAGCTAACCCCGCACCAACTAATCCAGCATTACTCATTACTTGAACTGTGAATATTGGTGTTGTCCCTGTTGTGTTAAGTAATTCCATATGAATCGGCGCTAATCCATGGTGAAGACCTGTAGCGATTAAACTTGGAAATACAGCGGATAAGACAAAGCCACCTAAAATACCACTAACGTCTAAGATCCACATAATTCCATCAATTAACAAATCGGATAGAAAACCTGCTATAGGCATAATCGCTATTAAATAAAGGCCACCTGTAATTAAAATAGTGAATGTCGGGGTGAGTACCACATCTAAAATATCAGGAATAACTTTTCTTAGAAGCTTTTGAATTTTTGCTAATAAAAAGACCCCGAATATAACACCAAATAGACCACCCTGTCCACTTTGAAGGCCTAAAACACTTAATTCTCCCGCAATCGTTATCGCACCAAGAATTCCACCTAGAATCATATCCGTTTTAAATACTCTTGCTGCCGTAATACCAATATAAATAGCTAAGAATGCAAATGTAGCGTTTCCTACAATACTTAAAAACGTACTAAGTTCTAGAATGTTCCATCCATCAAGTGCCACTTGCTGTGCCGATAACACTCCTGTTGCTTGAATACCATCATTGATAACTTTCGCATCAGCCATTCCTTTAATAATGTTATTCACACCCATTGATACACCTGAAGCAATAATGGCAGGTAAGGCTGGTACGAAAATATTAGACAGCGTTTTCAAAAAAACTTGTTTTTCGGTTGGATTATCTGTATCCACACTAATATTTAATATATTTTCAAGTTCTGCCCGAATCTTTTCACTTTTACCTGGTCCAACAATAATCTGTGTCGATTCAGCTTGGTTGATTCCTTGAACGCCTGTCAAATTCTTGATTTCTTCTAAATTGACTTTAGATAAATCTTTATAATTAATCCGAACACGCGTCATACAATTAGTGACATGATTAAAGTTATCTGATCCACCCGAAAGGTTTATGATCTCTTTTGCAATTAATTTATAATCCATCTTTCTTTCTCCTTTTAAAATCGATTAAGTCGCGCAACTTATTCTGAGTATATATTGAATAGCGGACATTTCCTAGCTCATACTTCAGTTTCGGGAAGCGGTTTCATCCGTTGGGAACAATCTATATAAATGCAATGAATGCAAAAAAAAGCCAATCTTCGTTCTATACTTTAACTTTAAAGCGAAGATGGCTATTATTACTGTGAAACTAATTATGATCCTATTTTATTTTTCATTTACCTTATAATCCGAATAATAAAAAATCAAAAGTTCAATGATACAATAGAATGAGCTAGATGAGAAAATATTAGTTACACCTGTTCGGCGATCATCTTCTGAATAAACATGAATATTATAGTGCGCATGTGTTGCTAACCAATTTGACTTACTAGCAGTAATACCTAGAATCTTTACTTCTTTAATTAGGGGGATAGATAGGGAATCTTTAATTACGGGATTATTTCCTGAACTAGAAAAAATGATAAACATATCCTCATCTGTCATTTGTTCTACAACTAATTGATGGAGACTTGAATTGATATCAAGAGGAATAACTTGCAAATTCTTTCCAACCCCTAAAAATACACGCTGTAGTTCCGCTGCCATATTTTGATGTAACACCCCTGTACCAGCGATATACACGTTCCGGCTTTGATCAATCCTTCTAACAACTTCTTTAAGGTATTCGATTTCAATGCCATCAATTGTTTTTTCTATTTGACTCTTTATGATATCTCCATAATCCTGTTCATTTTCCCGGTTTATTTGATTTAAAATTTCCCATCGAATATAATTCTTAAATTCTGTATAACCAGAAAAACCTATTTTTTGTGAAAACCTTAAAATAGACGACTTGGAACTTAAACATCTTTCTGCCAAATCTGTGATGCTTAGCTGAGGAATACTATCTTTATGATTTAAAATGTATCTTGCTAATAATTCATCTCCTTCACTAAACAATCGATAGTTTTCATTAATCATCTGCTCTAACTTCATCGTTAATCCACCCTCACTTAACTTAAGTCTGCTACGCATCTAAAACCAATATTACTTGCTGAACTATCCGGCGTATTAGCGGTTCTAGCTGCTACTCGATACCGGTTACAATAAGAATGATGACAAAGAAATGATCCACCTCGTGTGACGTATCCTCTCTCTATTTTGTTTGATAAGGCGTCAAAACGATCACGACACCACTCCCATACATTCCCTGACATATTATACAAACCATAGCCGTTTGGAGGGAATGATTTAGCAGGGGCAGTTCCTAGATAGCCATCAGCTAAACTATTTTTTTTCGGGAATTCCCCTTGCCAAATATTACAATAATGTTCCCCGTTAGGTGTCAATTCATTTCCCCAAGGATATTTATTCTGTTCTAATCCACCTCGAGCTGCGTATTCCCATTCTTTTTCTGTGGGAAGTCTTTTCCCCGCCCATGCAGCGTAAGCCACGGCATCATTCCAAGACACATGGACAACCGGATGATCTAATCGATTAGTGATCGTACTATCAGGGCCTTCAGGTTGGAACCATGTCGCTTTTTTAACAGCTAGCCACCAAGGCAGACCCGGTACTTCGGTCATTGTACAACTATCAAATTTAGTAATTAGCTGATTAAAAACAAAGGACCAACCAAATTGCTCAGATTCTGTAACATAACCTGTATCGTCTACAAATTCTTTAAAATCCTGATTTGTGACGACTGTTTTATCAATTAAAAAAGACTCTACTTTGACAAGTCGCTTAGGACCTTCATTATCCTCTTTAAAACCATCAGCATCGTCAGTCCCCATGATAAATTCTCCACCTTTAATTTCTATCATTTTATCAAGATTTTTCGGACTCTTTGTTTGTAAGGGAGTTGATTGATGTGATTTGAGATTATTCAAACGATGGTTTTGTTTTTTAGGATGGCAACAATTGGACATAACTCTTCCCCCTGATTCTTATAAACAATTTCTATAATAATATCACGAAAAGCGATACTTTTATAATATTCTGTGATTTTTTAGTGATTGAATGGCTACTAAATAGCTAAATGGCCACATGAAAAAAAGGATAGCAATACGTTTTTAAAACGCATCACTATCCAACTTAACAATACTTACTTCTCTTCTTCCTCATCGTCGTCATCTTCTGTCTCATCATCATCGTCTTCGTCTTCGTCTTCATCATAATCTTCTTCATCGTCATCGTCGTCAAAGAGATCATCATCGTCGAGTTCATCAAGTTCAAGGTCGTCGTCATCCTCATCTTCATCATCACTTTTGGCGATAAAGTCGATCGGGATTTCGGTTAAATCTTCTTCCTCTTCTTCTACTGGATGATCAATCGATGGTTCAACTTCTTTTTTCTTCGCTTTTTTCTTTTTCTTTTTCTTTTTCGGTTCTTCCGTAATTTCTTCATCGATTTGATCAACTGGGTACCATACTTTTAATCCCCAGATGCCTTGACCTAAATAAAGAAAACGACCATCTAAGTTTAAATCTGTGTAGAACTGGGCAAAAGCTTCATCACGTTCTGCACTGTCTAATTGTTTTAATTCAGTAATTTCTTCAAAGATATCACGATAGTTCATCGCTTTTTTCTCTTGTTTTAACAAAGCAACAGCCATTTCAATCATTGAATATTTCTCTAGTTGTTCACGGTTGATATTTAGTTCACTCACCGTCGTACACTCCCTTTATATCAATTATTAATCAATCTTTGCGTTAGCCTAAAATATGTGTGTTGTTTTACCACCAGTACATTATAGGGGTAGTATTAGTAAAAAGCAACCGTTCTAGTTCATTGATTAATGAAAAAAGGGCATTTTTTTATTGGCGAATAAAATCAACGACAGCTTTCACCTTTTTATCAGTTAAATCACCAGAATTATCGAAGATGAGGATATCGTCATCACTAATATTCCAGTTGATTTCCGGAACAAAATTTACACGATTCTCATAGCTCGTCCAGTTGTCTAACTTCCACGAGTCTCTTTCTGTCCCGCGTCCTTGGATCCGAGATTTTTGCTGGTCGATATCGTCAAGCGTCACAACAACGACTTTCACATCGACGTCAGCTTTCGTTTTTCCTGCCTGACTCAATAAGTCTTCCATCCACTGATTACTCTTAAGCTCTGAAGTAAATGGTGAGATCATAAAGACGTTTTGGCCAACACGGATATTTTCAATACAAATATCTTTTGTCGCATCGTATTCTAAATCTCGCAAGTTTTCTTTATAGTACCCTGAGTCTCTATCATCTGGGTCTAATCCTTCCTTTTCTAAAAACGCTTCGACGAAGCGTCCGCCTACCGTATCACGATCGAGAAAGGCCGCAGGAATATGCTTGACCGCTTTTTCCGCGACCGTTGTTTTACCTGTTCCTGCCACTCCAACAAAAAACACTACTTTCTGCATCCTTCTTACCTCACTTCTTCATTTATTGTCTTCTATGTTAACGCATACAGTCTGAAAATGCATCATTTTTATTTCAGAAAACAGGAAAAATTAACACCTGTTGCCGTTTTCTCTAAAGATAGTTACCCTGTCATAACTGATAGCCAAACAAAAAAGCATGTGTTTGATATGAGAATTTTCATACGCACACATGCTTCTTTTATTTAACTATACACGACCGTTTTACATTTGTTCTGGAGCGTTAACGCCGATGATCGCTAAAGCGTTCTTAATGGTGATGCGAACTGCATCCATTAAAGCAAGACGTGCTTCAGTTTTTTGTTTGTTTGAATCATCTAAGACTTTTTCTTGATTGTAGTAACTGTGTAACAGCTGTGCTAAATCAAATACATAACTTGTCATGCGGTGTGGTGTACGGTTAGCCGCTGCTTCAGCGATGACTTCTTCGAAGTCACCTAAGTGTTTCAGTAAGTCGATGCCTTTTTCAGATTGAATTTCTGCTTCAACGTTTGAGGCGTCAATACTGAATCCTTTTTCTGTCGCTTGTTTAAGTAACGTACAAATACGCGCATGTGCATATTGAACATAATAAACAGGGTTTTCATTGGATTCCGATTTCGCAAGATCCATATCAAAATCTAAGTGGGCATCACTTGAACGCATAACGAAGAAATAACGTACCGCATCAATACCGACCTCTTCCATCAATTCGCGTAACGTTACCGCTTTACCCGTTCGCTTACTCATCTTAACTTTTTCACCGTTTTCAAATAAGTTGACCATTTGAATGATCTCGACTTCGAGCGTATCTGGTGTATAACCAAGCGCTTGAATCGCCGCTTTCATTCTTGGAATATAACCGTGGTGGTCGGCACCCCAAATGTTAATTAATTTATTAAAACCACGATCAAGTTTGTTTTTATGATAACTAATATCCGGTGTTAAATACGTATAGCTACCGTCGTTTTTAATTAAGACCCGGTCTTTATCGTCGCCAAAGTCGGTTGTTCTAAACCACGTGGCTCCATCTTCTTCGTACGTATGACCTTTTTCTTTTAATAACGCGAGTGCTGGTTTAATCTTCTCGTCTGTATATAGCGATGTTTCACTAAACCAGTGATCAAAGTGAACGCGAAAGTCCGCTAAATCTTGTTCTAGCTTTTTCAGTTCAAACTTCAAACCATAGTCTCTAAAGAAAGCGAGACGTTCCTCACGGTCCATATTCACAAACTTATCACCGTAAGCGTCTTTCAGCTCATCACCAATCGTTAAAATATCTTTGCCGTGATAGCCGTCTTCTGGCATAGGGAAGTCTTCACCTAATGCTTGCATGTAACGCGCTTCAACTGAAAGCGCTAAGTTATTGATTTGGTTACCGGCATCGTTAATGTAGTATTCACGCTCAACATCATAACCAGCCCAGTCAAGTAAGTGACAAAGCGAGTCGCCGACACTTGCCCCACGCGCATGACCTAAGTGTAGGTCACCGGTTGGGTTCGCTGAGACAAACTCCACTTGAATTTTCTCACCTTGTCCACTGTTAGAGCGGCCGTAGTTTTCTTTTTGGTCTAACACTTCTGTGATGACTTGTGTTAAATAACGGTTATCCATAAAGAAGTTAATAAAACCAGGACCAGCAATGTCAATCTTCGTGACATACGCTTTTTCTTTATTTAAATGTTCCACAATCGCTTCTGCGATTTGACGTGGCGCTTTTTTAGCGACCCGCGCTAACTGCATCGCGACGTTTGTCGCATAATCCCCATGATCTTTTTCTTTCGGTTTCTCTAGTACCACATCAGGAATCTGATCCTCTGTCGCAAGACCTGATTGGATGACGGCTTGTTTAATTTCTTCTTTTAACGTCTGTTTGACCTGTTGGCTAATACTCATGCGTCTGATTCTCCTTTTATTTGTAAGTTTAATGTATGTGTCCGTTCGCCTTCTCCGTCGATGACGGTGCGATAACGCATCGTTAATGATAGAGCGGCGTCACTTTCTTTATAGCTGTATTCAATCGTGTCGGTATACGTCTCTATCCGAAACCGCATCAATGGATGTTGATAATGGCTTTCTGTTTTTTTACTTTCAATAAATTGTTGCGACATCTGAATCGCACCGGTGCGTTTTAATGTCACTTTATCATCACTGAGCATCATCACCGTATCGATTGATTCATCTTGATCGTTTATTTCTGTGAACGTAATCATCCGCTTCATTCCAAGACCCATCACTTCACCCATTACCCGTACTGATTCCTTTTGGGTATGACCGTCTTCAGTAATCGTTGTATCAAGTGTCACATGAACCTGTTGTTTTGCCGTTGTCATAAAAGTCATCCTTCATAAATAATCAATAACCCTAAGTATAAAAAGAGTTGGCGATAAACTCAAGTAAAAATTGAAACTTTCCGGTTTTTCATCCATTTAGTCGTGTTTATTTGTAATGAAAATAAAAAAAGCTCAGTGTATTGAAATTGAAATTTAAAATCAACACGTGAGCTCTTTTAGAACAATCATATTTATCGCTTTAGGGCGAGAAGACACCTTCCTCAAGTGCGTTAGCGCTAGGTGGGTGATGAATCGCTTCTTTTTGAATATTTTTGAAGTGACAAACACATATTCTGCATGGTATAATTAAAGCATTAACAATGATCATCACAAAACAAAGAGAGGGTGGGCATCATGGGTATGAAGGCCATTTTTTCAAATCGCTTATATAAGCATACGATCGACCCTGATTTTGTTATGTCCATGGATCACACCCTCCGGGTGTTTAATCAAGCCAAACATTTTCGGTATCAAGCAGAGGTCCGTGAGCTTAGGGGCTCGAAAGCGAAAAGTTCCGTCTCCATCCATCAACGGTTAAAGCAACGTTACGGATTAAATGATTATTATGCGAACAGCGCTGTTCAAGAAGGACGGGCGCTTCTATCCGCGCAAAGAGAATTGAAGAACATGTACATGCGTAATAAAAAAGAACAAATCAATGCCGTTAAAAGAAAAATAAAAGCGACGAAGGCGCGCTTGACGACCCTTCAAAAGATAAAAGGCTCTTTTGTCAAAGGAACACCGATGTTCAATAAAACGTCACGTGAACAACAAAAAGGGGCCTTTTTTGTTGTGACATATAAGCATTCCACACGCTTATTTTACTGCGCTTATGATTTTGAACATCAATACCTTGATGTTCAAATCAAACACCTAAAGTCTCGCTTGGGCCAGTTGAACTTTAAGAAAGATCGATATGAAAAACAATTGATTCAATTGACAAACAAAGTGACGGGTGTGTGTTTCGGGAGTAAGAGACTCGCACGCGGCCGGTTAACACAAAAGTCTTATCACGCTCATCCTGAGCGTTGGCAGAAAGATTGGGCAGCGGCGCGTTACGGTAAGATGACCATTTCTGGGCGCAAAGATGCCAAATCAGGTAACTTTGTCTTTCATTATCACCCAGAGATGCATGCCCTTACCTTCAAGACAATTGATCAATGTGTGATTAATCTCTCTAACGTTGTTTTTCCTTATGGCCAAGATCATGTCAATCGTGCCATTCAGACACAAATGAACCTGAAAGATAAGAAGAAGTACGGGAAGCCGATTGGATGGTCGCTTGAGGACCATGGTGCCTACTATATCGTTAAATGCTTAATCGATGTGCCGGCTACACCCTATCTGAACACCTCAACGTCAACCGGCATGATTGGTATTGATTTGAATCTGAATCATATCGCTGTCGCCAATGTCAACGCCATAGGTCAATGTGTGGATGCCTTTACTCTCCCGTTTAACTTAGAGGGTAAAACGAGTGGACAGACAACGAAAATAATAGAAGCAGAGGTCATGGCCCTCGTTGACTATGCCGTTAAACATCATAAACCACTCGCCATCGAAAGATTGGATACAACGCGGTCCAAAGTGTCGCGTCCTTATGAACATAGGAACGCCAATCGGAAAATGAGTCAGTTTGCTTATCAAAAGATGATCCTAGCGATCAAGTCAAGAGCCGAAAAAATGGGGGTGGCTGTCTACGTTGTTAATCCCGCTTATACCAGTCAAATTGGCAAGATAAAATATATGAAGCGACTCGGTGTGTCCATTCACATGGTAGCCGCTTATGTCATTGCCCGACGGGCAATGGGCTTTAAAGAAAAACTCCCACCGATGTTGTATTCACTTGTTCCAGAGCAGAAACAAGATCTACACCATTGGGCGCAATGGGCGTATATGACGCGTACCCTGTCTTTTGTTAGAACCCATGCGTTCTATCAGACAGAACGATTCGACCAAAGCAAGTTGTGTTCCTGGAACACACTATTTCCCCAACATGCTTTAACAGATGTTGAGAAAATAGGTTTGCGGCGGTTGGAGAGTAGAAAAACCTATGCTTAGTTGAATGAGCATGGGTCGCCTTTAGGGTGTCCTTATGGAATCTCCTTCCTCAAACATTCGTGAGAATGTTAGGTGGGGGTAGTTCAATATAGTTGAGCACCAATATCTCTCTCACCATACATGATTCTAATAATCGTAACTTCAGAATCTTTTTGACATATAACAAAAAACACAAGATAGCGATCAATCGGTAATACATGAACATCTTGACCTTTCCGATTTTTCCCATTTCATAGTTTACACCTATATGGAAAATGACTTAAGGTATTAATGACCTTGACAATATTATTCCCTTGATTGATCGAAATTGGTTTAGAAAAAATATTATTTGCTAAATAACGATACAGATCAACTAAATCTTGTTCAGCCGTCTCTGTATAAACAATCCTATATATCACGTCCATATTCCTTCGCCATTCTTTCAGCCACTTTGCTCGCTGAATTTACTCGGCCTTCTTTTAAGTCTAACAACCCTTTTTCTAACTCTCTTTGGAGGTCATCTGTTGATAATGTTCCATACTCTAATAGTTTATTTTCTGGGAGTTTAACATCGAATGGCAGACCCTTGTGTAACACAACTTGTCGCAAAAACATATGAATAGCCTGAGACATTGGTATGCCAAGTTCATTTAAGATACCTTCTGCTTCTGCTTTAATTTCCGGTTCAATCCTTGTATAAACACTCGTTGATTTACTCATTTCCCCACCCTCTTTTTCAAGATTCTGTATTTTATAACTTACTTTTAGTATATCACAACATTTTCATACAGAAAGACAAAAGCCATACAAAAGCTATCAAATATTAAGTATTTTAAATGACTTTAAAAAGCCAATTCAAGTATTAGACACTTGAATTGGCTTATCCTATCGTTCATTTAACTGAGACTCTAACTACCCACCAAAATGAATCACAATGTAAGCAATCTCATCATCCGAAATCGGATGATTCACACACTCCCTAAAGGGGTCAAGCGCACGGTTGACGATTCGAAAGAGTTCTTCGTTTTCCGCTTTAATGACCTCTGTTAAATCATTCCGGAATGGCCAGTCAAAGGTGACCCGGTAATACGCTGGTACTAAATGTGTATAAAGGGAGGTCACTAACGTGTCTTTTTCTTGAAAGGATACGAGTGATAAAGCCTCCATCGTATCAACAACACGCTTGGTTACCTCATACAACTCACCGTGTTGACGTGTCACATCCTCACCTTCAATAATGCTTAACAGCAAACTACTGAGCACGTAAACTTCAGAATTATTAATGTCTAACAGCCACTTATGAAGGACGTCGTAAGAGTACTGGTAGACGAGCATCTCTTTTGATATAAGTGCCTTATATGGTTTTAAGTTAACTTTAATTGGTTTATGTCTGATACGGATCAATTCAATTAAATAGGCAATTTCATTTATCCGACTTTCCACAATCGAGATATGCTTTTGTTTCGCTTCTGTTTTCATTAATTGAACGACAGCTTTCATATCGAGCGTTTCATCCCAATAGCTAGCGACATACTCCAGTATCCATGTACCATTTGTTTGACCAAGCATCTTTGAGATAAGATCAAAGGCCATCTTTCGCGTGTTTAACTCTGTTCCTTCGATGTGATAGCCATCTTTACGGGTATAAGAAAAACTTAAATCAAACACGTGACAGTATTCCCGTACTTTCTTAATGTCCGTTAACACGGTATTTTTACTCACTTGCAATAATTCTTGATAATGAAAATTAGATAATTCCGTCTTTCTCATAAAAGCAATTAAGTAAATCACTTGTTGGCGTTCTTCTTCAGTAAAAACAATTTGTAAGTTCTTATATAGTTGGCTCACAAATTTTGTTTCTTCTTGTAGACGAGTCGGTACAATGTACGTATCTCCCACAAGTTCAATCAGCGGGAAGTTATGATGGCGCAAATAGTTATTCAGTTGATGTATTTGTCTTTCAACTTCACTCCTTTCGATTTCAATGACATGAGATAGGCCGGTTAATGTGAACTTTGGCATCTCAATTAACTTTCCAAATAGAATGAGTAAATGGTTATCAATCATATCCTTCCTCCTTGATTTCATCATATCATGTAAGCGCTTCAACTTCGATGGTTATTGAGCCCAATCACCTTGACACTTTAAGCATTCTATTGGGCTGAAGTTGCTTCTTTTTGCTTTTCCATGCCTTGTCATGCATGAAAAAGCCCTTAAAAAAAGACCCATGAACAAAGGAAAACTAAAACATCTAACCGATACCTTTTTCATTAGCCTAACGACCGTTATATTATTTTTAAATTGACTTCCTACTGTACTCATACCCGATTGATTTAAAAGTAAGCAAAAAAAAAGTATCACCGCCATTATTTTTTTCAAATAATAATGGTAGTGATACTTTTTATAATGTGTTTTTCGCGCAAAACTCTCACGTTTTGTTCATATTTGCATACACTCACTTTGTAAACCCAAGTAACATTTCTCTCACAAACTTACTCGCCGCAATCGCGGTTTGGTCGCTATTGTCATAAGGAGGTGAGACTTCAACTAAATCACAACCAACGATATTGACCTCGCTCCCCGCAATCGCATGAATCGCTGCGAGTAATTCGTTAGACGTAATCCCACCGACTTCTTGTGTTCCTGTACCTGGGGCACTGGCTGGGTCAAGTACGTCAATATCAATCGTCACGTAAACATTTTTCCCTTGTAATGTTGGTAAGACGTTTTTTAATGGTTCTAATACGTGATACTTATAGAGATGCATCCCACTCGTTTCAGCATAAAGAAATTCTTCTTTCATGCCTGAACGGATACCAAAGGAATAGACGTTTTCTGGACCGATGAGTTCACATATCTTTTTCACTGGCGTGGAGTGCGAATACGCTTCACCTTCATAGTGATCGCGTAGATCCGTATGCGCATCAATATGAATCAAGGTTAAATCTTTGGTCTTTTCATAAATAGCTTCAACGACTGGCAGGGTCACTAAATGTTCACCACCAAGACCAAACGGCATTTTGCCGGCATCCATTAAGGTGGACACATACTCCTTAATCATCTTCACGCTTTTTTCAGGGTTACCGAATGGTAACGGGATGTCCCCGGCATCAAAGACATTGATCTCTGTTAGTTCTCGGTCTAAGTAAGGACTGTACTCTTCTAAGCCAATCGAGACTTCACGAATACGGTTTGGACCAAAACGCGACCCTGGTCTAAAACTCACCGTCCAATCCATTGGCATGCCGTATAAGACAACATCCGCATTATCATAATCGTTTTGACTGGCAATAAACACTTTACCAGAATACGCTTCATCAAATCGCATCGGGTTCACCTCTATTATTTCGTTAAATCTTCAACGAACTTTGGTAGAACAAAGCTTGCCCCGTGAAGATCTTTCGTATAATACTTTGTGTCAATCTCAGCTGTACGCTGGCTTTCTAATGGATTATATTTTTTACTACCTAAAGTGAACGCCCATAGTCCACTTGGATACGTTGGGATATTAGCGGTATAGAGTTTCGTGATAGGGAAGATTTCTTTTACGTCACGATGAACAGATTGAATCAGATCCGCTTTAAACCATGGGTTATCCGACTGCGCGACAAAAATACCGTCTTCTTTTAATGCTTTACTAATACCGGCATAAAAGCCTTTCGTAAATAAATTAACTGCTGGACCGACAGGTTCGGTTGAATCAACTAAGATGACGTCATACATATTCTCACTCTCTGCGATATGCATAAAGCCGTCGCCTACTTTAACTTCCACGCGCGGATCGTCTAACATACCCGCAATTGACGGAAGAAATTTCTTTGAGGATTCAATCACATCGCCATCAATTTCAGCAAGTACTGCTTTTTCTACTGATGGGTGTTTCAATACTTCACGAATAACACCACCGTCACCGCCACCAACAACTAAGACATGTTTTGGATTTGGGTGAGTGAAAAGCGGCACATGGCTGATCATTTCATGATAGACAAACTCATCACGTTCTGAGGTCATGACCATCCCGTCAAGCAGCAACATGTTGCCCCACTCTTCTGTTTCGACCATATCTAACTTTTGAAAATCG
The DNA here is from genome assembly GCF_900116255.1 of Halolactibacillus miurensis. Taxonomy (GTDB): domain Bacteria; phylum Bacillota; class Bacilli; order Bacillales; family Amphibacillaceae; genus Halolactibacillus; species Halolactibacillus miurensis. The sequence continues at coordinate 39,505 of NZ_FPAI01000003.1, forward strand.
GTTTGTTTTGTTTCTAATGTTTGTTTTACTTTCATTGTAATACCAAATGCATCGGTTTGTTTTTCTGTAAACCATAAACTCATGTGTATCGACTCCTTTTGTCATTAAAAGCATCTTTGCTTTTCTATTATTTATTGTTTCTTGTTGTATTCTTACTTCTATTTAGTCGTTCACTTTTAGGGTATCATAAATACAGGGAAACAAGATAATTTTAGAGTTTTTTTCGGAAAAAGCAAGTGTTTTTTCAGAGAATTTTATTGTTCACTTACCGGAACCGTATTAATCATCTCTACCGGTAGCATTTCACCGCTTGCATCACTACCACCAGTGACATAATCTGTACCTGCCGACCGCTTTGGTGGGGCATAATACAGTTGTGGACCATAATCTCTAATATTTATTTTTCCCTCTTTCACCGCAAAAGTCCCTACTAATGTTGAAGAATTTCCAACAGTAAAATCATTATTCACAATAATCGAGCCTATGAAATTCGAACTTTCCGGAAGAGTAAAGTTGCCATGTGTTTCAAAATAAATGTCGCCTGCATAACTTTTCACTTCGTCTAAATGATGACTAATAAAGTTTCTGTCAATCATGACATCTCGATTGCCTTTCTTCACATGAAACTCTAGATCGGTTTTTATATCAACATTCTCGGCAACATACACATTGATTGGTCCATTTGTTATATCAAATTTCACACCAGTATGTGGAACAGATGATAAACTTTCAAAATAGTAATCACCACTTTTAAGTATCACTTCTCCACTCCCATTGATTTTTACCTCTCCATAAGCCCCTGGTTCTAAAGTGACGGTTTGATTGATATTCTCTTTTTTTGATCCATATTCAAATTCAGATAAAGCTATCTTATTCTCCATTGGCGTATAACCTTTATAATCAGGTAGCGTTGGGAATATTGGTTCTTCGACTTCACTTTCAACATAACGACTCCCCAAAATAATACCATCACCAATAATTTGTTGCCCAGCGTAGGCATTTCCTTCAATTTTATTATCTGTACCCAATCTTATATCGTTACCAGCATGTACATCTTGTCTAAAAATATATCGATTATACGCAACTGTATATACATTTTGACCTGAAAACACATGACCATTTACAGTAATATCACTCGGCTCACTATCACTTTCCCCTACGTTCTCTTGGGCATGGATTTCACCAAGAATGCTATTATTACCACTCCAAATTAACGATCCTCCTGAGAAAACATGCTGAGTATTCGTACCATAACCGAGTTTAACATTCCCTATTGAATGAATATCTCCTTTTACTTCGTTACCTCCCGATAAATCGACTAATCCTTTTGAAAATATATTACTAGCCTCTGTGCCAGAGCTGAGCTGAACATCCCCACTTGCATGAATATCTCCATCCACTGCATTGTTACTAGCAGATAAATTCACATTGCCTCCTAAAGCAATTAAATCTCCTGCAATTTTAGAACTACTACTGATTGCTATTCCTTTTTCAGAAATAATCGATCCTCGAAAATCTGTATTAGAGGCTCGAATATTGACATCCTTGGCATATAAATCCCCTTCGTAGTAACCTCCACCTGTTAAATCAACAGTATGATTTGATTCACTATAAAGTAAATAGTCCATCACTCCGCGGTTACCACTTGTTGCTACTTTTATACGATGAGCCAAATCAAAGCTAGAAGATACCGTTCGATCAGCAGACCCTTGCTGCCCGGTAGATTCTAATGTATAGCGGACCGAACGCTGACTGTAGTTTCCTACTGTTTGATTTACTGCCGTTTCTTTGGTTACATCAATGACCGCAATAGGTTCCTCACCAGCATTTTCTTCAAATATGTCCAGTTCTCCTTGTATATTCTCATCTATAAATGCTTCTAGTTGATTAAAAAAGTCATCGTGCGATAAATTCATTGCACCTAGCTCTTTTGCCTGTTTCTCTAAGATGGCAATCGATTGATTGATACCACCTTCAGCAATGTAAAACGTACTTTCATGCTGCGCTGTCGCTTTGGTTAATTTCACATTGGCTACGCCTATGGTCATGAGGGCGGTTCCTAACATAGCTAACACTAAAAACGTCAGCAAAGTGAAAACTAAGGCAATACCTTCTTCATTGTTCTTGAAGTATTTCATCACATTTACAGCCTCCTCAAATAATAAATCTAACCTTCCATTATCTGTATCCATATTACCACAATTTATGATATGAGGATGACTATATTTTAAATAAATGAGCAAGGTTGATACTATCAATATTACAATACCCAAAAACCCTCAGTTAAGTGACTGAGGGAGAGATAATCATACTATATCTCGATACGCTTATTTTAAATTTTATTGAGGTGATCCAGCACTTTTAATTACTATTAAAACAATTCAGAATAAAAAATACTATCTCTAAGCTGTTATTCGAACTTTTCTGTTCTAATAACTTCACACATCACTATAATCTCTACTCAACAATTCCTTTCTCAGAGCATCAATAGTATCCTCAATTGGACCAACCTTGTTATCCGAAACATCCGCTTCTGCTTCTGCAAGTTTTTTTAATAGCTCTAACTCTGCATAATGGTTTATACTTGACACCACTCTATCACCTCTTCTAAAAAAATAGCCATGTATATGTTATATCAAGATTCGCCTATATCGTCACGTATTATCCCTATATTTAGACTGAGTTTTTCCCATTTACCACGATGTTTTGTGGAGATACTTTTTGTATAATCACACGACGTACGGTAAAATGAATCATAACGCTAGAAAATGATAAACGATGACGAAATGAGGTGAAACCATGCCCTATGTAACTGTTAAAATGTTAGAAGGACGGACTGATGAACAAAAGAAAGCGCTCGTTGAAAAAGTAACCGATGCGGTTGTTGAAACAACTGGCGCAAGTCGTGAGAAAGTCGTTGTCTTTTTAGAAGACATGAAAAAGTCAGAGTATGCCGTTGGTGGAACAAGACTGAGTGACCAAGACTAAGAAAAAGACCTTAAGCCATATCAAAGGCATTAAGGTCTTTTTACTTGTGAGTGAAAGAGATAACTGTGCTCGGTTAACCTTTAAGTCGGTTGAGTAAATCTTCTAACTTTGGATCACCAATATAATTCTCAATAGTGATAATGTCATGGTCTTTAAATGACAGTCTCGCACGATCTAATAAGTTTTGGTGAACAACAATGATATCTGAATCTTTTGGTGCATCTTCGATGCGGTAATGTTTCACTTCGATTCCCTCAAGGCCGGCACCCTTTAATTTCTTTCTGAACGTTGTCGCACCTAGTGCACTACTTCCGGCACCAGCATCACAGACAAAGGAAATCTTAGACACACCTTGAGTGTTTACTGTCTGAGCATCTGTTGATGCTTGATAAAGGTTTTTACCTTCAGACTTCATTGTTTGTGACTTTTCCATTGATGTCGTTAGCGCGTCACTGTCGTCATCTTTGTTTTTATCAAGTTTTAAGATGATGGACGTGACGATAAAGGATACAACAGTTGCGACAAGAACACCTAGGATAATACCGATAAAGTTGCCACGTGGTGTTAAGGCAAGATAAGCAAAGATGGAACCTGGACTTGGACCAGCCACTAGACCCGCATCAAAGAGTTGGAATGTCGCAATCCCTGACATAGCACCGGCGATCATACCAATAATCGTAAGCGGTTTCATCAACACGTAAGGGAAGTATAGTTCGTGAATCCCACCGAAGAAGTGAATAATAATCGCCCCTGGTGCGGTCCGTCTTGCGGTTTTATTACCAAAGAACGTGTAAGCAAGGAGTAAGCCTAAACCTGGTCCAGGGTTAGATGCGACTGTGAAGTAGATGGATTTTCCTACTTCTAAGGTTTCTTGTAAACCAAGTGGGTAATAAATTCCTTGGTCAATCACGTTATTTAAGAAAAGTACCTTAGCTGGTTCATTAATCAAAGATAAGAGCGGTAAGAATCCTGTTGCGACAAGTGCCTCAATCGCCACAGTCACAGCTTCGTTGGCTGCTGAAATCACTGGGCCGATAAAGAGATAAGATAGTAAGAGTAAGAAGAAACCTAAAATACCAATTGAGAAGTTATTAACAACCATCTCAAATCCTGCACGGATCTTATCTTCAATTAATTTATCGAAGCTTTTGATAATCCAACCACCAAGTGGTCCGATAATCATTGCCCCTAAAAACATCGGGATATCTGAACCGATAATTAAACCAATCGCCCCGATTGATCCCATCACAGCCCCACGCTGTCCACCGACCATGCGTCCACCTGTATAAGCAAGTAACAATGGTAGTAAGTACGTAATCGTTGGACCAACCATTTCCGCTAAGTGCGCATTTGGCCACCAACCAGTTTCAATCACGAGAGCGGTTAAAATCCCCCAGGCGATAAACGCCCCAATGTTCGGTAGTACCATGTTCGTTAAAAAGCCACCCATCGCTTGAATTTTTGCTCTTATTGATGGCTTTTGAGTTGACATTGATTGATTTGACATAATAATTCCACCCTTTCAAAAATGAAGTTAAAACGACGTTTAATGTAAGTCTTACGTTGTGCTTTACTTAACCGACTTACTCTTCTTCAACATTTGCGATAATTGCTTCGATTTCTTCTACACTACCTGCTTCTTCTAGTGCAGTGCGCAAATCATCATCACCTAGAACACCGGCTAAATCTGAGATTAAATCTAAATGTCCTGAGCTACTTGTTGCTCCTAAGACTAAGACAAGACTGACTGGTTTATCTTCTGGATACATGACGGGCTGATCGAGTTTGAGTAAACTCATACCGTCTTGTTTCACGCCACCTTTATTTTGTGCATGTGGCATCGCAAAGTTTGGCACGATCACAATATACGAACCAAATTCATGGACGTTACTGATCATATCACTGACATAGCTGTCGTCAATTGAGCCATCATCTAATAGTGGCTTAGCAGCTAACTTGATCGATGCTTCCCACGCTTCAACCTCCGGTTTGTGTTGGATACGTCCTTGTAAATAATCTTTCAACATTGATAAATCCCTCCTGAAAAATAGTCTCTCTGTTTTAACATCATTTCTGTATGGGCTTCCATTCATTATAAGCGAGGAGAATTCGTGAGACAATATCTTCATTGTGAATCATTGAATACTGTTCAATCGCTTTTTTTACACCGTGTTCACCCATGTATTTTTGAAGTGCCTTAGCTTCATCATCACCTGAATAATCAAATAGATAGGCTGCTGCGACGACTTTAATGAAATGATTAACCGGTTTGTCCAAGTCTGAAAGAGCGGTCAATGGTTTCACTAGGCGCTCGTCTGGTCCGACTTTTCGAATCGGACTGCGACCAACCCGCGTTACCTCATCAGAAATGTTGTTGTTCATAAATCGCGCCAATACTTTATCAATGTAAGTCATTTGCGTTTCTTTTTCGACACCGTGCACTTCGACAAAATATGCAGCCGCTTCGCGCATCAACCCTCTAATAAAAGATAAAATATCAGGAATCTGTAAAGCTTGTTGAATCGTTGATGCACCATTAAGGTAACCAACATAAGCGGTTGCGGCATGTGCCATATTGACTAAGTATAACTTTCTTTCAATATACGGTGTTAAGTCATCGACATAAGTCGCCCCTGTGAGTGCGGGTAACGTATGATTAATCATCTCACCTCGATGAATCACCCACTCATAAAAAGGTTCAACTAACGCGATCATTCCCTCGTCTGCTTCTTTTGATAAAGCTAAGCGATCAATCGCAGTATTCACAAAACTAACTTGTCCCTGTAACTCCTCCATCGCTTGATCGCCGACATGACGAGACAGAAGCGTCTTTAACGTTGACGAGGCATTAACCGCATTTTCATTTGCTAATACATCAAGCGGTTGATCATTTTCTTTCACACGTTCTATGAGACCTTCACTTAAAATAGGGACAATGTATTTAAGATTATCCACGCCGACAGACGTCGTAATGATATTCGCTTCTTTTATTGCCCTTATTACCTCCTCTTTATCTTGACCGCTATTCAGCGCTGTAACACCGGACACGGTCAAAGTTGTCTGATGATCATCCAGTAGCTCAATTTTATACGTGCCTGTTTGATTTAATTGATCAATCATGGCTTGGTTGACATCAACGAAACAAACATCATAACCTGATTGATTCAGTAAATAACCAATAAACCCTCTCCCAATATTACCAGCCCCAAAATGTAGCGCTTTCATTTTTATCCCCCTTTATATCTCGTCCCCTTTTGAACTTAGCTGTTACTCTAAGTTCGCATGATATTGCCATAGATTGTGTAAATCCATACCGTCTTGTTGTACTATCATGAGCGCAATCGTATCACCTAAGAGTAGTAAACTTTGTTCAAATAAACTCGTCATCGGTTGAACCGACGTAATTTCATTTGGTAAGGCGAATTTTGTACTAACTGGAATGCGAACAAAGACGTCTGAATACGCTTTCATTGAACAGTCTGGATTCGCACCGATATGCGCCACTCTTGCGTTAAATGATTTGGCCTTTTTCGCAATGATCAGCGGAAAAGCTGATTCCCCGCTACCAGAACCAACAATCAGTAAATCTTTATCCGTAATCGCAGGTTCAGTAATTTGTCCAACCACAAAGGTGTTGATCCCTAAATGGGCCAAACGCTTCGCAATCCCTTCTAAAGCAAGTAGTACCCGTCCAACACCAACAAAAAACACTTTGTCCGCTTGTTTAATTTCTTTAATGAGTTGGTCCACATTATCTGCTTCAATACCTGATAAAGCTTCAGCCAATTCTTTCGTAATGACCGCTTGCGCTTCTTGATACTTCATTTACGATTCCTCCCGTTGTTTTAATCCTGCCGCTATTTTTTCTTCCATTGTTGCTTTATTTTCAGCTAACGTATAGCCCTTCACAAATAAGCTTGTGCTACCAGCTACGAGAAAATCTGCGCCTGCGGCGACTAAATCAGTAATCGTCTCAAGTGACACGCGCCCATCCACTTCGATCCGTGTATCTAAACCTAACCGATCAATCATCTCGCGTAAGTCTGTTACTTTTTTATTCGCATAACGGACTTGTTTTTCATTTTTATCTGTCGCAAATCCTGGGTTAATCAACATGAGTAGTACGGTGTCCACTTGTGGCAACACATACTCGAGTACCGATAGCGGCGTCGCTGGGTTTAAAGCCACCCCGACTTTTACATTATTTTTTTTCATTAAGTTAATGTAACGATCAATATGAATACTTGTTTCTAAATGGAACGTTATCTGTTCAACACCAATGTTAATCATTTCTTGAATAAAGAATTCATTATCATTAGCCATAATGTGCACATCAAAGGCTAAATCAGTTAATTCACGTAAGCGCTTAATCGTATCGATACCCAGTGGCATACTCGGACTAAAACTTCCATCAATCACATCAATGTGTAATGTATCGAGTCCTGCTGCTTCAATCTCACGAATACCTGCTTCTAAGTTCGCTAAATCCGCACACATAATGGATGGCGCGATTGTAATTGCATGTTTTTGCATTTAATTGCCTCCCTTTGCTGTATTTACTTAGATTATAGCGCATGTTTTTGCGTGTGTAAAGTATTAAACAGAAAAAACATGCAAATATTTGCGTTTTTTTAATTGTTTATCTTGTTTCCTGTATATGTTAGAATGGTCTTAACAACTATATAGAAGGTGAAAATCATGTTAAAACAAGAACGTCAGGACTTCATTTTAGAAATACTCGATAACGAAGAACGCGTCATTGCTAGCGACTTAAGCCAAAGGCTCGACGTCTCAGAAGATACGATCCGCAGAGACTTAAAAGAACTCGATAGTCTCGGACTTATTAAACGGGTGCATAGTGGCGCATTGCGGCTTGGTCCACCAGTACAAGACTTCACCAAACGTCAAGACGTCAATAAAGATATAAAAATTGAACTTGCTAAAAAAGCGGTAGAATTCATTAAAGATGATATGGTGTTAGTCATCGATAGCGGAACAAGTAATTTAGCGTTTGTTAATCAACTGCCACTCAATTTAAAAGCGACTGTCATCACCAATAGCCCACCCATCGCCATGGCCTTAGGCAGTCATGATGATGTTGAAGTCATTATGTTAGGCGGTACGATGTTTAAAGAATCCATGGTTAACCTAGGCGTAGAAACAATTGAAGCTTTAAACACCATCCGCGCGGATATGTATATTATGGGGGTACACAAAATCGATTGTAGCATTGGCATTAGCGTTCCAAGTATCGGAGAGGCTTCGGTTAAACGAAAAATGATTGAAGTGTCAAATGATGTCTTAAGTATGGTGACATCGGATAAACTCAATACGTTTGCGAGTCATATAATCGCCCCGGCGAATGTGTTAACGTATATGATTACCAATAGCAAGAAAAACGACGTCCTTGCGATGTATGAAAGTCAACAAGTCACTGTTATCAATTAAATCGGCAGACATCGGCAAGTTCAAGTGACAATTTTCAAACAGGCATAAACAGGCATAGGTGTCACGGCATAGAAAAAGACACACCACATAAACTTATGGTGTGCCTTTTTCTGTTTTTATCATCTTTTTCATCTATTCGGATTCTATTAACTCTTAGCCATTATGCGGAACACAAATCACCTGACATATTTACCATCTAAAAGCTTCTTTAAGTACTCAATCTCTTGGATCAATTTCTCTCCAATGTTGGTCTCGCGCACCTTTTTCCGGCGCAATTCTTTGTCGACAAGACGCTTTTTTGATAACACATCGGTGCCATTTTTAATGACGTCTTGTTTTGAATGGAAGTAATGATGGGCAACGAGTTCAATGCCGTATGAATTATAGACAAGGGTATAACCGGCAATCCCCGTCGTCTTTTGGTAAGCCTTAGAAAAGCCACCGTCAATCACAATCATTTTCCCATTCGCTTTAATCGGGTTCTCTCCTTCAATTTCTTTCACCGGGGTATGGCCATTAATGATGTGCCCCGTCTCTGGGTCAAGCCCAAAGGCTTCTAAGATATTCCTCACCACTTGTTCATCTTCTCTTAAGTAGTAATAGGCATTTTTGCGCTCTTTATGGGTGGCTTTATCTTCGATAAAGTAACGCTCAAACGTCGTCATTTCCTTTTTACCAAAGAGCGATGAATGTTCACCCGTCCACATATACCAAACCATATCAGTGGCAAGGTCATCGGTGATGCGCTTATTCTGATAACTGACACGCAGGAACGATTCAAATTGGTCAAGCAATGCTTTGCCACTATACGTCTTTCCTTCAATCTCAAATGAAGCAAACGTGCCATCATCATTAAGCGGAATACAACCGTGAATCAATAAGTTTCCATTATAACGTAAATAGAAGTTGCCTTTTTTCATTAAGAAGTCCATATGACGGGTAAGCTTTTCTGAATGTTGCACATTAAAAAGGAGTTGATTAATGACCCGCTCTTCTTCCTCTAATAACGCACTCGGGTCTTCCGGGTCCACTGTCTGGAAGCATGGATTTTTAAGTGAGTAAATCTGCCCGTCTAACTCGATGGTTTCCCTCTCATAATCAATAAACTCTAGCACCTGGCGGTGTTCAAGATGAAAGGATGGCCGGCGTTTAATGATGGGCAACTCTAACTTGAACTGAATCATCGTAATTGCTTGGTGCATCTTCGTAATGTCTAAAATCTCATCCTCTGTCAGTTCTTCCCCCGGCTGCAGTTTCGGCCGAAAGGCTGGATGATCGTCATAATAATGATTCGCCAACATCTGTAAGGGACGTAAGTTAATCCCGTACCGGTCTTCAATAATATCTAAATTATTATATCTCGCACAAATACGAATAATGTTGGCGAGATTCACCTTAGACCCACTATAGGCACCTAGCCATAACACATCATGGTTGCCCCACTGAACATCAACCGAATGGTGCTCAATTAAGGTTTCCATAATCTTATCAGGTTTTGGTCCTCGGTCATAAATGTCCCCAACAACGTGGAGATGATCAACGACAAGCTGTTGAATGGTGTAACATAAACCAACAATCAATTTATCGGCTTGATTAAGTGAAATAATCTGTTGGATAATCTTCCGGTAATACTCCTTTTTATTCTCTAGTAAATCAACCTTATACAACAGTTCTTCGATAATATAGATAAAGGCTTTCGGTAAAGCTTTTCTCAGTTTCGACCGTGTATATTTACTTGATGTATAAGAGGTAAGACTAATTAACTTCTTAATCACATCTTCATACCATTGATACAATTCGTGTTGGTCATCAAATTGTTGTTTCATCATCTTTAGCTTTTGTTCCGGATAGTAGACAAATGCCGCTAAATCATTCATCGCTTCTTTCGGTAACTGGTCTTTAAATAACTCCTCAATCTTATCCTTCACCTTACCTGACCCGTTTCTTAATACGTGACTAAACGCTTGAAATTCCCCGTGTAAATCACTGACAAAGTGCTCGGTCCCTTTAGGTAAGTTTAAAATCGCTTCTAAATTGATAATTTCAGTCGCGACTTTTTCTTCGGTGTCATACTTTTCTGCGAGTAATTCTAAATACTTCCGTTCCATTGTTTTCCCCCTTTATACAACCGTCTGTAAGTCTTGCCTCCTCTTTTATTTGACATGTTTCGCTAAATATTACTTTCTATTTTACCGGCTACTCACGCTTATGGCTAGTTGATTTATGTGTTTTTTCTGAAAACTCGAGGTAAACGTTGAAATACTCCTTAACCAGAGATTACTTTTACTGCGAGCTGATTAAAAAAAGACCACCTTACATAGGTAAGATGGTAAATAGGCGGGAAAACGTCAGCCATAACATATCCCTAAGTGCTTGAAGCTTATTAAAGTGTTACTTACTTATTTCTTAACTTTCGTTAAGGCTTGATTCAACTTATTTAATACACGCGGACTAAGCGTGTCTGAATCCATACTCGCGAGTGTGTCGACTTTCATCGTCGACATCATTTCATACATCGGCGCTTTCGTCACGTCTCCTAATTGCTTAAAGAGAATCTCACGTGTCCGTTCGTTTTCCACCAACGCTTCAAATGTGTCACGCGTGGAGAAAACGTCATCTGTAATCATGACGTCTTCTAGTGGTCTCTCATCTATTTGATCATCTGGCATATCAAACCAGTTAGCGACAAGGCCACCCTCATCTTTGACCGGTGCCTTATAGCGCGGGTCAAACGTGGCTACTTTATCAAAATAGCCGGTATCGGTTTTGCCTCTATTCGAAACGACCATCACTTTATTTTCCCCATCACGTAAGGCGACATCAGAAAAGACGACCGTTTTATCTTCTTGCTGTTGGGTCGCATGTTTTTCGCCATTGACATAAAGGGTGATGCTGTCTTCATTTGTGTACACTTTAAACTGTGTCACTTCCCCTTCACGGTTCACGTAGCGTTTACCCGTTAAATGCACGACAGCGTCTTCTCGCCAGTAAGCTTGATAGAGATAAAAGGCATCTTTTTTGATTTTACGATCATACGTGATCAGCCCTTTGTTGTTGCGTCCCTTTACGCCACCTTCATCACGAATGTTGGCGCCAAAGTCAAACATATTCCAGACAAAGGTTGACCAAAGAAACGGTCGTTCATGGAAGATTTTATACACCTTCTCATGATAAAGCGCATGGTAATCTTCAGTGTAATCTTTTACTTTTGGATCAAGGTTATGGCAACGAATAATACCCTCAGCCCCGTATTCACTGATACCAATTGGCACATCAGGGTTCTCTTCGTGGAATTGATCTAAGAACGGTGCGAATTCTTCTGCCTCACCGACATACCAGCCGTAATACTTATTGTAGCCAATCAGGTCGGTTTCCTGGTTGTACGCATCATCATTTTCGACAAACATAACATTCGCCATTGTGGTCAAACGGGTTGGGTCTTCTTGTTTCGTTAAAACGTTTAGATCATGAACCAAATCTCTGACCGCTTGTTTATCACCACCAATTTGAATTTCATTTTGAATTCCCCAGAAACAGATCGACGGATGATGTAGATTTTGACGAATCAGTTCAACCATTTGTGATTTCGCATTTTTTCCGGTCACATCTGTTTTTGACATCCGTGATATGAACGGTGTTTCGGCCCAAGTAATAATCCCGTATTGATCACATAAATCATAGAAATATTGATCATGCTGATAGTGTGCTAAGCGAATCGTATTCGCCCCGACTTCACGAATGAGGGCCATATCTTCGTCGTGTTCTGCCTCAGTAATCGCCCAGCCCATATCCTTTCGGTCTTGGTGACGCGATACGCCGCGCAGTGGATAAGGTTCGCCGTTTAAGAAGAAGCCCTTCTCTGGGTCAACGTGATAATATCTTAAGCCAAGTGGTAACACGACTTCATCAACCGTGTCATTAAACGTCTCAACTCTCACACTGATTGAATAAAGATGAGGGTCTTTCACTCCATGCCAAAGCATGGGATCGTCGATGGTGAGCTTGATCGTCTCAGTGGTGACGCCTGAAGTTAACGTCACTTCTTTACCGCGACGGTACACAGACTGCCCAGCTTGATCAGTCACGTCGATCCATAACCTCGCTTCACTTGTCTCCTCTGATTCATTCACTAGGCGCATATCAATTCGAACAGTCGCCGATTCATCTGTGACATCTTCCTGAAATAGATAGACACCACTTGATCCATGATCGAGTAAATCAAAGTGTAACGCATCCGCTACCACCAGGTTGACATCACGGTAAACCCCTCCATAAAATGTGAAATCAGCCATGAGTGGGTAAATCTCTTCCCGGTGACGGTTATCGACTTCAAAAATAAGTGTATTCTCTTCAGTAAAGCTCACAACATCGGTCACATCAAAGCGGAATGTTGAATATCCCCCTTCATGTTTGCCAACATTCATCCCATTAACAAACACTTCGGTAACACTATTTGCCCCTTCGCATTCAATATAAATGCGGCGACCTTGATCTTGTTCAGCTAACATGAATGTCTTTTGATAGCGACTTTTTGCCCGGTAAAAATCAAACCCATTTGCCCCATCGATCGCATTCCACGTATGCGGTAAGCCAACTGTTATCGGATGAAACGTTTGTTTGTCATTGATCCCTTTTTCAAAGGTCCACGCTTCATTAAGGTTGATTCGTTTAGCCATAGCAACCATCCTTTCTTTTTTTAAAATTCTTAACAATACCGCTCTTTCATTATCTCAAAATGTCATTCATTTTTTCATTAAATCGTTCAACAACGGCTTCTAATTCAGCCAGTAACGGCGTCACTTGCTCATAACTTTTCGTTTGATTCCATTTTAGAATAATGTCTTCCGCCAGTTCATGAAGTTGGTCATGATCGCCTTTAATTAATGTTACTTCTTGATGATTTGGATCTGTTTGGGCTAATTTTTCAAGGTGTCGCCCTAAATTACATACTTTACCCGTCGATACATCTTCAACCGAGAGTTCCACAAACCCATGAATCGCATTTCTCACTTGCCAATACAGACGTAAATGATCGGTACGGGCCACTTCTCTTAAGCTATCTCGGTCAAGCGCTTTGTAGTAAGGTAAAGCTCTTTGTTTAATCGCATAATTTTTCTCACTAATATGATAGATACCTTGTCCTGTTTCTCTTGAGAGTGTATAGAGTTGATTTGATTCATGCGCCACATGGTCGATTTTCGCTGAAATCTCTTGTGTCGTCGCCGCTTGTTGTTCGATACTGGCCGACATGTTTTCAACGTAATCATTAAGACCATCCATATCATTCACAATCAAATCAATCGTCATATTTGATTCGGTTAACCTTACTTTATTCGTTTCAAACGTACTAACCGCTTCGGTCATCGCTTCGCTAGATGCTGTAATTTCACTTGAAAGTTCTTGAATGATGTCATCAATTTGGTCAAGTGAAGCTTTCGTGTGTGCGGCTAACTTTGTAATCTCACTCGCAACGACACTAAAACCTTTCCCGTGTTCACCGGCACGCGCTGCTTCAATCGAAGCGTTGAGCGCTAAGAGATTCGTTTGATCCGCAACACCATCAATAATGGCCGTCACTTTCTCAATCGCTTCGGCCTTTTGCTTCACATCCGACAGCCGTGATTCAACTTGTCTCACCGATTGATAGGCCCCGTCAATGCCCTGGGCAGCTTGTTCGAGTTCACCTTTAGCATTTGCCGCTTTCTCAGTCGTTGACTGAGCTTTTTCAGCTGATTGCTGACTTAAGTTAGCGACATCTTCAATCGCATCGCGCATTTCACTTGTCGACGCTTGAATGTCAGCACTGCTTCTTTTCTGCGTATCAATGAGCTCCAGCAAATGGTGCACCGAATCAAGTGACGTGATTTGATTCATTAACGCTAAATTTTCAGTGAACATCGTCCGTAATTGACTGTTTTTCAGTTCCAACAAGTTATTAATCTCTGACGTGATTGGATGATCAAAAGATAGGTAGGCATCCTGATCACGATGATTAACCCCATCATACTGGGCATTAACTTGATAAACACGCGAGAGTTCTTCTTCTAGACCTTGTAAAGGATTGTCTAGTTGTTTCGATTGTTTTCTTTTAAACATGTTTGTCACCTTTATCGTTTTGACTTAGTCGTTTGATTCAAGGGCTGCGTGGAACTCAGCAATGAGCATCTCTTGATAACTCGCGTCAAAAGCACCGGCGAGTAAACGTGGGAACGCTTCTTGTTTAAGACGGTTCCAACTCATTTCTTCTTGACCGACGATAATCGGATAGAAATGGACCCCATTTTTCTTAGCTGCATCTAAATCTCCCGGTGCATCTCCAACCATCACGACTTGGTTTTCACGGTAGTTAAATCCCAGTAAATCATGAATACACTTTGCTTTTGAGCCTGCTTCTTGACCGAGGAGGACATCGACATACTCACCTAAACCGTGACGGGTCCACTCTTCTAGGACGGCCGTTGTGTTAGCACTTGAGACAATCGCCACATCGGCCTCTTGACTGATCGCTTTTAATCCTTCTTTTACACCATCAAACGGTTTGTCAACATCAGACAAGTTACCGATCGCTTCATTGACTTTTTCGCTCCACAGTAAACCTAACTTCAATTCTTCTTCGCCAGATGCTTCATAGGCTTGTTTCAAGGCACGGTTTGATAATTCTGGTGTTTCTTCGGTCCATTTCTTTAACGCTTTAAACGGCGCGACGTCCATACCGCGTTCATAGGCGACATCAAAAGATAACACTAAGCCTTTAAAGCGGTTGATGCCGCGTGTCATTGAATACAGATTTAATTCATTCCACAAACGGAGGAATGCATCTTCAATTTTCTCTAAGCCAAACACCTCAATAATTTTCGGTCCGAAACATTCGATGTGTTTGACATCCATCGTATCCATGGCACAGCCGTCAGAATCAACGCAGACGAGTACGTTGTGCTTTTTGTGAAAATCAACTAAATTTGTGTTCATGTTGGTTACCCCTTTGTTTTAAAACAGGGTTATCACCAGTGATAACCCTGTCGTTATTTATTTTTACTTACTGTTTTTTTCTCTTACACACCTGAGTATGCGTGGAAGCCACCATCAATTGGTAACACAACGCCTGAGACGAAACTTGAATATTTGGCATCTGCTAAGAAAAGAACAGCACCTACTAATTCTTCAGGATCACCGAAACGTTCCATTGGTGTCGCGTTAATGATTTTTTGTGAACGCGCGGTATATGAACCGTCTTCGTTTAAAAGTAATTTCTCGTTTTGTTTTGTAACTAAGAAGCCTGGTGCGATTGCGTTGACACGGACACCAGCTTTAGACATATAAGTCGCTAACCATTCAGTAAAGTTACTGACTGCCGCTTTACCACCTGAGTAGGCTGGAATTTTTGTCAGTGGTGTGAACGCGTTCATCGATGATACGTTAATAATCGTCGCACCTTTACGCTCCGCCATGTCTTTTCCGAACACTTGTGATGGTAATAATGTTCCTAAGTAGTTTAGGTCCATAACAAAACCAATGCCTTTTGGATCTAAATCAAAGAATGTTTTAAGGTCTGGATTGGCTTTCGTTTTTTCAACATCATAGAACTCATCATCTGATGTCCCTTTAGGGTTGTTCCCACCGGCACCGTTTAGAAGAATATCAACGCCGCCGTAAACCTCATCAACTTTTGCTTTAGCCGCTTTAAGTGACTCAACGTCAAGGACGTTTGCTGCTACACCAATCGCTTTACCACCGTCTGAAACGATTTCTTCAGCAATCTTGTTCGCTGCTTCTTCTTGTAAATCCATAACGACAACATTTGCGCCTGCTTCAGCTAAGGCTTTACAGAAATAGCTACCGAGGACACCGCCACCGCCTGTCACTGCTGCGACTTTACCGGATAAATCAAATTTGTGTTCTTTCATCTTCATTTCCTCCCTTAGTGATCTTTGTTTTATCTGTTTCGTTCATGTTCATTGTTGCTAATCATTTATCTTACTTGTGAGTAAGAATGAATCAATTTATAGACAGCATGGCCGTAAGCAATGCTTTCCTAAGACCTAAATAATTGCCTTTTACATTTATACTAATTTTTTCAAGGAAAGTGGTATGCGTAAAACAGCCAAAATAGGTATGTTTTAGTTTTTAGGTTGTTCACTCGGGTGTCTTAGTTTTGCATCCCTTACGTTCATGCGTGTACACATGATTTAGTACTGTCGACGCTTGTTTTCAGCTTCCCATAAACCATTTAGATAAGTCGCACCAAGCGCGCGGTCATATAAGCCGTAACCTGGTTTACCTGTTTCACCCCAAATCATCCGACCGTGGTCCGGACGAATTGGGCCGGTGTAATCAAAGTCTTTCATGGCACGAATCACTTCGTACATATCAATTGAACCTGTTTCAGAGAGGTGTGGCGATTCTTGGAATGAACGTGTGCCTGATAATTTTACATTACGCGCATGGACAAAGTTCACGCGGTTCTTTTTACCGAAGTAACGTAACATCTCTGGGAAGTCATTTTCAGGTACCGCACCGAGTGATCCACTACACATCGTCAAACCATTGTTTGGTGAATCATACAGGTTAATGAAACGCTCTAAGTTCTCTTTATTTGTGATGATTCGTGGTAACCCAAAGATATCAAATGGTGGGTCATCTGGATGAATCGCCATCTTTATGCCACTGGCTTCTGCGACGGGCATGATTTCTTTAATGAAGTAACCAAGGTTTTCCCAAAGTTTTTCATGATCGACTTGTTTATAGTGATCAAACAATGTTTGTAGTTCTTCTTTTTCGTAGCTTGAATCCCAACCTGGCAGTGATAACTCACCCGTTAGTGGATCCATCTTTTCAACAACCTCTTCTTCGAAAATGAGCGCGGTTGAACCATCCTCTAATTCATAATCAAGTGATGAACGGGTCCAGTCAAAGACTGGCATGAAGTTGTAACAAACAACGGGAATGCCTGCTTCACCTAAGTTCTTCAGTGTTGTTTTATAGTTTTCAATATACTGATCACGTGTCGGTAAACCGATTTTAATATCTTCATGTACCGGTACACTTTCAATCACGGATAATTCTAAGCCATGCTTTTCGATTTCTGATTTTAACGCTTTGATTTTATCAAGCGGCCATACTTCACCAACTGGAATGTCGTAGATTGCTGTCACAATCCCTTTCATCCCTGGAATTTGGCGAATCTTTTCTAAAGTAACTGGATCTTCTTTACCGTACCAACGAAATGTCATTTCCATTATTATTTACCCCTTTGTTTTATAAGTTAAGTGTGTCTTTTTACAATTTATAAATTAAAATACCGCTTCGCATTGTAATAACAAATATTTTCAATCAATGGTTGAACAAGTGTATCGTCATTTGGTACTTCTCCATCTTCTATCCATTCCCCAACGAGGTTACAGAGTATGCGGCGGAAGTACTCATGGCGACTATAGGAGATAAAGCTTCGTGAATCCGTCAACATCCCAACAAAGTGCATTAACAGTCCTGCTTCACTCAGTGACTTCAATTGTCGATCCATGCCGTATTTTGTGTCGTTGAACCACCAACCTGAGCCGAATTGAATTTTTCCTTTAATACCGGCTTCGGTTTGGAAGTTTTGCATCGTCGTCCCAACAATATCGTTATACGTTGGGTTTAAGTTATAGAGAATCGTTTTTGGTAAATGCCCCGTCACTTCACAACTGTTAAGTAAGCCGTTTAATTTTGCGGCGACGTTTGCTTGGTCATTGATTGAGTCAAAGCCACTATCTGGACCGAGTTGTTCAAACATCTTTTTGTTGTTGTTGCGAATCGCACCGAAGTGGATTTGCATCACCCACCCCCGCTTCGTGTAGTCTTTGGCGAGCACATTGATGACGGCTGTTTTAAATTGTTCTTCTTCAGTTAACGTCACTGCTTCACCTGATAACGCTTTAGTAAAGACGGCGCTGACTTCTTCTGGTGTATACTCGGCGTATGGTACTTCACCAAGACCATGATCAGCTAAGCGACCACCTGCCTCATGGAAGTATGCCACCCGTTCAAGTAACGCTTCGGTGAAGGCATCGTAACTGTTAATCTCTTTCCCTGTCACCTCAGCAAGGAGTGAGACAAACGGAAGGAAGGTAGGTTTATTAATTTCTACCCCTTTATCCGGACGGAAGGTTGGCAGCACCTTGACGTCGAACCCTTCTGTTTGTAGCTGTTTATGAAACCTAAGATCATCAGTTGGATCATCCGTCGTGTTAATGAGGACAACGTTTGAGCGTTTGATTAAGTTCTGCGCACTGTAGTCGGGTTGACTCAGTAGGGCATTGGCTTGTTCCCAAATCGCTTCGGCGGTGTCAGGCCCCAATAAGTCTTCTATTCCAAAATATTTCTTAAGTTCTAAATGTGTCCAGTGGTATAGCGGGTTACCGAGCGTTTGCGGTACAACCTCTGCCCATTTTAAAAACTTTTCTTTATCCGTTGCCGCACCGGTAATATAATACTCATCGATGCCACTGGCACGTAAGGCGCGCCACTTATAGTGGTCACCTGCTAGCCAAAGTTCGGTAATATTTTTAAATTGTTTATCTTCTGCAATCTCCGCTGGAGGTAAGTGGCAGTGATAATCGATAATCGGTAAATCTTTCGCAAACTCGTGATATAAACGTTTTGCAGTGTCATTCTTTAACATAAAGTCGTCATGGATAAACGCCATCGGTCTCACCCTTTCTACTTAGCTCGATCTATTCTTACTTGCTTGTAGTGTATTTAATTTGTTACCTTACTTCATTTAAACGCGCGACAAATTGACTAGCAACTTCAGCCACACTGTCATAGTTTCCGCCTGAGACATCTTTCGTGAGCGCACTCCCGATGCCAACCGCATAAGCTCCTTTTCCGACCCATTCGTGTAAGTTATCAATCGAAACACCACCTGATGGCATCATCTCTGCGTGTGGGATTGGCCCTTTCACGTCTTTAATGAAGCCAGGTCCAAGCAATGATCCAGGGAAGAGCTTCACAACGTCGACACCTGATTCTAGCGCACTCATCACTTCGGTAATTGAACCACAACCTGGTAAATAAGGAATGCTGTAGCGATTACATACCGTCGCGATATCTTTATTGAAATGTGGGCTTACCACATACTTCGCACCGTGTAAAATCGCAATCCGCGCTGTCTCACCATCAAGGACCGTTCCGGCACCGACGATCATATCTTCAACACCAAGAGCACTTAAGGCTTCAATCGCACGTTCAGCACCTGGTGTTGAAAAAGTAATTTCAAGTGACTTAATCCCGCCTTCATAGACTTTCTTACCGATCGCGATGGCGTCATCTGCGGACTTGCCACGAACGACAGCAACAAGATACGCATCATGCATTTGTTTCAATGTTTCATGTTTTGTTAAGACCATTTGTTTGACCTCTCTTCACTGGAATTTATTGAGTTTCGTTATGTTTATTAATCATACTTGTATACTAGCATACACGAAAAACGTTTTCAATAGGTTTGCTTCACTCTTTTCTTAAAAAACTAAAGATTTTATGCATTTAGCAGATTTTAAAAATCCCCCAGCACTTACCTCTTTATTTACTGGCCTGTTATAGCTTCGCTTGCCATTTATTTGCCCAGACATTATTGTTAGGCTGACCTTTAAAGGTTGATTTCCCTTCTAACTTATCAATCAGTTGTGTGATATTCTCTTCATTTTCATGGTACGCATTAATGAAGGTTTTCACCATCGTCGCATCATGTAAGTGGGTCGTAAAATTAAGCGAAGCAAAGACGGTTGGTACTTCATAGACATACCAAGGGACTTCATTTGACATCGCTGTCTTCCACTGGATGCGGTAGTTGTTTTGCGCACCGTAGCCAATCACGTTCGCAATTACGAGCGCCAAATCGACTTCCTCGCGATATTTAAGCGTTTCACCTTTCACACGTGTGGTACCGTCATTGATGGTCACTTCATAGCCACGTTTTTCTAATTCCACTTTCACAACGTCACCAGCGTTAGTGCCGGTTGACTGGAGCCCGCCTTTTTCACCTTCTAATAAATAGAGACGAACACGTTTATGAGTTGCTGGACTAATTGGTAAGTTCCCTTGCGTATCTTTGACGAGCGTAATTCCTTTATCTGCTGCATCTTTACGCATTTTGAGGTGTTCTTCTGAACCGACAACCGCGAGCGCTTCTTTACCTTTTAACAATGTGCCCTCTTGTTGTTTCACATGTAAGTTGAGTTTTGCTTTTAAGCCTAATATCCGGCGCAGGGCGTCTGTCATACGGTCTTCAGTAATCACACCTTTTTGATAACCTTGTAACATAAAGTTAAAATCTTCTTCTAAGTTATTGAAGAATAAAAACATATCACAACCAGCTTGAATCGCACGTGGTACGTAGTCTTCACGGCGCATAGCCGCTGTCATACCGAGCATATGTGACGCATCCGTAATAACCATCCCGTTGAAGTCTAACTTTTCCTTCAATAACTCTTGCGTGAGTTCTTCTGCGAGTGTGGCTGGTAAAATATCTTCATCTTTTAAGTCTGGGTTAAGTGCTTTTTGATAGGCCGGTAAGGCAATATGTCCGGCCATAATCATTTCAACGCCCTCATTAATATGGTGGCGATAAACCCGGCCAAATGAATCTTCCCATTCATCAACGGATAATTCATTAACGCCTAAGACAAGGTGTTGATCACGTTCTTCTGTCCCGTCACCAGGCCAGTGTTTAATACATTGGATAATCTCTGACTGCGTTAAGCCTTTTAAGTACGCATCCGTATATTTAATCACGTCACTTGCGTTCGTGCCGTAGGCACGGGTATTCACAATCGTATTACGCCAGTTTTTTAAAATATCGACACATGGATCAAAGTTAACATTCACACCAAGTGCAGTTGCTTCTCGTCCTGAGACGTATCCAGCATTATAAGCAACGGACGTGTCAAGCGCAGCTTCCGCTTGTGCTCCTGAGGCGATATAAGTCCCATCTTTACACGCCCCGTTACCACCGGCATCACAGTTTGCCGCAACGAGTAAGGGGATTTTCGAATGACTTTGAAGTTCATTGAGTAAGTCTTGCACCGTTTCGGACTCTGCCCCCATATAACGTGCGCCGCCAATATGATACTTTTCTAAAATTTCTTTGTTAGTAAGGTCATTCCCACTGAATTTATCTTCACCAAAGAAGAACAGGTTGGTAAATAACTGTCCAACTTTCTCACGATCAGACATACCCTTAATCGTTTCTTCTACCCATTTGATTTGACTATCATCTAATTGATACGGTTTTTTTGTTAAATCAACATATTTACCCAAACGAATCGACTCCTTTATTTTCATCTTTTCTATTTGTTTTACCTGTTATTTCTACTACATCTATTAATCACATGTCTACTTATTACATAGCGACATCTTCTGATGCTGTTTTCGCATCCGCCCGCTCTTTACGGCGACGCATTTTTAGATCTTCTTGAATGTCTGCCATCTTCTCTTTTGTGAGAGGATAAAACTTCATCGCCGTTAATGCCACAATCCAAGCAAAAACGAGTACGCCAACGAATAGAAACATCCCTGCCCAGAATAGGCCGGGTGTATATGTTGTGTTCACATCTGGGAACACTTCACTAAACCCAACGTAAGCGAGTGTTAAACCAATCACTGTTTGCGCAAGAGACGACACCATTTTGTCAACGAATGAGAAGATGGTTCCCATGACCCCAGGTGCGTAGCGACCGGTTTTATGGGTTTCATAGTCCGTGACATCAGGAATCATCGGAATGACAAGACCCCCAGAGAGCGTTCTCAGACCATTACCCACCACATAAAAGAGAATGAAACTAACCGTTAAGAAGTTCCAACTCCCTATGCGAATCGTCGTTGGATCACCAAGCCATAGCATGAGGAACATACCAAGGAAGGTGAGAATCGCGAGTTGAGTGACGACAATAAATCCTTTACGTGTGCCGACTTTACTCGCGTAACGCGTCCCGTAGACGGCTATTAAAATATTCGGTATGAGCATCACGCCAGCAAGCGTGCCGTAAAGACTAAAGTCCCCAATAATGACACCAAACAGAACCACCATGACGATGGAATTCATCGCAATTTGCATGCCTAATTTTTCCGTTGAAGCAGCTAAGATTAACATTTGTAACGGACGATTGCCTTTAATAATTGTGACCATATCTTTGATCGTGATCTTCACTGCTTTACCGGTTCCGAAGTTTTCACTCACGTCACTTGACCAAATACCAGCAATCGCCATGGCGCTTAAGATACCGGTTACAATAATCGCCGTTATCGTAAATTCAGCGAACAAAGCACTTGAATTTAAGCTGCCGTACTTTGGCGCTAAATAATTCGATAAATACATCGGTACGGCCGCAAACAGAATAGACGTTAAACTAATATCAAACGTTGAAAACAGTGGACGCTGACTTGGGTCGGTCGTAATAACGGATTGACCTGACTTTGTGACAGCCGTTTGGAACGTGTACCCCACAATGTACAACACATATAACACGATGAAGTACGGTAATTTAAACATTTCTGGCACTAAGTGATTAGTAAAGAATAATAGCGCGGTTGTTGTACTCATTAAGAGATAACCACCTAAAATGAACGGTCGAAATTTCCCGAACTTTCCGTTCGTCTTATCAATCCACAAACCAATTATCGGATCCGTAATCCCGTCAAATACGCGGCTACCCGAAATTACCGTTGATACAATGACTGTTCCAAGTCCAACAACACCCGAAGCATAATACGCTACGTTCATCATAAGGAACATGAAAATATTTGTCGCGGTGTTGTTTGTTGAAAAGAAAGCCATTTGCCATACTTTTGCCCGGCGATAGTCTCCCTCTTCCGTAGCCGTTTGTCTTTGTTCGGCCGCGCTGATGAGGCGTTTGTTTTGATCATCCATATTGTTGTCCTCCTTAAATTTCGGTTACAATATTTATCTCTTTTTATCTATACATAAGAAAACGCTTACTGTTTATACTTGTATACTAGCATGCAATAAATGATTACACAACCCCTTTTTCATTATTTTTTTAAAAAAACTTAACTGATAGTCCGTCTTTTTTCCGGTTGTTCCACCATACTTTTCACGCTTTCTATGAGCAAAAGCTGGTTTTAACTATATCCATGCACCCAATCAATAAGACTGTCAGGCAAGTAAATTCAACCACGTATCTTTGATAATAAGCAAAAAATGAAAGCATGATAACCGTCGTCATCATGCTTTCATGTATTATTATAGAGACTGTATCAGCTCTCTGATAAGTTTTCTTCACGGCGTCTTTGTAATTCCGTTTGAACTTCTTGCATTTTCTCTTTAGATAGCGGATAAAACTTCATGGCAACAAGTGAAATAATCCACGCAATCATTAACGTCCCAATGAAAAGGAAAGTCCCTACCCAGAAAAGACTGTCTGTATAAGGCGTGTCTACATCTGGGAAGACTTCTCGGAAACCAATCATCGCAAGTAAGACACCAATTAATGTTTGAGCAAGTGATGAAATCATCTTATCAACAAATGAGAAAATTGTTCCCATAACACCCGGTGCATAGCGACCCGTTAAATACGTTTCGTAATCGGTCACATCTGGAATCATCGGGATAACGAGCCCACCTGAAAGTGTTCTTACTCCTGTTCCAAAGACATAAGCAATTAAAAACGCAATCGTCATAAAGTTCCAATTGCCCATACGAATTGCTGTTGGCTCACCTAACCATAATAGTAAGAACATCGACGTAAACGCTATCATAGAAAGCCACGTTGAAACAATGTAACCTTTTTTCGTACCAAACTTAGAAGCAAAACCCGTACCGAAAAGAACGAGAATGATATTTGGAATCATCATAATCCCCGCTAGTGTTCCGTAAAGTGAGAAGTCACCAATAATAATACCGAAGATCACAACCATAACAATCGAGTTCGTTGCCACTTGTTGACCAAGTTTATCCGTTGACGCAGCAACAATCAGCATTTGTAAGGCACGATTTCCTTTAAGAATGGTTACCATATCTTTAAAGGTAATTTTAACAGCTTTACCGGTACCGAAGTTTTCACTGATATCACTTGACCAAATACCGATCACGGCAAGTAATGTCAACACACCTGAAATAGCAATAAATGTTAGAGAAAACTCATGGAATAATGCCTCTGTATTTGCCGTAAAGCCACCGTATTTTGGTACTAGATAACTTGATAAATAGATAGGCGCCGCAGCAAATAATATAGATGTTAACGTAATATCAAAAGTAGAGAATAATGGCCGTTGAGCAGGATCCGTTGTAATAACCGATTGCCCTGATTTTGTGACAGCTGTTTGGAATGTATAACCGATAATATAAATCATATAAAGTAATACAAAATAAATCAGACGCATACTTTCTGGTGCGTGTTGATTCGTAAAGAACATCAACAAAACAGCGACGGTCATCGTTAAGTATCCCATTAACATGAAAGGTCTAAACTTACCGAACTTTCCGTCTGTCTTATCAATCCACAAACCAATAATTGGGTCAGTAACTCCATCAAAAATACGCGAACCGGTAATAAGCGTTGAAACAACCACCGTCCCAAGACCAATCGGGCCTGTCGCAAAGTAAGCGACATTCATCATCAGAAACATAAAAATATTTGTTGCCGTATTATTAGCGGCAAAGAAGCCCATCTGCCAAATTTTCGCTCGGCGATACTTACCTTCTTGTTTTGCTATTTGTTTTGCTTTCCCCTCGGCGACAATGCGTTGCTGATCGTTATCCATCTTCATAGTGAACTCTCCTTTTTCTCGGTGTTTTTTTGAAAGCGTTTCCTTATGTACTAGTATACTAGCATCCTGAAGTCGTTTTGACTAGTCTTTTTTTAAATTTTTTTAAAAAAATACTTTACTTTTTACTTTTTTGTTCACAAATCCCCTTAACTGTCTATCATTTTTTAAAACTGACTTTTCTTTAATTGTATATAGAAACTAATGATAAGGGTTGATTAATTAGGGAAAACCACATAGAATACTAGTATTACGGTTGAAACCAATAAGCACCAATACAACGTATACTAGTTTATAGAAAAGAGGACGAGTAGGATGATGACGATATTAGAACGCCATTCAGGCGAAAATAACCGTGACTTTGCTTACCGCACGGTCAAACAGGCGATTATGACATTAGAATTAGAACCTGGACAACCAATCAGTGAAATCGAGATTGCTGAACAGTTAGGCATCTCCCGCACACCGATTCGTGAAGTCATTGCTAAATTAAAAGAAGAATATTTAGTTGAAGTCACACCACAAGTAGGCACGTACGTGTCAAAGATTCAGCCGCAACTCGTTGAAGAAGCAGTCTTTACTCGAGCGACATTAGAGCGGGAATTACTAAAGCTTGCTTGCGAGGATTTTCCTGAAGATATTTTAACTGAGTTAAAGATTAGTCTCATGCGCCAAGAACAATTGTTTAAACAACAAGGAACCGAACAACAATTCCATGAACTTGATAAAGAGTTCCACTTTTTAATCTTTAAAGGAGTTAAAAAAGAACACGTTTGGGGCGCCATTACTCGTCTTAGCACGCACTATAATCGGATTCGTTTACTGTCTGAGATTGAATTTAGTTTTGAGAACGCACTCAAACAACATAAGCGCATTGTTGAAATCATCGACACCAAAGCTCTTAGTTTAGTCAACCCAATGATTGATGAACACATTTTAGCACCAACGAAAAAGTGGCACAAACTGTACCAAGAAGATAGTGAATTTAGTCATTACTTTGATAACGCTTATAAATCTCCAGGATATAAATAGGTCACATCACTTTAGATAGTATATAAAACAGCACCAAGTGAAGCTTTCTCACTTGGTGCTGTTTTTTTCTTATGATCAGACAACAGAAGTTAAATGATATTTTTGCCTGTGCGTCCTGTCATTTTTAGTAGCGAGATAATCTGATTTTTTGCTTCAGAATCAGGTAAGCGCTCAATCATATCTCTAGGATAAAACAGTTTATGATCCGAACGCGTCTTACCCGAGATGGCATCAACAATCGTTGACAAACGTGAGAGCTCAATAAGTTCGTCATCCGGTGTCAACAGATAAATCGGGACGCGTTCATTCGATTCTCCTGGCCGATAAAAATCATAGGGTAAATCAGATGTCGAGTCTTCAACTAAGTAATACGTTGGATCGAGTCCAACGGACTCGAAGGCACCATAGAGCATTTGCCAATCTTTCGCATCAAAATCGATGTGATGAGAAACGAATTTAAACAACCGTCGGTTCACAAACCGGTCACATAAATCGCTTAAGATAAAATCCGTTTCTTCCATCCATTGCTGAAAATAGAACATGACAATCGTTTCGTCTAATTGAACATAGTCCGTAAGAGTGACATCTCCTTTAAAAAATGATAAGAAATGATCTGGTGTTTGTTTAAAGTGATACCCGCTTTGGTACAGCTCTTTCACCCGATGGAGTATACGTGATAAAATCACTTCTGCCGAACGACTTACTGGGTGAAAATACACTTGCCAGTGCATTTGATAGCGACTTAAAATATAGTCTTCGACCGCATGCATTCCGGTTTGTTTAATAACGACTTGTTCTTTTTTCGGTCGCATGACTCTCAGCAAGCGTTCTAAGTCAAACTGACCGTAACTAACCCCTGTGAAATAAGCATCCCGAAGCAGATAGTCCATTCTATCCGCATCAATCTGGCTTGAAATTAAACTGACGACTAATTGGTCCTCATGGCTTTTGTTTATGACCGCAGCGACTTCCTCCGGGAAAGTATCGGCTACCTTACGTAAAATCGCATTTACTTCGGTATCACCTAAAATAATCGCTTTGGTATAGTTTTCATGATCTAAATCAAACACTTTTTCAAATGAATGCGAAAAAGGCCCGTGTCCTAAATCGTGAAGCAAACTTGCGGCGAGCGCCAGCAGGCGTTGGTCTTCACTCCAAGCGTCTCTTCCGGTAAAATTTTCAGTAATTCGGCGAACAAGTTCATAAACGCCAAGCGAATGATTAAACCGCGAATGTTCGGCTCCGTGGAAGGTTAAGTAACTCGTCCCAAGTTGTTTAATCCGGCGCAGGCGCTGAAATTCTTTCGTTCCGATCAAGTCCCAAATGACTTTATATCTGACATGGATATAACGATGCACCGGGTCTTTGAACACTTTTTCTTCCGTGAGTTGTTCACAGCGATAACTCATCTTTATTGCCTCCCTTACTATACGTATGTGTTGAGCGATGAATCATTAAGGATGTCCGTCTAGTTATACTATACACGTTTTTAACGTTATCTGTTTCATTCTGTTGAAAACGAATGGGATATATTCCTTCATTATAGCATATCCAAACCTTTTCACGCGAAAACAAAGCGAACGAGTCGCTTATTTTGTTATTTTTTCGTATAATGAAACAGATGAATTTAGAGGTGATTAAATGAAACATTGGACAACGATTATTCCATCAGAAACCGTGCGGTTTCTTGATGACACACAAAAAAATATCAAACCTTATCAATCTTTCGCGATTGATGATACGCTGATCGAAACGATTGATCACTCACAACCCGTCATTAGGTTATGGCGTCATCATCCGTATGTTATTTTAGGTATTGCGGATACGAAGCTTCCTTATCTAACGGATGGGGTAGCCTTTTTAAACAAACATGGCTACAATGTCGTCGTTAGAAACTCCGGTGGCTTAGCTGTTGTTGCCGATGACGGCGTGCTAAGTCTTTCACTTATCTTACCTGAAGCCAAGACAACGTCGATTAATGAAGGTTATGAAAAAATGGTCGCTTTTGTCAGGGAATTACTTAAACCGTGGACTGATAACATTGACGCCTTCGAAGTCGTTGGGTCGTATTGTCCCGGTGACTATGACTTAAGTATTGGCGGCAAAAAATTCGCCGGCATTTCACAGCGCCGAGTTAAAAACGGACTCAGTGTACAAATCTATTTAGCCTTAACAGCTGACAACCAACAACGAGCCAAACTGATTCAACAGTTTTACAAGCTAGCCAAACAAGGCGAAGATACACGTTTCACGTATCCTGAAGTTGACCCAGATACGATGGAATCACTCACAACTCTTGTTGGACAAACACTCGATACTAATCAGTTAGTCACACGGATCAAAACGGTACTGAGCGAACATTTTTCCATCAAGGAAGAGCCATTAACAGAAGAAGAACAAATGATTTTCGCTAAGCGCGAACAACAAATGATTGACCGCAACAAAAAAGCACTGGGACCGTTATTTTAGTCCCAGTGCTTTTTGTGTGTGTTATTTTTTCTATCTTTCAAGAGAAATTCATCAAATGGGAAGTAAAGTAGCCAACTTTACCCCAAGTATTTTTATAAAGCTTGAGCGGCCGTAATAATCGCCAGCTTATACACGTCATCTGCGTTACAGCCACGTGATAAGTCATTTACCGGTGCATTTAACCCTTGCAAGATTGGACCAACGGCATCGTAGTTACCGAGACGCTGAGCAATCTTGTAACCAATATTTCCTGCCTCTAAGCTAGGGAAGACAAACACGTTAGCATCACCTTGGATTTCTGAATCCGGTGCTTTTTTCTGAGCAACACTTGGTACAAACGCTGCATCAAATTGGAATTCCCCGTCTAAGACAAGGTTCGGTGCTAAGTCTTTTGCGATTTTTACAGCTTCTGATACTTTGTCTGTTTCTTCTGATTTTGCTGAGCCTTTTGTTGAAAAACTTAACATGGCCACACGTGGGTCAATATCAAAGAGTTCAGCTGTTTCAGCTGAAGCAATCGCAATTTCAGCTAAATCTTGACTATTAGGCGCAATGTTGATGGCACAATCGGCGAAGACATACTTTTCTTCTTCACGTACCATGACAAATACACCCGATGTTTTTTTAATACCTGGTTTTGTTTTAATGATTTGTAGTGCGGGACGTACCGTATCTGCTGTTGAGTGAGCCGCTCCACTAACTAGACCGTCTGCTTTACCCATATAAACGAGCATCGTACCGAAGTAATTTTCGTCTTTTAACATCTCACGTGCTTGTTCAACTGTGGCTTTACCTTTACGACGTTCTACAAAGCTGTCGACCATTGCATCAAAGTCGGCATAATCTTCAGGATTAACGACTTCTACATTGTTTAATGTTGAGTTTAAATCCGCCGCTTGCTGTTCTAGTTCTTCGCGTTTACCTACTAATACAGGTGTGATAATTCCTTCCGCTGCTAATTTACTTGCTGCTTCTAGAATTCGATCATCAGAACCCTCAGGAAAGACGATTTTCTTAGCACTGCCTGCCAATTGATCTTGTAATGTATCAAATAAGTTGCTCATGTGTATTCCCTCCAACTCGTATTCTGTTATATATAATACGCCTTTTTTGTTACATTTTAAAGTGTTTCGGCTTATTTCTTAAAATTCTTTTTATTTACGTAAAATAATGTTCACAATTTCACTCGATCTTACTCAAAAAAGCAATCAGTTTAAACATGACATAGGATTTCTATAGCCTTTTTTTAATAAGACAGACATCTTTTATTCCTCCTCGCATATAGATAAATAATGACACATGACTAAAGTGAGGTGAACAAATGGCTGTTGTCAATCATACAGAAGAAGATGTGAATTTACTGGCTCGTTTAATGCGTGCCGAAGCAGAGGGGGACGGTAAATTAGGCATGTTGATGGTAGGTAATACAGGGGTTAATCGTGTCATTAGTGACTGTTTAGACTTTAGGCAACTACGCTCGATTCGCGATATGGTCTATCAATCGCCTGGTGGATTTGAAGCCACTCAAAAAGGCTACTTTTATCAACGCGCGAGAGAACAAGATAAAGATCTCGCTAGACGCGTGATTAAAGGCGAACGCTTCCATCCTGCTGACAGGTCACTCTGGTTTTTTATGCCTGAAGGTGATTGTCCTGCTCAGTGGTATGGTCAGTGGAATACCGGAAGGTATAAGTCACATTGTTTCTTTGCGCCACTCGCAAGTGTTTGTCCGCGTGTTTAATTAAATTAAAAGGAGTGTTTTATGTATGTCTGAAGAAATGCGTCAACAAATGCCTAGCCCATTTATGCCCGGAATGAAACAACCGATGCCGTTTCAACCAGCTCCGTGGCAAGATCCTCAAATGCCTAGTGGTCAGTGGCAAGGTGGCGGGTGGCAATCTCAGCCGCAACCACAATCTTGGTCTCAACCACAACCTTGGCCATGGCCACAACCAACACCACCGCAACCATCTTGGCCGACGTTCCCTCAGTGGCCTCAACCTGATGGGCAATTAAGAATTGAAGAATCTTATATAGAAAACATTTTAAGATTAAACCGCGGGAAAGTGGCAACTGTCTATATGACATTTGAAAATAACGACCGTTGGAATGCGAAAGTATTTAAAGGTGTTATTGAAGCCGCAGGACGTGATCATATCATTTTAAGTGATGTTGAAACGGACATGCGCTACTTATTATTAACGATTTACCTTGATTACATTACCTTTGACGAAGAGATCAATTACGAGTATCCTATTCGTTAATCTGTGACAATAAAAAGAACCCACCAATATTTTAGTCTACGATCGGACTATTTCCGACTCGACCAGACGTATTGGTGGGTTTATTTCTATATTGTGACGGCCTCAACTTTTATCAACGCTTCACGCTTTAATTAAAAGTCTAGTAACGAACCGCTACCTTGTTCAAACTGATCCTCTTCATCTGACTGAACAGCTGGCGAGGTATTCGGTTGATACATATCTCCCATCATCTTCTGTAATTCTAATGCCTCCGCTTGTGATTTCGTGACATTTGGTGTCTGATTCATTGATGGTTGTGGTGGGTTATTTGCTTGATCATTTCCACTGTCGCCATCATTGGCTAGTTCAGCCAGTGTTTGAATGGAGTAGAGATAGGCTTCTTTTTTCTTTTGGTTTGTTTCATTTAACGCTAATTGCGCTTGATGCATGATTTTACGAATCACATCATCTGTATTAATCATCGATTTCACCCTTATATACTTTTTTATTTTATCACCTTTGTTTTATTTTAACATAGGTATAAGGTAAGCAACAGTAAATAGACGAGCGATCACCATCGCCACTATCATCCTTTTTTAACAATAAGTAACACACGCTTAAGCGGTTAAGAAATGAGGATATTTGAATACATATTAAATAAAAAAGCTACCCTCTTCGTTCACACTGGATTAAAGGTAAGCGCCAATTGAACGGGTATATACCCCATATTGAATGGAGGATTATTTTATGTCCGATAAACAGGATATTGTGCCAGTCTCTTTAAAGAATGAATCGCAGTATCAAATGCACAACCAAAAAACACAAACGAAATCAACCGTTGCTTTTCAAGTAACGAAAGAATCAACAACTTACCGTGTATATAATGGTATTGATAAATACATTCTGTATACCCTGCTAAAGGGGTTGAGTGAATGATCGTTGATTACACAAAAGTTGATCATATTTATCTTGTCTGCGGTAAAACTGACATGCGTAAATCAATTGATGGCCTTGCGGCCATTATACAAGGTCAGTTTAATCTAAATGTATTTGATAACTGTATCTTTCTTTTCTGTGGAGGTAGTCGCAATAAATACAAAGCGCTATTCTGGGATGGTGATGGATTTATGTTATTGTATAAACGCATTGAAAAAGGTAAAATTCAGTGGCCGCGATCGAACCGTGAGGTTCGTGATATTAGTCAACGCGAGTTGAGATGGTTACTAGAAGGTTTACAGATAGACCAACCAAAAGCAATACAAAACGTTGCGCCAGCGGCGTTTTATTAGAGTAAAATAAGGATGAATTTTTATCCTTATTTTACTCTTTTTTCTTTATTGTTTATCTTACTTATGATATAATATTAGAGTGAATAAATATTGAAAAGAGGTGATCAAAATGACAAAACTAGAGGAAGAGTTAACGGGTAAAGTTGATAAACTTCTGATGGAGAATGAGTCACTAAAAGCACAAGTAAATTTATTACTGGACAAAATATATGGTCGTTCAAGAGAAAAAGGATCTTATGTAGATGAGAACCAGCTCGCTTTATTTAATGATGAAGATTTAAACATCTTTAACGAACCTGAAATAGCCAGCGATCCTGATTGTGACGAACCAGAGATGGTTGAGGTTATCAAAAAGAAAAAGAATAGAAAATCCAAACATGATAATATCAACAAAACCGTCCCTATCAAAGAAGTGGAATGTCTTCTCGAAGATGAAGCGTGTCAATGTGAATGGTGTAACAGTGAGCTTCGCCCTATCGGACGAGAGGAAGTGAGACGAGAAATAGAATACATACCAGCGACACTTCAAGTGAAGGTATATATTCGTCACGCCTATGAATGTCCAACGTGTAAAGCGGACGGGGCAGATGTCATTGTCAAAGCAAAGACGCCTCAACCTGTTATCCCGAAAAGTGTTGCCTCCCCTAGCGCTGTCGCTTGGTTACTTCACCAAAAATATGAACAGTATATGCCATTCAATCGCCAAAAATCGGAATGGCAACGTGCCGGTATTGAATTAAGTCGAACGACCATGGCAAATTGGGCCATTAAGGTTTCAAAGGATTATTTAGCGCCTTTATATGCGTCGCTTCGTGAGGAGCTACTTAAAAATCATATCTTATTCGCTGATGAAACAACGGTACAGGTATTGAGAGAAAAAGATCGAAAGCCAACATCTAAATCTTATATGTGGCTCTATCGAACAGGAGATCACATCGATCGTGAGATTGTGTTATATGATTATCAACCCACTCGCGGATCGATACATCCTAAAACTTTCTTGACCGACTTTAAAGGCTTTCTTCATAGCGATGGGTATGATGCCTATAACGACCTTCCTAACGTCACTCGTGTTGGGTGCCTCGCACACGTTCGACGGAAATTTCATGAAGCCATCCCGAAGGGAGACGCTCCAGTTACAGCATCTAAGGCAGAAGAAGGTCGTAACTATTGTGATAAGCTATTTAAATTAGAGAAAAACTGGCGCAGTCTTTCCACCGAAGAAAGGTTTAAAAAAAGGCAAACAGAGTTACGCCCTGTCTTGGAAGCATTTTTCACGTGGGTAGAAGGGGCGCATGTGCTGCCATCCTCTTTATTAGGTAAAGCTATAACGTACGCTAAAAATCAGAAAGAATATCTAATGAATGTTCTATTAGATGGGGACTTACAGTTATCTAACAATTTAGCAGAACGTAGCATACGCCCTCTCGTTATGGGAAGGAAAGCCTGGTATTTTTCAACGAGCACCGACGGTGCTCTATCAAGCGCGATCACCTATAGCATCATACAGACAGCTAAATCTAATGGCCTTGATGCCTTCAAATGCCTGACCTATCTATTTGAACAAATGCCTAATACGGAAAACTTTATGGATGAATCAGTTATTAAAACTTTCTATCCATGGAATCCCGATGTTCAGGCAAAATGTAAATAGCCTTTACTACACTTAACATTGTAGCAAAGGCTATTTGTCGTGCCGACCTACCTGATGGATTGGCGCTTACGATTAAAGAGGTTAGCTTTTTTTGGGGTTAAGTTCGCTCGTTGGATTGATGATAATATGAACCAAGTAACTGTCGCCACTCTCGTTGTTTCACTGTCTTAAGCTCAATCAAAGGTTTAAAAAAAGCTGTCACAACTGGACTGGATAATAAGAGGACGAGACTACCACTTATAACAATCGCCCCTAGAAGCGTCACTAGTCCTTCGATTTGAAAGAGCTCTAAACGCCGCATCGTTTGGATGAATAACCCGTGCAGTAAATAGACATACAATGTTTTTTGACCCATTTTTGAATACGTTACCGCTTGTTTGGGCACAACCGTAAAGAACAGAAAACCTAAAATGATGGCGCCCAAATAAATAAATCCGCGAGAAACAATACCCAACACCGGTACGCCCATTGCCTCGTATGAGGCCGAACCAAACAAAAGCTTCACAGGATAGTCAAGAAATAGATGGAGACCAACGATACTAATGATCAGTATACCTGCAAGTTTCGTATGGGTTCTATCAAGTAAGTGAAAAAGCCATTGTTTGTTGACATGGTACCCAAGTAAGAAAAACGGGAAAAAGACAAAAGTACGTGACAAGCTATACACATGTCCAATCGCATCGATGTAACCGACACCTAACCCGATGCCAAAGGCAAGTAGTAACCCTAACGTCTTTGGTAACCGTTTAAACACAGCGAGTAAAAGATGCCAGCTGAAAAGACTCAACAAAAACCACAGTGACCAGTTAGGCTCCATCATCGTTTTGGCAGACTGGCCTTCAAAATAATTCATGACATTATAAAGCAGTTGAAACAGGACATAGGGCATAATTATTTTTTTCATTAAGTTTTTAAAGTAGACGAGATCCCATTTCCCTTTCGCAAAAAAGCCACTCACAAATATCATTGCGGGCATATGAAAAAGATAAATCGTTTGATACAGCGTCATCAAAGGTTTTGAGTCAGCTGTCGATGGTTGAATCACGTGTCCGAAGACGACGAGAAAGATCAGTAACACTCTTGCATTATCAAAAAAGTCCTCACGTTTCATTGGTTTCACCCTTAATTCAAAAGTTAATATAATTATTAATTCATACAGGACATTTATTAACTGTACTTTAACATCATATATATTATAATACCTGTTCAGAAATCATTAAATAACCTTAAAAGAATTGTTAGTGAAATGTGACATCATTGTCGTAATCCGATATGTTTTGATCACTTCTTCGTCATATTAGTTACCTATTTGTAATAAAAAATCCTCTTCTAATAAAGGTTCTGCATTTTTTCCATATGGGTGTGAATGGAAATATACCCTTATAATATCATTATATAAATAATTACCCAACGCTAATATGATCATCCCTTGGTCCAATGCTAAATAAGAGTGGGTTACTTCCTCAGTCAATAAATTGATTGAGTCATATAAACCGTAATCTCCATACATGTCCTTTTCCTTCATTATTTTAAAACTGTTCTTTACCGACTCATCATCGTAATCTATTGCTAGTATCGCAGCATGTGCTGTCATAGTTGCTTGGTCATCATAACCGCTCATTCCTAGCTCTTCTACACCAAATTCACTGTAACCATCAGGTATAGCTGCTGGCGAGAACCCAAACAAAGGATAACCTTTTTGTTCTGAAAAATTTTGTTGCAATTTTACATGTTGATAGTTATTCGCTCCTAATCCTTTTTCCGCTAACTTCTTTTCATTTATATAAAGTCCTGGCATAAGAGCTTCAAACATACTTCCGCCCCAACTAGGTACAAAGCGTTCTTCTCCCAATTCATAGTATCCTTGAAACATTTGTGTGTTTTCTTTTTCAACGAATTTACCTTTAGGCACCTGTCGCTGCCAATCAAACTCCTCCGGGGCAGTTCGATCCAATTTCCACCAGTGATCAGAAGGCACATCTCCTTTTCCGATAGCCACATAACTAGCCATTCGTGTTTCAGAATATAGCGTACCGTAATGATGATTTGTATACTGATTTTGTTCAACATCAAAACCACCATATAGTCTATCTATGTTGTTATCATATAAATAGCTATAATCCATTTGATTAATTAAATCATTTGCATGCGATTCGAGGTTATAAAAATATTCAGCCGAGACCATTAAAGCTGCAGTTAACCAACCATTATCTACTGAAGATATAAACTTTCCCCAGTCGGTCATTTGTTCCTTTGAGTCAACAACGTACCAATTATAAAACAGTCCGTTCCATCGATCGAGTGAGTCTAGGGTATTTAACACTAATGCTGTTTTTTCTTCAGCTTCTTTATAATTTATTAATTCGGCTTCTGCAGCAATAACCAAACTCGATAAATACATTGCTATATTTGTAGGAGATGTTTGATTATATGTTTTAACATCATTCTCTTCAATATCTATACGATCTCTAGTTAAGCCTGTCTCTCTATTCGTATGATCATCAAAATAGCGATAAGTATCTTCTAATAGAATATGCATTGCTTCATCCTTATTATAAAACTGATATCTCATCATCATAATAATGACAACGAACAGCACGAATAGGGCTGATATTAAATATTTAATTTTCTTACTCATTAAGAATATACCACCTTTCATTTGTTTATTACAAATGTTGCTTTGACTGGATAATGATCACTCATAGCAGCCTCCTTGCTTACGTTATGACAAATTTGATGTGCTTTTAAATCGACTAATGATACGCGGTAAAATAAATGATCAATAGCATCACCAAATATTTCTCCTGTATAGTTATGAAATGTTGTTAATGAATGACTATCACCATGATAAATTGAGATATACCCATTTTCATTCATTTTGTTCTTTAACTGTGTATTAAGTTTCATATTAAAATTACCACCAACAATGACAGGTATATTATTCGGTATAAGTTTTGTTATTTCTTTTAGTAAAATATTTAATTGTTTATTTCTAACCTCTTTATCTTCGTGTTCGAGATGCGTATTAAACACGGCAAAAGATTGCGGCTGACTCTTCGATTCGAATATAGCCCACGTACATATTCGCGGAAGTACGTATTCATTAATACGACTTTCTTTTTTATCCGTTGTATCGGATAACCAAAAGGTACCTTCATCGATTAGTGACAAACACTTTTTTTGATAATAAATCATACAGGATTCATCATCAATCGCACGTGGTTCAGCCACTTTACAGATTTCATCAAGGTAATCCATCAAATCATTATGCATCACCTCAGTACCTTCTTGAGTTAAACAAATATCCCACTCGCTATTAAACAAAAACTCACCAATGATTACTTTACGTTTTTGCCAAGCTGCTACGCCTGTCTGCCCATAGTTTACGTGAAGATTAAAAGTTATAACATTAACCATTAAAGTACTCCTTTCCATCCATGACTAGCTAAGATTAACACGGTAAATAAAAAAGGAGCTAAGCTCCTTTTCTACTATCTCTGAATAAAGATATCGACAACATTATCTTCTTTCATCAACAACTGTAATAATTCCTTTTTATCGACTATCAATCCACCAGATCGGTATGGACTTTGTTCTTTTTGAACGGATACAGTTCGACCGTTCACAATTAAACCGGACTTATCCGCATTTAAGTGATATTTAAAAATAATAGGGGTTCTATATATATTAAATTGAAACTCTAAACCATCTAAGTGATCTGGTAAGATAGGGTCAATAACTAATCTATCCTGCATTGGGCGAATACCTAATGCATGAGAGATAAGTTGATTCAAGTATATACCAGGTCCGCTTGAATAAATTCTCCATCCACCTTTTACAGCACGTTTCCCATTTCTTAACTCATGAAAGTTCGCTTGTGCTTCATAGCGATCATTAAACTTACCATCTGATGAACTAAAGTAAGCATTACTTTGTCGTAATTCGGCGTTAGGTACAACCGTTTGAATCCCAATTGGATTAATCTTTTCTAGACTTGACCATACTTCATTCTCTTTACCTAATTTCGCCATTGCTTCTGCATAACGAATGTGTGCATGAACGTATTGTAAGCCGATTTCACGACCGAAATTAGCTGCTGTTTCTGCACGTTGGAAATGAGTGTTCACTCCTCCCTGGTAATTAGCTGGACGATTCATTAACCTTACACCATCTGGGCAAGCTAAGTGTTCTTGAATTAATTGATAATTTCTATCTGCTACTGACTTTGGCACTAGTTCACTTATGATACTTCGTTGCATTGGTAATAAGCGATAGTGAATCCCAGTTGTCTGATCATCGGGATGTAACATAGGTACCGGATTGTTCGGATCTTCAAGATATAAAAATCCTGGAATCACATCTGTACTAAGCATATATTGCTCAAAATCATTTTTGATTTTATTAGCCAAATCACTAAATTCTATGGCCTTCTCTTCATTAAAGCTTGAAAATACTCTTTCTAGTTTCGTCATTGCTTGATAAGTTAGTGCAACCGTCCAACTCGACACCATATATTGCTTTAACTGTTGATTAGCTGGTTGCAATGTGTCATCCCAATCACCATCTCCATATGAAGATAATCCTGTGCCATGTAAGAAATGTGCTCTGATATATTGAATTTCTTTTTCTAAATGATTCATAACTGAGTAGGATTCCTTAGTAAAGTTATGAGTCCCTCTTACCGTATACGGCACCTTCTCATCTAAAATAGAATAATCACCCGTCTTTTCCAAGTAATCACCAATAACCTTAAGTGGCCAAACAATAATATCACCATGGCTTTCTCCTGATTTAATATGATGATACCGGTCAAACATAAACCACTGTGGCCAATTACCATCATCTTCAAATTGATGCTTGAATATATTTAAAATGATTTCTTTTGTTGTATTATAATTTTCAGTCGCAAGGAAATACTCTATTGGCCCTTGGCATACATCACGCGTTCCCCATGCAGCTCCA
The DNA here is from genome assembly GCF_900116255.1 of Halolactibacillus miurensis. Taxonomy (GTDB): domain Bacteria; phylum Bacillota; class Bacilli; order Bacillales; family Amphibacillaceae; genus Halolactibacillus; species Halolactibacillus miurensis. The sequence goes on from NZ_FPAI01000003.1 coordinate 78,351, forward strand.
CTATATTGTTCTAACCCATGCGGCACAGAGAAGTGTACAAGCATATTATGTGTGTACCAATAGGCGAGGGCATTAACTTTCTCTATATGATCTAGACGTTCTCCTTTTAGCGTTAAATCAAAGTCATTTAATAATTCTTTGTAATACTGTTTATATGTTGCTGTTTTCTCCTCGAACGTATCGTTTGATACTGATTCGAACGTGCCGTCTAACGTCCCTTGAATAGTAATGGTGAATGCATCTGTTGCTGTTGTTTTTAATACAACAAGTGAACTCTCATGTTCATAACTATTTTCTACAAAAAATCGTCCATCATATACGTCGTAATGAGCCCCTTCCACTTTAAGTTTGTAAGACAGCTGTGGATAAATTGTTGCGCTATCACTCGTTTGAGTAGCCTTAAAAATTAATTCTTTATCTGTTGTTTCCATAATGAATGATTGATCGTGTTCATTTGTGTTCATCGTTACTTGGTTTGTCACTAAATAACGATAATCTTTTCCTGATTCAGAACAAACTTCAAGTTTCACGCTTTTATCATTTAGCGAGGTATAAGCAGTGACAACAATGACATCTTCATTAATCTTATATGTCCAGCGAGTAAAATTTAAACCAATATGATAGCTGGACGGTACTGTCATTAAACGATAGCGTTCACCATCATTTAGATAGATTCGCTGACCCGATGCCTTCATAATATTTAGCGCATTTCGTTGATTCGAAATCCATTTATTAAAATTCGTATTACCTAATACCAATTGTGCATTGAATAAACCATACATAAATGTTGTAGATGTGATTGTTTCATCTGTTACATGGTCATTCCGATTACCCATTAATATGTGCCCGTGCGGACGCTCTACTAAACGTTCTTTTGCCTTTAACACTATATGTTCGTAATCTTCAGTAAAAAAGGCAAGAAGTTCCCCATCGTTTATTTCTTCTTCAATCCTTCTTGGATACAACTGATTAATTTCTTCCTTAGTTAAAGTATCGCCAATAATAACTTCACCTATCTGATTATTTACTTTTGGTGAACTATGGTAGAGTAATGGCGATGTGTTGATATTAAGTCGCTCATAAATAACTTGTACTTTATCATTTTGTAACGGATTAGTTACTGCGTCAGGATAGTCCCCTTTGATATGTCCATAAAAAACAAAGGAAAGTTTATCATTTGCGTTAGTTTTTTCTGTTTGTAAAGCTGTGTAAGCAAATTCATATTGATATACTTCATTTGGTAGATTCTTTGTTAAAGCGTGAGGAATATTCGTTTCTTTATAATCCAAACCAAAAAATTGAAAACCATCTGTCGCATATCCAACAATGTTATTTAATGATCCTTGCTCTAAATAAGGATTACCGGTTGATTGCCCTTGATTTTGACGAGAACAGACAACATACCCATTATCTTTTTCATAAACAGAATGATCAATATATTGTGAAACATAAGCTTCATTATTTCTAACTGCTCCTTGGTCTCCAATCCCCACATCTTGACCATACATGATATCAATCGTGCGACCGTCATTATCGACATTGACAGTATAAAACCATGTATCTTCTTCACCGATTTCTAAAGTAACTTGATAATTAAGTCCCGCTACTTTGCCTTTATAAATAGCGTTCATCTCAGTCAAGCTAAATTCTGCTCCTGCTTTCGCTCCTAAAAGCGGATAACTTTTTATCTTGTCATCATGAATACGAAGGTAAAGCTGATTTAAACTTCCGTCCAGAGGATTGCTAATCCATTGATTAATCATAATTGATTTGTATTGGGCTTTCTTAATATCACCGGTGGATAAAAACTCAAAAGATACGTCACCTTTTTTTAATAGTAATGATTGATGTGTCATATTAATTTTCCTCGCTTTCCATTTGATATTTAAATGAGGCTTCTAATGTATTAGCTGATGATGTTCCTACAAAGACCGAGAACTCTCCGTAATCTGAGGAATATCTTAAGTCACTATGTGTGTAACGAAGCATTTCTTCACTTATAGTAAAAGTAACAATTTTTGTTTCTCCAGGTGCTAAGCGAACTTTCTCAAATGACTTTAATTCTTTTAATGGCCTGACAACTTCACCTACATGATCTCTCAGATACAGTTGCACTATTTCGTCACCTAATCTTTTTCCAGTATTTTTAACAGAAATACTAACGTTAATTGTTTCGTTATCCGTTAATACAGGTTGTGATAAATTAAGATTGTCATATGCATACGTTGTATAGCTTAATCCATAGCCAAAAGGATAACGCGGCTTATTGGGTCCATCAATAAATTTAGACACATAGCGATTATGTGGATTATTATGATCATAAGGACGACCGGTATTATGATGATTATAATAGATGGGTATTTGACCAACAGAATCAGGAAAACTCATTGTTAATTTTGCTGATGGATTTTTATCTCCGACCAATATTCTACCAATCGCAGATCCGCCACATGAACCTGGAAACCAAGCTTCCACTACTGCTTTAGCAAAAGGAATAACTCGCGTTACATCTAATGGACGGCCATTGATTAGTACGACAACGATATCTTTATTAACTTCATGAATCTTCTTTAATAACTCTAACTGGACTTCTGGTAATTCTATCTTACTTCTTGATCCGCCTTCACCGCTCATGTCAGAACTTTCCCCTAAGGCTAAAATCACTTTATCAACTTTTTTGGCCACCTCAATAGAACCTAACATCTCCTCTTCCTTAATAGTATGAACCGATTGAATCGATTGAGTATGAAAAGGTTTTGAAAGGACTTTATTCATTCCCATTGCTATTGTTTCCACATCATCTCTATCACCAATCCACGACCACGGTCCAAGTAAATCTTGACTTTCAGCAAATGGACCAATAAGTCCTACATCATCGTCTTTTTGTATTGGAAGAACGCCATCGTTTTCTAGCAAAACAATTGATTCTTCTGCTGCTCGCCTTGCAACTAGACGGTGTTCTTCTGAAAATATAATGTCTTTTGCTTTATTTTCATCCAAGAAACGGTAAGGGTTTTCAAATAGCCTAAGCGTTTTCTTTAAGTTCAATATACGTCGAACGCTTTCATCAACTCGACTTTCCTCTATTATTCCTTCTTCAATTAACTCTTTTAGATAACTCACATAAGTGCTAGTCATCATCTCAATGTCCACCCCAGCCTCAATTGCTAAGGCTGCAGCATTTTTCTCATCTTCTGCAACACCATGAGGGATTAACTCTCGTATAGAACCCCAATCTGAAATTATTACACCATCAAATCCCCATTCGTCTCTTAAAAGATATCGCATTAAATCTTTATTAGCTGAGCACGGCTTACCATCAACCGTATTAAATGCCGTCATAACCATTTGAGCATTTTCATCTAGAGCAGCTTTATAACCTGGCAAATACACCTCTCGTAATTCCCTTTCTGACATATTGACAGTATTATAATCACGTCCTGCTTCAATAGCACCATAGGCGGCAAAATGTTTAACACAAGCAGCTATTGAGTATTTAGACGTTTGAATATTCTCTCCTTGAAATCCCCTGACAAACGCTTTAGCAAGTTCACTATTTAAATAAGGATCTTCTCCTGTTGATTCCATAACTCTTCCCCATCGAGGATCTCTAACTAAATCAACCATCGGTGCAAATGTAACATGTATACCTGAAACAGCCGCTTCCTTTGCTGCTATTTTAGCCGTTTCCTCAACTAGTCCTGGATCAAACGAACAACTTAAAGCTAAATTATGGGGGAAAATCGTTTTATAACCATGTATAATATCCGCCATAATAAGTAATGGAATTTTAAGACGATTGGTTTTTAAATGTGATGCTTGAATGTTTTTAATTTCAGAAGCACCTGAACCACCTAATACTGAGCCACTATTGTGTATTGTACGATTGCTAATGCCTAAATCACTCAATGGACCTGTAATTTCTCCTTCATGACTAGCTCCATCAAATAAAAAGGCAGCTAATTGCATTAACTGATCAATTTTTTCATCTAATGTCATTTGTTTGAGCAATACATCAATATCCATCATACCCCTCCTCGTTTTGAATCGTTTCAAATTTAATGGTTAGCTAACCCTCTAAGGTAATCCTTTAGAGGGTTAGCTATTTTATTCAAAGTACACCGTCAAAGTTTCAACTTCTTTATTGTTCTTTAACGTGAAAATATAATTATTATCTTCTTGTTTCTTATTAATTTCCGGACTCACACTTACTTTATTTGTTGTTGTCATTTTTATCTTTACATCTTTTGATTTAGTATCAAACGTGACATGCTTTGAGTCATAGCTGATTATTTCACATGTGCTATAATGAATACATGTAGCCTCATTTATGTTTATATCAATGGGTAACATAACACCTTCATAGCCTTCTAATGTTAACAATTCACCATCAAACAACATTCTTTCATGTTCTAACAAATGATACTTTTTTTCATACGCTTCAAGGTTCAATATATGAATAAATCGTTCATCTTTATCCCTAACCGACGTTGTGAATATACCATGATTTTGATAATCATGAGTAAGGCCTGGCTTAACTCCTAAATCTTCTAAAATATTACGGAAAAATTCGAGATCTGCTTTGTAAGGTGTCGTAAGAACGGTTACATGCCCTTTTTTAATTTGTGTTTTAAATCCAGCGTAATGATTGGTATCAGTAATTTTAATAAGAGGGAGCTGGCCATTAAGTGTAAACCCTTGAGCAAAATGCGTTCTTAACTCTTTCTGGTTTGCATCATCAACCCTTTGTACAGATAAATAAAAGTGCTGATTCGCTTCGTGATTTTTTTCAAAAGTGACACCTAATGCTTGAATGAGTTTACCACAAGGTCGACCTTCCATATCATACCTTGGTAACTCACCGTAAAAGAGTGCGCGACCTCCTTCAGCAATAAAAGCAACTAACTTATCTTGTATAACTTCACTCATGTACTTGGCACTAGGTACCACGAGTACCCCAGCATCTTTAACATCAATAGGTCTATTTTGTATGTCAATGCCGGTAAACCTATAACCTGAGAGGATTATGCTTCGCGCCAACAGCTCCCAACTTGCATGTGCTCTATTACTCGTTAAATTACCAACAAATGCTTTCTCAATATCTGAATCAGGGTAATGATATTCCGTCATATAATAATCAGGAATAAAAGCAAAATGTAAATCATCATGTTCTTCATTCATTACGGCCAATTTATCCTTTACCGCTAACATCCTTTTAATTGACGTAGCCATCCGATCGAAAGTATAATTTTTCTCACCTTCAGGTGAAATAGGTGCAGCAAAACCATGTCGTTCACCAGTCGTCGCAATACGATCATTCCCATCAGACATAGATCGTTGTAATTTACGGTTATAGCCACCAGTCATTAAATAATAATTTAATAGTCGATTACCTTGAGCAATACTCATCCTCGTTTTTAAATCTGCAGCAGAGGGATCATAGCGCCCTGTTAAAGTCTCTCCAAAATTGCCGTCACCGCAATTAAACTCCGCTGATGTGAGTGGTTGGTCGTCTAAATGAACAGCATCCATCATTCCATTAATTAGATATAAATCTTGGAAAGTTGTCATATCTAAGTTGCCAAAATAATGATCGGAGCCAGAAATATAGCCGGTTTCTTGAGTATAGCTCTCGTATAGTTGACTAATACCAATAGGATAAGTGAAACCTCGCCCTCCTCCTGTTCCATGAATATTGACCATAAACGGGACACCAGATACTCCACACGATTCAGCAAATTCTCTTAAGATACGGACATACTCACTAAATCGCTGGCGCATGTAATAACCTAAATCTTTATGTAAATCGAGAGGATTCACATGTTTTGGTGCTCTTATTTCTTGTTTAAATGTATCAAAAGATTCTTCAATAAAAGGATAGCGCTCGGTTAATATGTTTTTGTTATAGCTTTTAATCAAATATTGTTTAAATTGCTCTAACACGTGATCTGTCAAATCCGGATTATTGCTGACCCATGATAACATACCTATTTCATTGTCAAGCTGGATAGCGATAACATTACCACCGTGATCATGAAGTCTCGGAACAACAACTTTAAATACTGCTTCATACCAGCGCTTAACTTCTTTTAGAAAATCAGGAGCAAGATAGTCAAGAGTAACGGTTGTAGCTTGATTACCATACCATGTTACTGGTATAACTTCTGGGTACTTCTCGTAAAGCCAATACGGAATTCCATCATTTTTCATTTCAGCCATTATAAACGGACCAGGACGAACAAAGAAATACAAGTCATGGTCGTTAGCTAAGTCAATAAATGCCTCTAAATCATGTTCAGGGAATTGTCGACCTTCCAAATCAATATCCCTATAGAATTCTTCGTGTACAATCCAAGGAATATAACTGGAGACCGCATTACAACCACTCTCTTTTAATTGTTCTATTCGATTTTCCCACTGATCACGAGGTGTTCTAAAATAATGAATTTCTCCTACCATTAGAAGTTCTGGTTTGCCATCAATAATGATTTGTTTTTGTTTAATTTCAATCATGATTCAACCCTCACTTCCTTTTTTTTAAAACCTAATCTATCAATCGCCTTATTAATGAGTGGGTGTTGCATGTAATACTTCCATGTCGTACCGTGCAAGTAATTATCAATCATCAATAAAGAAATTCCTTTATCTATACCAATAACGATATCCGCATACCAAGTTGGATCAACATCTTCATTGTACGCATCAAAAAATCCATACTTACCAAATAAGTTGGGGTGCTGATGGTAATAGTAATGAACAGCTTCTTTTACAGCCTCAGGAGTGAATACTATTGAACCAATCGCACCACACGGCGGTACCGTTCCATCTAGTTGCATTTTTACTTCATCATAATACGGAGGTGTACCAGGTACAATATAGCCATTAGGTCCTTCACAGGCCGTTAAGCCCCAAGCATTTTTTCGATATGTTTTAAAATTATCTTTTCGATCTATTGAGAATGCCCGACTTGCTGTCGATGCAACAATAGAGTTTTCAAACCAATCTATACCATCCGGATCTAGATAAGACCTAAAATCAAACCACGCATGTGAAAACTGATGTGTAAATAAAGCGCCACCAGGACTATTATAAAAAGTATAGGTTTTATAAGTTAATAAACGCCTTTCAAATCCTTCGTAAATTATGGTCGGAACTGAATGTGTTGGGGAAGCAACTCCTAAAAAATATTGCATCATCTGTTCAGCGTACATATCCCAGCGACCAAACCCACCAGTTTCTTCATGATAGCCCATATAGTAGACGTTTCCCTCACGATTATAGTATTTTTCCCAATCCACTCTTTGATAGATTTTTTGAAAATAAACTTCAATGTCTCCACCAAAATAACTTGCTGCTGTCAAAGCGCCATTAAGAAAAATACTCGTATCAATTATAGATGCACAATCATGAAAGTGTTGATTCCTTTTACCTGTATTCATATTAACAAAATGATAAAAGAAACCATTTGCGTGCTCTACATTATGATAAAAGCTATGCAAGGTCCCTTTCACACGATCATAAGCCTCTTCATAACTTATCCAGCCCCGCTCTACACCAATAACAAACGCACTTAGACCAAAGCCTACTGAAGCAATACTTGCAACATCTTTGGCTATTTCACTCGTTTTATCTCGTATTAATCCATAACCAGAACTCTTTAAATCCGTATTTGCTTCTTCATAAAAGAATCGAAAGCTACGCCTCGCTTCTTCTTCCAATATTGCTCTTGCATCCATATATAAGCTCCTTTTTATTTACTCTCCTGTGATTCCTGAACGATCGACACCTTCTACGAACCAACGCTGGGTAATAAAGTAAACAACTAACAGAGGTAAAATACTCAGCATAGTTCCTGCCATGCTAATCCCTTCATTAATGTTTACATTAGAGCCTCCGAGGTTCTGAGCATTCATTTGTTCATATGAAACATTAAAGCGTTGTAATTCTAACGGTAGCGTTGTTAGCGTATTGCCAAAGAAAGTTGCCGCCATGGTTGTCTCATTCCAATACCAAACAAATGAAAACAGAAAGGAAATGATAAAGGCTGGGATTGCCATTGGAACAGCAATTCGAATAAAAATTTTATAATAACCAGCCCCATCTAAATACGCGGCTTCTTCCAACGATTTTGGTAACATTCTAAAGAATTGATAAAATATTAAAATGAAGATCGCACTATTCAATCCTTGTCCAAATGCTGCTGGTAGTAAGAATGATTGTATATTCCCAATGATACCTAAATCATTAAAAAACACATATCGAGGTATCATTAACACTTGGGGTGGAATAACAAACGTTGCTAGTACTAAACCGAATAAGGTACGTTTAAATGGTAAATCGAATCTAGCAAATCCATACCCGATTAAACTAGCGACTAACGTTTGAGCTAACGCTGGAAGTACCGTAACATACAGTGTTACACCTAATGTAGAAGAGAAATTTAAAACACGATAGGCTGTTTCATAGTTTTCAAGATAAAGCTGTGAAGGTAACCAAGTAATCAACGGGTTAAGTAAATCTTCTAAAGTCATGAAACTATATGACCCCATATGAATCATCGGGTAGAGATACACAAAACCAATGCCAACAAGCAAACTATAGATAAACAGATGTGTGATTATGCCTGTCTTTACATTTGACCCAAGGAGGAGATGTTTTATTCTTTGACGATAATTATGTTTCTTCGGCATTTTTTGACTAACAACTTCAATTCTTTTCAAATCTCTCACTCCCTAGCTATATTTTTTATTTGTTCTTAACGTTAGCAAACCAACAACGATAAGCAATACCAGTGCTATTACTCCAAAATAAATCCAAGATAATGCCGAAGCATATCCGAACCCTGTATTAATTTGAAACATATTACTTTGAATGTGATTTACAACAGGGTTAAGCGCAAAAATAGAATAGGTTACGACGGTATAAATAACATTGATGATAATGATTGGAGATAAACTTGGTAAAGTTACCTTCCAAAAACATTCCCAACTAGATGCCCCATCAATTTTTGCAGCCTCATATATTTGACGATCAATCTTTTGCAGCGCTGCTAAGAAAATCAATATTTGAACACCCGAAAACCATAAGATGAAAATTAGATTGTCCATCAAATAGATGATTGTTGAGTTAAAATAACTTTCGCTATTGTTTAAAATGACATTAAATATCGCATATTCCTCAATTGAGGGTATAGCGGTAACACCTTGGGCCATTAATTCCTCAATAACTGGCCCTGATGTAATAATAACCGGTAAAAAGAAGATTGTTCGAAATAGCCCTCTGAACTTAATGTTTTGATTTAACAGTAAACCAATAATGAGTGAGAACACTAAAATAATTGGTACTGAGATAAATAACTCTTCGAGATAAGTTAATAATTCTTGGGTAAATAAGGTGTCTACTGTAAAAGCATAACTGAAATTATCAAAGCCTACGTAATCAGTTACAATACCTTTAGGTGTAATTCGCACTTGTTGAAAACTCAGAAATATTGAATACCCTAAAGGGAAAGCAGTAAATACCGCAAATCCAAGAAGCCAAGGAAGAATAAACGAAGTACCGATTAATTGTTTTCCGGTTTTTAGTGATACTTTCATTTATTCTTCACCTCCTTCTATAACGATAAAATCTTTCGATGCTATATTTCTATTACCAACTGACATCTGAGAATCATTATAGTTCACGATAATAGCTGTGCCATTCGAGTATTCTACTTCAACTAATCCCGTTGCGTGTACTATTCTATTCATAATTGTTTCACCTTGGACTGGTTCTAACGCTTCAGCGATTAAGTGATAACTCATAACAATCTCATCTTTCCAGTCACTGAATTCAGAAGTATACAAATCTTTTGATCCAGAATTTATTAATAAGTTTGACGGTGCTTCCGTTAAATAATAAGATGGATAGGCACCGTATTCGATCATTCTTAAAAGGTCGTCTGTTCCGTTCGCATTAAAATTACTAAACGGAGCGTAGTAAGGGATATAACCTTTTAATACTGTTTGTAAAAATGGTACGGTGTCGGTAGTAAAAAAATACCCTGATGAATAAAGAGAAATATCTAGATAACGTTCTGTCGCCTTAAACAAATAATCGTTTGGCTTATATAACGCTGTCTTCATCCCTTGTTGTTCAATACTTATTAACATGTCTTGCCAGATTTTTTGATGGTCCAGTCTTGTAAAGTAATCATCATTAAAATCAGAGTATAGCGTCGATGCATGAGCAATCGCTAGATGTTTTATCCCTATCGCCTCATACTCTTCTAGGTCTGAATCTAACATTTCTTTACTTTTCTCAGGGGATAAATAAACATAACGATAATCTTCATCTGTTCCATTAATTGTTTCAGCATTAATTTTGCGAGCCACATCTTGTCGAGGTGAATATCCACCTGCGTTTCTATAAGCCTTTAAATAATCGGTATGAAAATACATGGGAATATCTTTATCATCTAAAAATGCTAAAGTTTCTTCAATTTCATCATCCGAGGCAACCTTGTCCTCTACTGGGAACTTTTCTGGCAAGGCCCCCGTTAAACCTTTATCAAACCATCCTTTATATATGGTAAAAATATCTGCGACACCTTCACTCTCGAGTTGTGTCACCATTGACTGGATTGAAGTAATGGGCGTCATTTCGAATACACTATCAAAAATCAGACCCGGTTTATGTTCACTTCCTAAAAACTCTAATCTCACATCAAATTTGTCTTCTTTTTCCTCAAAAATATTTTGATCGATGAGTTTATCTTGATAAACTTTTGCTAATCCGGTATAAGAAGCTTTTTCACCTTCAACAAATGATATACGTTCTGTTATATCGAATTGATTACGGTCTTCTTGAATCGTATTGTAGCCTTCCATACTTTGATTGGTTGGCTGGAAATAACTATACCGATAATTATACCTTGCTGTTATCCAGTTGAAATCTGTTGATACACCAGCTGGATAGACAAGAAGATTTGCGTATGAGGCACCTGATTCAATCACATTAAGAAAACCATGTTGACTTACTCCATGAACTATCCCATACAAAGGTAAAGATAAGTGATTTGTTTCATTAATTACTCCTGCCTCTTCTTGTTTTTGCCTTGAAAAACCTAAGTCCTCTCCATAAAAAGCAGCGCTGAAGTGATTGCTCACCCCTGAATACTCATCCTTGAATCGCATTAATGCCCCACTGCCATCAGGTATTACCGCATAACCCGGAATCGCATCATTTTCTACAGCACCTAAGAATGGATAAGCCATAAGCGTCACTAATTTATTCTCATTTTCACTTATTTTCTCATTAGGAATATGCACGATAACATCATCATTTTCCAATGTCACTTCAATCGCAAGTGATATATCTGATGCAGCAAAATCAACGACAGCTGCAAAACCATCATCAATAAGTGATAGTGTAACTTCTGATGATTCAGACAAGATACTTTCGGTGTCACTCCCACCATCTGCAGTTTGATAATCAATAGTCAAGGCTGATTGAGCTTGATTTGTCCAAGTCGTGTTAAGGTTATATTCCTTATCTGGTGAGAGACCTGACTCGAATACGTAGCCAGATTGTTTATTTTCAACTTTAATTCCTAAAGATTCTTTTTCTACATAAAGTGCTAATTGATCGTTTTCCGCAACTTTTTCATATCCATCGTAGTTAATTGATTGTTCAATTTTTTCAACTTCTGGTTCTTTATCAGTATATTGAATTGATTCATAGCGCAATGATTGGTTTGACATCACAGGTGAAGAATCAGTGATGATAGGTTTGTCTTCATCATTTGCTAATAATGTTAGTGATAATGCGAATAAAACAAATACACCTAAACTGATCATTACCTTTTTTGACTTAAACACGTAACATCACCTCCTGAATCATCGTATAAACAAAGTTGAACACTTGGTCAAATAAAACATATAACACAAAGAAAACTAACACAGCGATAAACATAGTAAAGAATGTAAGTAAAATGTTACCGATTGTTTTTGTTACCGTAAAATCATGAACTTCTTTGATCATGATAAACAACATAACTAGTGACCAACCTACCATAACTTGTAAAGCAAAATAATAGATAAACCCTTCGTTCAGCGTTAGAATATTTGATACTATCGTAATAGGTAGAAGTAATACAAGAACTGGAGATAATGCGTATACTGTTCCAGTAAATACTTGTTTGAATCGTCCTTCACCATCTGTAATCGTGCTTACCATATAGTTAGCAACAATAAATAAGCCGAATGGTAAAATTAATAAAGCTAAGTCTAATAATAGGTTCATGTCTTCTATTCGATTTGTATTAAAAATAAAGCCAGTAAATATAAACCAAATGAAGTATAAAATAACGAGTACCATAAATAATAGCGATGCTGATTGCACTGATACGCGTTTATTTTCTTTTAAGTAGTAATAACTATCAATAGGTGATTTTAAAAACTTTTTGAAATATAACAACTCATTGATCAAGCGATACTTTTTCAACCGATGATGAATACTTAAAGCTTGATTAATTTTCGTAGAACGTTTTCTTAACTTATTAAGAATAGTTTTAAGAACAAAAAGTAACGCAAGAATGAAAATAAACCATTGTAAATTTTGTTCCATCCATTGGTACCTTACTTCCCAAAAAGCATCTGAATAGCCTGCACGATTATTAGCTAATCGAAATTCTTCTAACGCTTCATCGTACTGTTGCTGTTTGTATAAAGCTTCTCCTTTTGCACTATGTGCAAGACCGAATGCAGAATTTAATCGGATGACCTCATCCCAATAGGCTTCACTTTCAATGTAAAAACCATCTCCATATAGCGATAAAGCTTGGTGTAACAAACCAGTAAAAGCCGTCGGTTCGTACATTTGTATGTTTCCTTTTTCTCGGTCACTAATAAATATGCGCCCAACTGAATCAACCTCTATGCTTGTTGGTTGCTGTAGAAGACCTAATCGATTACTACCGTCATCCTTACCACCGAAAGTAAATAGTAAATTCCCGAAACGATCATATTCGTAAATTAGACCATCATTATCCACTGTGTATATATTTCCAATCAATCCTACTGTTAAATCTTTTAAGTTCGATACAGTCGAAATATCCGCTGGTAACATATTGTCACCAGCGACATTTAATTTCCTGATAACTTCCCATGAAGACCCTGACGTAACTGTATGGATTAAACCTTGATTACCTATCGATACATTGTTTGGCGCTGATGGTACACGATTAAAGAGCGATTCACGCTGAGATTGAAAAGCAAGAAGTTCTTGGATAACGTTACCAATAGAAGGCCGAGTTGTTCCTACTCCATAAAACCCTAAAAAGTCTCCAGAGGCATTCAATTGGATAATACCGTTTGTTGTCCCTTCACTGACAATATAAAGATTACCACGTCGGTCCACAGCTAATTTTTGTGGTTTGAAAGGAGTTGAGCTGCCGAATAACGGTGTATCAGGCTTCTCAAATGTCATTAATTGTTCACCCGACTGATTATATTTCACAATTATTGCTTGCTCGTAATCAGCTATAAAAATATCTTCACGATGATCGACAAATACACCTTGAGGTGATCCTAAAGAATCACGACCGTATACTTGCTCGATTTCACCAGTTGGACTAAACTTTATAACTTCACCCGTACCTGAATCAGCAACATAGACATAATCATTTTTGTCAATGTAAACATCTTCCGGTGTTTCAAAGTTGTAGTTTTTTCCAAACAATCCAATCGGTGTGTAGGCTGATTGTGTTTCAATAACGTCACCGGTTGAAGTCAATGTTTCTGTTTTATAGGCAACAGACTCATGGGCAGCTATTTGGATTGGAAACTTCACTAAGAACATCATGATACATATGAGCAAAAAAGTTTTTTTCATTAGTTTCCCCTCCTATTTAATACCTGAGTGTGCCATTGTATTCATTACTTGACTTTGTAAGATAATGAAAATAATTAAATTTGGAATGAACATTAATAATGATGCAGCTGCTGCCATACCTTGTCCTGCTACACTATTTCCTGTTTGACTAGCTAGTGTTGACATAAAGAATGCAAAAGTCTTCAAGCTTTCATCATTGACAAACAATGTTGATGTTTCAACATTATTCCACACAGCTTGAAACGATAGTATGGCAATCGTTGCTATAGCCGGTTTGACTAAAGGTAAGATTATTTTCCAATAAATAATATAGTCTGATGCACCATCCATTCTGGCTGATTCTATTAATGAATCAGGTATCTGGTCAATAAATTGTTTTACTAAAAACAAACCAACAGGCATGGCTAACAATGGCAAGATATGTGCCCAAAAACTATCCAGTAAACCGATATTATCTATTAATAAATATCTAGGAATTGCTACAGCAATTGGAACGAACATTAATGCAACTGTATTGATTTCGAAAAGAAGCGCTTTTAATTTGAACTTCTTTTTCGATAGAGCGTAAGCTGCAGCTGTACTCATAACGATCGTTAGTGCAACGACAACAACTGTTACGATGATGCTATTAAACAAATATCTTGACATTGGTACACCTGTCGTATCAGACATATTAAATAGATCTACAAAGTTGGCAAGTGTCGGTTTCTCCACAAAAAAACGTGGAGGGTATGCAAAAAGTTCATCAATAGGCTTAAATGCATGTGAAAAAATATAAACAATAGGTAGCCCCATAAAGACCATCATTGGAATTAGAAATAAAAAGAATTTAATCTGACTGCGATCAAATCTATCTGGATTAATTTTCGATCCATGAAATGATGATGCCATTTCCCTTCCCCCTTTACATTATCTAATCGTTGTCACCAAATAAACGCCACGCTAGTTTAGAGAATAAATATATAAATAGTAGTAGCAACACTGATATAGCAGCGGCATATCCCATTTCATATCGAATAAATCCATAATCTTCTATATGATTCACCATTAACTGTCCGGCATTTTGTGGTGTAGGGTTAGCACCAGAAAGTTGAACCCCTATTGCTCCGGCTTGAAAGGTTGTTACAATTGCCATCACGGCACCAAATAACATTTGTGGGCGCATAGATGGAATCGTAATATATATAATTTCTTGGAAGCGGTTTTTAATGCCGTCAATATAACCTGCTTCATAAATCTCTGAATTTATATTCAACACTCCTGAAAGCATGGCCAAAAAACCAACACCCATACTCCCCCATAACGTTACAACAATCATGATTGTCATAAGGTAATTGGGAGACTGTAAGAATTGTAAAGGTTCATAAATAACACCTAGGTTAATTAGCAATGCATTCAAGTAACCCGTTTGATCACCACTGAAAATAATTCGCCATACAACTGCCATAGCTATACCCGCCGTCATAGACGGTGAATATAAAACTAAAGCAAAAACAATTCTTGGTAACCGGGGTATTTGTGCTAACATCCATGCAAGAATAAATGATAAAATGTATCCACCTGGCCCAACAACAAGAGCGAAAATTAATGTGTTAGGTAAAACATTTCTCATAAATACATTATCCTGCGTTAGTACATTTACATAATTCTCTAAACCATTGAAGCTTGGTGGTTCTATGGCATTAAAATAAGAAAACGATAGCCCAATTGCAATTGCCACAGGAATGATAATGAATAAAGAAAACATTAGCACATATGGCATTAAAAATACGAGTGTGCTATGGTGTTTTTTTAAAAATGTCATTCTTCTAACCACCCTTCAATAAGCTCTATTGTTGGAATTCGATATGATTTGACCTTTTCTCCATCTTCGATATATCCAAATTCCTCTAATTTCCGTCTGAGTTCTCGATTGATATTGACTATACTATCATCCACTGAAGATCGTGTTATTTCACCATCGAACACAACACTATTCCATACATTACTAATTTCTCTTTCAACCATGTAAGAGTATGGTGTTTTCGGAACTTCTAACAAGTAATCCCACTGCTCCAAAATAACTTCCTTATGTTCTTCTGGCCAAGGCAATTGTTTAAATGATTCCACATTAGCTGTATTCCACATATATTCTGGACCATATAGCGTTTGTAGTGTAGCTGCAAACTCTGTTTGAGTCTCAGTTGCTCCCCACCACTTCATTAATTCCCAAGCTTCCTGTTTCTTTCCACTACCTTCAAACATCATCATCGATTGACCTGATCCGGTAGCAAATCTTTCAACCGTTCCATCTTCTTGTTCGACTCCAGGGTGTGGAGCGATATCCCACCAACCTGATATTTCTGGAGCAGCGGCGGTGAGTTGAACATACGTACCAAACTCAGCTATACCAATAGGTAAAGTCGTATACCTAAAATGGTTATAAAAGTTTGGCACTTGAAGCGGCATACTATATATGGTATTTAAATCTGTCATAAGCTGAATACCTTTGAGAGATTCTTCACTATCAATTTGAGTGCCAAATCCATCTGGGTCATATAGATCTCCACCATGTTGATATATATAAGGTGCTGTTGTCTGGAAAGGCTTAAAACCTTGTGCCCCTGCAATAGGCGTGTAATAATTCATACCAAAACGCTGCAATTCGGGCAAAATATCGATGACATCATCCCATGTACTTGGTACAGGAATATCTAAAGATTCTAAAATGTCAATCCGATAATATTGTACATAGAAGTCTTGCGTCTCAGGTAAAGCATATACACCATCGTCAACAACAAGTGGTAAAAACGCCCCTGGAGAATAATTTTGACCGACTTCCTTAAAATCCTCAAATTGACGTAAGTCTACAGCAGCACCACGTACAGCGAGTTCATAAGGTAACCAGTTGCTAATTCCTAAGGCAATATCTGGTTGTGAGTCAGCAGCATTAGCCAAGATTAATTTTGCCTCATCAGGCATTAGTGAGTACTGAACTTTTATTCCTGTTTCGGGCGTAAAATACTGATCAGTCATTTGCTGCAGTAACTCTAAATATTGTCGTGGGCGATTGACCCATACCTCTAGTGTTTCGTCATCTACTTCTGATACTGAATAATCATTATTAGTAAAAGAATTAAAAAAACGTTTCACGTTATCTGACAATTTCGTAAACCAACCAGCCATAGCATTTGGTAAATCATTGTCTTCACCATGTAAATATAATTGATCTAACAGTAGTGGCTGATCTTGCAAATCAATCATAATTGTTCCTAGCATCTGTGTAGCTGAGCTAGTTCCTTCTGATAACTCGTGGATACGGTTAGGAATTTCATTTGGTTCATCTGCAAGTGATCGCAAACGGTCCGCAGCGATCCTAAGAGAGACAACCGTAGTTGTTTCATTTTCATTATTTAAAGCTAATAAGTAATCTAATTCATTCTCAAGGGCTTTTGCCCATTCTATTAGCGTATCTTCAATCTCAGGAATGTACTCGACAATATCCCAATCGCGATTCGGGTCTTGGTTATTTCCCGTTAGTTGTCTGATTGATAAAGTCAAATCTTCGATTTCTTTCATCATTTGGTCTATTGTTCTTACTACTGGTGCATACGGCGAGACATCAACTGTCATATTAACTTCGTTATTACCTTTTTCTAAATATATATAGAAAGGTTCTTCTTTACCGAAGGTTTCAATATACCATTCATCGTTTAATTCAAAAGGATAATGCTTCACTTCATCAAAAGGAACATCTCCATTTACAGATAATGTTCTAAAAACCGTATCTCCTGAAGGGTTAGATTGCATCACTTTAGCACTCAAATTATATAAACCACTTTTAGGAACATCAATATTCCATGTTACTTCTTGGCCTGGTTTAGACCATGACTCTCCACCAAACGTATTTAAGTAACCTACACCTGTTTCGTATGGTGTTACGGATGGACTGTTTGTACTGATTGGCCTAATATAAGAACTATTTTTATATGCTGGTAATTCTGCCTCTAAAATAATCGTATCATCAATTTTTTCTTCTTCCCTGTATTGTTCAAGATAATCAACATAACTAATGGCTTCTTTTTTAGATGATATAGTAATATCACCTAATAACAACTTTCCTCTTAAAGAGTTAATTTCAATAGTATTCTTTCCTTCTTCAAGTAAGAATTCCAAAGGTTCATCTTCATAATAGTTTGCATCTAAAGCATAAGTGTTGTACCACTTTTCAATAGCACTTTGTTGAGGAACGACCTGATTATCACGACGGTCTAATACAACTTCATCGCTCTGACTTTCCCAATCTACAGGAAAAACAATACGGCGACTTTCTCGATATTGATATTCACCATTGACCATAATTGCACCTTCAATAGAAACAAGCGGGTCACTTAATGGATAGTAATCAACATTCAATTGGTATAATCCTTTTTTTGGTGCATTCACTTCGATAACCGCTGATTGACTATCGCTCCATTCTAAAACATCACTATGATAACCTTCACTATTTCTTTGACTTAATAAATTCTCGTTGTTTTCTTCAACAATAAAAGCAGAGGGGGACACGCGTTGTTCAAATGAGTCAACGCGTGTAATGCTTTCTGATTGCCACTCATCACTTATAACGTGATAACCAGACTCAATAACGTCCTCTTGTAAACCTAAATCTATTTCCTCATTCGCTTTTACTGTTGTCGGAACTAACAGCAAGCCAATTACAGACCACTTTATGATTGACTTTATCATGCTTTTTCCCCCTTTGCTCCATTACATTATTTATTGAATCGATGCTTGACCTTCTTCGTATTGTTGATTCGCAAGCTCATTCATTTGGCTTACATAATCTTGGATGTTCAAGTTTCCTCGGATAGCGGCATCAACAAGACCTGCCATATTTGCATTAGGATTGTCTCCCACTTCAACACCTGTTGGTGCATCCCATCTCGCTAAGTTATAACCTGGCACTGTTTTAACTGGCTCTACAACAGCTTCATCAATATTTTCATAAGCTTGACGTAAGCCTGGTGCATCAAATCTCTCGAAATATACATCCAATACTTCTTGGTCAGCTGTTACAGGCATACTTGCAATATTTAAATTCTCACTTGAATCAGCAATTTCGATTTGTTTAAGGAAACCTTCTGAACTGAATGACATCCACTTAGCTAACTCATACGCTGCTTCTGGATGCTGTGTTGCACTTGAAATACCATAGTAATCATGTGTCATAACAACACGTTCTCCTGGAATTCCGATAAAGTCCCATTCAAAATCTGATTGACTATCAAGGTGACCGGTAATCCATGTTCCATCCCACTTAATCCCAACCTGACCATTTAACCAAACTTCTTCAGGGTTTTCACCATTAAAGTTAGCTTGTTGGTCTTCTGATAACGTTTCATAAGCATAACCATTTGTTAGCATATCTTGCGCCAAATTAACCCCACTAATAAATTCATTGCTATCTAGTTGGAATGATCCATCAAGATAAGTGAACCAACCCATATCTTGATTTGCCGCAATTGGATACCAATCAGGAATAGTAAAAGGATGATTCAAACCAACTCGACCATCATTTACATCTGTTACGTCACGCACCGCCTTAACAAATTCATCAGTGGAAACTCCCATTGCTGGAGCATCTAAATTCTGCTCATTAAATAAATCTTTATTTACAAAGTAACCAAGTAAGTGTTGGCCAGCAGGTAGAGCATAAATGCCTTCACCATAAGTTACAGCATCAACAACCGCTTCAGGCACTTGAGAAAATTCTTCATCAGCAGTTGCAATATCAGAAATGTCATAAAGCCAATCATTCGCTAAACCTGTAGGGATTTGAGCTAACATGAATACATCTGGCATAACACCGCCACTTGCGGCTGCAGCTAATGAACCATTCCAATCTGATGAATCAATAGATTCATCGATTGTGACATTAATATCTTCATGCTGTTCATTAAATGCGTCAACCATTAAACGGTTAAGATTTTCATCGCCTTCAGCGCCAAATCCCCAACTTGCAATCGTTAGTTCTACAACTTCTTCCGATTCGTTACTATCTTCATTTGATGTATCTTCATTTGAGTCATTTCCTGCATCCTCTGACTCATCACTCCCACATGCCGCTAAACCAAAAATAAATACAACTGATAACAACAACGTTAACCATTTTTTCATTACTCTTACACTCCCTTTTTTATTATATATATCACTCACTTTTGTGAGGTGAACACTGTTGGAGGATTATCTTTGATGTATCATTAAATGTTTCTGCTAATGTGACGAAATATTGACCATTTTTCTTTTGAATATTTACACCATGTTGTTCAACAATTTCTCCATAGCTAAGTTCAATTACCATAAATTCTTCAACGAGCTTTCTATCAGCTGTTAGAACTTTTTGTCCTTTTTCAACATTATTACTTATAATTTCAACTGTTGATGAGATAATTTTTATTTGATTGTCTAATGTGATGTTTATTGGCAACATTAACCCTTTTAATGCTGGTACCTTAATATTACCTTGTTGATAAACAACCACATCATCTACTATAATTTCAGGATATTTATCATAATGATCAAAGTTATGCAAATGAATGAAATATGCATCCTTATCAATCACTCGTAACGCACTATCAACATCATCAGTGACTTCAAGACGAGGTTGAACCCCCATTAAAACTGCGACTTTTCTAAATACATCTTTTTTATAATTAAAGTTGAGCTGCATATGCGCTCCAAGAATCAGCATTTTACCTTTTCCGTAGTTTTGACTTAACCCACAGGCATATCCTTGATCCGTTTTACAGAAGACATCCGATTTAGAACTGTAGTGCTCCACTTTATCACATTCAATTGATTGAATATCATCTAATTCAACAAAGCTCTTAGTCTCTTTAACTTTACGAATGATAAAAGCTTGTTTCAAAACAGTGCAAGGTTGTCCGATTAAATCCTCTTCTGGTATTTGTGGATATAGAAATAGCTGACCGCCTCTTTCAACATAATTAAGTAGTTTTTCCTGGACACTTTTCGCCATTCTTTTTAGTGAAAACATCCACAGTATAGGAATTTGATTCGGGTCGAGCCTCTCTTCTCTTTGAACATTAATAGCATTAAAATTTATATTATTATACTTTAATCCTTTAACCATACCCTTGTAAAGATACTGGTCCGATTGCTTTTGAAACGATTCAAAAATACTTAACTTTTTATTACCCTTATAGTTGATTCCGTAGTAGTCCGGATAAAAACCAATGGTTAAATCGTGGTATGGCTTTGTTTGTAACAGTTCTTCTTGAAACGTTTCAATCGTATGCCCAATTTTACTAATTGTTTCATATTGTGATCTAGTTTCACCATTTAATTTAACAGGAGCTTGCCATTCGTGTCTTTCACCTAACAAACCGTATTCTTTACTATTTATTCCTGATTGAAACATATAATAATTAACGGCATTCATACCATTCGAAATACAAAGTTTTGTCGTTAAATCAAATGTCGTTGGTTGTAATCTTGGAACATCTTTCGCTTTTCCACCTTGGAACTCTGCTGAGAATAGCGGCTGGTGTTTAGCTTGGATAGATGACGTAAATGCATTTGCTAACACGATATCGGTATAGTTATCATAGTGTATATTCCCAATATAATAATCTCCTGCAAGCATTGTATTCTCTAACTCAGAGACTTTGAGTAATTGAGATAGTCCTATAGGATACATCGTCCCACTACCCAATACATCAATTTCATGAAATCCGTGTATATTCACTACAAAAGGTACATTTATGCCATCCTCTATTGCCATTCGTTGTAATGTTAAAAGATAGTTGTAAAAATAATGTCGCATAAACTTTTGATACGCCAATTCTATTTCACTATTCTCCATTACTGTTGATATATCCTCATATTTATTGCCCAATGTAGAAGATATCAAATTATTATAAGCCTTTGAAGTTAAACAATCTTTAGCAAAGGTTTTGAAAAAATTCCATACAACTGAACTAAAATCACCCTTTTCGGTAACCCAATGAAACATTCCTACCTCATTATCTAGCTGATAGGCAATAACAGGTGCACCTTCTAAGAAATCAGAGATTACACGATTTACTTGTTTATACCATAACCGTACTTTTTCTAAATAAAGGGGGTGATTATAGCTAACAACGCGCGTTTCATGATGTAGACCAGAAATATCTCTGGCTATAATCTCTGGATAACTATCTAATAACCAAGTGGGTATACCATGATCCACTAACTCTGCCATATTATATGGACCAGGTCTAACTAGACAATACATATTAGCCTCTTTAATTAATGTTAAAAAGGTAATTAAATCTCTCTCACTTTTGGTTTCACCATTGAAATCATAAGCTCTTTCTTTGTATTCATGAAAACTCCACGGTATGTATGTACTAATCATATTCATACCCGCTTCTTTCGCTTTCATGATACTTTGTCTCCACTGATCTTTTGGCACTCTAAAATAATGAATTTCAGCGCCAAAAGGATATATTTTCTCATTATTTATGAGTAAAGATTGATCTTTAAAAGTAATCATGTTTCACCTCCTTATGTTGAATCTCGTTCAATAAACTCCATTGGTGGTTTCATTAAATGCTTTGTATCAGAACCTGTTAGAATATCAAGCATTGCCTCAGCTACACTCTCTCCCCATTGTTTTTTATGGACGCGAACTGTCGTTATACTCGGTTGGAAATATTGTGCAATAATGATGTCATCAAAACCAACTACTGCTATGTCCGCAGGAACTGATAACCCTTTTTCTTCAATTGCTCTAATTGCACCCATTGCCATTTCATCATTTGCCGCGACAAACGCTGTCGGATAGTGATGACTGTTGTTTAAAAAAGCTCTCATTGTGTCATAACCACTGTCTTCCGTGAAGTCAGCACGTAGAATCTTGTTTAGTCCAGTTGTTAAATTATGGTTCTTAATATATGTTTTGAAAGCGTTTAGACGAGCTTCTCCATCATAAGAATCGGTTGATCCTGCTATAAAACCAATTTCTTTATGCCCCTTGTCTTCTAAATGTTTTAACGCTTGGTTGATGCCTTTTTCATTTGGAAGTAAAGCCGTATAAATATGCGGGTGCTCAATGTCTCTATCCAATACGATTAGAGGCATTTTCTCGCTAGCAACAGTTTTTAAAAGTTCTGATTCAATATGGTAATTCAAAATAATTGCGCCATCTACCAATCTTTCTGTCAACATTCGATGGCGTTCGTTAGAAGCACAGACAACTAATTCATAGCCATGACTTACCACAACATCTTGAATACCTTCTAATAACTGATTAAAAAACGGACCAGTAAAACCACTAATGAAAAGACCTATCATTTCATTTTTGCTTCTTTTTAAATTTTTAGCGTTACCGTTTGGGTGGTATCCTAATTCATTAGCTGCTTGAAGTACTTTTTTTCTAGTTGATTCTTTTATTAATTTGTTACCGTTTAGAGCATAAGAAGCCGTTGACACTCCAACATTGGCTAATTTTGCAACATCTTTTAAAGTTGTCAACATTATTCTCTCCTCTAGATTATTTTTGAAACGATTCAATTCCCTCTAAAAATAATTGAAACGATTCAACAAATATATTATATATTAAATTGTTAACGTTTTCAACATCTTTTTTTTATTTTTAAGTCTTATTACTTTCAAATTATGCTTATTAGTTATACAATACTTATACAAAGCGAATGTGATAACGATTCGTTACATAACTATTATCATGTTGCTTTCGTCTGCTGAGTATAAGCGCTGCAAGTATCGCGCCACAACATCAGTCATATACTAAACAACGAGAAAGGATGACTTTTATGCAAACATTACTGAAATATCGGAAGATCCTTTGGATCCTCATTCTCTTACTCGTGTCTGTCGGTATCTTTACCTACATTCAATTACCGAAGCGCGATATTCCAGAGATTAATCAACCGCTTGCTTCTATCCAAGTGATTTACCCAGGTGCTGCACCTGAATCAATGGAAAAAGCCATTACGACACCACTTGAGGAGGAGTTACTCACGATTGATGGCATTGACGAGATTCAATCAGCCTCACTGAACGGCTTCGTCAATCTGACCCTAGTCTTATTAGATGACGTTGATACGAATCAGCTGTATCAAAACATTAACCAAAGCGTCAGTGCAGTAAGAACGAGCTTTCCTGATGATGTGAGGGCTGTCAACATTAACACAGATTTGATTCAGTCAAATGTGGAAACCTTCCACATTGCGGCTGATAACTACGATACCTTACTGAATAATCGCGAAGCGATTCATCAGTTTGCGGATAACTTAACCGCAATCCCAGGGGTAAAATCCACAGACATCCGCGGATTACCTGGTGAAACATTGTCAGTTCAAATGGAACCAGACGCGTTAGCACGCTATCAATTACAACCAAATCAAGTCATTGAAACCATCTCGCGAACGATCGCACCTATACCACTTGGCACCGATCAAGGTGATGATACCATCCGAACATTGACTTTGTCTTCTTATCAAGATTTAGATGATTTTAAAGCCACTCTTATCACCAATACAAACGGAGAAAATGTGACACTTGAAGATGTTGCTTCGATTGAGGTGATAACCGATGCGCCGTCGAGTTTAATTCACGAAGACGGACAGTCTGTCGTATCAGTCACCGTCCAAGCTGATGATGGTATTAATATTCTTAATTTAGACACACCATTAAAAGAAGCGCAAGCTGAAGCTGATACATTATTCAGCGACGATGTCACCATCAGCTCTTACTTTAGTCAATCAACGATTATTGATGAGGTTTACTCAAGTTTACTAGAATCTCTCATCATTTCATTTATCGCTGTCCTTGTGATTATGGTCCTTGGGTTACCTATAACCTCTGCCATTTTAGTTGCTCTAGCGATTCCTTTATCGATTATTATCGGTCTTATTCCACTGCCTTATAGCGGGGTTGATTTAAACCAAATTTCGGTGATTGGGATGATTGTGGCGATTGGGATCTTAGTCGATGATGCGATTGTCGTCAATGATAATATTGAACGCCGCTTCTTACTTGGTGATTCACCACTTGAAGGCGTTATTAACGGTGTGAAAGAGGTACGCGTCTCAATTATCACCTCGACGTTACTCATCGTCTTTAGTTTTATCCCGTTAACGTTCTTATCAGGTAGTAACGGCGACTTTATTCGCGGCTTGCCACTGGCACTTGTGTTTACCGTACTAGCTTCTACACTGTTAGCACTCAGCTTTATGCCAGCCTTCCGCTACCAAGAACAAAAACTACGGACAAAGAAAAAACAGAGACGGTCCGGTTTACTGAACCCCGTCTTTCAAAAACTCAGCAATGTCTATGCGGATCACATCGTACCGTTTAGTTTAAGACGTCCACTCATTACGATTATCAGCGGTCTCGTTATTATGGTTGGTTTCTTAAGTCTTATTTTACTTGTCCCAATCGAGTTTTTCCCGGCGGCAGAGCGTGAGGAAGTCACAATAACGGCAACGCTCCCAGCGGGTACACCGATTGAAGAAACACAAGAGACCTTGATCGCGATCGAAGATTACTTTAAACAAACAGACGTTGTAAAAGAAACAGCGAGTTACGCCGGCGAAGGCTTACCAGGTATTTTCGGCGCGTCGATTCCAAATAGCGGTAGCAACACCGGACATGTCGTTGTCCGAATTGATCAAGATAAAACAAAAGTATTAGACTTTATTACTACGTATGAAGGAGATGTGAGAGACCAGTTCCCTGAGGTGACGATGCAACTTGAAACGATTGTTTCAGGTCCTCCTGCTTCTGCTGACGTGAGCTTAACATTAAAAGGTGAAGACTTATCCGAACTCCTTAACATATCAGAAGACATCAATGAAAAGTTAAAGGCATCAGATGACGTTTCTTTTGTCTCATCAAACTCACAGACAAAACCCTTTACTGAAGTCACGATTGATGAAGAGGCAATGTTCGCTTATGGTTTCACCGAAACACAGGTCACAGGTTTAATGCAATTGGCCTCCATTGGGGCACCACTTGGTACGTTTGACGATGGTAACACTCGACTTCCGATTAACTTGAGCTATAACGATAATGACCCGAACGGTCTAGCGTTAGACAACTTAGAACTGGCGAGTTTCTCTAGTGACAGTCCTATGCCAATGATTGTCTCACTCGATCAATTCGTTGAAAAAACAACGATCGAACAAGTGAATGCGATTAATCATTTAAACGGGGACCGATTCATTTCATTTGATATTTTCACGACCGAAGATGGCGATATTTCATCGATCATAGAAGACGTGAGAAGCGACTTACCTGCAGGCTTTAGTTTATCTGAATCAGGTGAACAAGATACTCAAACCGAATTCTTCTTAGAGGTCGGTAAGTTATTCTTAGTCGTTTTATTCTTAATCTATACGACACTGGCGATTCAGTTTAATTCACTCACCACACCGATTCTCATTAGTTTTACGATTCTCTTAGCCCTTAGTGGTGCGGTTGTGGGTCTATTTATCTCAGGTGAACCACTCAGTTTCTTAGGTGTCTTAGGGATTGTGGCATTAAGTGGGGTTATCGTGCGTAATGCGATTCTCTTAATTGAGTTTATTGAACAAAACCGCGACAACTATAACTCACTGACCGATGCCTTTATTGAAGCCGGTCGCTTACGTTTAAAACCAATCTTACTCACGACGCTCACATCAATGGCAGCATTAATCCCCATCATTATTACGGGAGATGTTCTATTTAAACCATTAGCTGTAGCGATTGTGTACGGTATTTTCTTTGCGACACTATTAACCCTTTTCTTAATTCCACCGCTTTACTTAGCGTTATTGAAATTAAGAAAAGAAGCGTAAAACAATCCATGATCTAACCATTGAACTACCCCCACCTAACATTCTCACGAATGTTTGAGGAAGGTGTCTTCTCACCCTAAAACGATCAAATTTATTCCAAACGAACAGCCTCTCGCTTATGCGTAGAGGCTGTTCGTTTTATTAAGGATATCTTTACCACGTGGCACATCTCCTATGGTATGATAAGGACACATACATATTGTTTAAACAAATGGAGGAATCTTTCATGACTACACAAAAACCGTTTCGCATTTTAGTCTATCTCATCTTAATCTTTTCCCTTGTGTACTTAGTACACTTAACTGACTTTATTTTTGTTCCTATTGGTCTATTACTCGCCTCTATCGCCGTACCGATTGTCGGAGCTGGCTTATTCTTCTATATTACGAACCCGCTCGTTGATTTGTTAGAACGCTATAAAGTAAAGCGTATATTTGGCGTGTTGATCGTTTTTGCTGCGATTGGACTCGTCATCTATCTCATTAGTCTGTTTCTCATTCCACCACTCCAAGAACAAACCGCGCGACTCGTTGAGAATGTTCCAGCGATTGCGAAGTGGGTTGAAGATTTATGGGAGCTTTGGCAAAACCGTCAAGAATACTTACCCGTTGCCTTTGAAGACTCGATTCAAAATGTGATCGATAACTTAGATACGTATGCTGAACAAGTGCTAACCAACCTCTTTAGTATGATCAGTTCTGTGTTTAGCTTTTTATTCTCATTTATTATGATTCCATTCTTCCTCTTCTTTATGTTGAAAGACGGTAAGAAATTGACACCCTTTATCACGCAGTTCTTTAGTGAACAGAAAGCTAAAAGTATTGAGACGCTATTAAAAAACATTAACCAAACGTTAACATCATTTATCCAAGGACAAGTACTTGTCAGTATTTTTGTTGCGGTTATTCTTCTCATTGGTTACAGCATTGTCGGCTTAAATTATGCGCTTGTTTTAGCAATCTTTGGCTTATTTATGAATTTGATTCCGTTTATTGGCCCGTGGATTTCCGCTATTCCTGCCGTCATCATTGGGTTCTTCCAAGACCCGATGATTGGTGTGTGGACCGGCGTGATTATGCTTGTCGCACAACAAATCGAAGGTAATTTAATTTCCCCTAATATCATGGGAAAAGCATTAAATCTCCATCCTTTAACGGTCATTACGGTTATTTTAGCGGCGGGTGCGATGTTTGGCTTTATCGGTTTACTGTTTGCCGTCCCAAGTTATGCGGTCGCCAAAACGATTCTCACGCATTTGTACCGCGTTTATACGAACTCACGGCCAGTGGGACAGAAGAATATATTTTAAATCGTTAAAATTGATTAATCGATTAATCAATGTCATTTTTAAAGAGACGCTATCCGACGGCTCAATGAAACACCATTTTTAAAGACAGGCAGACATTCTCTGAATCTGTAGCGGTAAGTCATATGAATACGTGTCGATATTTAACGGGATACCCCAAGTCTTTAATAGTCTTGAACGCATCGAAAAAGAAAGTTGTAACACTTCAAATGAATAGACCAGACGGAAAATAGCACCTAATGATTTTTGGTATCTTTGCTTAAAATATTATTTATCAAGCCGTATAATCTGTTGTAGCAATTTTTAAATCAGCACAAAATACTCACGACACGTGCACTAATAGTGTACTTAGACAAAAGTTAAAGCTCAACATGGTAAAAAATCAAGAAAAGACGAGCGGCTAAATATATATTTAATTAAATGACACGGCTTTTCGTGTCATTTTTTGTTTCTCTATTCCTTTTTTTCTGTTTGATTTGTTCTGTGTATGTTTTTTCTATTATGTCATTTTGAGCACTTACGAAGAAGCTCTCTCAAACAAGCAAAATTATGTTAGTATAGACTTCTTAGAACTTTAAAAAGGAACGGTGAACGATGGCAACTTTTACAGAAAGTTTAGATATATTAAAACGTTACTTCGGTTACGATCAATTCAGACCAGGACAAGCGGAACTCATTAAGCGTAGTCTACAAAAAGAAAATAGTCTTGGCATTATGCCAACCGGTGGGGGAAAGTCACTGTGTTATCAGATTCCTGGCATGCTTGATACGGGGACTGCCCTGATTATTTCTCCACTCATTTCACTTATGAAAGACCAAGTCGATAGCCTTGAAACGATTGGGGTTAAAGCAACCTATATCAACAGTACCCTCACGAAAGATGACTACATTGAGCGGATGAATAATATGCGCCGCGGGGTCTATGACTTTATTTATATTGCCCCTGAACGATTTGATCATGACGGCTTTTTTAGTGCGGCCAGTCAGTTAAACATTAGTTTCATTGCCTTTGATGAAGCGCACTGTATTTCGCAGTGGGGACATGATTTTAGACCGAGTTATCGGTCAATTGTTGAACGCATCAAACAACTGCCGAAGGTACCGTATGTGATGGCCCTCACCGCCACCGCTACACCTGAAGTCATTCGCGATATTCAATTGTTGTTACATATTACAGATGAGAATACGATTAATACTGGGTTTAAACGCGATAACTTACATTTCCACTTGTTAAAGGGGCAAGACAAGCAAACCTTTATTAAAGATTATGTCACTAATCACGCTAATGACTCTGGGATTATTTACTGTCCAACGCGTAAGACGGTTGAACTTGTGCACGGCATGCTCTTAAAAAAAGGCGTGAAAGTCGCGTATTATCATGCGGGCCTTAGTGAAACAAAGCGGGTAAAAGAACAAAATAAATTTATTGCCGATGAAGCGATGGTCATGGTGGCGACCAATGCCTTTGGAATGGGAATCGATAAATCGAACGTGAGGTTCGTCATTCATCATTCGATGCCGATGAACATCGAATCGTATTACCAAGAAGCCGGACGCGCGGGTCGAGACGGGGAACCGAGTGATTGTGTTCTGTTGTTTTCACCACAAGATATTCAGTTGCAGAAATTCTTAATTGAACAGTCGAACTTAGATGATGATAAAAAACAACAAGAGTACAAAAAACTCCAAAGTATGACAAGTTATTGTTATACCGATCAATGTCTTGTCCGTTATATGTTACAGTACTTTAAAGACACACACGCCTATGATGACTGCGAGATGTGTACCAATTGCACATCAGGCACCGAAAAAATCGACCGTACCGTCGATGCTCAAAAAGTGCTGTCTTGTGTGATGCGGATGAATCAACGGTTTGGTGCGACCCTTACCGCCAAGGTGTTAAAAGGTTCCAAAGACCAAAAGATAAAACAATTTAATTTTGAGACATTATCCACCTATAGCTTGATGAAACATCTAACCGAAAAACAGATCACGCAGTTTATTCACTTACTCGTCGCTGAAGGCTACCTCGAAACGGGAGATCAGCGCTTTCCAGTCCTGTCTTTAACGCAAAAAGGCGTGGATGTATTAAAAAACAAAGAAAAAGTATGGCTGCGTGAAGCGGTGATGAAAGAAGCTGAGGTTAAGGACTATAATGCTTCTCTATTTGAAACATTCCGTAACATTAGAAAAGCGATCAGTGAAGAAGAAAATGTCCCACCTTACGTCATTTTCTCTGATGCAACTTTACGTGATATGGCCAGACACTTACCCGAGACGAAACAAGCAATGCTACAAATTAAAGGGGTCGGTGAACGGAAATTTGACCAATACGGTGACCTTTTCTTAGCGGCGATTATGAAAGACACGAGCGATTTAAAAAGTCATGAACTGACGTTACACTACTATAAACAAGACATCGTCCCAGAGAAAATTGCGAAGATGCGGAACATTAAACTTGAAACGGTTTACGACCATCTTCTGACAGCTTATGAAGACGGTGAAGCAATTGATTTTAATGGCCTATTAGACGAAGAAGTAGAAGCGCATATTTTGGAAGCCTATGAAGAAGTAGGTGAAGCCAGGCTTAAGGCGATTAAAGATATGGTGTATGACGAGGTAGAGTACTGGATGATTAAACTCACACTCGCAAAAGTTGGTGTATTGGATTAAAATAACAAACCACCGGATGTCAACAGTCATCACTTTGACATCCGGTGGTTTTCTTTTTTAGCTTATACATTTGTTTGCTTTACGCGCTTAATCGAACCCCAACTCTTACCTTTTTTATTATAGCCGATGAACGATGTCACCCGAACAAATGATAGTAAATAACGATAAAAAGCATTCTCAAAAGTAACCATCACAAGAGCTTTTATAATATCAAGCACATGTAATTTCACCCCTTGAGTAAAGACACGTTGAAAGAAAGCCGTTAATGATAAAATGATCCCAAAACCTGTATAAATCAAGAACAATTCAAGCATATACGGCACATTAAGTAGACCGAAAAAGTAGGCAATAGCAATCGTAACAATACCGAATACTTCTATAAAAGGCGCTAATAACTCAAACACCCAGTGATACATATAAGACACAAAGCCCACCGGCTTTTTGATAAACCGGGTAAACATTTCTGGGTAGGAGATGAGCGACTGGAATAAGCCTAAATACCAGCGGCGTCTTTGTCTCATAATATCTTTTACCGACCCAGGTGCCTGAGACCAACAAATAGCTTCAGGGTGATACTTCACTTTATATGGCCGATTATTATTCAACATAAACGTATGCAGTCGCATCACAAGCTCCATATCTTCCCCAATCGTATCGGTCCGGTAACCCCCTGTTGATAAGACAACATCTTTTCTAAATAAGCCGAAGGCCCCTGAGATAATTAAATTACCACTAAATTGATCGAGTAAGATCCGGGAGGCTAAGAAAGAACGGTCATATTCGACAACTTGCATGCCGATGATCGGTTGCCAAGGCATATGATAATCCAACACTTCCCCATCGGTCATCTTCACACATTGGGCAATTCTAACCATCCCACCTACCGCAATGACACTTTCATCAGCAAGAACGGGCTGAATAATCTTTTCAAGCGCATTCTTTTGAAGCAATGAATCGGCATCAAGGGTCACGAAATATGGGTAGCGACTAGCATTAATGCCAACATTTAAAGCGTCGCCTTTTCCACCGTTTTCTTTACGAATCAACATAATTTTTATGCCATTAATTTTTGCTTCATACACCGCATCAATCGCTTTTGTTCGTAATTTCCGCTGAATCGGTCGATCGGTCTGGTGGAATCGAAACGCCCGCAAGAGTTCATCGGTCGTTTCGTCCGCCGATCCATCATCCACAATAATGATCTCATACAGTTTATAGTCTAAATTGAGTAAACTCTTCACACTATCAACAATGGTAATTTCTTCGTTATACGCTGGCATAATCACCGAAACGGGTAAATAATAATCATGTTTTAATTCATTATTAAGCCGCATCATACGGTCTTTATCATAGAGACGAATGGCGCCAAACAAGACCGAGAGAAATAAATACGTTGTATACAACACCATATAGCCGATAAAGAATATCGCCACGCCGTTCATGAATTGTTGAACGATGAGATTCATACGTTACCCTCCTTCCGTTTCAAGATAATACCTGAGCATCGCACGAGCATATCGGTCATGTCCTGTCAATATATCCATTAAGTCATCAATCGTGACGTCTGTCTTAAGCAGTGACCGACTAGCGTTACGTCTGACAAACCAATTGGGATCTGACACTGCCGTTTTCAACGCTTGAATCACATCATCGCAACCATACTCAGCTAACACATCCGCTGCGACAATACGCTTTTCATCTTGCGGTGCTTTTATCGCCGCTAAGAGATGCGCTTTCACCTGTTCTGTGGGATACTTTTTAAAATAACGGTACAATTTCAATTCAACTTCTAACGGGACTTTCTTCTCTTTAAGCCAGTCGGCAAATTTTTGTTGATAGTCACTTGTTTCATAGGTGATAAAACCAATCACCCCTAATAGAATAGATTCACTAAAGCTGTGACGTTTATTAAACAGTTGTTCCATCAATAGCTGTTTGTCATAAGGATAGCGCATTAAGCCATCTTGAATCAGCTTTTGATGGTGGTCGATATGCTGGCGGGACAATGTTTCATACGCTTTCGTAATCCACTCTGGATTGTTTTGTTGATACAAAGCTTTTAAGACATTTTCTCTTAAATAGACGTTTGGTTCATCTAAATAATGAAACAGGGTGCGGTAGATGACCTCATCTTGCCATACCCCGCCGGCATGACTCGCCACAAAATAACTAAAGTAAGCTTTCTCCATATCATCACGCTTCTCATAATAGGTGGCCAGCTGCTTGATGACTGGTTCAACTGCGCGCTTATAGTCTGTAACTTCTTCATGGTCTTGAAAACTAAATAACGCATCATGATACGCCGTTAAATGGTTCACATGTTTCAACTTATCAATCAAATACGTTCGGTGCTTCTCGGCTAGGGGGCGATGTTCGTGAATGATGTTTAATTGTTTTTCAATTATTTGCTTAAACAACACGACGCGTTTTTTAAAGGTACGCCGGCGATAATATTGATACATAATATAACCCACGGTAAACAGCATAATTAATAAACAAATAAAGAAATAAATATAGGTGACAACAATCATTCATCTTCACCTCCCCAGTAGCTTTTTACTCGTTCGTAACTCGGCTTGACGACCTCTTCAACAGCAACATCACCCGATAAAGGATCCAGCGGTACCCAAACAGAATCGGTTGTAACACCGTTACTTGTCATCATACTTAAATGAAAACCATCAATAGGCACCGGTTCAACACCATAGTGCGTGTAATAATCATCGTGTACGGTTGGTTTAAGTGGATCGTACATATTTAAGAGACCGTATGGAATTCTTAGTTCAACTTGATCTTCCCCTAAATAAATATCTGTCTCGGCACCTTCCCCATTTAAGACGAGTGGATACACATCCTTAAAGGTGTACGGATACGTATACGATGTCGCATTTTCTTCAGTGATTTTCGGATTTCTTTCCGCGACTTTAAACCGTTCAAATCCTAGAGGTGCTTTCGGTAGCTCGACGTAAGGGTTGACACCATTCACTCTTTCTAAAAACTGTTGCCGTGATGCTTGATAATTTTCAATAACGCGCATCACCCCTCCTTGTCCTGGGAGAATACCTAAGAAAAATTCAATCGGCTCAGTTAATGTTGCGTCTATTTGGTTAATGCTTGTTGTTCCTAGTCCCGGATGTAAATCAAAACCAAAGTAGAGCGGGGCATTTAACTGAATGGCGTCAGAGTTAACTAGGATATAAAGATAGCCATGGTCTCTGGTTACTTTTATCGTGTTATTATTTGTCTCGCTTACCATCTCTACATCTTCCCAATCTATTTCGTCACCATCCATCGTCATTAAGACGTCTTCACGGTAAGGGCGGTAGCCAATGAGACCGTAATGTTGATTGGGCGTTAAGACATCTGAGAACTCATGAATGCTTTGAAGGTCATACATAAAGGCCGTTGTTAGATTTCTTCGGTCCCACACATCTTGGAAGGATCGAATAATCGTACCATTAAATCCACTCTCTTGAAACATGGTTAGTCCCTCGATTAATTGATCACCTTGATTATAGTCTTGGTTAATATACGTCTCACTCGGGTAACCAAAGCTACTCATAATAACCGGCATATCATGGGCATCATTTAACTCACGTAAATAATCATGGATGGTCACTCTACTTGAATCTGTTTCAATAAACTGTAGCGCTTCTTCTGGCCATTCTTCATAGCTATAGCTTGCGAATAAGCCTGAAAGATGTTCATCTGTAGATAAAAGATGATCCATCGTAAAGTGATTAATTTTACCGATTTGTTGTTTAATATGTGACGGGTATTCAAATGGATCCATTACAAAGGTGCTGTTTACAGCAATGGGTCGCTGCGTTCGATACTTATTTGATTCATAACGCAACATGTCATCAACGAGTGCAGCCATGAGCTTTTCAAAAGATGTTGCTTCAGGCACCGTTTGGATATAATCACCATTAAAACGGGTGTCATCTTCGTTTAAAGTATGATCTAAATAACTAATCATATCTTGATTCCACTCATCACCAATCAAGTAACCAATCACATAAGGTGACACATCAAAACGATAGAAACCACTTCCTCTTTGATCATTGGTGAATATAAGATTTCTCCCGTGAATGATATCAATCACATCTCGCGCATCTTCCTTCAATAAGGAATAAAACCGCATCCTTTCACTGTTTTCATCTCCATTTACTTCATCGTAAGAGACACGGATTCCTTGAATTAAATAAAGCGGATTATCACGGGCTTCGTTGTAATCGTATAGCGCATTATAGAAGGTCGCATTCATCACGGTCGATACACGAATCGTATTCGCACCCATATCGTTAATCATGTCAAACCAATCTTGCCACTTCTCTTCTTCAATAGGAAAATCTGTCCCACGATGCGGTCCATAGCTACTATCTAACTCCACTCCTTTTATTTCAAAGGCCTTATCCCCCTCTTTATCTCGCGCAAAGAATTGTTGATCTGCCGTATAAAAAGGGGTGGTGATCTCACCTTCTGATAGAAAGGCGACGTAGATGCCTTCAACGAAGTATAAGTAAAGACCAATAAAGATCAGCACGGACACACCGATCGCTATCATTAAAAATCGCTTCATTTATAGTCCCCCTTTCTTCGTTATTTGATAGAATGAAAGTTATGTCTGGATGGGTGACTGTATTGATTTAACACATGGATATGTTCATCCAGCCACTTACTACGGGCAAATAAATAATCTTCCATCTGAGAAAGTGCCGATTCATATGATGTTGGATTACGCTCAATCGGCTGTAAAAAGTCATCCGTATTATACTGACTTAAATCAAAATATAATCCCCAGCGGGCATTATTACGTGTGACAGCTTCTCCAAGATAGTCAACACTATCATCAATCAAACGCTTTAATCGGTCATCACTCAGTTTAGACGCTCTTAACACATGGTAACGATCAATCAACCCTTCCACAAAGCGTTCCTCAATC
This sequence comes from Halolactibacillus miurensis, assembly GCF_900116255.1. Lineage (GTDB taxonomy): Bacteria > Bacillota > Bacilli > Bacillales > Amphibacillaceae > Halolactibacillus > Halolactibacillus miurensis. The sequence goes on from NZ_FPAI01000003.1 coordinate 113,992, forward strand.
AACAGTTGCTCAAAAAGAGGCGCTTCGACTAAAGAAAAACCTGTTTCATCAAAGGTGACTTCTTGGTAGTTATTTAAGCTGTTATTGAAATCCCATACAACAGGTGTCAACTTCCCTCGTAAATTCCGGTAAAAATAGGTGGAATAGTAACCAGCATCAACATTACGAAAGAGTTCATTGATAATAAAGTAATCGTAAAAAGCCGTATCATCCACCCAGTTTTTGTAGTCATTTTTTTCTGTTGCATATGGAATTTGATACAACTGCTTTGTCAGTTTTGAATAATCTTCATTAACGAATTTGAAGCGTTCTTCTGAATATTGTTGATCGGTTGGATACGTGAGTTCTGTCGCCGACGGGTAAACACGGTAAGTGTCGACTAAAAAATCATTGAGTGGAAATTCTAACTTTTCTGCACGATCAATCTCTACAATATAACTGGTCATCGGACTATTTGGTTCAGGTGTTGGGATATCAACGCGCCCTTCACCTTTTGATACCGTTTCCATCATAAGATAAACCCCTTCATAAGACCCGTCAATAAATAACTCAATAAATCTGACGTCTGGGGCATAGGGCATCAGTTCTCCAGATAGATTCATGGCGAGATAGTTTCTCAGCAGCGTTCGGTCAAGCGCTGGTCCATGTAGTGCCCAGTTATTATCCGCCTCCATTCCAAACACTTGAAGTGCCCGTTCGTTGCTGTTATCATCGACAAATGACAGCGCATAAGATTTCTTTTCAAACAGTCGCGAAGAGTTCCCGCGCACACGAAGCAGGGCTTGTGACGTTGTTGGTTTTTCATCGAATAAGGTGACATCGACTGTAATCTCTGATAAACCATCTTCTGATAACTGAATATGTCGTGCAGGTGTAAGAATGACAGCGCCCGGGATACGCTGATTATTTGTTGTGACCGATACGACCGGTAAATGCGTTGTAAACTGGGTGTTATCTAACGGTACACGACGTTCTTCTTTTGGTTGTTCATGTTGATACACCCGGTTGTAATACTGTTCCGATTGAATGAATGAAACACCTATAGCTAAACTAATGATCATCACCGGTACGAGTAAATAGATGATACGCGCTTTCATGAGTTATCCACTAATTTCATCCGACTGCGCCACAACATTAACATATTCAATCCCCCCTAATTTATAAAGGAGCTCTGTAATGGTTTTGTCTTTTTTACTTTCTAATTTATATTCTTTTTGAGACAATTCATAAATCCATTCAATCGATTTTTCGGTAGTATTTTTCACTCGAAGCACCGCTTTTTTATTAAATTGCTTAAAGATCGTTCCTTCCACTTGCATTTCAGCTTGTCGCTCCGCTTTTACAATAATCAACATCCGATTGTTGTTTTTCACTCGTCCGAGCAAGAGCAACACGATAAAGACAACAGCGGAACCAATCGTTGCGACTAAATAGTCACCCGATCCACACCCAATCCCAACAATAATTGCCCAAAAGATATACGTGGTATCCCGTGAATCTTTAATCGCCGTTCTAAAACGTACGATCGAGAGTGCCCCCACCATACCGAGAGATAAAGCAATGTTATTACCGATGACGGTCATAACCGTTGCTGTTAAAATCGTCAAAGTAATTAAGGACACATTAAACTTTCGACTATAGGCGGTCCCAACATGGGTATACCAATACGAAATATAAATCGCAATAGCCAAAGCTGTCGCCATTAAAATATTAATTAAAATATCATTTAAACTTAAATTAGGGGACTGCTCCGCTAATTGATAAAGAAAGTCACGCATCGTTTGTCCACTCCTTTTTTATGTTACGTCTTATTTTTCTAACTGATAATCTTTACTTATTTTACGACTCATACTGTATTTACTGACCGATAATTGAGCTGATTCCAGTGGAATGAGTAAGTCTTTAATATATTGGAGTAAAAAGCCATTGTACTTCACTTCTAATACAACATAGCTGTCATCGATTAATGGTGTTTCAATTAACGTTTCATCAAACAGACTAAAATCGCTTTCTGACCCACGGATTTTTTGATCAAAGGTGACACGAATTTGATTTTCTTTCGCGATAAACGCATCCCGTTCATAAGTCACAACCGATTTTGGACGGTACACATGCGTCATCATCATTTGGTAACAATCGAGTAAGAACGGGTGTTGTTTCTCAAGCAGCAGGCTATAGTTACCCGCAATCAGTTGTTCTCCCTCTTCCTTCGTCAATTTATACGACGTTTTTTGTTGATAAGGGCCTTCTTTTTTCTTTAATTCAAGTAAACAGTAATTCGGATCATGCATATACGTCCGTAATCTTAACTTGCGTCGTAATTCAACCCCGTCTTCCTTCTCATGATAATCTCGGTCATCAATCGAATCAAAGTATAAGGAACGAATCGTATAACCCTCGCCTTTTTTACCTTCATAAGGATTGTTTAAACTGTGTTTATCACGCGTCATAATCTTAGCGATATTGTGTCTTAAAAGGTAGTACTGCTTAAGATTAAGCAAATATTTCTTCTCTTCACGGTACACATTATTCATATCCAACCACCTCCTTCAGTGCCGTCAAATCATGAAAGGCACCGTAAATGTCTTGATTCGAAAAATTTTCTATGATGGTATCTAAGTTATTGTGAGCCGCCGTTAATCCTTCTTCGTAGTAAGTATTGCGTTCTGTCAGTCCATACTCACCTGGTGGTTTGAATTCGTAAATGGTTGTGATTGGTAGCCCAATAGATTCCGCAAGTGCTGCTTCATATATCATATGTTCAATTTCATCATCTCGATAATAATTCATTATCGCTAATTCTGTCGCTGCTTCTGTTATTAAGAATTCTAATACTTGCTTATAGCCTCTTGTATCATAAAAGTAGGGCACGACCGTAATCATCTCCAAATCATGTGCGGTTAAATACGTATAAAGCGCACGCATATTGGCCATAAAGCTCAGCTGGAGCGTTTCATCGTCCCAGTCAAAGTCATCGAGTAAATATGGTTCAACATCGACGACCAGCCCTTTCAATTGCTGATCAACTTGTAATTGCTTGTTAATCGTGATGATACGCCGAGCTTCTTCAATTAAACTAGCCGCTCCACCTTCACGTGCCCACTCGGGTGTACCAATCAACTGGTAGACAGCCATTTCACTGCCCATGTCTTCAAGAAACAACTGGATGTCTGTGACCGACAAATCGCTAGAAAACGATTGAAACAGTCGTTTGATCTCATACTGATGAAGGAAATCCGCTGTATCCTCCCCCTTATCGATTACCGTTTCTTTATCCCACGAAAAAATAGCGATGTTCGGCTCTTGTTGATCATTTGTGACATATAACCAGACACCTATGATGAATACGACAATGACGATCAGTTTAATTAGATCATCCCTCAATCACTCACCTCCCTTAACTCAGCTGACACGCAGTGTGACACGATAGGGCTACTCTTAAAAAAAACCGCCCTAAACAGCTAGGACGGTTGCGCCACCTGCTCGTTATCTACCAGGCACCCATTTAAAGTAGATAAGTCTTCACACCTTAAGTAAAACCTTTAGTTCATTAAAAAAATAATCATTTATTTATACCCGCTTTTTCACATAGTGAACCCTTTTAAAGACAAAAAACGAGAAATTTCTTTATTATTTAAAAAACCACCACCCATTCACATGTTTGGGTGGTGGTTAACATAACGCATGAGACGTTCTTAGTTATTCATTCCAGGCAGTGCCCATTCTCCTTTACGGAAGACGGCTTCTGTTTCACCATTTTCTAATACACCATCAATATCTAACTCAGCTGAGCCAATCATAAAGTCAACATGCGTCAAGCTATCATTCACACCGTGTGCGTCAAGTTCTTCATCTGACATTTTCGCCCCACCTTCCATATTGGTTGGATAAGCTTTACCTAAGGCGATGTGACAAGACGCATTTTCATCATACAGTGTGTTATAGAAAATCAGACCTGATTGTGAAATAGGTGAATGATGCGGTACGAGCGCAATCTCACCAAGACGCTTCGCGCCTTCATCGGTATCAAGTAAATGTTTTAATGTGTCATAACCCGTTTCTGCTTCAAAGTCTGTGACTTTGCCGTCTTTGAACGTAAGTTTAAAGTGATCAATCATGTTGCCACCGTAAATCAGTGGCTTCGTGCTTGTGACAACCCCGTCAACGTGGTATTTATCCGGCATCGTAAACACTTCTTCTGTCGGCATATTCGGGTTAAAGTGACGGCCTTCTTCTGTATACGCCCCGCCACCTTTCCAAATGTGGCCTTTCGGTAAGCCGAACGTAATATCCGTACCTGGTGCCGTAAATTTAAGTGACGTATATTTTTTATCATTTAAAATTTTATGGGCCGCTTTAAGTGTTGCATTGTGCTCATCCCATGCTTTAATTGGGTCTTCTGTATTCACACGGACAATGTTAAAGATTTGTTCCCACAGTAATTCTTTTGCTGTTTCAGCATCTTTACCTGGGAAGATCTTCATTGCCCAGTCATTGGTTGGAATCGAGATGATTGACCAAGCAATTTTATCATTCATCGTATATTTGCGGAATGCTTTCATCGCCTCAGCACTCGCTTTTGTCGCTTTAGCCACGCGACTAGGGTCAACATCTTTTAATAGATCTGGGTTTGTTGAACGGACCGATAATAAAGCCACATCATCTTCTGCATAGTATAAGTATTTATCAACGAGCCACTGAGGAACCGTTGTTAAAGCTTCTTCTGCCGCATGTAAGTAACGTTGTAACGTGATCTCATCATCTTGCCAGTTAATCACGACATCTTTCGCTCCAAGCTCATAAGCTTTCTTCACAAGTGTTCGGGTAAAATCAACGCCTTCAATTGATGAGTTAATCATTAATACTTGATTCTCTTTTAAGTTGACACCTGTTTTTAGCGCGAGTTCCGCGTATTTTTCTAACATTTGTTGTTCTGCCATTTGTTTTCCCTCCAAATATAATCTAGGTTACTCCACGTCTATTATACACAAACACTTTCCATTGTTGAAATAATCTATTTTTCTAATGACTCAACCAGTAATGATAATTCTTCCCAGCGTTCCATCTTTTCTTCTAAAGCCATTTCAAGCGCAAGTTGTTCATCATAAGCGAGCCTGACCTTTTCACTATCACTCCCTGCATCAATAACGGCTTGTTTTTTTTCTTCAATTTTATCTTCAAGCGCACCAATCTCATCTTCAATCGTTTGCCATTCTTTTTGTTCATTATACGACAATTTCTTTTTCTTCTTCACGGGGGCTGATGGTTCTTTATTCATGACTTTTTGTTCTTTTTTATCTTCTTTGCGCTCGGCCAAGTAGTCACTATAATCCCCGTAAAAGGTGTCGATGATACCATCATCAGTAAAAACAAATAATTGATCAGCCGTGCGGTCTAAAAAGTAACGGTCGTGAGACACACTGATGACAACGCCTGGAAACTCATCTAAATAGTTTTCTAAGATAGCCAGAGTCTCGGTATCTAAATCATTGGTCGGCTCATCGAGTAGTAACACATTCGGTTCCTGCATTAAGACATGTAGGAGATAAAGTCTACGCTTTTCGCCACCTGAAAGCCGGCGGATAAACGTCTGTTGGTCACCTCGACTAAAGAGGAAGCGTTCGAGCATTTGTTCAGCGGTAATGACTTGGTCATCTTTCGTATGAATGACGTCAGCCGTCTTTCTGATATAGTCAATAATTTTTAAATCTTCATCCATCTCCGAGTGGTCTTGCGTGTAGTAGCCAATCTTGACTGTTTCACCCACACGAATCTCACCCGCATCAGGCAGCATTCGCCCCGCCAACATATTGAGTAAGGTTGATTTACCACTCCCGTTTTTACCGACGATACCAATCCGGTCATCTGGCTTAATTAAGAAGCTAAATGGTTGAAACAATGCTTCTCCCTCAAAGCTTTTGGTTACGTCCGTTAACTCAAAGACTTCATCGCCGAGACGCGTCCCCCGCAAGTTCAACTCTACTTCTCGTTGTTTCTGTTCAAAGGTCTGTTTTTTCATCTCTAAAACACGGTCAATGCGCGCTTTTTGTTTCGTCGTCCGTGCTTTAACTCCCGCTTTTAACCAAGCGATTTCTTTCTTTAAGATGTTTTGGTGCTTTTGTTTACTTTGTTCAGCCAGTTCTAAACGCTCAGCTTTTTTCTCTAAATACGTTTCATAGTTACCAACATAACGGTACATCTGCCCTTTATCTAGTTCATAGATGCGATTCGTCACCCGGTTTAAGAAATAACGGTCGTGAGTGACGATAATGAGCGCACCTTTATAGCTCGGTAAATATTGTTCTAACCACTCAATCGAATCATGATCGAGATGGTTGGTCGGCTCATCTAATATGAGTAGATCTGCCGGTTGAATGAGTGCCTTTGCCAGAGCGACCCGCTTTTTCTGACCACCAGAAAGGGCATGAATCGTTTGATGATAGTCATGAATACCGAGCTTTGATAGAATGGTTTTCGCCTGTGTTTCGTGATCCCAGGCATTTTCTCTATCCATTCGTTCTTGTGCTCGTTGAAACACTTTTAGTTTTTGTTCACTTAACGGATCTTGTTCTAAACTGCTCCGTGCTTGTTCATATTGATGCAGCGTTTTGATCAGTGGCAAATCCCCCATGTAGATTTCATCTAAGACCGTCAGGTCTTCTTTTAGTTCCGCTTCTTGAGCTAAGTAACTCACGGTGAAATCTTTCGGATGTTTTAACTCCCCGAAGTCTGCGTCTTCTTTTTTACTCATGATTTTTAAGAAGGTCGACTTGCCTGTTCCGTTAACACCGACGAGGCCAATCCGTTCTCCGGTTTCGATTGAAAAGCTCACCCCATCGAGTAAGACTTTTTCACCGAACGCTTTATGTAATTGATGTGCTGATAGAATCTCCATAATAGTCTCCTTTTTCACGTATCACTACTGTTAAGTATAGTATAACTTGAGTCAGTTAAACAAGAAAAAACACAGCACCAAAGCGTTAAGGCTGTGTTTTTTCCAATGAGCTTATTGATCTATCCATTTAAAAAGTGCTACTTATAGAATTGGCGAAATTAACCTTGCGACGGATTCTTTAAAGCGAATCCAAGTTGAACGTTTTTTATAATCTTCCAGTGAGAGCGTGTAACATTCCTTCATGTCCCGTTCATATTGTTTAAGGAGTTGACGTGCCACTTGTTCACTGTACATAAACGCATTCACTTCAAAGTTTAACCGGAAACTACGCACATCAATGTTGGCGGTACCGACACTTGAAAGTTTCCCATCAACGACAATCGTCTTCGCATGAAGAAAGCCGTTTTCATAAATATGGATTTTAGCCCCTGCTTCTAACATATTTCCTACATAAGAATACGTTGCCCAGTAAACAAACGGGTGATCGGGCTTATTCGGAATCATGATCCGAACGTCAATCCCAGACAGTGACGCAATGCGAACCGCATCGGCCAGTGATTCGTCAGGAATGAAGTAAGGCGTTTGAATGTAGACATATTCTTCTGCTTCCATGATCATCTTAATGTAGCCATACTTAATCTGTTCCCAATCATTATCCGGTCCGCTTGAAACAATCTGCATCCCGACATTCCCTTTTGGTGTTGCTGTGTAGTAGACAGGATCGTATTGAAGCACACGCTCCTTTGATGCTTGGTTCCAGTCTAAAATAAATCGGGTTTGCATATTTCGCACCGCTTCACCAACAACGCGCAAGTGCGTATCACGCCAGTAACCAAACTTTCGTGACTTTCCTAAGTATTCATCGCCAATATTAAACCCGCCGATGTAACCAATCCGGCCGTCAATAATGGCGAGCTTACGGTGGTTGCGGTGATTAATTTTAAAGTTCAATTTAGGAATGATTGACGGGAAAAAAGCTTCAACATGTACACCCGCATCTTTAAGGGCCTTAATATATTTTCTGCTGAGGCGTCTGGCGCCCATGTCATCATATAAGAATCTAACTTCTAATCCTTTTTTCGCACGGTCAATGAGCGCATCAGCAATCTTCCACCCAAGTTCGTCACTACGTACAATATAATACACTAAATGGACGTGATGCTTCGCATGTTTAATATCAAATAAGAGCTGATCAAACTTTTCTTTACCGTCGCTAAAAATCTTCACATCGTTATGTTGGGTTAGAATCGCATCATTGTTACGTAAATGTAGATAAAATAAGTCTTTATGATGGCGGTATCCCTTTTGAATCGGAAATGAATTTTCTTCAAGTAACTGTAACTGATTCTGGGCTGCCTTTTTGACACCTAACTTACTTTTATTATCCCAAATAAATAGTTTCGTGTTACTGAGCTTACGTCCAAAGATTAAATACAAAATAAAGCCCGCGATAGGGATAAAGGTTAAAACGAGTAACCATGCCCATGTCGATGTAGGATTTTTACGCTCTAAGAAGACAATCGTGAAGGCTAATACAATATTAAAAACTAATAGGGCCCCAAGTAAAAATGTAGGGACTGTCATTTCCTCACCTCTTTTCTTTCATATCCATAATATAGCATACCTAGGCTAACTCATGCACTTTTCTAGGTAACAGATACGAAAACCATGTGAAAAGTCATGGTTCACCACTCATTATTTAGGCCTCTTTATCTAGAAATTGACTCGTCTTATTCATTATTATATGTTATTCCCCTTCATGACATGAGTTAGGCAGGCAAACGATCAAAATTGATTAAAAAAGTTAAAAACGCACCTTTAACGTTATTGCTTTCTTTCACTATTTATAATAAGATACTAGTATACATGAAAACGCATGCAATAATAAACATAGCTTGTTCACATCACTTTAATACTACAACTCAATAAAGGAGCGACTAGAATGGCAAACGTCTTAACATTAGGTGAGATTCTACTCAGACTCTCAACACCGACAGGCACACGATTATCCACCGCAAAACAACTTGATTTAAATTACGGTGGGGCCGAAGCAAACACGGCCATCTCTTTAGCTATTTTCGGACACGAGACAACTTTTATCACCCGCTTACCCGATCATGCTCTCACAATCGGTATGATGCGTTACTTAAAAGGACTTGGGGTGAACACAAATAACATCATTAAAGGAGGGAAAAAGGTAGGCAGTTACTTTTTAGATGTGGGGGTCGGACAGCGTGCTTCAGAAGTCATCTATGACCGGGCAGGTTCTGCCTTTAGTGAACTAACAGAAAGCATGATAGATTTAGATACCGCAATCGATGGTTATGACTTGATTCATCTAACTGGTATTACACCGGCCTTATCACAATCTTTACAAGGCTTCACCCTTAAACTAATGAAAAAAGCAAACGAAAAAAATATCCCTATTAGCTTTGACTTTAACTTCAGACAAACACTCTGGTCTAAAGAACAAGCGCGTTCATTTTTCACTGAAGCGATGCCGTATCTGACCCACGTGTCACTTAGCCCGTGGGATATGACCCATCTTCTCGGCTACGATGACTTATCTCTATCAAATCGTCATGAAGATACACTCAACACGTGCTACAAACGTTTAATCGCTGATTATCCAAATATCCAAACGGTGTATGCGACAAAACGCCTCAGTCCATCAGCTTCTAAAAATGATTTAACCGGGTATTTCTATACAAACGGCACGCTTTTCTCATCTGAGACGTATACGATTGACCCGATTATTGACCGCGTCGGCGGTGGCGATGCTTTTGCATCTGGTATTTTACACGGGATCTTATCTCAATTTGAACCAGACAAAACGGTCACCTTTGCGACACAAGCATCGGTATTGAAACACTATATCTCAGGAGATGCGAACCTTGTTACCGAACAAGATGTGCTTGATGTGATGGCACACGGAGCGCAGATTAAGCGGTAAGTTAAATAGACACACGCACTTAATTGTCGTTTAGTACCATGTTAGTATAAACAAAAACACCGTTAAATCAAGCTTTCGATCCTCTTGATTTGACGGTGCTTATTTATTGAGCCATTTTGATTCACACTATCTAAGTCAATAATGCCGATTGGAAAATTAAACAAGTTACGCTATCGTTTTATTAAAAAATCCAGTTATAACGTTACACATATTAACTCAATTCAAATGATAAAAAATCCAACACTCCTTCCCCTATAAACATAAAATATAGCGCTACTATACCTTCAACATTTTCTAATTCTCTAGACGAAAACCAAGAAAATTCCTCACATGATTTCACATCAATTGCCGTCATTTGTTTACCATTTAGTTCCGTACTAACGAGGATTTTTCCATTCATTTTAGATTTTACCTTTATTGCTAGCTTATTTAAGTTCATCATGTTAAAGTACTTAAATCCAACCACACTTCCATCATGCATATTCGCAATATATTGGATAGGTCTGTCCTCGCCGTCTTGTTTTGTTTCTGTTATATAAGGCTGTCGATATTTGTTTAAAATCGCCCATGGACGGTAACGATTCGCACCTTTATCTGACATAAGTACACTAGCGATTCTCGCCTCATATTCACCTTGACCTAATAACGGTCCATTATTTAATCCACAGCTTGTCATCTCCACTTGATCAATCGAGCCATTTGAATTAATGGTTATTTTCTCTGCACATGCTTGACGTGAAAACATATGACCATTGGTATGTCGGTGATAAAACACATACCATTGATTGTTTATTTCGACTAAACTGCCATGGTTATTGCCATAATAATATTCTGCTTGTCTGTCTTGTTGGTCAACGTCTATATTACCGTTACTAATGATCGTGCCACCAAAAACGAAATCTCGATCAGGATAATCACTGATGGCATAACAGAGTTCGTGTTCATGAATCGATGAATAGATAAAGTAATAGCGCTCACCCATCTTTCTCATCGAACTCGCCTCGAAAAACGCGTGATTGTTAAAGCTTGTATCTTTAGCGTCAGAGACTTGAGGCACGATTAATGCCGGACCTGATTTAACCGTCAGCATATCTTTTTCTAACTCAAAAACATACGCACCAACCATCCGTCTGCCTTTTGATAACAGCCTTAAAGGTGAGGTTTTCTTTGGTGCAAATCCTGAATAGAGGTACACGCGTTCATCGTCAACAAATATGCCCGGATCAAATTGAAAGACATCGCCTGTTTGTTTGCCGACAATGTTACCGTCAGGATATTTTACGTGCCCGTAAAATTCAAAAGGTCCCGTAGGTGTTTCGCTTTTGGCGACAGACATGACACCAGAAAAACCTAATGTATAGTAGAGATAATACTGTCCATCAGGTCCTTTCGCGATATCTGGCGCAAACATATTCTTTTTTCCTGTTTTGTTGTGTGGATCTTGATTCTTTTTGTATATGATACCCTCATATCGCCAACTTGCTAAATCATCGATTGGGGCAGACCACGTCACATAATCATTCTCACAAAAGGCTTTGCCATTAAACTGATCATGTGAACCATAAACATACACACGGTCACCAAATACATACGGCTCTCCATCAGGTATATACTCATCACTTGGAAGGTAAGGATTAAACGCTTGTTTCTTCATCATTAATTAAACCCAATCACTTTTTGCGAGATCTTATAAGCCATGACACTAATCATTCGCCCGACTTTACCCGGTAGATTAATCAACCTGCCCATCAATCCATATTTAAGATTGACGTATAGCTCAACATTTTCTTGTTTCACATAACGCATGAGTTCACGCTTTTTCCGTAAGTTTTCTTTCGTGCCTGATTTAATCAATAAAATAGCGGAAATTACCGTGACAATTTCTAAGTGTTTCAACATGTAATCGCGTAACCGTTCATTGTGTATCGTATCTAAATCAATCGCCTCTAACATCAAATGATTAACTTTAAGTTGCTGATCAATTCGGCGAATCATCACACTTTCATTGACTGATTGATCACTTCTACCAATGAAATATCGGTAGAAGTCAACATCAAGATAAAACAACCGTGTGGCATGAGGGAGCGGTGTGTAGACATACAGATTATCAACATAAAACGTATGCTTTGGCAACGTCAGATTCGCTTCTCGTAATAGATTTGTCCGGTAAATCATCGCATGCATCATCATGAATTGCCCTTTTTTAAACGGTTTAACCTCATCCCATGAAAATATTTTATCTTTTGGTAACACGTTGTCATAACGCATCACTTTACGATACTTACTTCCTTGTTTCTCATAAACAAAATTACTGATGAGTAAATCAATCGTCCCGGTCGTTCCAGAAAATGTCTTTAGTGTGTCAAGTAGTTTAAGGTAAGCCCTAGTATCGACCCAGTCATCGCTATCGACGACTTTAAAATAAAGACCCGTCGCATGTTTAAGACCGGTGTTAATCGCCTCACCATGTCCGCCGTTTGCTTGATGGATAGCCGTAACGACCCCTGGATACTTGGCTGCATAGTGAGTCGCAATCGCTTCTGTTTCATCAGTTGAACCATCGTTAATGAGCAGAATCTCAACATCTTCTCCACCTACCACAAGTGATTCAATCGCGTAGTGCATATAACTTTCCGAGTTGTAGCAAGGAATAATAATAGATAATAGTTTCATACAATCACAACCTTATCTTTCTTTTGTTTCTTCAGGTACTTGTTTAAAGATAATTTTAAAGATTGGATAAAAGACCCAGAATGAAATGGCCGCATTAATCACCATTGTAATAATATCAGCGAGCGTCTCTCCTGTTTGCCCTAAGCCCCATGTATTCATGAATAGGTCGTAAATCGGTGCCTTATAAAACCCTTGTGCTGCGGCTGCGCCGATCGTGATTAAGATATACGCAATTACATACCAAAACGCCGCCACCCATGGATTCGTATTCGATTTAAAGGTAATATTTCGCTGAGCAAAGAAGTTAATAATCTGTGCCACCGCAATACTAATTTGAACCGCTAAAAAGTAAGCTAAACCGCCACCTCCGCCGTCAGCTAAAGCACCAGCTGGGTAGTCAAAAATATAATAGGCACTACCATCCACACTCTGACCGACTTGCCAGATTTGAAAATCGGTAAAAATTAAGGCTGTATCCGCAAACCAACTTCTTAACAACGGCATTAACACAATCTGTAAGACCGTCACACCATTACTCAATAAGAAAAACACGAGAAACTGCGCGGTATTTGGATGGTTTTCTTTAAAATTCGTCCAAAACTGAAGTGGCTTTGCCCCTTCTTTCTCTTTTTTAATGTAGTCAGCACTCATTTTACTGCTCCTTTGTTGTATAAGTCTAGTATTTTTTAAATAACTTGCATCCCTGTCGTTCACTTTTAGATCACACACTTATTGACATTGGCCATGTCTCGTATGATGACCTATAGTTTGATTAATTTTTTAGCGGCACTCAATTGAGTACCGCTAAATGAGCTGATAAATATAGTTAGCTAATTAAATTAAGCAACGTCTCGTTTTTTACTGTTTTTGAATACAAAGTAGAAAGCTAATACAATGGCTAGGCCAATAAGAATATTGACATAGATAGAAATTGTCACCCATTGCGGTGTTTCATCACTCATACCTGCATCCATCGCGCGACTATTTGCTGTTGTGTAAAGAATATTTTTAGAGGCGTCTCTAAGTGCCCACTGCGTATCAATGCCCGTAGCATCAAACTCAGGTACACCATAAGGTGCAACACCCGTAAGCAATAAGTCATTACCATTTCTAATCGCTTGTTGTGCACTCATATAAGGTGTGTCATCAATAATATACATATCGGTAATAACTGTCCCTTTAAAGCCCCACTCATTACGTAATACTTCGTTTAATAAACCATTGCTGGCACCGGCCCAAGTCGTTCCGATACTGTTAAAGGCAGACATCGCTCCCATAGCGCCACCTTCTTTTACAGCAAGTTCAAATGGTTCTAAATAAATTTCACGAATGGCTTGTTCATGACTCCAAGTTAAGACGCCTAATTGACGATTTTTTTCTTGGTCATTGAGCGCAAAGTGTTTCATATAAACAACGCCACCATTATCTTGGTACCCTTTGATCGCATTTGCCGCCATTTTACCTGAAAGTAATGGATCTTCAGAATAATACTCAAAGTTACGTCCGGCAAATCCCGTACGGTGAAGGTTAATACCAGGCGCATACCATCCTGTTACGCCATACACTTCTGCTTCAGCTCCAATGGCTTGTCCCATTTCTTCAGCAAGCACAAGGTTCCACGTGGAGGCTACCATCACTTGTGACGGGAATGGAATCCCTGATGCTCCAGTAGCAGATACAAACGAACTAATACCCGCTGGTCCATCATAATCTACTGTCCCTGGTTTTTCTACAGATTCTAATTCAACGGTTTTATAACCACCATTTAATACAAGTGATTCCATATCTTCAACGGATAGTTGATTTAAAAGTTCTTCCCAGCGTTCATCGTCATAATCTACACCGGTAAACTCCTCTAATGTCAATCCGTTGTCTTCTCCAGTTATCGGTGCTTCATCGTGTTCACGCTCAGTAATATCATAACGCACATCATTGACCATGCTTATAAAGGCTTCATCTACTAGTGTTCCTTTTACTTCAACGACGTCGCCTTCTTCTGTCGTAATCTCAAATACGTCGTTTTGATTTACTTCATCGATATTTTCAAATCCGTTTTCTCTAGACAGATACGTTTCAATACTGCCTTCTCCTGTCACATCTTCATCAAATTGATTGGTTGCCACTTGTTGATCTGTTTCACGAGCTGTTTCATCAAAGACTGTTTCACTGAGTGTTTTTGAACTTACATCAGCGATTTTTTCATGTGAGTTACGCATTAACATTAAGTCATACTCACCAGATTCTAAAACATATGCCCCATTGTCGCTATAGACTTTGTTTGAATCGTATGAAGCCATATCATCTACGTTAAATGACAAGGTCACAACTTGTGATGCACCTGGTTCAATCACGTCTGTCTTCACAAATGCGCCAAGGTCAACAACTGATTTTTCAATATTGCCTGTGTAAGGCGCTGAATAATAGAGTTGAACAACATCTTTTCCGGCCATTTCTCCCGTATTGGTTACTTCAACGTCAACCGTCACTTCTGAGTCATCCCATACGAGTGAACCAGACACGACTTCTTGTTCGAAAGTCGTATAGCTTAACCCATGTCCAAAGGGATACATAACTTTTTGTTCGTAATTGATGGCCCCTTCTGCAGCTGCCGTTTCATAATAACGGTAACCAACGTAAATACCTTCGGCATAATTAATATACTTAAGTGGTACATTCTCTTGATCATAAGCTTGTGAGAAGCTACCATCTGAATTTTCTACAACATAGCTAAAGTCACCAAAGTTTTTAGCTGCCGGTGCATCAAATAAATCTGTCGCATATAGATCAACCGTGCGACCTGATGGGTTGATTGTACCTGCAAGCACTTTTCCTAATGAACCAAAACCACTTTGTCCTGGTCCAGCAATATTAATAACACTCTTCACTTGTTCATACTCTCTTGTCCAGTCTAATTCAAACGTATTAGCACTGTTCACAACAACGATAATATTATCAAAGTTGGCTGTAACAACTTCAACCATATCTCTTTCTCTGTTACTGAGTTCTAAATAGTGTTTATCTGGATCTAGATCATCTTCATTCCCGAATTTTTGTCCTGCCCCAAACATCCCCGCATCAGGATCAAATGTATCAGGACCATCAAGGACATCTGGTAAGTCAGCGCCTTCTCCACCTGAACGAGAAATGAAGATGACAGCTGTGTCTGAAAATTCTTTTGCTTGATTGATTCTGTCTTCAGTGTAAAAGTCACTAGCGACAGGTTCTGGAACAGACCAATCCTGGCCATCCATAAGTACAAGCGGTCTTTCAATGCCTGTTGCTACATAATCATCATATAACGATTGATTCACTTCAATACCCGCATCTTTAAATCCATCTAAAGGCGTAATAGCTGTAGAGGCATCTGTGCCACCTGAACCTGTACCACCATAGATAGGATTAGTAAAACTCCAACCAAATACGTTTACTTTTGCCCCATCTGCTAATGGAAGGGCATTATCATCATTTTGTAATAAAATAATACCTTCATCCGCGATTTTTTCTGCTACTTCTTTAGATTCATCTCTTACGGCGACGGCTTCTGGACTAGTAATATCTAGCTCATCAAAGTACGCTGTAATGACATCTGAATAATAATTTAGAGCAATATTGGCACCAATGACAATGATCACTAACACCGATAATATCGTACTCCATACCGTTCGAAACTTTTTCTTACTCATTTTTTTCTTTTCCATTTCTGTATAGCCTCCTTAGATATATGTGTATAGGAAGTAAATGAGCTATTTAAAAGCTAATGATAATAGCTTTACTTCATTTTTTAAGTTGTTTTCGACCTTTGACTACTTCTTTGATGCCTTTAAAGAACTGACCATTAATCGCCGTTAACATCCCGTCAACCATCGGCATATTAATTGCTCCACCCGTCATTCTGGCATAACCTCTAAACGGCATATGATACACCGACATCATAATCAAGTTCGCCGTCTCACGCTTACCCATCTTCCAAAGGAAAGTATGCGCGAAAGTCACCAGACGGTAACTGAATCGTCCAATCCAACCTTTCGAATAGCGACACTGACTAATCGTGTCATTATAGCCTAATGGTTGTGATCTGTCCCAAGTTGATTTTGGAATCGGTCTTCCAATCAAGGCTTCAAATGCCGCATCACTGATCTCACGTATGTTGCCTGTATAATAAGGCGCTAACACTTTTTCATCATATGGATGGGCATTGACTGATCCTTCAATGTCTATCGTCGTCATTAACTGAATCGTCTCACTAGATGACGCAATCATGAGTTGATACGTGCCCGCTTCTTTTTCCCACTTATTCGTGCTGACGTTAAAGTATCTAAACGTATAGTCATCAAAATCAATCGTGACTTCTTTTGTTTCATTCGGGAATAAATGGACTTTCTTAAACCCTTTAAGCTCTTTATTCGGTCTAAAGATCCGACTCGATTCTTTTCCAACATAGAGTTGAACGACTTCTTTTCCAGCCACGCCACCCGTATTGGTTAATTTGACCGTGACACCGGTATCAGTAACGGATACATCTTCATACTTAAAGGTCGTATAACTTAGGCCATAACCATAAGGGAACCTAACGTTAACATCCGCTGAATCATAGTAACGATAACCGATAAATGGACCTTCACGATACTCAACACTCACTTCTTTACCTGGGAAGTAGTGATACGTTGGTGTATCTTCGTAGCGAATCGGGTAGGACTCTGATAATTTCCCTGACGGGTTTGTTTTCCCTGTTAAAATATTCAGCATCGCCTTAGCCCCTGCTTGACCACTTAAATACCCGTGGACAAGACCTTTCACGTCATCAACAAACGGTAATTCCACGGCCGAACCACATGAAAGCACCACGACAATGTTCGGATTCACAGTCTTTACTGCTTGGACTAAGTCAAGTTGATTTGAAGGAATCTTCATATCACTTCGATCAAGGCCTTCCGCTTCTGTTACTTCATCAAGACCTAAATAGAGTAAAATCACATCAGCTTCTTTGGCAAGTTGCTGCGCTTGTTTAAGTTTCTTCTGATCTTTTTTCCCGTAACGATTAAAGCCTGGCGCATAACCGACAACATCTAAATCGTATCGTTTAACCGCTTCCAATGTTGTTTCAAGTTCAGTCGGATTAACAACCGATGAACCGGCCCCTTGATAACGCGGGGTATAAGCAAAGTCACCAATGATCGCGAGCTTTTCTGTTTTCTTTAACGGCAAAATATTGCCCTCGTTTTTTAATAAGACGATAGACTCTTCTGCCACCTTCTCAGCGAAAGCGTGATGACCTTTTACGTCAATTGTTGCTTTGTCTCTGGCTAGTGCTTCGTTTGTTGTTAACATTAACTCTAAGAGTCGATCAACGGCCGTATCTAAGATTTCCTCTTCGATCACGCCTGTTTGTACAGCCTTTATAATGTCTTGGACTGTCTCACCATTGGCCGTTGGCATTTCAAGCTCATTTCCTGCGATTAAGCCTTTCACTCGGTCATTACTACCGCCCCAGTCGGTGACAACGACACCATCAAAGCCAAATTCCTCACGTAAAATCTCTTGCATGAGGTGTCGATGTTCATTTGTGTAGTCACCGTTTAACTTATTGTAAGACGACATTACCGTCTTCACATCACCTTCTTTGATGGCGATTTCAAAAGCGGTTAAGTATATTTCACGTAACGTACGTTCATCCACAATCGTATCAATCGACATCCGGCGTTCTTCTTGATTGTTCACCGCAAAGTGTTTCACACAAGCAGAGACCCCTTGAGACTGAATCCCGCGAATGTAGGCCGCTGATAATTTGCCGGCTTGATAAGGATCTTCACTGAAATATTCGAAATTACGCCCACATAGCGGATTTCGTTTCATGTTAATACCAGGGCCAAGCAGCACATTAACGCCTTGTGCATGTGCTTCTCTACCGAGATGTTCCCCGATTTTTTCACCGAGTTCGGTATCCCAGCTATTAGCTACTGTTGCAGCAGTTGGAAAACACGTCGCTGGAACGCTTTCATTTAATCCTAAGTGATCGGCAGCGGCCGCTTGCTTTCTAATCCCGTGCGGGCCATCCGCAAGAAAGATACTGTCAACACCTAAGCGTGCAATGCTTTCTGTTTCCCAGAAGTTTTTCCCTGACATCAACGATGCCTTTTCTTCGAGTGTCATTTGTTCAACTAATTGTTTATGTTTCATCTCTTTTCCCTCTTTTTATATCTCGTATTTTCACCTGCCATTTGTACACCTTAACGTTAAAGCATGTTCAACATGATGGTTATAATTTAACATGAATTTAAGTAAGCGCTTATCATTCTTCATGAACGTCACGTTTTTTTACATAAACGACATCTAAGTGCCCATAGAAAAAGACTATTCGCCGTTGAATAGTCTTGTCATCATACTGTATGTGGTAATAAAATCATCAGTTTAAACCAGTGGTTCTTCTCGCTAATCTGTACCGTACCGCCGTACTTTTCGACCGCATGTCTGATACTTTTGATTCCGTAACCATGGGCTTGTTTATTCTTCTTTGTTGTAGACGGTAAGCCGTCTTGATAACGCAAGGCACCTTCAAAATAGTTTTCAACTTGAATCATCGTAAACTGGTGTTGTTTTTTAAGTAACACATGAATCAGACGTTTGTCACTATCCTTTACCTTACACTCATATTCAATCGCATTGTCTAAAGCATTACCAAAAATGGTGACAATATCTTTTACATCCATTTCATTTAATAACTGTCCGTCCGCGACAGCTGTCAACGTGATGTTGTTTTTTAAGCAGTTCATATGTTTCATCGTCAAGAGTGTATCAAGCACGTGATGCCCGGTTTTATGTTGGGCTTCAAACATCTTTATCTCATCTTGCATCTCATCGATAAACGCTTCTCGTTTATCAGGATCTGTTTCTGCTTTTAGGGCAATCAGTTGGTGTTTTAAATCATGGTATTTGAAGTTAATAAGATCGATACTTTCCTTTGACTGTTGGTACTGGGTATATTGATATTTAAAAATGTTTTGCATCGCTTCCAGTTCATGTTTAACTCTTAGTTCATTTAATTGAACGTGATAAGCAAATAGAATCGCAAAACCTCCGAGGTCTACGAGTGTGCGAATATTTAAAATCTCCGTCGTATACTGTCCGCTAAAAGGTGTTCGCACCGAAACAAAGCTTAGATTACTAATAAAGAAAACAGCCACCCCAATCGTCGCACTTGACCAAAACTCGCGTGGCTTTATGCCTAACACACCGTCTTTTGGGATGTGTTGTCTTTCGAGAAACCAAATAAGAAAAAACAAAAGAAGA
The DNA here is from genome assembly GCF_900116255.1 of Halolactibacillus miurensis. Classification (GTDB taxonomy): domain Bacteria; phylum Bacillota; class Bacilli; order Bacillales; family Amphibacillaceae; genus Halolactibacillus; species Halolactibacillus miurensis. The sequence goes on from NZ_FPAI01000003.1 coordinate 133,800, forward strand.
TACGTTGTGATTAATAAGCTCACACTTAACATTGAATAAGCGGATTCGTTTCTTAACAAATAAAAATGTAACTGCCAATGGAATGAAGCAACGAGCTCTGCGGCGACAAAAGCTTTAACGACAAAATAACCAGCTTCATACATGGATACCTCTGTCGTTGTATAGATAAATAGCCACATCATCATCACCGCAAGTGCCATGCTTGGAATCCAGAAATAAATCGGTAAATCACCCGTTACCATTAAAAATGATGCTTGGATGACTAAAGCCCCTAGCATGATGCTGATAAGTTTTCCGCCAGTATAATGACGTTTTAACATACTCATATAGACAACACACGCAAGCCACTCAGATAAAGCTGTAAATAAACGCGGAATCTCTGGAAATAGATCGTTCATATCGATTGGTCTCCCCAATGTTTAGTGAGCGTGTCTAGAAAGCCTTTTTTCTTCGTTCGACCCATCGGTAATTCTGTTGTTTTCATGACGACAAACGGATCATTAATTCCTTGAACGTAGTTAAGATTAACCATAAACCCTTTATGTATCCGGTAAAAACCGTCACCTTTTAATACTTCCTCATAATGTTTAATCGCCCCCGTTGATTCAATGATCCCGTCTATCGTATGAAAGAGGAGTTGATGACCTTGGCTCTCAATATAATAGAGATCTTTTAGTTCCAATCTTACGACGCCACCTTTTACTTTAATGGTGATAAAGCGACTTTTTTTAAGCTCAAGACGTTCAAGCGCTTTGAGTAGCCGTTCTTTAAAGGCAAAATAATTGATCGGCTTTAAAACATAATCAAGGGCATCGACCGCGTAGCCTTTAATCGCATATTGGGTCATATTCGTAATAAAGATAATAATCACGTGTTGATCAACTTTTCTAATTTCTTCTGCGACCGTCATCCCATCCATTAAAGGCATTTGAATATCCAAGAAGATAATATCAAACTGGGAAGTATAGTGATCAATAAACTGATCACCATCGGTATAGATTGACCACTCCAGCGGCTGATGTTGTTCTTCTTTGAATGTCGTTAAAAACGCTTCCAATTGTTCGTGGTACAATGTTTCATCTTCAACGATTGCCACCTTTACCATTTCCCCGTCACTCCTTTTGTCTTACGTTATAAGGACTCTCCCTAACGATAGGGGACGAATCTATCCTTTACAATTTTAGATTGATAGGTGATAATTTACACCATAAACATTAAAGGTTCAACTCCATTAGAGCCCAATCGCCTTTAAGTATAGCACACCCATTTTTTAAAATACCAGCCTTCCTTTTTTCTTCTCTAGTAAAATATAAACATGTAAGGGGTCTTAATATGATGTATGATTATTTAATTGTTGGCGCCGGACTTTTTGGCGCTGTGTTTAGTTATGAAGCAACAAAACAAGGGAAAACTTGCCTGGTGATTGATAAACGTCACCATATCGGTGGGAATATCTATACAGAAAAACAAGCCGGGATTGATGTCCATAAATACGGCGCGCACATTTTCCATACGAATAGTAAAAAGATTTGGGATTATGTGAATCAATTCGCAGCATTCAACCGATTTACTAATACTCCCATCGCTAATTATCACGGGGACATTTATAACCTCCCCTTCAACATGAACACCTTTCATCAATTATGGGGTGTGGTAACACCTGATGAGGCGAAAGAAGTCATCGAACGTCAGAAACAACAAGCAGGTGTAACTCATCCAACCAACTTAGAAGAACAAGCGATCTCACTTGTTGGTACGGATATTTATGAAAAACTGATCAAAGGCTATACCGAAAAACAATGGGGTCGACTTGCGACGGAACTTCCAGCGTTTATTATTAAGCGCCTGCCAGTGAGATTTACGTACGATAACAATTATTTCAATGATCGTTATCAAGGTATTCCAACGGAAGGCTATACCCACATTATTGAACAGATGCTTGAAAAATCTGACGTTAGACTCGGTATTGATTTTTTTGATGATAAAGATCACTATCAACAACTGGCTAAAAAGACGGTCTTTACTGGGATGATTGATCAGTACTTTGATTACGTCGATGGCACCCTTGACTACCGGAGTTTACGGTTTGAAACAGAACTAAAGCCCATCAGTAACTACCAAGGAAACGCCGTTGTGAATTATACTGATTCGGACACACCTTATACGCGCATCATTGAACATAAACATTTTAATTTTGGGACGCAACCTGACACGATCATCACCAAAGAATATCCAAGTGATTGGAAAAAGGGGGATGAGCCGTATTATCCTATCAACGATGAGAAAAATAATGCCCTCTATCTAAAATATAAACAACGCGCCGAAAAAGAAACGAACGTGATCTTTGGTGGTAGACTCGCGACGTATAAATATTATGACATGCACCAAGTGATTGGGGCCGCTCTTGAAACGGCTGAAAGGGCGTTAAGCCATGACCAATAAGTCGCTTCGTCAAGTAAAAAGCATTCTCACAATCAGTGATGCTTTTGTCATCTTGATGTTACTGATCATTTCTTTTACGCCACTCGCGATCTTTCACTACAGCTATGCCCAGTCGGCAGATGATACCGTCGTCGCTTATATCTCTATTGATGGCGAAATCGTTGATGAATTTATTTTAAGTGATACGACACCACATGAGCTAAAAACTTATTATCCTGCGGGGAATCAATACAACATCATTGAAGTTGATGAGACGCGGATTCGGGTAAAAGAAGATAATTCACCCGACCAAATCGCGGTGAAAACCGGTTGGATCTCGCGTCCTGGTGAGACGAGTATTTGTTTGCCACATAGACTCATGATTGAGATTAGAGGAGAGGCAAATACTGATACACCTACCGATATTAATGCGTACTAACAGGACATATAAGTTTATACACTTAAATCGATAAAAAATTTAAGAAATTCTAACTTATCACTTGACGAACGGGATGAAGTTCACTATAATCCATACTAACAACTTAAAACTCTTATTACGAGTGGCTGAGGGAATAGGCCCTGCGACGCCCAGCAACCCCTGCATAGGCAGAAAGGTGCTAAATCCTACAGATGTGACATCTGAGAGATAAGAGGAGGACATGTGCGGTTACAACACCCTCTTCTTATTTTTCAAAGAAGTGGGTGTTTTTTGTTTCACCCTCAACTTATCGCATCCGTGTCGTTTCTATATTCAGAATAAACAAATTTTTTATATTCTAAGGAGGAATTACTTATGACCCACAATCCCTTTCACATTCAAGGTGCCGAAACACAACTCATTCACGCCGGCCAACAGACCGACCCTACTACCGGTGCTGTTGCTGTTCCGATTTACCAAACCACCGCTTTTTCATTTAAAGACACCGAACATGCGCAAAATCTTTTCGCATTAAAAGAACCTGGCAACATTTATTCAAGGATTATGAATCCCACCGTTGATGCGTTTGAACAGCGCATCGCTGCATTAGAAGACGGCGTGGCCGCTGTTGGTGTTGCCTCTGGTATGTCAGCGATCACACTCGCTATTTTGAATGTCGCCGAAGCAGGGGATGAAATCATTACCGATAGTAACCTTTACGGTGGGACATATAATTTATTCGAGCGCACGTTACCGAAATACGGCATTAAGGTGATCTTCGTTGATGGAACTGATCCACAAAACTTTGAACAAGCCATCACCGCCAAAACAAAAGCGATTTTCGCTGAAACGATCACGAACCCATCACTCAACGTTTTTGACATTGAAGCGGTCAGTGATATCGCTCATAGCTATGACGTCCCACTCATTATTGATAACACGTTTGCAACGCCATATGGGGCTAAACCACTCACCTTTGGTGCGGATATCGTCGTTCACTCAGCGACGAAATGGATTGGTGGTCACGGAACTACCATGGGTGGGGTTGTCGTTGATGGTGGTCGTTTCAACTGGAATAATGCCCGCTTTAAAGGCTTTACTGAACCGGATGAGTCGTATCACGGCATTCGTTACGGCATTGACGCAGGCCCAGCAGCGTTTGCGATTAAATTACGCGTGCAACTGTTACGTGACATCGGTCCGTCACTTAGCCCACAAAATGCCTTTAACTTACTTCAAGGATTAGAAACATTAAACTTACGCATTAAGCGTTACCATGACAATACGAAGCGCGTCGCAGATTATTTAAACAACCACCCTCAAGTCGAATGGGTGAACTATCCAGGGAATGCCGATCATCCAGGATATGCGCTAGCGAATAAATATCTGATTGATTATTACGGCTCGGTCATTACTTTTGGTATTAAAGGTGACCGCGAGACCGGCCGACAAGTGATTGACCATGTGAACTTGTTCTATCATGTCGCGAATGTCGGTGATGCCAAGTCGCTAATCATCCATCCAGCGTCAACGACGCATCAACAGTTATCAGCTGAAGGGTTAGAACAAGCAGGCGTCTCGGAACAATTAATCCGTCTTTCCATTGGACTTGAAACGTCTCACGATATTATTGCTGACTTAGATCAAGCGATCGCTAAAGCAACGGAGACAACACCAACGCTAACACCTTCTACAGAGGATGCGATCTATTGGGCGCTTCATTCCCCGTTCGCACGTGAAGAGGGCCTCCGTCCAAAAGAAATTGTCGTCGTTGGTGATCCTACTCAACACGGTTGCTTAAAGAAAATTAAAAAATTAGGCTTCCATTATAAAACGTTCGACGAACAAGCAGAGATTATTGATATACTCTTTGTGACCGAACCTAATCAGCTAACAGACATTCCTGCCCACGCGAAAATCGTCTGGTTTAAAACAAAAGAAGATTATCAGGTACTAAAACAACAAGCTTTAGCTAACAATCAAGTCATTGTTGAAGGTGCGTGTCTCTTTGGTACGGCTAATAAAATCCGGTTAAATCCGCGTCGTGACTAGTACAAATATCTAGCGTTTTTCATACTTTCGACACCCTTTGATGAGCTTGAGCTGTCACTTTGACTGCTCAAGCTATTTTTCTTGTCATTTTTTGTCTATCTGGTTATTGAAACGTCTTATCAAGACTACTATAATAGAAAAGCAATCTTGTTTTAAAATCTGTTTTAAGGGAATATTATCAAAAGAACTTTTCTTTAAGGATGGATGTCTTATGAGTAATCATCGTAAAAAAGTACTCCTTATTATATTAGTCGGTCTCATCGTGGCGGGTAGTATCGCTTTCTTTATCTTTCGACCCCTGCCCATCTACGAAACGACCTCTATTCAACCAGAAGAGGAAAATATTACGACGGTCATTAACCAAGTCGATGAAAAAGATGAAGAAGTACAATCAAATGCGACTGATTTGTCACTCGACTTAAAAACAGCTGTAGAAGAAACATTAAGAATTTTCACACGGACCGATGTGAAAATTACCGCCCTAGGCGATTCACTTACTCAGGGTGTCGGTGATGAAACAAATAGTGAAGGCTATATCGGTGTGTTGAAAGGTTACTTTGATCAAACGGACACACGCGTAGCTATTAATAACTTCGGAAAGCGTGGGAACCGGACGGATCAATTACTCACTCGCCTTACAGAGGAAGAAGCGATCATTGATTCCGTTGAAGAGGCCGATTTTATCCTCGTCACGATTGGTGCCAATGATTTAATGCAAGTAGTGAAAAACAACGCACTAAATCTCAACCTTGATGTGTTTAACGAAGAAGAACAAGCCTTTAAGACACGTCTCACTGACATTTTCGAGATGATTAATGATTATAACCCGGACGCAGAGATTTATTTGCTCGGTTTTTTCAATCCGTTTCTCGGCTACTTTGATAATGTCATTGCTTTAAATGAAATCTTGACTTCTTGGAATCAAACTGGTAAGGAAGTGATTGAATCGTATTCGAATGGGCATCACATCGATTTATATGATTTATTTGCCCTCAAAGATATTTCGCTGTTAGCCGATGACAACTTCCACCCCAATAAAACAGGCTACACCTTAATTGGGGCACGGGTATACAACTACCTTAAACAGGATATTGACACATTAACGAGCGAGTTAAGCTCAAATAATGTATCACCAGAATCCTAACAAAGAAAGCTTGTAGAATGGACTGATGATTGTGAAAGAAAGTTTTATCAACTCAATAAAGAAAATGACGACATGGCACCGCCGCTTTATCTTACTAGCTCTCATTAACGGCGTCTTGATTGTCACCTTGTTCGTATTTCTCCTCCTCACACCTCCTGTGTCTGATGCTTTACCTGATCCAACGTATCAGGAGGAATTAGGGGCAAAGTTCACAGTAGAAACGACAAAAAGCGATCTAAATGATTTAATTAATACGTATATAAATCAAGTACTGAAAACAAACCAGGCTAATTTTGATGTTATTGTGGATAACGATATTCAACTGAATGGGGAACTATACGCGTTCGGCGTGCCTATTCCACTTCGAGTGACGATGGACCCGGTCGTCATGGACAACGGGGATATCGTGCTAAAAATGAACACACTCTCACTCGGATTACTCGACCTACCACGCGGACGCATTCTCCATTACATTAATCGCCAAGTAGAAACGCCAGACTGGCTTTATTTTGATTCAGAAAATGAACAAATCTATTTAGCCGTAACGTCTATTGAAATTGACAGCAACCTTCGCTTTAGAGTTGATGCGCTTGATCTATCAACGGATTCTATTATCTTTACCTTCACCGTTCCAAAAAGTGGCGTTGATACTACTACAAATGAATAATCTTTAACAAACACTACAGCAGCCGCTTAACATTACGGCTGCTTTTTTCATCTATATTTAAGTCGCTTTAGCATATAAAAAACCAACCTGAAAGTGACAGATTGGTTTTGGTATAAGAAATATAATAGCAGGCCTTGATGTTCATTCATAAAAAGTAAGTGTTAACCCGACTAATTTTTCAACTCATACGAAAGAATGAGCGAATCGGTAAACGAAATCTTCGTTTCTTGTCATCTAAATTTAAATAATTTTTTAGTGTGCCCATATAGACAAGATCTAACTTATCCCATTGCCTCAAATCATCTGGGCGCGTTAAGCCTGCGCGTTTATCTCTCGGATACAAATCAATTTCTTGAAGCATCGTCGCGACAAACTGTGAACAAAAATAAGCATGCGTGCGTTTTACTTCATAATTAATAAAGAAACCGAATAATCCAATAAAATTATAGCGGTATAAGTGCTGCATCGACTCAATCATTTGTAAGTGTTGGCGCAAGGCTAAATATTGGTCATTAGAAATCTCTAGCTCATATACGGCACACATCGATTGATTAAAAAAAGGTTCTGTCACAGCTTCTCTCACAAACCCACCAATAAACGGATTGTAAGGGCGTTTACGACCAAAGCTATAGACTTCACTCAAATCTTTATCGAAGGCAATCGAGACATGATTCAGATTCGTTTTTGTATATAAATCAATCGCCTTAGATAATAATGTTCCTGTCGATAAGAATAGTAAATAGATCGTGCGTGTCTCTTTCATAGTTGCCCCCTTTCCTTTCTTACTACTTAGACACAACCAACAAGTAAAAAGTTACATCGCACACAATAAAAGAAGTCAAGGATTGATATAGTGACCTCTATCGTGTATTCTCAGTATAGCATGAAATAATCAAAAAAAGTCTTTTTCATACAATTTTCCAGTCAACAAATCATGTATCTGTTCGACACCAATAATGAATAGTAGACAGGAGGAAAAACCTATGCAGCGGATCCTTATTCTCGGTAGCCCTGGGACAGGTAAAAGTACACTCGCACGGGAACTGAGTCACCATCTTCAGCTCCCCCTTTATCATTTAGACCAATTTTTCTTTGAAGCACATTGGGTCATTAATGAACCAGCCTTCAAACAAAAACTTCACGACGTTCTTCATGAAGACCGCTGGATTATCGACGGAAATTATGCCGCTTCTCTACCCCAGCGATTATCACGGGCTGACACGGTCATTTACTTAGACTATCCGACTCCTATTGCCTTATCCGGTATTATTAAACGCTACTGGCGTTATAAACATACGACAAGACCAGATATGGCACCAGGGTGCCTAGAACAACTCAAACCTTCATTCCTTTGGTACGTCCTGACCTTTAAACGAAAGAAAAGAAAACAAACATTTGCGAGCCTAACAGCGACTCAAATCCCCGTCTATTTCTTTCATTCGCGTAAAGAAACAGCGACCTTTATCCGAACGCTAACAAACTAAAGATTACTTATTTCGACTGTGTTTGTTTGCGCTCTATCCATAACTCCCGATTTCCGATAGCTCTTTAACACGTAGAAAGTCATCACACCTAAAAACCAAAGATGATCGTTGATAGACCGGCATACGACAAAAGTAAGATGATGGCGACTACCACGCCAGTCCCACTAACGCCTCCGCGTTCGCGGTAATCTGCTTGAGATAAATCATCATGTTGAAATTCAGCCAATTTTTGTCTTACATGCCGGTAATATAAGGCATTCCCTTTCATCCCCAAGTAGAAATAGAGCACAAGGGGAAGCAAGGTACTAAGAAAGAAAAGACTCGTCACGGCTGCGACAAAATCCATTAAGAAAAACACACCAATGAGAATTAATAATTCTCGGTACATCTTCCGGTAACCGAGCCAAAACAACCCGACAAAAAAGCTCGCCCAGTTCCAACCTGCGTTTACATCCGGTTGAGATGCGACCGACCACTTTTGGTCATAAAAGTGATAACGGGTATCAACAAAAGCCTGCCAAGGCTCTTCTTTGTGTTCGGCATCTTGATGTTTTTCAGACCGATTGACAGTCAATCCATCATTAATTTTATCGTCTTGTTGGTCTTTTGAGACGTTGTCGTCTCTAAAATAGTCTTGTATATTCAAGCCACACGTCGGACAAAAGACTGCCGCGTTTGGTGCTTCATTTCCACAGTTTGGACAAAACATTGACGTCACTCCTTTGTTTTTTTCCAGTTTAACATAAGCCCTGTGCTAGCTACAGAAATTTCTTTTATTAAACTCGATGGACACCCCAGTCGTCAGTTGTCTAAATGAAAAACCCCCTTACATAAGGAGGCTTTACTTATTATCTTTATTTTGAATATCAACCATCGCTTGATGAGCTTCCGCATAGTATTCTGCGGCGAGTTTATACTTGCGGTTATTGTAATAATAATCACCTAGTAGTCTAACATACCCAGCATAAGCAATATATAATTTGCGTGATTTAAAGTACGGAATCACTTCTTTCACGAGTAGTTTTTCGAAGTTTTGCGTGAAACCATATAACGCAAAGCGCAGTACTTTTACTTGATAGACATAGCGCGGGGGCATATCTTTTTCTGATTTTAATAATGTCTCTGCTTTTGTTAACCAGTCTTTCGCAAGGTCTGGTTTTTCATATTGAATATACGTCTTCACATGACCGAGTATCGCAATTAGTTCCTGAAGACTAAATTGATGCTTCACTAAATCATAGGCTTTTGCATAGTAGCGTATAGCTTGAGTTGACATGTTTAAGTCATGGAACAATTCACCAATCGCTTCATAGACCCGAAACAGAATCGTATCACTCGATAACCGTTTACCTAAGCCTTCCGCTAATTCAAATTGTTTTAGCGCTTCATCCATTTCTCTAATCCGTTTATAGTTCACACCTTTTAAAATATGACACTTGGCTGCCCGTTCTAATCGGTAATGATCGCGATAATAAACAAGCGACCGTTCTGAATAAACAGAGGCATGATAAGAATAATGTAACACCGTTGCGGTTTTAGCCACGTGGTAAATTAAATCATAGTACTCTTCACTTTCCTCTTTGAAAATATCACTATAGATTCTTTCTGCTTCTTGAAAGTGTAAGAACGCTTTCTCGTAACTCGACTCCAAGTATTCAAAATGGGCTTTAAATTTTAACCAATAATATTGTTCTTTTTCAGAAAAATATTTTTGATCTTGTTTTAAGAGCTTTAGTTTGCGTTTAGCTTTATCTTTTTGTTTAGTCAACACAAAATAATAGAGCGTATGTAGCTTGACTAACCAGAACAGATCAGCATCAATCACTTTTTCAATTTTCGTTTGAATGTCTTGATACAAATCATGGGCTAAGACGAGATCGCACTTTAGTAAACTTTCCATCCAGCGCATCACTTGGCTAGCGATATCTTCATCAATCACCTTTTCCGGACTAATTCCTAGACGTTCGCACAATTTCTTAACCGCTTCCGGATTTGGATCAGCGGCATTACGTTCGATTTTTGAAAGATAAGAGACTGAGACAATCCCTTTTGCGAGTTCCTCTTGTGTTAAGTTGTATTTGATACGAAAATATTTTATTTTTTCTCCGATACCATCTGACATAGCTTCACCCCTTATCTTTCCTTATTTTACACAAATTTATGACTTTAGTCACCATTTATTTGGAACATTTTTAGATTTGTTCTCGAAAATCGATTGTTTTTATTACTCATCACGCTTAAAAATCGGTAATTTATACTAATTGCGATAATCCCCACCTATTTTTAACCATAAACAGCCAAGTTATTCCCCTTTCCTCATCTCTAGACAGACCATCACACGCACTCATCCTTGTCATTTTTTCTTCATTATATGTCGAATCCACATTCCTTTTTTATATTTGAGCTAATAATATTGACTAACAGACGGGAATCATCTAAAGTAGGCTCTATGAGCTTAATGATGGAGGAATGCACGGATGTTACAAGCAACAAATGTAAGTTTACGGTTTGGAGATAAAAAGTTATTTGAAGATGTGAATATTAAATTCACACCAGGCAATTGTTATGGATTGATCGGGGCGAATGGTGCCGGCAAATCAACGTTTCTAAAAGTCCTCTCGGGTGAAGTTGACCCTCAAAGCGGTCATGTCTCACTCGGTAAAGATGAACGGTTAGCCGTCTTGAAGCAGGATCACTTTGCTTATGAGAGTTACCCAGTGACTGAAACGGTCATTATGGGACATAAACGTCTTCACGAAGTGATGAAAGAAAAAGATGCTATTTACGCAAAAGACCCGTTCACAGAAGATGATGGCATGAAAGCTGCTGAACTTGAAGGTGAGTTTGCGGAAATGAACGGTTGGGAAGCTGAATCAGATGCGCAAATTTTATTAAAAGGTCTTGGTATTCATGAAGACTTACACGATAAATTGATGAGTGATTTATCCGGTTCAGAAAAAGTGAAGGTATTACTTGCCCAAGCGCTATTTGGTAGTCCTGATATTTTACTATTAGATGAGCCAACCAACCACTTGGACATCCAAGCGATTCAGTGGTTAGAAGAATTCTTAATTAATTTTGAGAACACGGTCATTGTCGTTTCGCACGATCGTCACTTCTTAAATAAAGTCTGTACGCATATTGCCGATGTTGATTTCGGTAAAATTGCGTTGTATGTTGGTAACTATGACTTCTGGTACGAATCAAGTCAACTTGCCCTACAAATGGCACAAGATCAAAATAAGAAAAAAGAAGAAAAAATTAAGGAACTACAAAACTTTATCGCACGCTTTAGCGCAAACGCATCGAAGTCAAAACAAGCGACTTCTCGTAAAAAGATGTTAGATAATATTTCACTTGAAGATATTAAACCATCGTCTCGCCGCTACCCTTATGTGGCCTTTAAACCAGAGCGCGAGATCGGTAATGACCTACTAAAAGTGGAAAACTTATCAAAAACGGTTGAGGGTGTCAAAGTATTAGATAACGTCAGTTTCACCTTAAATCGAGACGATAAAGTCGCCTTTGTGGGTAAAAATGAACTCGCAAAATCAACGTTGTTTGATATTTTAATGGGTAAACAAGAAGCTGATAGTGGCACGTTCACTTGGGGTGTAACGACCTCACAAGCTTACTTACCGAAAGACAACAGCGAATTCTTTGAAAATAATGACCTGACACTTGTTGAATGGTTACGTCAATATTCTCCAGAAGATCAAACAGAAACCTTTTTACGTGGTTTCCTTGGCCGGATGTTATTTAGCGGTGAAGAAGCGTTAAAGAAAGCAAAAGTGTTATCTGGTGGAGAGAAAGTACGTTGTATGCTGTCGAAAATGATGCTGTCAAGCGCCAACGTGTTAGTCCTTGATGAACCGACAAACCACTTAGACTTAGAATCTATCACAAGTGTGAATAACGGCTTAATTAACTTTAAAGGTTCACTTTTATTCACCTCACATGACCACCAGTTTATCAACAGTATCGCGAATCGTCTGATTGAAATCACACCACAAGGTGTCATCGATAAAGAGATGAGCTATGATGAATATGTGACCGATCAAAAACTACAAAAACAAATTGCCGCAATGTATGCGTAAATCAATAAAGAGCCTTCGGGCTCTTTTTTTGTGACTATCGCTTTTTCAAATAACTCTCCCCGCTTTTTCTTCACAACTACTCACTCCTGTTTCATGTTCACTGAACGCGCCGTTAGCTTTAATTAATCTCAGTCCTTTACTTTCTTCCTATGACTTAATATAGATATTAACGGGATATACTAGGATGAACACTACCCTTTTTTTACTATTCATTGATCCAGCCGCATAGTTTTTCTAATAACGGGTATATGAATACTAATGCAGATTTTATTGTTTTCCGATTTGCGTTCATTTCCTTTTTTTACTTATATTGTGAACAAAACAACAGATGAATTTATGAAATTTTTGTGAATTTTTAAGTAGGCGGTGATTCAAACGTTGCTATATCAACCTTTTAAAAAATAGTTTGTGAAAACATGTTCAAACTCTTGTCACATTTTAAACAAAGTAGTATAATAAGTTTGTAAAAGAAATCACAAACACTTCCCCTCACGTTTTGTAGGAGGGTTTAGTTTTTCTAACGTTTGTGATTAAACATACAAGTCTCATACATTTACACTAAATAACACGATTAAATTATTGGAGGAATGGAAAATGAAAGTTGCAGTAATTGGATGTACACACGCAGGAACAGCCGCTATTAAAAACACATTAGAGTTATACCCGGATGCTGAGATTCATGTGTTCGAACGTAATGACAACGTCTCTTTCCTATCTTGTGGGATTGCTCTTTATGTTGGTGGCGTCGTAGATGATGCGCAATCACTTTTTTATGCATCAGTAGAAGGATTTGAAGATAAAGGCGTCCACATGCATATGGAACATGAAGTTGTGACGGTTGATGTCGAACAAAAACAACTCGAAGCGAAAGATTTAAAAACAGATGAATTCACGATTCATAGCTATGATAAACTGATTGTCACAACCGGTTCTTGGCCAATTACCCCACCCTTCCCTGGTCTTGACTTAGAGAACGTTGTTTTATGTAAAAACTATGATCACGCAAAAGAAATTATCCGTCGTTCAGAAGACGTACAAAAAGTAACGGTTGTTGGCGGTGGCTATATCGGGGTTGAACTCGTTGAGGCGTTTGAGGAAAATGGCAAAGACGTAACATTAATCGATGCGGAAACACGTATTTTAAATCGTTACCTTGACCAAGATTTTACTGACCCAGTTGAAGCAACCTTACGCGAAAAAGGCGTGGAATTGCGTCTACAAGAACTCGTGAAAAGCTTTGAAGGTACAGATAAAGTTGAACGCGTCGTAACCGATAAAGGCGAAGTAGAAGCTGAACTTGTTGTGTTATGTATCGGATTCCGTCCAAACACCGATCTATTTAAAGATCAATTAAACATGTTACCAAATGGTGCGATTGTTATTGATGAATATATGCAAACAAGCGCAAAAGACGTCTACGCAGCAGGTGACTGCTGTGCGGTGCCTTATAACCCAACGAAAAAAGCGCAATACATTCCACTTGCGACAAACGCCGTAAGAATGGGGACACTTGTGGCACAAAACTTAGTAAAACCTACATTGAAGCACCCTGGTACACAAGGGACGTCAGGTCTTAAGTTGTACAACCATCACCTTGGTTCATCAGGCCTCACTGAAGGTGCTGCTAAAATGAATGACATGGAAATTGGCGTTGCTTACTATGAAGATACGTATCGCCCAGATTTCATGCCAGACAACAGTATCATTAAATTAAAACTTGTTTATGATAAAAACACTCACCGTGTTCTAGGTGCCCAAGTTATCTCAGATACTGATTTAACACAAGTCGTCAATACTGTCTCAGTTGCGATTTCTCGTGACATGACGATTGAAGAATTAGCTCTAACAGACTTCTTCTTCCAACCACACTTCAATAAGCCGGTTAACTACTTAAACCAAGTAGCACTTAATGCGATGGCAAACGAAGTAAAATAACGTTAACCCTACACATGCAAAAACAAGCGTCCTATTAATGGGCGCTTGTTTTTTAGTTTGGTTATGTTGATTGTTTACTTGCTTCTATCATAGCTTTAATGATCGCTCGATCCCCTTCGTGGAAGGCTTTCACGATCCGACTTCCAACAACAACCCCATCACAATGACCAGATAACATCTTCACTTGTTCTTCTGATGAGACCCCAAATCCAGCTAACACAGGTGTATTCGCACCATTTTTTAAATGCGCCAAATACTGATGCACTCGGTCTGTGAACGTTTGACGTTCTCCAGTTGTACCTGTGACTGTGACGGCATATAAAAAGCCTTCTGTTCGTTTTTTTAGTTCTTCTTGACGTGTGGTTGGACTCGTAAGAGCGACGAGTCGAATGAGCGCTATATCGTGTTGTGTCAATATATCCGTGATCATTTGTTCTTCTTCCATCGGTAAGTCAGGAATAATTAAACCGCTGACACCCGCGTCAACACAAGCCTTGGCAAAAGCTTCAATCCCGTAACGATAGACGGGGTTCATATACGTCATTAATATGATTGGCATATTTCTTTCTTTTGACACTTTTAATGTATCAAACACGCCTTGAACCGTTGCGCCACTCTTAAGGGCACGAATACCTGCTTCTTGAATCGTTTCCCCGTCCGCAACAGGATCAGAAAACGGGAGACCGAGTTCAATCGCACTAGCGCCACACGTTTCTAAAAACTGAATCCGTTCGTTTAAAGCATCTAATCCTCCGTCACCCGCCATAATATAGGGCACAAATAATTTATCTCCCCGAGCGAGAATTTCCTTAAACCGTGCATCTAGTCGTTGTTTACTCATCACTTTGACCTCCTAATACCGCCTTCACTGTCTCAACATCTTTATCCCCGCGTCCCGATAAACAGACGACGATGGATTGATCTTCTGTCATCGCTTGAGCGAGCTCAGGTAAATAACCAATCGCATGGGCGCTCTCAAGTGCCGGAATAATGCCTTCAGTTTCAGACAAGAGCTTAAGCCCAAATAGCGCATCTTGATCGGTCGCTGAGACATACTCGACCCGGTTAATATCTTTTAAATGGGCGTGCTCTGGTCCAATGCCTGGGTAATCGAGTCCGGCCGAGATCGAGTCTGCTTCCGTGATTTGACCATCGTCATCTTGGAGTAAGTACGTCATCGTTCCGTGTAAGACACCGACACGACCACCGGTGAGTGTTGCGGCATGCTTACCTGTTGATATACCGTGGCCCCCTGCTTCGACACCATACATCTTAACCGACGCATCATCCACAAACGGATAAAACATCCCCATCGCATTACTCCCGCCTCCGATACAAGCGATGAGCGCGTCAGGTAATCTGCCGGTTTTCTCGTTAAATTGTTGTTTCGTCTCCCGCCCAATCATACTTTGAAAATCTCTCACGATTTGCGGGAACGGGTGCGGACCGACCACGGAACCGATAATGTAGTGGGTATCTTCGACATGACTGACCCAGTAACGTAGCGCTTCGTTCACCGCATCTTTTAACGTGGCACTTCCATGATGAACCGCTTCTACTTTTGCCCCAAGAAGTTCCATCCGGAATACATTGAGTTTTTGGCGCTTTATATCTTCTGCGCCCATAAAGACAATGCATTCGAGACCAAGTAAGGCACATGCGGTGGCGGTTGCTACCCCGTGTTGGCCGGCGCCTGTTTCAGCGACAACTTTTTTCTTCCCCATATGTTTCGTGAGTAACGCTTGACCAAGGGCGTTATTGATTTTATGCGCCCCCGTATGATTCAAATCTTCACGTTTTAAATAAATCTTGGCCCCACCAAGTTTTTTGGTTAGGCGCTCGGCGTAGTAAAGAGGTGTCTCTCTTCCGACATAGTCCTTTAAATAATAGTGAAACGTCTCCAAAAAGTCTGGGTCATTCTTGACCTCATTATAAGCTTCTTCTAATTCAAGGACCGCTGGCATGAGCGTTTCCGGGACAAACCTTCCGCCGAATTGACCGAAATGCCCCGTTTCATTTGGTTGTTGATACATGTTTTCCCCTACCCTTCGCTTTGTCGATAAATGCTGTTATTTTATGATGATTTTTTTTTCCCTCTGTCTCTACACCACTGGAAACATCAAAGCCACTGACATTGTTTAGTTGTTTCGCAGCGTTAAGGTTATCCACGGTTAACCCTCCCGCAAGGAGAACGGGTGTATGAAGGTCAATATCTGTTAACCACGTCCAGTCAAAACTTTCTCCTGAACCTGGTAAGGCACCATCAACGAGTAAATAGTCACAAACACCGTCATAAGCTTTGAGCTGTTTGACATCGTCCGCCGTTTGTAACTTTAACGCTTTTATACAAGGGACGTGATAGGTGCGAAGTTCAGCTGGTGTTTCGCTGCCGTGAAGCTGTACATAATCAAGACCAATATCGCTTGCGATTTTTTCGACTGTGTCTTTTGGACAATCGACAAATACGCCCACCGTTTTAATAGATGTTTCGAGTGAACGAATAAGCGTTTTGGCTACGTCCGGTGTGACTTGACGTTTACTTTCCGCAAACACAAAACCGATAAAGTCCGCACCACCTTGTTCAACCACTTGAGCCGTCTCGATATCTGTCACCCCACAAATTTTCACTAAAGGTGCCTTATTCATGAAGAAACGCCCCAATCATCTGTTTTGGATCGTGTGTCATTAACGTTTCACCGACCAACACACCACTTGCTCCGGCACGCTTTACTGTTAAAACATCCGCGACTTCTTTCATCCCACTTTCACTAATGATGTTGACGCCGTTTAAATCAACAGCTTTCATTAAGTCAAGCGTTTGATTGATCGATGTCGTAAATGTTTTTAGATTACGGTTATTTATCCCAATCAAAGGACATCCCAGTGCCAAGGCTGCCATTAGTTCTTCTTTGTCATGGACTTCAACTAACACTTCTAAACCAAGCCCAGTCGCATAGTGATACAAGTCCCTTAGCTCTTGATCTGTCAGCGCACTGACTATGAGTAAGACCACATCGGCTCCTGACTGATAGGCGAGGTCAAGTTGAATAGGATCAATAATAAATTCTTTATTTAAGACAGGAATGTTGACCACTTGTTTAACTGCCACTAAATCATCCATCGAACCTTTAAAATACTCGCGATCAGTTAACACCGAAATCATCCCTGCCCCGTATTGCTCATACGTCTTCGCCTGGGTGACCGGGTCTAATGTGTCATTAATAATCCCCTTTGAGGGCGACGCACGTTTAAACTCAGCTATCACTTGAAAAGGCGCTGTGTTAAATTGGTTAAGAAAAGAGACAAGTGGTGCTGTCCGCTCCCTGTTCGGATCCAGTGTTTGTTTCAATGTGTTCACTTCTTGTTTTTTCGTTTCAATGATCTCGGTTAAAATACTCACTTTGCCACCTCTTTTTGCTTTTTACTAAAAGCAATCATCGTTTCTAGTTTTTTGAGCGCATGGCCTTCATCAATGCTTTGTTTCGCAAGAGCGACACCTTCTTTTACGGTTTGTGCTGTGCCATCCGCAAAAATCGCCAGAGCTGCATTGAGTAATACCGTGTCCCGGTGAGGTCCTGGCTCACCTTCGAGGACGCGTCTTAAGATGTCGGCATTCTCTAATGCATCTCCTCCTCTAATCTCACTTGCTTCAGCGTAACTTAAGCCAACATCTTCTGGTGAAATCGTAAAGGGTAACAGTTCGCCGCTTTCAACTAATACCCCGTGTGTCTCCCCGTGAAGCGCCGCTTCATCCATATAGTCCGGGCCATTAATGACGACGGCCCGCTTTCTTCCGAGTTGATGAAGCGTAGCGCCCATCTCCATTAATAAATCACGTCGATAAATACCGACAAGTTGTGTCGTTAATTCAACTGGGTTTGTTAGGGGGCCAATCAAATTGAAAATCGTTGGTATACCGAGTGCCCGTCTAATGCCGGTCACTTGTTTCATCTTCGGATGGACGTTTTGCGCAAATAAGAAAGCGATATCGTTTAATTTTAGTAATGCATACGTCTGGTCTGGGCTTAGGTTAATGTCGACACCGAGCGCTTCTAAGACGTCCGCACTCCCGGTCTTACTGGAAATACTACGGTTTCCATGTTTGGAGACGGTAATCCCAGCACCCGCAACGACAAAGGCACTCGTGGTGGAAATATTAAAACTCATCGAACCATCCCCACCAGTCCCGCAGTTATCCATCGCTTTCGGTAAGTCCTCTGGTAGTAAAACGGCTTGTTCTCTAATGACATTGACAAGACCCGTCAGTTCTGAGACCGCTTCTTTTTTATGTTTAAGACCAATCAAGAAACCACCAACAGCGGCGGGGTCAGTAGATGCGTCAAACATTAATCTTGTCGCTTGTTCCATTTCTGTGATGGTTAAATCTTCACCTCGAGTAATCTTCTCTAAGTAAGGTTTCATTGGTCGGTCTCCTTTCTAATGGTCTGAAAGAAATTGTTCAATAACGTATGCCCATCGGTTGTCCCAATTGATTCTGGATGAAACTGCATCCCGTAAATCGGTAACGTCTTATGTTTTAAAGCCATGATCTCATCATCGTCAGTTGAACGGGCCGTGATCGTTAAACAATCAGGGAAATCTTTTTCAATCGCCACGAGTGAGTGATAACGCATCACGTTTATCTCAGGTGGTAAGCCGGTAAATAAGTCCTCACCATGATGGGTAATCACTGACTGTTTCCCGTGTTTCACATGTTTCGCATGGCTCACCACACCTCCGAAGACTTCGGTAATCGCTTGATGACCAAGACAAATACCCAGTATCGGATACTTGTCACCGAGTGTGTCAATCACGTCTAAACAAATACCAGAATCTTTTGGTGTTCCAGGACCAGGTGAAAGAATAATCGCTTCTGGGTTTAATTGATTAATTTCTTCTAACGTCATGGCATCGTTACGAACAACCTGAACGTCTTCACCTAATTCACTCATATATTGAAACAAGTTATACGTAAACGAATCATAATTATCGATCAGTAACATCATCGTTTAAACACCTCCACTAACGATTTCGCTTTATTTAATGTTTCTTCATATTCACTTAATGGATCAGAGTCATAAACAATCCCAGCACCGGCTTGCACGTAAGCCTGGTGGTCTTTGACAACCATCGTCCGAATCGAGAGAGCAAGATCTAAGTCTCCGTTCATATTAATGTAGCCACACGCCCCGCTATAGACACCACGTTTTTTCGTTTCAAACTGATTGATCAACTGCATCGCTTTAATCTTCGGTGCCCCTGAGACCGTACCAGCCGGTAAGGTAGCTGTTAGTGCATCGAGACTATCCATTGACGCGTCAAGCGTAGCTCGTACTTCTGAGACGATATGCATCACATGTTCATAGCGCTCAATCATCATAAATTTCGGTAAACTGATCGAGTGGACTTTGGCAATCCGGCCGAGATCATTCCGACTTAAGTCCACCAACATTTTATGTTCTGCCCGCTCTTTTTCATCGGCTAAAAGCTCTTCGGCGAGCTTGTCATCTTCAACAGTTGTCTGTCCTCTTTTTCTTGTTCCAGCGATGGGATTTGTCACAACGTCCCGCCCGCGGACTTGAATCAAGCTCTCCGGTGAGGTGCCAAGAACCACATACGGACCAAACTGAATGTAATACATGTACGGCGATGGATTACTGATACGTAATTTCCGATACAGTTCAAACGGATCTTCGGTATAATCGGCAACAAGCCGCTGCGACAACACGATTTGAAAAATATCTCCGTCAATGATATGTTGTTTTGCTTCATTCACTTTATCCATAAACGCTTGTTTTGACAGCGTTGGTTTAAAGGTGATCTGTAAGTCATGATCTTTTTTCACATCATGCGCTTGTCTAATTTCTTCCTCAAGCTTATCTAATGATTCGACTAACGCCACCTCATCACGGTCTTCGGTTAAGTCAACCGCAATTAACGTCACGGTTTGATTTTTATGGTCAAAGACGATGACTTCTTGATAAAACAACAAGTGAACATCAGGCATATCAAGTTCATCTTCAAGGACTACTCCAATGTCTTCATAGCCTCTGATCACGTCATAACCGATATACCCAATCGCTCCGCCGTAAAATAAATACGGTAAGCCTAAGTCAACCCGCGGGATTTCTCTTTTCACGATCTCAATCGGTAAAGTATCTGTCTCTTTCGTCTTCTCACCTGTCCGGTGATTGATCACGGTCACTGTTTTCTCTTCACCAATCACTTCTTTAAACGGTGATTGCCCGATAAAGGAATAACGCCCCTTTTCCCCGTGACCGAGTGAACTTTCTAAAATAAACTTTTTCTCACCTTTCATCTGTTGATACACCGAAATCGGTGTGAGAACGTCCCCTGTAAATGTCCGTGTTTTAAATCGCAATCGTTTCTCCTCCTTTTTCTTCTCGCCTTCATCTCTACTCACTCAACTGATTTCGCTAACGTCACAACATTTTTAACTCACTGCCTTATTAATAGTCGCTATTTAAATTGGGATAAAAATATCCCCTTATCCATCACAAAGAATAGATAAGGGGACGATTTATAAAAACCGCGGTACCACCGCCTGTTTAGAGAATATAGTCTCTACACTTAGTTGATAACGGAGCATCACTCCGGCTAGTGAGCTACTTAGTGGTTCACTCCTGCACTCAAAAGGCCATTCATCACGGGGTTATTACTGATTCACACCATCCATCAGCTCTCTTTATAATAACCACCGTCACTACTTATCTTTTTCCTCGATTTTTATATTCTGTTGTTTTGTATGTGTCCTTTTTTACCTCATGTTCGTCTACTGACACATGTGACTTCATTTAAAATTAAAAAGAGGGCCTCGTCCAAAAAGGACGAGTTCCCTCGTTATGCCACCTTAATAAAAAGTCAGACCGATCAGCCTGTGTTTTGTGGTAACGGCAAAACAACTCCCGTTAAAGCCTACTCTATACAACGTATATTTCGGTTTAATGCTTCGAAAAGCCCATTCATCTTATCGCTCACCACTGGTTCGCAGCACCACCAGCTCTCTTTAGATCAGCTTGATAAAACTACTCTTCTTTTCTTCATCGCGCATCATTTTTTAAGTTACAACTATCTTAGTATGAACCGGACCGTTTGTCAACAAAGAATAGTGAATTTTCTAAAAATTAATCCATCCCTCTATTCTTACCTTCTGTCCCACACTTATATTTCAGTAATGACTTCTTCAATCCGCTCACCTAAATGGCGTCCAGGTTGATCACGTCTCACGGTTAAGGAATCCCCCACAGTTAATTGTTGGGCCTGTACCGCGGTTTTGTCCGCTGACAGTAAATAGACACTATCCGCATCTTGAACGGTGACCGATATGACTTGTTCCTCTGTTTCCAGCTCAATTCTTAGAAACGGACGGTACTCTTTTTTCACGCGGCCAACCGTGACAAGTCGCTCTGTTTCTGGTCCTTTAACCATCAGTGCGTCACCTGGTGTGACTTCTGCGAGATACGTCGTTTTATTCTCATCTTTTACGAGGTAATGATGATAGGCCCCAGCATTAATACGAAAAGGGCGTTTGGGGTACGTGTCTGTTTCGCGATTTTCCGCAAGAGCTAAGCAATAGCCACTCCCCGTATTCCCAATCCAGACACCTTCAAGTGGGTCGAGTTCATCAATGAAGTCAAGACACACTCGCAGTCCTTCACCAATCGATGTTATTTTTGTAACCTTTCCTGTCGTCACTGCGTCACTCATAGTAAGACACCCTTTCTGTATAGTAACATCATTAAATTGGAAACAGTTTTTACTTTTCAATCTCTATCTTAACATATACAATAAGAAGGGAATTTAATTTAGGGGGAAAAAGCGGTGCGTCAAGGTTTATTCGTATTGTTTTTAATGTTAATACTCGCATTTTTTGTGATTGGTTATCAATCAGAACAGCACCAAGAGTCACATGAAGATTCATCTGTCATTGTCTCAACTGGAACCATCACAGTATCACCATATGTATAAATTAAGAGGCAGGTCAATGTTGACCTGCCTCTTAATTTACATTCTATTAAACTACCTTACATATTCCAATCATTAACCTTACTCTTCTAATCCGTTACGTTCAATAATGTCTTTATACCAATAATAACTCTTCTTTTTAATCCGTCGTAAATCTTTTGGTCCCTCTTCATCACGGTTGACATAAACAAAACCGTAACGTTTCTGATACCCGTTCAGCCAGCTGAGTAAGTCAGTAAATGACCACGTACAATAACCTAATACCGTCACCCCATCACTGATCGCATCTTGTATGGCTGCGACGTGTTTTTTAAGGAAATCAATCCGGTAGTCATCATTCACAACATCACCGTCTTCTAACGTATCAAACGCACCAAGCCCATTTTCCGTAATGAGTACCGGTAAGTGGTAGCGACTTTCAATCCGTCTTAGAGCGACCCGTAACCCGTCCGGGTCAATCGTCCAGTCCCAATCCGTCGTTTCTAAGTAGGGATTTTGTACTTGTTTAAACAATCCTTCTGTCCCGGATTCTTGTTGGGTCCCTTTCTTACCCGTCGTATTCATTTCTGCTTCTCCTACCCCGTCTAGCGGGTTATGTTTGATCGTGGCAGTTTGATAATAATTTAAGCCCATAAAGTCAGGTTTAGCCGAGGCTAACAACTGAAAGTCACCCGGTTCAATCGTCGGCGCAAGACCGTGTTTCTCTAAATAGTTCCAGATGACTTGTGGATAACGACCAAAGGCATACACATCCATCCACCAATGCGCATTTAAACTTTCAGCATTTTCCTGTGCGATGATATGTTTAGGATCAGCATCGTATGGATACGTTGGTGAGTAGGCAAAACTCGGACCAATCTGACCGTCTGGTACGAGCTTATGGAAACTGTTGATCACCGTCGCATTCGCTAAGTTCGCGATATGATTGGCTTCATACATCCGTTTTAAATCTTTTACACCCGGTGGATGTAGGGCTTTTTGATAGCCAAGACCGACAAAGATATTTTGTTCATTTAACGTGACCCAATATTTCACCCGGTCCCCGTACCGCTTAAAAAGTGTCTGGCAATACGCATCAAAGTCTTTAATAATCTCGCGTGATTCCCAAGCGCCATAAGCGTCCATCAGGGCTTGTGGGACGTCCCAGTGATACACGGTAATAACGGGTTCAATATGATAGTGAAGTAACAGGTCAATCAGTTTATCATAAAAGATAAGTCCTTGTTCATTCACGTCGCCATTGCCTTCTGGATAAATCCGTGACCAAGCGATAGAAAAGCGATACGCTTTTAAACCTTGTTCATGCATCAGTTTAACGTCTTCCTCAAAGCGATTGTAATGATCGACCGCAATGTCGCCATTGGTATCTTTAAAGGTCGTACCAGGAATTTTCGTATACACGTCCCAAACCGATGGGCCTTTGCCATCCGCATCATGGGCGCCTTCAATTTGGTAAGCCGCTGACGCTGAACCCCATAAGAAATCAGCAGGAAACGGTGTTTTTGTTTGATGTTGCATCGATATTGCCTCCTCTTGTCGTGATAAATATCATTCATGATAATAAGTCATCATGATTGAAGAAAAAACATGTCATAATATCAACGTTTTAAGTAAAAAAATCTCTCAATTACTTAAAATCATCTCATTAATTATAACTTAATCCAAACGAAAGACAAAGTCAACCGAAAAAGAAGCGTATCACTATCATGATCACGCTTCTTGTCGGTTATTTTTAATTTAATTCAGTGATGCGGGTATCAAGATCCATTCGCGGCATCGCTCTTGGAACTTTTTTAGGGTAACCGAGTTGAATCATCCCGACGAACTTCTCACCTGGTTTCACACCAATCAGTTCACGGAACGCTTCTGTATCTGTCAGTGGCCCTGTTTTCCAAATCATACCGAGACCTTTTTCCCAGCCAATTAAACTTAAGTTATGAATAATCAAGCTCGTTGAGGCATAGTCTTCTTGACGGCGTTTTAACTCATGGCTTTCATTCATAAACACCATCACATAAACCGGGACTTGGCTAAATGTCCCGTAGGCTTTGTTGAATGCGCGGTCTTTATCTTCTCCCGTTTTACCACGCGCCATAAAGTCTCCCGCTAAATTAGCCAGTTGTTCTTTCGTCTCGCCGGTAATAATCGTAAAGCGCCAAGGTTGTGTCATTTTATGATTCGGTACCCAGACGGACGTTTTTAGCATCTCTTTTACTAAGTCAATGCTGACAGGTTTATCTTCAAATAATGAGACTGACCGTCTCTCTTTAATGAGTGTTTCAATATCCATCTTCATCCCCACTTTCTTTATGGTTTCATCGTCATTATAGCAGAGACTGTTTGAAAAATCAGTTAACTTGCTTAGAGTGTGACGCAACGTCAGTCCATTTTTGCGAGTCATATCCTGCCTTCTTTTGATAGAACTTTCTATAAAAAAAAGCGCTAGCCCGTTGCATTTAAAGAGACGCCGTGATATGATAATGATAGTTAATAAATTAATTTAATTAAGTTTTACGGATAGTCTTATTACTCACATTTGAAAGGAATGAACGAAACATGAACACACACACATTAGTCAACACATTTGAACACATTTTTGGCGAGGGCGGGGACATCCGTACCTTTTTCGCCCCTGGTCGCATCAATCTGATCGGTGAACATACCGATTATAATGGAGGGTATGTCTTCCCTGCCTCTATTTCTTTTGGTACCTATGCTGTTGCTCGTAAGCGGGATGACAACGTCTTACGCTTTTACTCCATGAATTTTGAAGACCTTGGCATAATCACCAGTTCATTAGCTGACTTAAGCTATAATAAGGCGGATAACTGGGCCAACTACCCCAAAGGTATGACGGAAGCTTTTAACACCCATGGGTATACCGTTGATTCAGGATTTGACGTTCTTTACTTCGGTAACATTCCAAACGGCGCTGGTCTTTCTTCTTCTGCTTCTATTGAAATAGCGACAGGCGTCTTACTTGAAACATTGTTTAATCTCACGATTGATCGTGTGGAGATGGTCAAACTCGGTCAATATGTTGAAAACCATTATATTGGTGTTAACAGCGGGATCATGGATCAATTTGCGATTGGCATGGGTAAAGACAAGCATGCGATTCTACTCGACTGTCATACGCTCGACTATGAATACGCTCCCGTTGAACTCGGAGAATATGTTATTATGATTATGAACACAAATAAACGCCGTGAGCTAGCCGATTCAAAATATAACGAGCGTCGCAGTGAATGTGAAAGTGCCTTAAAGGACTTACAGAAAGAACTCGACATTAACAGTCTTGGAGATCTGTCAGTTGAGGACTTCGACGAATATAAACATTTGATCAGTGATGAGACAAAACAAAAACGTGCCCGTCATGCCGTTTATGAGAACGCTCGCACAAAAGAAGCGTTTACTAAACTACATGATAAAGACTTAGTCGCGTTTGGTCAGTTACTCAACGACTCACATACCTCACTGCGTGATGACTATGAAGTTACCGGACTTGAACTAGATACACTACAAGAAGCTGCCGTCCAACAAAAAGGTGTGCTCGGCGCTAGAATGACTGGGGCTGGATTTGGTGGATGTGCGATTGCGCTCGTTGAAAAAGCAGAAGTAGATGCATTTAAACAAAACGTAGAAAAAATGCACACAGACAAAATCGGCTACGCACCAACATTCTATGAAGCTACGATTGGCGACGGCGCAAAAGCTTTGTAAGAACATCTTAATGAATAATAAGCACATGAAATTTAATGACTAACTGAATGATTTTAAGGAGGCAAACACATGAATATTTTAGTATTAGGCGGAGCCGGGTATATCGGGTCTCATGCCGTTTATCAATTAGTTGAACAAGGCCATAACGTGAGTGTGGTCGATAATTTACAAACCGGTCACAAGGACGCCATCCATCAAGATGCAGATTTTTTTGAAGGCGATATTCGCGACTTAACCTTTATGACCGATGTCTTAACAAAACAAAACATTGAGGCTGTGATTCACTTTGCGGCGAACTCTCTTGTTGGGGAGTCAATGGAGAACCCATTAAAATATTTTGACAACAACGTTTATGGAACCCAAGTCGTGCTTCAAGCCATGCAAACAGCCGGTGTTAAAAACATTGTTTTCTCTTCAACAGCGGCGACTTACGGCGAACCAAAACAGGTACCAATCACAGAAGATATGCCAACGGTACCAACCAATACGTACGGTGAAACAAAATTAACGATGGAGAAAATGATGCATTGGTGTGAAAAAGCCTACGGCATCCGTTACGTTTCCCTGCGTTACTTTAACGTTGCTGGCGCAAGAGACGATGCGGCGATTGGTGAAGACCATGACCCAGAAACACACTTGATTCCGATTGTGTTACAAGTCGCACTAGACCAGCGTGAACATATTACGATTTACGGTGACGACTATCCAACCGCAGATGGGACATGTATTCGTGACTACATTCATGTTGAAGACTTAATCGATGCTCATATTTTAGCGGTTAAATATTTATTAGACGGTGGCGACAGCAATATCTTTAACTTAGGCTCATCTGTTGGCTTCTCGGTCAAGGAAATCGTTGATGCCGCTCGCTCTGTCACTGGACATCCGATTGAAGCAAAAATCGGTGAACGTCGTGCGGGTGACCCATCCACGTTAATCGCTTCAAGCGATAAAGCAAAACAAATCCTTGGCTGGTCACCGAAACGCACGGAAATCAATCGTATTTTAGCCGACGCATGGCGCTGGCACCAAGCTCATCCACACGGCTACGAGGAGGCATAAAGATGGTCACACACTACATTGAACGCTTGATTGATTTAGCGATTGACACCGAGTTAATCACCGCACGCGACCGCATTTATGCACGTAACCAAATACTCGGTCTATTAGACTTACAGACCTTTACTGCACCAGCTGACACATTAACTGAAGGAACCATTCCTGATTGTCTAAAAGCGTTACTAGATGATGCCGTCACGCGCGGCGTCATCAGTGACGCGCTAGATGAGCGTGAACAACTCGACGCAAAAATAATGGATACCTTCCTTTCTAAACCGACAGAAATTAATGCGACATTTAAACAGCTCTATGATGAAGATCCGACAAAAGCGACCGATTACTTTTATGCGCTCAGTCAAAACAGTCATTATATCCAAACCGAGCGCATTGCAAAGAACATTCAATATGAACGTCAAACGTCATTTGGTAAGGTAGATATTACGATTAACTTATCCAAACCTGAAAAAGATCCCAACCAAATTAAACGGGAACGTGAAATGAAACAAGACGTGAAATATCCACAATGCTTACTTTGCATCGAAAATGAAGGCTATCCGGGGCGCACGGGACACCCTGCCCGTTCGAATCACCGCGTAATTGATGTGGATTTAGACGGTGAACAGTGGTATTTCCAGTATTCACCGTACGTGTATTACAATGAGCACAGTATCGTCTTTTGTGAAGAGCATCGTCCGATGGTCATTAGTGAATCCACATTCACCCGACTACTCAGCTTTGTCGAACAATTCCCGCACTACTTTATTGGGTCAAATGCGGATTTACCGATTGTTGGGGGAAGTATTTTAAGTCATGATCATTACCAAGCGGGACGTTATTCATTTGGGATGACAGAAGCCGATGATTTATTCAGCTTTACCCTTGATCAATTCCCTGAGATTGACGCGTCTGTCGTCAATTGGTCGATGTCAGTCATTCGTCTGAAACACGAAGATAAAGCACCACTGATTAAAGCGGGGGCTCATATTTTAGACACGTGGCGTGACTACAGCGATGAAGCGGCAGATATTTTAGCTTATACTGACGAGACACCACACAATACGATTACGCCGATTGCTCGCATGCGCAACGGAAAGTATGAACTCGACCTTGTTTTACGCAACAACCGGACAACGAATGAACATCCAGATGGTTTATTCCACCCACATCAAGATGTGCACCATATTAAGAAAGAAAATATCGGTTTAATTGAAGTGATGGGCCTTGCCGTCTTACCACCACGTTTAAAGCCAGAACTTGATGAAATGAAGGCTTATCTTTTAGGTGCAGAAACGATTAAAGATCACCATAAAGTATGGGCTGATGAGCTAAAACAATCTGAAACCATCACAAAAGATAACGTTGACGCACTTGTTGATCAAGCTTTAGCTGAAAAATTTGTCCGTGTCTTACAGGATTCTGGGGTGTTTAAGTCGAATAATACAGGTACGGAAGGATTTAAACGCTTTTTAGCAAATCTGTAAACACCAAACTCACAAGAATAAGGAGGGATTGCATTGGCAATAACAACAAAACCTGTAGAGGTTGAAGGTCACGACTGGCATCTCTACACATTGACAAACAAAAATAATATGTCCGTCAGCTTTTTAGATTACGGTGGGATTATCACTGAAATCATTACACCAAATAAAGCCGGAGTTCAAGAGAACGTCGTGCTCGGTTACCGTGACTATGCCGATTATTTAAACAATAAGACGTATTTTGGCGCCTTAATTGGACGTGTCGCTGGACGCATTGAAAACAGTACCTTTGTCTTTAACGGAGACACGTATCACGTTCCTGAAGTCGAAAATGGCCATAGTTTACACGGGGGACCGGGTGGACTGCATACCCAGGTGTTTGAAGTCGAAACACTCGAACATGCCTCAAGTACAGAAGCTGTTCTATATTACACGAGTAAAGACGGTGACCAAGGCTACCCCGGTACGGTGACGTATAAAATCAGCTACGTTTTAGCTGACGATAATACGTTCACGATTCGTTATGAAGCTGTTAGTACAAAGGACACCGTGCTTACTATCACCAATCATAGTTACTTTAACTTATCGGGTAACTTAAAAGAGACGATTCTTGATCATGAAATTACACTTGACTCTGGACAGTTCGTTGAACTGGATGATGAGCTCATCCCAACCGGAAAGATTTTACCGGTATCAGGGACAACCTTTGATTTCACTCAAGGACGGACAGTCCGCGGTGCTGTTGATTCAACGGACCCACAAAATAAATTAGCGTTACAAGGCTATGATCATTACTTTATCTTTGACCATAGTAAAGATGACGTCGTCGTCGTAAAAGACCCTAGGAGTGGACGCAAACTTACCGTTCAAACTGATCAACCCGGTATGGTGATGTATACATCGAATGCCCTTGATGATTCGTTAACGTTAAAAGAACAACCGTCTCAAAAATATTTGGGTGTCTGTCTCGAAACGCAAAGTTCACCGGCGTCACTTGTACACGATGGTTTCCCATCTATTTTCCTTCCGAAAAACGAGGTCTATCGTACAAAGACAACATTTACCTTTGAAACAGAATAATACTTAGAAATAGCCATTCAACAACTGTTGAGTGGCTATTATTATACTGATAATCTCTTTATACACTTCTTAAGTGTTGTCTCTTTTAGCCCACATATGATGTTGCTCGTGTACTTATGTCTTCACTACTTGAATGAAGAGGTTCAATGATGACGACAAACCATCCTTTCCCCTCATAATGATTATAGCCACTTGTTTCACAGTAGCTATATAACGTATCACCTTCAACAACATAGCCTTTTTTCGCCCCGTCATCTAGGACTCGTGACACTGCTCTAAGGCAGCTAACATCTTTTTTGAAAATATCGATCGCATCACGTGAAGCAATCACTTGTTTATCCTTATTTATCACGTATAAGTCAGTTCGATCACCAACAGTCATTGCATTAATAATCTCTATTATATAGTCCCAGTTAAAGCGTGTCGTAAAGACCCCAATCATCGTATCCGCATCATAAATAGGCGCCGCAAACACCATCGTTTCACATCCAAGTGTCTTTGATGTGTATAGATCACTGACATACACTTTCCCTGTCTCTCTCACGTACTGAAACCATTCTCTTCCGCTAAAATCATCCGTTTTGGCAACGTTCCTATCTACATTTGCGACCCGCTTACCTGCGATATCAACAATCATTAAATCATGATAGACTTCATAGATCCGGTGAATGTCCATAAGCAAGGCTTGTGCTTCCCGTCTAGCGGTCGCGGTTTGTTCTTTCGCCGCATGTTTAACAGACTCAAATGTTGCCCAAGCTTGAACGTCACAGTGACGCTCAAATAAATTTCGGTCAATCTTATCAATCGTGTCAAACGCCATATCTGTCGTCCGAAGCGCAATTATATGATTGGCCCGCTCTTCGATCCGACCGATGATGTGTTTACTTTCACCACTTAAGTTAAGCGTTGCCTCTGCAAACGTCTTAATCTCTTTTGCGACAACACTAAATCCTATTCCTGCTTCATTTGCACGAGCGGCTTCAATTCCTGCGTTTAACGCCAAAATATGTGACTGTTTTGACAGTGTTTCCAGTGACGTCATCACCTCATGTATGCGGTGACTTTCTGCTTTTAACTGTTGCATTAATACCGACATATTTTCATCTTTAAGAAAGGCTTCCATTATCAACACCCTTTTTTATCCTTTTCAACATAGTAGCACAGTCGACCTTTCATCTACTAGACTTTATACTCAGATTGATTAAAGAAATATTGATACCATCTCACCATGAGATAGAAGCGTTCATATAGAACGGTTTGTTCTTTTTCGTTCGTATATATTTTTTATTCGCGAAAAAAGATGTCTGCTCCACCGAAGTAGAACAGGCATCTTTGATTATCATACACATATAAAGCTGTTTTCACATGATCGTCACTCACATACCTTCTTAATCATAAGGGCCGGCGTACACTTTCCAAATCCCGTCTTGTCTACGTAATTCAGCGACATGGGTCGCACTAAAGAGTTCGAACCTCACACTCATTTTCACAATATCTTTATCGGTACGTGATTGAATCTCATCCACATGGAGGTCATAAAAGTAGCGAAAATCTAGTGCCGTTTCTAAGTACTCACGAAACAGTTCTTCTTGGTAATAGGCCTGTAAGTCAGTGAAATCATCAAATGATTCGTCATTATATAGAATCGATGTACTGACACCATCTTCTCCAGTTACGACACTATGCAAAAAGACGACGAACATTTCATCTGAAGTGAAGGACTCAAAGTGAGTCAGGTCATTTGTCTCAAGAAATGCCTGGTAATGTCCGCGTGCTTCTTCATCCAATTGTTCAATATAAGAGAAATTTTGTGGCCGCTGTAACTGTTGAATCGATGCGCGCAGGGCTTGATTATCACGCGTCAGCTCAGCAATTGTTTCTTCCTGTTCTGATAGTTGTGCTTGTAAGGTCAGGGTCCTATCGGTCTGAGTTTCATCTTCACTACATCCTGTGAGGATGAGTGATATAACAATAAACACCGTTAAATAACTGACTATGTGCGTAAACTTAAACATCGATCTCACCGTTTCGCTTAAACAATTCCACGAGAATAAGCGCGACCGCTCCTAAGGCTGAGGCATTATCCCCTAGTTTTGAGACAAGAATAGGCGTGTCTTTTGCTTGGGCGGTGAGTGCACGGCTTGCTACGGTGCGCTGGATTTCAGGTAATAAATACTTACTTGCCTTCATTACACCACCGTTTAATAACACCCGGTCAGGATTAATCGTATGAATGACATTGGTAAGACCAACCCCAATTGCCTCAGCTGTCTCCGTTAACAAATGCTGACTAAAGGCATCACCTTGTTCCGCTGCTTGATACAAGTCATAAGCTGTTGGTGATTGGTGCGTTAATAGCGTATCTGCACCTGCTTTTATTGCCTGTTCGGCCCGCTTTTGAATCGCTTCGCCTGAAACGATTGTCTGCAGACAACCTCTATTCCCACAAGTACATACATCTCCATGTAAATCAATCGTCATATGACCAATCTCACCAGCAATATGGGCTTTCCCGCGGTACAGTTCATCATCAATCACAACCCCAGCGCCGACACCACTACCAATATTGACTGCGAGTAAGTTATTGATGCCTTTGCCTTCACCAAACCACGTTTCTGCAAGCGCAAGTGCTCGGGCATCATTTTCAACTTGTACCACGAGATCAAAATGCCCCGTTAACACATCTTTTACTGGAATGTCACGTAAGTTTAAGTTAGGTGCATACAACCCCACTCCGCGCTCAGCATCAACAACCCCGTGCATGGCCACACCGATACCGATCAATTGATCCATATACGACGCATTGCGATTAATTAACCCATCGGTTTCTTCAATCAATAACTGTAAATACGCCTCTTTTGATATTCCCACTGGGACATCTGTCTTTGCGGTATCGATCATGTCTGCTTGTAGATTGGTTAAGACAATCGTCACATCTCGCGGACCAGCATCAATACCGATCACATAAAAAGCCTCATGATCAACGACGAGTAAGGTTGGCTTGCGCCCGCCTTTTGACTCGCCTTGCGCACTTTCTTTGACGATTTGTTGTTCAATGAGCTCTTTCACAATCGTCCCTACCGTTGGTGGGGTAAGTTTAATATCTTTCGCAATTTCCGCTCGAGAAATCGGGCCATCATTCAATATTTTATTTAAAATTAACGATTTATTTAATCGCTTCATCGCTTGAAAACTTCCGCGTTTCATTATTTTTCCTCCAACTGCCAACTCGACTTGGTATATTCGCACTTCATTAAAATAATTCACTATCTAAATTATCATTTTACCATGTACAGACACGCTTTAAAAGTTATCTTCACGATTGTTTGTGTCAAGTTGTTCTCGACAAGAATAATGATTGGACGCGTTTACTTTATATCATTCCATCAAACTTCTTATATGTGATCTTAAATATAGGCTAACACATAATAGATGATGACAAGTTCATGCTATCAATAGCATGAAGTCCCTAGCTACTTATGTACCTAACGATATAGATTACAAAGGTTGAACTTTTTTAAACCATCTAAAAAACCAGATGACCTACAAGGCCACCTGGTATATTAGGTCAGTAAAAGCACACCCACGATTTAACAGCGAAATTACCTTAATCAAGAAACTTATCTAGGTAGATATTTTGATTGGAGATTTCTTTTAGTGAATTTGTTTCTTCATCGAATTCTAAAACAATCAGATCACCATAATTACCTGAATTAACGTCAGCACTAAATAAGACGATTTTGTTTTCGCTCAAGTTAACCATTTCTAAGCTACCGTTGATCGAGACAGTGTCTAGAGGAGTCGTATTAACATAAACAATAGGATCTTTCGTCAATACAATAAGTAAAGTAATCGACAGTAAAATGATCATGCACGCATTTAACAGTTTCCATTTCAGCTCCATTTGTACCTCCCATTATTTACGCTTGAAATTTTTACAACCAAGTGTAAATTTATTTATATAATTTATAAATATTGCTAAATTAATTATACAAATGCAAATAGGAAATTTCAACTAGGTTTAAAAATGATTATACCATACTTAACACAGATATTTCCTTTAGCTTATATTTTGCAGATGCTTCTCTTATGGTTTGACCAGCTTAACACTCTTCTGAACAAATGGTCTCAATCAAGCTAAACGTCGTCACATCAACTAACCCGCGGTTACTAATACGAATATCCGGAATAACCGGTAACGCAATCAATGAAAACGTCATAAACGGCGCATGAAGGGGTGACCCTAAACGCACCCAACCAGCTTTTAAGCCTTCTACCTGACGAAGCAAGTCCGCTTCTTTTAAATCTGACATGAGCCCAGCGATTGGCAGCGGCACAGAGGCGATGACTTCACCGTCTAATACACACACCATCCCGCCACCGATATCAGATAAATAATTGGCTGCCACAGCCATATCACTTTCACTCACACCCATCACGAGTAAGTTATGACTATCATGCGCAACAGTTGAAGCGACAGCTCCGCGCTTAATGTGAAAACCGGTCACAAATTGATTGGAGATTTGCCCCGTCTTGTGGTGACGATCAATACAACTCAGTTTAATCACATCTTGGCTAAGATCGCTTTCGACGATACCATTGTTGATTGGTAACTCAACAACTTTTTTCTTCGTTCGCGCACTGTTTTCAATGACTTCAATCGCGTTGATATTTACTGATTGCTGGTGAGTGGTGTTAAAGTAAAAGTCCTCTGCCGTTAATACTTTCCCAACATTCACAGACTGATAATAATGCTTTGGATAGACAAAGGCAGGTGTCTCTTTAATTAATTGAGTTTCCTTAACAATCTGGTTTCCTTTCACAAATACATCTGTAATATCCATTGATGTTAAGTCATCAAGTAAAATAATATCGGCCACTTTCCCTGGTGTTAAACTACCGTAGTCATCGTCTAGTTTAAAATACCGTGCAGTATTGAGTGTCGCTAATTTGATAGCTGTCACAGGATCGACACCTTCTTCAATGGCTCGTCTCACCACATGGTTGATTTGCCCTTGATTAATCAGTGTTTCAGGATAAATATCATCGGTCACAAGCATCAAGTGATCCGTTTCAATTTGATCTTCTGTGATCACTTTAATCACTTCCTTAACATCCTGCCACGCCGAACCTTCTCGAATCATCACGGTCATCCCGAAACGTAGTTTTTCAAGTGCCGCTTCTTTTGTGACTGTCTCATGACATGACGTGACGCCACTTAATAGATAGCTCGTTAAGTCTTCGATCGTTCCTTCAGGAAAGTGCCCAGTTGGTTGATAACCTTGTTTTAACGTCGCTTCAATCTCACCAATCATCTTCTCATCTCGATGAATCACTCCGGGATAATTCATTACTTCACCTAAACCAACGACACCATCCCACATTAAACCTTCTTCAACATCTTCAACTGAAATCTTTGCGCCCGCATCTTCTAATCCATCGGTCGCTGGTACACAAGAAGGAAACGTTGTAAACACATGAATCGGCGCATTTCTCCCTTCTTCATGCATACGTTTCACCCCTTCAATTCCAAAGACATTCGCCATTTCATGTGGGTCCATAAAGACAGCTGTTGTGCCTTTTTTTACGGCCGCTTCACTAAACCCGGTGACCGAAAACATCGTACTCTCGACATGCATATGCCCATCCATTAATCCAGGTGCGATATACTTTCCTGTCGCATTTACTACTAAAGTCGCTTCACCAATCATCTGACTAGCGTCTCCGATAAAGGCAATCCGTTCATCCTTCATTGCCACATCAATGCCTTCAATTAATTCACCTGTCACCACATTAACCAAGGTTCCATTTGTTATAACCGTATCGGCATAAGCCTTACCTTGAACAACATCCATTAACTGCTTACTGACTTTATATAGTGGTTTTACCATCCTATAACTCCCCTTTAATTTGATATTTTTGTGTATTACGTCTGTTTATTCATGTTGATTCTTTTCTAGTTTTCTTACTTCTTACTTCTCTTCAGCACTTTATGATCTTTGACTTTCTATTTTGCTTTGTATTTGGCTAAAGAAAAACACCGCAGGTGTACCCATCGATTGGATACACCTGTGGTGTTAAACATACAATCGATGTAGTCCAGTGATTTACGGTCACTCAGGTAGAAACGCTTACGCCAATTCATAAGCTTATACATCTTCCATTATTTGTTTATCATGACGACAAAATATGTGTGTTTAAGTAATCACTAACCCCGTTTTCATCATTTGTCAACCGCGTCACATCATCGGTCATCGCTTTTAATTCATCAGGAGCATTTTTCATCGCGACACTAAAACCGGCATATTCAAACATCGGCACGTCATTAAAGCTATCACCCATTACTAAAATATCCGCTGGGTCGATATTGAGTTTCGTTAAAACAGCTTGAATGCCTGTCGCTTTATTTTTCTCTGTCACCATAATTTCAACATTTGCGGGTGTTGAAGAAGAGGTTGAGAACGGATAACGTGCATGAATCTCGTTTAATCGCGCTTTCCACTGATCTAGCTTAGAGGCATCTTTACTAAAACAATAAAACTTTGAGTAACCAATATCTTTCACCTCATCAACCCAGGTAATGCCACCACCAATCGCTTCAACACGCTCATTCCATTCACTACCTAAAATATCAGCTGGTTTCTCACCTGAAATTTCCGCTTTTAACATCGCTTGGTCTTGTTTTAACGCAACACCTTCACCTGTCGTTGGGAAGACTTCATAATAGATATTTAGCTCACGAGCGGCCGCGATGACGTCTTTCACAAGTGGAAAATCAAGCGTATGTTGGAAAAGTAATTCTTCTCCTAAATAACCCGTCATGCCATTTGAACTAATAATCCCGTCAACTTCAAATCCAACGGGTGCCCGGGTTAAAATCTCACTTTGCCCACGACCCGTCGCGATAAAGACCGGTATGTCTTTCGCTCTGACTTGTTGAATTGTCGTCATCGTTTCTTCGCTGACATAATTATCTTCACGTAATAACGTTCCATCCATGTCTAAAAAAATCGCTTTTGGTTGTCTCATCTTTATCCCTCCGCATCGATATTAAGAATCAGTATAGCATGAATTACACGTCTGTGCGATACATACACAATGTCTCAATTTTCAGTCGATTATTTACCGTGACTATGTTAAAGTGAAGTCAAACATCATACTTTTAAAAGACTACTAGGGGTGCCCACATAGGGCTGAGAGAAAACACATGTTTTTGACCCTTATTGACCTGATCTAGTTCGTACTAGCGGAGGGAAGTAGTAACGTCAGGTCTTGTCTTTTATCGTATATTACCACGATGAAAGGAGGCTATTTTTTTATGTTTAAAACCCGCATTTTGACAGAAACTGCGATTTTTATCGCCATTGGTGTCATTGGTTCGACTTTTTTAGCGATAAGCTTCGGTCCTTATCGCGCGCTGTTTATTCAACATCTATTGAATGTCATCATCGCTGTCTTTTACGGGACTCAACGGGCGGTGACCGTCAGTTTCACTGTTGCCTTACTGCGAAACTTGTTGGGAATCGGGACGCTATTTGCTTTTCCTGGCGGGATGATTGGCGCTTGTTTCGCTGGGCTATGTTACCGGATGAAACCGTCCATTTACGCCGCTGCTTTGGGCGAGGTCATCGGAACCGGTCTGATTGCGGCAATTGTCTCACGCCAAATCAGTCAGTTACTGACAGGCGAGTTGTTACCGTTATTCTTTTTTGTGCCTGGTTTCTTGATCAGCAGTGCCACTGGGGCGTTAATAGCTATCTTGTTGTATGTAAAAAAAGGCGCCTTGTTGCAACGTGTATTTAAACGCGCACCAACAGCCCACATAAACGCTCGCAACGAGTAAATATACGAAAAAGCCAAGCCCTTTAATTAAATGGGGCTTGGCTTTTTCTATTAGGATTCATCATTGATTGTTTCTTTTTCTTCCTTGCCTTCGTGATGAATATGCGAAGATTGTTCTTGGTCTACTTTCACATATACTTCCTCAATCCGCTTATCAGACACAGACAAAATATCAAACTGAACGTTTTGATAATGAATCGGTTCTTTATAATGGTTATCCGGGATTGACCCGATATAGTCGGTAAGAAAACCATTCAGTGTTTCAAATTCATCAACCGGTAACTCTAGACCGAATAGATGATTTAAATCGATTAAATGAATGGTCCCCTTAACGGTTGCTTCATGATGGGAATGCTTCAATACCTCATCGTCATCAACACTACGTCCGTGCTCACTAGAAATCTCTCCGATAATTTCTTCAATAAGATCTTCTAGTGTGACTAAACCATCGGTTCCGCCATACTCATCAACAATAATGGCCATGTGGATGTTCTCCCTCTGCATATCTGTTAATAAAGTATCAATTGATTGATGCTCCATCACAAAATATGGTTTACGCATAATATCGGCTAAATTAAACTGGGTTTTATCCGCCTCTATCATGACAATTAAGTCTTTTGTATGCAGGACACCAATAATTTCATCTAAGTCTTCTTTATAGACTGGGAAACGCGTATAACGATGTTCTTTAATCATCTCAATCACTTCTTCAAATGATGACTCGACATCAATCGCTTCAATTTCGGTGCGGTGCGTCATAATATCTGAAACGTCTTTATCATTGAATTCAAAGATATTATGAATCAG
The DNA here is from genome assembly GCF_900116255.1 of Halolactibacillus miurensis. Lineage (GTDB taxonomy): Bacteria > Bacillota > Bacilli > Bacillales > Amphibacillaceae > Halolactibacillus > Halolactibacillus miurensis. The sequence continues at coordinate 171,993 of NZ_FPAI01000003.1, forward strand.
ACGCTTTTCACTCGATTCAATCGTACCTTTTTCATCACCAATATCCACCATCATTCTAATTTCTTCTTCTGTCACATCTTCGTCTTCGTCATTAGGATCGACGCCAAATAACCGTGAGACCGTATTGGTTGAAAAGTTTAAAATCCTTACGACGGGTAAACTAACCTTAAATAATAAGGTAATCGGCTTGACCGCAAAATTCGCGACCTTCTCTTTTCGTTTCAACGCGACTTGTTTTGGTACAAGTTCACCGAACACTAACGTCATATATGACAAAATGATTGTCACAATAACTAAACTTAGCGTCTCAAGTACATTTAAAGATAACGGTAAAAACCCTCTGAGTGCCACGGCTAGCGGCTCACTAAATACATCCGCCGCGAACGCACTTGCTAAGAAACCCGCAAGCGTAATCCCAATTTGAATCGTCGCGAGGAATCTCCCCGGTTGTGACAGCAGTTTATCAAGTGCTTGGGCAGTTTTATCGCCTCGTTCCGCCATTCGTTTTACTTTATTATCATTCAATGATACTAACGCAATTTCTGATGCTGCAAAAAAGGCGTTCAGTGAGATTAAAATCACCAACGCTACAACAGCTATTCCCATGGTTGTCATCCACTCCTAATTTAATAATCTAATTCTTAGTATAACGAATCTTTTCCTGCTTGTCTTTTATTTCTCCTTAAGAAAGGAATGAACACTTAGTTTAAACGGACTAATTATCACCTATTTTCATACTCACTACAGTAAAGTATTCACCGAAGCATCGATAACCAAACCTCTATCACTTTAAAAAAGAATAAACATCCCCTGTTTTGATTATTAACTATCATTTTTAAAATTATATTTGATAGTTAACTATCATTTTGGTATAATGATCATAAGAAAGGGTGATGATATGGAAGATTACACATCCATTCCCGCTTCCCGGCGGTTGGAATTGTTAAAAAATCAATTCACCAAATCAGAATTCAAGTTATATGAGTATATTTTGGCCCACTTAGATTTAGTTGTTTACCACTCGCTCTCGGAGCTCAGTGAACAAGCTAAAGTTGCCGAAGCCACGAGTTTGCGATTTTTTAAAAAGTTACATTATAGCGGCTTTCAGGCGTTTAAATTTGACCTTGCGAAAGAACAACCCATCGATGACTCAAAAGAAACCGATATGTATACCCGTGTAAAAAACGAGATGATTGACTCTATCGAGACCAATCACGATCTATTGAATCAATCTCAACTACAGAACGTGGCAAAACTTCTTGATGAGAAAACAGAGAGCGTGATTTTTGCCATCGGTGCCTCAGGCATTGCGGCGCTTGATTTTCAAAACCAACTGATGCGCGTCGGTAAAAATATCGATGTCGTCACCGATACCCATACACAAATTATGCGCGCAGCCAATGCGACAGCCGACACGCTGTTAATGGCGATCAGCTTAAGCGGTAGCACAAAGTCGCTGATTGAAAGTACCGCTATCGCCAAAAAGAAAGGGGCACATGTGGTCAGTTTGACTGGTTTTTTAAAATCACCTCTCACGAAAGTGAGTGATGACACGATCCTAACCCATGTGAAAGAGCATCCGTTAGAACGCGGGACGCTCTCAGGTAAAGTTGCTCAACTGTTTGTGATTGATGCCTTATGCATGACCTATATTCAGCTTCATAAAGCGGAAGCAAAAACGCGACGAGAAGAAATTACCGCCTTTACTGCGGATAAACTCTATTAGAAAGGATGTTTTGTCTATGTATATTAAAGATGCCCGACTATATTTACCGAATGAGACCCTCACCGGTGACTTAGTCATTAAAGACGGGAAAATTACTGCCATTTTAACATCTGGCCATATCGATGACTCAGATGATGCGATCATTGACGCACGCGGCTTATCCGTCATCCCTGGCTTTATTGATAGCCATATTCACGGAGCGAATGGATATGATGCGATGGATGATGATCCAAAAGCTATTTCAGAAATGGCTAAACATCTCGTGAAAGAAGGGACGACGTCGTTTCTTGCGACAACCATGACTGAAAGTGTGGAGGCGATTGAGAAAGCCTTAATTCACGCTAAGAATACCGATACAGCTGTTCAGACAGCTGAACTACTCGGTGTCCATTTAGAAGGACCATTTGTGAATGTCGTAAAAAAAGGCGCGCAGCCTGAGCAACATATTATAAAGCCTGACCTTGACTTATTTAAACGTTGGCAAACGCTTAGTGGCAACAAAATTAAAACAGTCACAATGGCACCTGAAGAAGACACAGACGGCGCCTTTGTTAAAGCGTTAAGAGAAACTGGCGTCAACGTTTCAATGGGACACACCGATGTCTCATTCGAAGAAGCCAAACAAGCGACTAAATATGGGGTCAATCAAGTGACTCACTTATGTAATCAAATGAACGGGATTCATCACCGTGATGTCGGATTAGTTGGGGCGAGCTTCTTACTGCCACACTTACAGCTCGAACTGATTTCAGACGGGATTCACGTGTCTCCAGAGATGTTACAACTGATTTACAATAACGTCGGCAGTGATCGATTAATGTTAATTACCGATGCGATGCGCGCAAAAGGGATGGAAGATGGCACTTACACCCTTGGTGGTCAAACCGTGCACGTAAAAAACAACAAAGCCACACTGGATGATGGCACACTCGCAGGTAGTGTTCTACCAATGATTGATGCCGCTAAACGTATGCTTGATTTAGACGGGACGACGCTTGAAGATATTATCCAAATGGCTTCTGTCAATCCAGCTCGTCAGCTTGGAGTCTTTGACCGTAAAGGTTCAATAGAAGTAGGTAAAGATGCCGATCTGTTAATCATCGATCAAGATTTACACTTACACAAAACCATCACCAAAGGTGTGGTAGCATATGAGGGGGATTTCTAATGAATATTATTGTTTGTCAAAATTATGACCATTTAAGTGACTATGCGAAAGACTTAGTGATTAACACTATCAACAACAACGACAAGCCAGTTCTTGGCCTGGCGACTGGTTCAACACCAGAAGGTATGTATCAGGCGCTTATTAAAGCTTATCAAGAAAAACACGTGTCATTTAAAGATGTCACGACATTTAACTTAGACGAATATATCGGATTGGGTAAAGAAGATCCGAATAGTTATCACCACTTTATGGATGAACACTTGTTTAACTATGTTGATATTGATCAAAATGAAACGTTTGTCCCACCCGGCAATACTGATAATCACGAACAAGCATGTCTTGACTATGAACAAAACATGCACCGTCATGGCGACATTGACTTGCAAGTCCTTGGTCTTGGTGTTAACGGTCATATCGGTTTTAACGAACCTGGTACGCCGTTTGATACAAGAACACACGTCATTGAACTTGACGAGTCAACGCGTGTTGCCAATGCTCGTTTCTTTGATTCGATTGATGACGTACCAACACATGCTATTACGATGGGAATTGAGACGATTATGGAAAGTAAACAAATCGTTCTACTTGCTTCTGGCGACAGTAAAAAAGAAGCCGTTCAACGCCTTGTAAATGGCGAAGAAACACCTGATTTCCCTGCATCTATTTTACACCGTCATAACAACGTGACCGTCATTTTAGACCGTGACGCTGCTAGCCTACTATCGGTTGAGCAAATTGATCAGGTTGTTGGACCTAAATAATCACGTCATTTTAATGTGACATAGATAAAAACGCTCCCTTAGGTAATCACACCTAAGGGAGCGTTTGTCTTCTTACATAGTTATCGTTTATTGAATGTAGATGGGTCAGGCCCTACCCGTTCATCTTTATTTAGCTGATTTATCTTCTTCATTTCATCATGTGTCAATTCAAAATCAAATACATCCGCATTCTCTTTCATTCGGTGGACCTTTGTTGATTTTGGAATTGTTACGACGCCACTTTGAATATCCCAGCGCACGAGTACTTGAGCGACTGATTTATTATGATGGGCCGCAATTTCTTTTAAAACGTCATTATCGAAAAGTTGACCTTGTTTAAGCGGGGACCATGCTTCTACTTGAATGTTATGGTCACGACAGAAATGTCGTAATGGTTCTTGTGTTAAGTGCGGGTGAAACTCCACTTGATTCACCATCGGTGTAATGTCAGACCCTTGAATCAATGTTTTTAAATGTTCCTCTTTAAAGTTGCTCACACCAATCGCTCGCACTTTCTTTTCTTGATACAATTTTTCAAACGCCCGCCACGTCTCTTCGTATAAATTCGCCTCTGGCACCGGCCAGTGAATGAGATATAAATCAAGGTAATCCAGTCCTAAACGTTCTAACGTTGCTTCAAACGCCTTTAACGTTGAGTCATATCCTTGGTCAGCGTTCCATAGTTTTGATGTGATGAATAATTCTTCTCTTGGGACATCGACCGCTTTTAGTGCTTCGCCAACGCCAGTTTCATTGCCATAGACACTTGCCGTATCAATGCTGCGGTAACCACTCTCAATCGCATCAATGACGGCTTGTTTTACTTCAGGTCCATCTTCTACTTTAAAGACACCAAGACCGACCCACGGCATTTCTACACCGTTAGCTAGCTTTGTCGTACTCGTTAAATCTTTTAACATAAAAAATCCTCCTTATAACGATTGTTCCTCATCTTTTTTGGTCTGTCTCATTTTCACTCATAGTTATTGTTTACCCGAAATCACCCGGTATTAAAAGTCTATGTGTTAGACTTTACGCATTTAATTCTTCTGGGTTCGGTCCTGTCCGGTCACCATTATGCAACGCATCGATCTGTGCCATCTCTCGTTCTGATAAGGTAAAGTCAAAAATATCTGCATTTTCCTCAATCCGACTTTTGTTTACGGACTTGGGGATGGTTAAGATACCGTGTTGATAATCCCAGCGTAAAATCACTTGGGCAACTGACTTTTTATGCGCTTTGGCGATTTCGGTTAACGAATCAACCTCAAACAGATCGCCACGTTTAAGCGGAGACCATGCTTGGACTTTGATGCCTTCTGCTTGACAGTAATCACGTAAGGTCTGTTGATTTAAATGTGGGTGACATTCGACTTGATTAACCATCGGTAAAACCTTCGCGGTTGTTTTTAAATCTTCTAAATGATTGATATTGAAGTTACTCACGCCAATCGCCCGTACTTTCTTGTCTTCATACAGTTTCTCAAGCGCACGCCACGTGTCTTTAAATTTATCTTGTTTTGGCATCGGCCAGTGAATGAGATATAAATCAAGATAATCAAAGCCAAGTTTGTCTAATGTCGTATCAAAAGCTTTTAATGTCTCCTCGTATCCCTGGTCAGTGTTCCACACTTTTGACGTGACAAAAATATCCTCGCGATCAATACCTGACTGTCTCACGGCCGCACCAACGGCTTGTTCATTATCGTATAAACTCGCGGTATCAATTAAGCGATACCCCGACTTAATCGCATACGTGATAGCTTCCATGCCTTGTTGTTCATCAGGAATTTTATACACACCTAAGCCAAACACTGGCATCTTTATACCATTATGTAATTCAGTTGTTTCTTGTAGTGTCATCATATGTCCTCCTTTATTGTTAGTTTCAGTATAGCGCTTACTTTCTTTAGATTCTAATATTTTAACTTATGAGTCATTTTTTGTTCATTAACGCTTGCATCTTTAAAAATAAGCGTTTATAATTTGGATAAGATTAATTTTGCCCTAACGCAACTTTTTAGAGTGAGAGACACTTTATGTGAAATAATTATGAGTTTGAAAGCGAGGACAAGCCATTGGACAACCTATTATTAGCATTTGGTTTAACATTATTCGCTGGTCTTGCGACCGGTATTGGAAGTATTTTAGCGTTTTTCACATCAACAACGAACACTAAATTTTTATCTTATTCACTCGGTTTTTCAGCCGGGGTCATGATTTACGTTTCCATGATTGAAATTTTCCCGAAAGCCCAAGAATCATTGACTATTGAATTCGGCGAAAAACTCGGGGCATGGTATACCGTTTTAGGGTTCTTTGGTGGGATGTTGTTAATTACACTGATTGATAAATTCATTCCGAAGCAAGGTAACCCCCACGAAATCCGCCGCGTAGAAGATATGGATGAAAAAGAAGCAGAGAAAGCTAAACAACAAGGCCATTTAATGAAAATGGGAACCTTCACTGCCTTGGCCATTGCGATTCACAACTTCCCAGAAGGCATCGCGACTTTTACCGCCACCTTGCAGGACCCGGGCCTCGGTATTCCGATTGCGATTGCGATCGCCATCCACAATATCCCCGAAGGAATTGCCATTTCTGTGCCGATTTATTTTGCGACTGGGAGTAAGAAGAAAGCATTTAAACTGTCATTTCTCTCAGGTCTTGCTGAACCAGCTGGTGCTATTATCGCCTACTTCCTTCTCATGCCTTTTCTATCTGACGGGTTATTTGGAATTATTTTTGCGGCCGTGGCAGGGATTATGGTGTTTATCTCACTTGATGAGTTACTGCCCGCTGCGAAAAAGTATGATGAGACCCATAAATCGATTTATGGTCTTGTCGCTGGTATGATTGTGATGGCTCTTAGTTTATTATTGCTTATGTAAAAAGCGCCCCAGAAGTCATCATGACTTTTGGGACGCTTTTTTCGTATAAACGGTTTAGGCATCGCCTTTTTTCGGCGCATGAATTTCCATAATTTTATGGTGTTGGTAGGTTGACGGGTCAACATCGTTTAACCAAGGGGCTACCGTTTGGTGACTCACAAGTGTTAAGGCATGCATCGCACGCGTCGAAGCTGTATAGAGTAAATACTGGTCGAGCTCGGTAGAGTAATGATGCTTTGAAGCGTCATAAACAATCACCGCATCAAACTCAATCCCTTTGGCTAAATAGACAGGTAACACTTTAATGCCTGGTTCAAATTCATGTGTTTCTACCGTCACCAGATTCGCCCCTAAGCTGTGAAGGTCCAGCCATTCAGTCACTTTCTTTGCTTCTTGTTTTGTTTTAGTGATGACCGCGAGTTGTTCATAGCCTTTCACACGAAACGCCCGTAACTCATCCTGAATTTTATACATCATCATCTGTTCGGTTTCCACTTCAAAAATGTTTGGTTTATCACCTTGTCTGACGAATGGTTCAATCGTGTAATCATCTTGTTTGGCTAGTCCTTTTGAGAAGTTCACAAGCTGCTCAGTCGCACGATAACTCTTATTTAATGTTAATACATCCGCATCCGTTAAGCTCTTTAACACATGATCATCGTTTAATCCATGTAAGTATAACGTTTGATGCACATCACCTAATAAGGTCATTTGGCTATTAGGATAAATCCGCTTCAAATATGCCAGTTGGAACAATGAATAATCTTGCGCCTCATCTAAAATCACATGTTGGATTGAGCCACGTTCATCAAAACCCAGACAGACTTTTTCAAAATAAAGAAACGGCGTCGCATCTTCATACGTTAGGAAATTATCACTTAACTGTTGTTGGGTTTCTTGTCTGACTTGATTAAATAACGCATCTGTCTCATCAACGTGATCAAACAGTCGCATATACGTCCGTTTCGTATCAACAAACTGAAGCCGTTTGATTTTATTTCGCAGTGGTTTAAATAATTTATTGATCAATCGCAATTTTAAAATTTGTTGTTCCCGTTCCGCATGATTAAACCAATCCATCGTATCTTGTTCACGCTCAATTTGTTCATAGGCTGCCTGATAATCATCAATATCTAATAACTCTAATTCATCCTCTAACCAATCGGCATCCATTAATTGCTTTTGTTCTTCTTTTAATGACGATAAAATAAAATCACGCAATTGGTGTAACCTCACTTGAACCGACTCGTTTTGGTCCATCTTGTAAAAATAACGGGTTAATTCTTGTTTAGACACAATCACATGGTCACGAAAGCGAATATTACGAAACGCAAGACCGCGATGTTTTAACTCCTCTAAATAGCGATCGACTTTTTCCTTAAAAGCGAGTGATGCTTTATACTGCATGTTTACTTGTCTCATCTCTGTCACTTTTCCTGTCAGTAAGGTTTCTAATTGATCAAAAGGTGTTTCAATCACAAAGCGGCGACCAAGCTCTTGTTCTAGGTAATGATAAAAAGTGACTTGTTCGACTTGGTCTTCCCCGAGTTCAGGTAACACACGTGAGACATACGTATGGAATAACGGATTCGGTGAAAAGAGCAACATTTGTTCCGCCGTTAATTCCCCGCGGAACCGGTAGAGTAAGTAAGCAATCCGCTGCAAAGCTGCTGAGGTCTTCCCGCTTCCAGCGACACCTTGGACGATTAAGTCTTTCTTTTTTTCATGGCGAATAATTTTATTTTGTTCTTGTTGGATAGTGGCGACAATATTTTTCATCGTTGTATCTGCCGTTTCTCCGAGCACTTGTTGTAAGAGTCCGTCCCCAATCGTGAGACCGGTATCAAACATGCCTTCAAGTTCCCCGCGCTTCACCACATATTGACGCTTTAATGTCATGTCGCCCGTAATCGTTTCATCGATTGCTTGATACTGACTCGCACCAGGTGGATAGTCATAGTACATCGAGGCAATCGGGGCACGCCAGTCATAAACATAGAAGTCTTCTTCATTATTCTTTAAAAGTGACGATGTCCCAATATAAATCGGTTCTGCCTCACTTTCCCCGCTCTCCTTAAAATCAATCCGACCGAAATAGGGCTGATCATAAAGCCGGCTTAATTGTTTAAAAGTATGATCTTGTTGGTCATGGTGACGTTCACGCTCTGATAAGAATTCTGCCTGTTGTTTCAAACTCGCTTGTGTCTCAATCGCATCATCCATTTCCGTTAAATTGACGGTGACATCTTCAAAAAATTCTTTCCGTAAATCTAACACATCAGTCCGAATACGTTTGACACGCTTCATTAATTTATTCAGACGGTTTTTAATGACGGTTTTCACCTCATGAAACCGTTCCTGTTCTTCTTCAAATGATTGATTGTGTTCTGTCATTGTGGTTCTCCCCTTTGATGTATCTGTTGCTACGTATATGTACCCTTCATTGTAGAAGATTATGCGCGAAAACACTAGTACGTAACCTCAAATCATTGATAAATACCGTTAAAATCTGTTCGATAGACGACAAACCTAAAAAGTAAGCGATCACAGTCATTTTTCTGGGCAAATCCCTTCCAAAAGGATAGAAATTCCGGTATGCTAATTAATTAGAGCAACGAAATAATTTTACCGAAAGCATTCAGAAAGAAGGGAATTATCATCAATCAAGAACAACAGGTAACAAAAAACGTCAGCATCATGTGGTTTGCGAACTTTTTTATTGCCGGAAGCATTACGATGGTCCAACCATTTCTATCCTTATATATTGACACGTTAGGTAACTTTTCTGACGAATACGTCCAAACGTGGTCAGGTATTATTTTTAGTATCACATTTGTGAGCGCCTTTTTATTCTCACCTCTTTGGGGGAAGATTGGCGACCGGATTGGGCGTAAGCCGATTCTAGTCGTCTTCGCTTTTGGTCTCGGCTTATCGCTATTATTAATGGGCTTTGTGACGTCGATTATCCAACTGTTTTTCTTGCGCTTATTTATGGGGGTCTTTACCGGATTTATCTCGTTATCTCAAGCCTTAATCTCGACCCAAACATCTAAGCGCGTCGCCGGTAAAGTGCTCGGCACACTTCAGACTGGAAGTATTACCGGCACATTAATGGGACCACTTCTAGGCGGGATCTTAGCCGATTTATTTGGTTATCAGTCGACGTTTAAATGGCTGAGTTTAGTGTTATTTATCTCGAGTTTACTCGTCCTCTTTGGGATTAAAGAATTTAAAGTACAAGAAGATTCAGCGATTGATCAGACGCGTTATTCGTCACGTCAAGTACTCCTTCACATTTTACGCCAGCCCGTCTTACTGTTGATTATGTTGATGTCGATGATTGTTCAAATTGCGAACTTCAGCATTCAACCTATTTTGCCGTTATTTATCGGTGAAATACACGGGAGTGTGAATCTTGCCTTTTTCTCAGGTCTTGCTTTTTCTGCTTCTGGACTCGGTAATTTACTGTTTTCACGACGCATTGGACGTTTAGGCGATCATTACGGTTATGTTAAGTTGTTAACGATGATGTTGATCCTCGCCGCCGTTGTCTATTTCCCTGGCGGTTTTGTGACGTCTTTATGGCAACTGATTATTTTACGTTTCTTAATGGGGATCTTTATTGGTGGGGTTATTCCACTACGGATTGCCTATATTAGACAAGCGGCACCGATTGAAATGCAGGGGGAAGTGTTAGGTTATAATACGAGCTTACGCTTTTTTGGAAACATGATTGGTCCGATGCTTGGGGCTGCGATTAGCGCAAGCTTAGGTTATTCCGCTGTCTTTTTATCGACCGCGAGTTTACTGATGATTAGCGCACTCATTATGATTTATGCGATGAAACGTCATCCAGAGTATGCGGTCAATAGCTTATAGCGCAATAAAAGCAAATAGCTAAAGATTATCAGACAAATAAGCCTGTCAGCTGACAGGCTTATTTAATATCTTCACGATGTTTATTCATGACATTATCGTCATTATTTCTTTACAATCGCATCCACTTCAACTTTAACGCCTTTAGGTAACTTTGACACTTCAACGGTTGCGCGTGCTGGGTACGGGGCATTTAAAAATAGGCGATAGGTGTCATTAAGTGCTTGAAAGTCATTTAAATCGGTTACATAAATCGTGAACTTTACGACATGATCGAGCGTTACTTTCGCTTGTTCACAAATAGCCTGTAAGTTTTTCATGACTTGTTTTGTTTGTTCCACAATACCTCCCTCAACGACTTCCATCGTCTCTGGGTCTAATGGGATTTGACCTGAAATAAAGATTAAATCACCGATATCTATTGCTTGTGAATAAGGGCCAATCGCTTGTGGTGCGTTATCTGTTTGAATTTCTTTTTTCAATCGACTCATCCTCTCGTCAGTATTCCTTAAATTTTAACATAATTCAGTTAATTTGGTATACTATCTGTAACATATATTTTAAAATCATTTACTAAACGAGAGGAGGATAACTATGTTTCAAACATTCTCACTTCCAACGCATCATCATAGCGAAATGATTGAGATAACCGATACGATTGAGCAATACTTAAAAGACGCAAGTGTTCGCGACGGGATTGTGATTGTGTCTAGTGCGCATACAACAGCTGGTATCACGGTCAATGAAAATGCTGATCCTGATGTGAAATCCGACTTTTTAAGGCGCCTTGATGAGGTGTATCCTTGGGAACACTCACTTGACCGACATATGGAAGGCAATACCGCCGCTCACTTAAAGACAAGTACCGTCGGCCATAGTCAGACGATTGTCATTGATAACGGTAGACTTATCCTTGGGACGTGGCAAGGGATTTACTTTTGTGAATTTGACGGACCAAGACAGCGTACGTATCATGTGAAAGTGATACAAGGTTAAAAAAATCCCCATCTCAAGTTAATGTTGAGATGGGGATTTTTTTAGGATGATGGAGACGTCTTTTTTAACAACGGCTCTGCTTTTTCAATACGAACGATACTTAACCAATTGATGCCAATGGCCATCATGACTACGAGTAATAAAGCAATCATCACGGTAAATTCAACAGTTAAAATCCCGACAATCACTAACCATACGACCATTAAAACCGTCGTAAGTGGCTTTGTGACCGTCATTACAAACGTTAGGATCATATAATTTTTCACCGATAACTCAAACCGAGAAAAGAGTGGAAAAAATTGCAGTAACATCCCAATATACACGAGTGTAAGCGCTGATACACCGACAAGTAAAGCTGTAGCTGCAGGGTGATTTATTCTAATTAAAAAATTGAAATCAAGATATAGAAACAATCCGACAACACCAAAAATTAATCCAATACAATTGGCGGAGACAAACGCTTGTTTAAACTCATAGGCATAAGCTTTAAACACATGTGCGATCTCTTCATTACGAATCATTTGGCGAATCAACTGATTCATCGCTGCAGTGGCTGGCATGATGCCAAAAACAATCCCACCCAACAGCGTAAATAACACCCACAACGTATTGATGTAGATTAATTTCACTAGTTTATCTAGTACAGACATCATTGTTTCTGCCCAGTTGGATGCCATATCGCTTCCTCTCCTTCCTCTAAGATGTTGCATATTTCTCACTACTTGTCACTGATTATTTACGATGAAACACACGAGGTCGATCGTTCATACATCTTGAACACAACGATCGTTGTTATCTTCACGTCTACGCGTATCAACCTTTTACACCTGAAATAGCAATAGATTCAATAATTTGTTTCTGGAACACAAGGAAAATAACGAGCATCGGTAATAAGGCAATAATCGATGCAGCCATAATTAATGGATAATCTGTTTGAATTGCATAGGTCGCATTAAAGTTTGCAATAACTAATTGAATCGTTAGTTTGTCTGGTGAATTCAAATAGATAATCGGCGCTAAATAGTCATTCCAAACAGCCATAAACCAAAGAATGAACTGAGCAGCAATCGCCGGCTTAATAAGTGGGACAATGATTCGGATGAAAATTCCAAAAAACGATGTGCCATCTATTTTTGCCGCTTCAATTACCGCATTAGGGACATTAATTAAGTATTGTCTTAAGAAGAAAACCATCACAATGTTCCCAAATATAGGCGGGATGATCAACGGTAGTAATGTATCAACCCAACCAATGCTCGCAAACATTGAGAATTGAGGAATCATTAAACTTGGATACGGGATCATCATCGCCGATAATAGTAACAAGAAAATCATATTTTTATTTTTGAGTCGTAGTTTCGCAAAGGCAAAGGCCGCTAAACTTGATGTAAATGACCCAACGATTGTTACAGATAAAGAAATAATCAAACTGTTTTTAATCCCTGAAAGTAACGGACCTGCTTCCCAAATCTCTTTATACTTAGAGAAATCAAAGACTTCTGGAATCCATACGGGCGGTAAAGCAAACACATCTGACTTTTCTTTTACTGATGTCGATAACATCCATAGGAGGGGCGCAATCATCACAACGGCCCCGATACAAAGGATCGTAAATATAAGTATATTAAATAGTTTATTCTTTTTTGCTTCTGTCACTTTTCTCACCTCAACTTATCTTTATCACTTTTCCGCTCAATATGCTTAGTCAATTTCAAATGACGATCGATCATTTAATTTAAATTGGATCAAGGTAACAATGAAAATAATCGCCCCTAACACAACAGACATGGCAGATGCATAACCCATCTGTAAATTATCAAAGGCTTTACGCCAAATATAAAACACAACAGTGGCTGAACTAAATTCCGGTCCACCAGTTGGTGTCATGATGTTAATTTCAGTAAACATTTGCGCACCATTAATAATGTTTGTAATGACAAGAAAGAACGTTACTGGTTTAACCATTGGCCACGTGATGTGGATGAACTTTTTAAACTTATTTGCTCCATCTAAATCGGCTGATTCATAATACATCTTCGGTACACTTTGCAGTGCCGCCAGATAAAGCAACATCGAATAACCGAGTCCTTTCCAAACGGTCATAATAATCAACGCAGGTTTGACTGTATCTTTATTTTGTAGCCAGTTTGGTCCGTCAATACCAATTAAGTCTAAGAATTGATTGACCAAGCCATAATCACCGTTATAAGCCCATTGCCATAAGACAGAAATCGCTGCAAGCGATGAAACCACAGGAATATAGTAAATAACACGGAAAGCTGTTGTGCCAGGGATTTTACGATTCAATCCCATCGCCAGTAATAGCGAAAGTAATAAGCCAATTGGAATCCCTAACATCATAAAGAACGTATTAAATAATGATTTCATAAAATAATCATCTGTTAATAGTTTTGTATAATTACTCAACCCAACAAAATTCATCGTCCCTAAACCATTCCAATTGGTAAACGATGCATAGATTGAGAAGAAAAATGGATACAATACAAATATCAAGTAACCGACAAGGGGTGATAAAATAAAGAGCATAGCTGCTCGTGATTCTTTTTTATATAATTTTGATTTTCTTGGTTTATCTGTTGCGGCTAATTTCGTTGCCATAGTTTCTCACCTCAAATTCATTAAAGTACTGATGCCTCCCATGATAATAAGCAAAGCTTTCTTATTTACCAAAAAGATTTGCTTAGGATCAGGAAAGTTATCACATCAATTACTGATTATAAGGATTAATGGGGGAAGAGACCATACTATCTTCTCTTTCCCCATTAAACATTTTAACTGGTTATTTAGATTGGTTCTCTAATTCAATCGCATTATCTAAATACTCTTGCATTTTTGGTTGAACTTCTTTTACATACTCCGCTGCTGTTTTATCACCATCTAAAACTGGTTGAACATTTGTAAAGAAGTAATCATACCACTCAGCATTATACGTGTTATTGGCCGGTAATGCGCGGCCATAATCTTCAACGATTTGAAGATACTCTTCTTTATTGGCTGGCATACTTGAATCATCCGCTGCCCAATCAGCTGCCATATCTTTTAAGTTAGGAATTTGAATACGCGCATCTACAAGCGCTTGTTGGCCTTCTTCAGATGCCGTTAAGTAATACACTAACTCTGTGGCTAAGTCTGGGTGAGAGGTTGACTGAGCAACCGCAATACCTAAAGTACCAACCCATGTGGCTGACTCGCCTGTTTGACCTGCCGGGTAAGGAATAACATCATATTCAAAATCTAATTCCGTATCAAATGTCGCTAAGTCCCAAGGAGCTACTGGGAAGAACGCTAATTGACCTTGCATCCAACGTTGGTACGTATCTAACGTTTGTGCATCTTCAATTGATGGCGTAATTTCATATTTCAACTGGTGATCAGCAAACCATTGTAAAGCTTCCGCAAATTCTGGTGTGTCTACTGTTACTTTTGTTTGTGTATCATCAATAAATCTTCCACCGTTACTCCATACGAAAGATTGCAGTACCCAGTTAATATTAAAGCCAGTACCGTATTGATCAATCTCACCATCACCATCAGTATCTTTTGTTAACACTTGGTTCACTTCAATAAATTCATCCCAAGTCATTGGTTCATCTTTATCTGGTAATTCTAATCCTGCTTCTTCAAACATTGTCTTGTTGTAACCTAATGAGAACGGTCCAACATCTTTTGGCATCGCATAAATGGACCCTTGCCCTTGTGTTTCACCATCAAATCGGTAACTATCCACACCATATTGCCAAATATTATCTAAATTAATTTTATCATTACTTTCTACATACTCTGTTAAGTCAAGTAAAATATTACTATGAGCGTAAGATCTTAACTCACCCGGCGCAATATAAAAAACATCCGGTACTTGATTACCTGTAATCGCTGCTTTCAATTTCGTCGCATATTGATCAGCTGCCGTTACAATCATTTCAACTTCTACACCTGGATTTTGTTCTTCAAAAGCATCAATGGCTTTTTGATAAGCTTTTTCCTCTTCTGTTCCACCACGGAACATAAATGTTAGCTTCTTCGTTCCATCGCCAGAATCATCACTACCTTCTGAACTACTTCCCCCCGCACAGGCGCTTAATAATAAAGCTGCACTAACGAGTAACATCATTAACACACGTAAAGAATTTTTCATTTTCTATACCTCCAGTTTTTCGTTAATCTCTGTTATTAACAAATTATAAGCGCTTTCATTTGACTAAAATAATAACTGCTTTTCGTCAATATCCTGAACTAATTTGTCAATAACTCTTTAAAACAACTATATTATAGTTGTTCGTACATGTCAATAGACTATCATGATTCTTTTCTATTTATCATGCGAATATCTTATGGAAACGCCGTTAAATATAGCTTGATGTCAGAAATAAAGCCATTTATAACATATTATCGTCAAAGTCGTTCGTATAACTAAAACGTTTATAACTTATCCAAAACGCTTGCTAAGACGTTTGTTTGATTAACCTTTTTATTAACCACTCGTTTTTTCTTTCAAATAAAAACAAGCCTATCGCTAGGCTTGTTTTTTATTATGACGCTTGAATAGTTAATAAGACAACAGACATAGGTGGTAATGATACATTTATTCCACCATCTATCTCTTTAAAGTCAGTAAAGGCTGTTGGCGTGACTTTTTCTGGTTCATCAAAAGTATTATGATGATGCATGTCAGTGGAAGTAATGACTTCACCTATAACATTTTTATAATCCAGACCACGCACGTGTAAATCGAGTGTAGCTTCGTCTGTTCGCGAAGCATTTGTTAGTGTGATATTAACTGTACCGTCTTCTTGTTTAGAAGCCGATCCGTTCACTTGTGGATAGTTGATGCCATCTGCTTCTAAAGAGGTGGTATCAATATCCAAGCTTACGCGTTCACTGTCTTGGTGAACGGTGTACATTTTAAAGACATGGTACGTCGGTGTTAATAACATTTGATCACCTTCAGTTAATACCATGGATTGAATGACGTTAACCATTTGAGCGATATTTGCCATCTTAATCCGATCATTGTGATTATTAAAGATATTTAAAGAAATACCTGCAATGAGCGCATCTCTTACCGTGTTCTGTTGATACAAGAAGCCAGGATTGGTGCCTGGTTCAACATCATACCAAGCGCCCCACTCATCGACAATCATCGCGATGCGTTTTTCAGGATCATATTTATCCATAATGGTCGCATGCTTATCGATTAGTGTTTCGATATGGTAAGCTTTCTGCATGGAAATATCCCACTCCGCTTCGTCGAAGCGGACCGCGTCACCCTTATTCCAAAAACCACCTGGGTGCACATAGTAGTGGAAGCTTAAGCCATCCATAAACGGTGCCGCTTCGCGCATCAATACTTCTGTCCAATTAAAATCAGCCACATTTGCGCCACCCGCAATTTTATAAATCTTATTCTCGCCATAATTTCTCACATACGTTTGGAACTGACGATACAAATCAGCATAAAACTCAGGGCGCATGTTACCACCACAACCCCAGTTTTCATTACCAACACCAAAATATTTCACACGCCATGGCAAGGCTTGGCCATTTTCCTTACGCCAGTTCGCCATAGGTGACTCGCCATCAAATGTCATATATTCAACCCACTCAGACATTTCTTGAACGGTACCTGAACCAACATTGCCGTTGATATATGGTTCAGCTCCTAACATCTCACAAAGAGCCATGAATTCATGTGTGCCAAAGTGATTGTTCTCAACTAACCCACCCCAGTGCGTATTGACCATACGTTTTCTTTTTTCTCTTGGACCCACACCATCTTTCCAGTGGTATTCATCCGCAAAACAACCACCCGGCCAGCGTAACACTGGAATTTTTAACTCTTTTAGTGCATGTAGAACATCATTTCTAATCCCTTTTGTATTTTCAATGGCACTATCTTCTCCGACCCATAGCCCTTCATAAATACAACGACCTAAGTGTTCGGCAAACTGTCCATAAATATTTTTATCAATGATGCCTTTTGTGACATCCGCATTAATGACTGCACGATGTGTCATACTCTCACCTCATCTAATATATTTACTATCCTCGTTTAAGTACGTCTTGATTTAGTTTTGGTACTTATTGATTAATTGTTTATTACTACTATGGCATGTTTATTTAATGTTATTTTCTCAAACGAATCACATTCCATGACGTTTTCTTCAGTTGCGCTGATAACTGACCTAATTCAAACGTTGTCGCATTGTTAAGCGATGGTTTAACTGCTTCATGGGCCATCGTATTAACAGCTTTCACATCATCATGGTAAAGTTCAATATGTTCGACAAGCTTGTACCCTTCAAAGCTACGTAAGTCAATGTCTAATGGCATCGCATCCGTCAGGTGCTTATTTACAATAAAGATAGTCAATGCTTCTTCTTCCTCGTTATGAACAGCCGCCGCATCTAAATACGGCACATCAGTAAAGTCTTTTGAATCATACTTTGGCACGTTAAGAATCGGTTTAAGCGAGACACCGCGACCGAAGACCGATGTATGCATATAAGGATAAAAAATCGTCTGTTTAAAGCTACCGCCACCGTTTTCTGTCATAATTGGTGCAATCACGTTGACGAGTTGTGCCATCGCCGCCATCTTCACCCGATCCGCATGTTGAAGGAACGTAATTAACATACTACCAACGAGTAAGGCGTCTTCAAAATTATAGTGATCTTCTAATTGGGGCGGGGCAATTGACCATGGTTCAATTTGTTGGTCTTGTTCATTAGAATGATACCAAACGTTCCACTCATCAAAACTTAAGTTGATTGTCTTTTTACTGCGATGCTTTGCTTTAATATAATCACACGTAGCCGTCACTGTTTTAATGAAGTGGTCCATATCTAAGTTTTTCGCTAAGTAGTTAGCCGTATCATTTGAGCGGTTACCGTAATATTGATGAAGCGAAATATAATCGACTGTGTCATAACTTAAATCAAGCGTCGTTGCTTCATATTCAGGGAAGGTGGGCATATTCGTATTCGAACTTCCACAGGCAACGAGCTCAATATCTGGATCAACGAGTTTCATCGCTTTTCCTGTTTCATTCGCCAAACGACCATATTCATAGGCTGTTTTATGTCCGACTTGCCACGGCCCATCCATTTCATTCCCTAAACACCACGTTTTAATATTGTGAGGTTGTTCATAACCATGCTTTCTGCGCAAGTCACTATAATACGTCCCACTTGGGTGATTGGTGTATTCAATTAAGTTTCTTGCCGCATCAATCCCTCTTGTCCCGAGATTAACTGCCATCATCACATCAGCATTGACTTTCTTTGCCCAATCGACGAATTCATTTGTGCCTACTTCATTTGTTTCAATCGTTCGCCAAGCAAGCTCTAATCTGCGGGGACGGTCTTCTTTTGGTCCAACCCCATCTTCCCAGTTATAAGCGGACACCATATTCCCACCAGGATATCGGACAATCGGTACGTTTAATTCTTTTACTAAATCAATCACATCTTGCCTAAACCCTTGTTCATCACTATTGGGATGATCTGGTTCATAAATGCCGCCATACACGGCACGTCCTAAATGTTCAATAAACGAACCATAAATCCGTTTATCCACTTCTGCAATCTTAAAATGTTGATCAAGTGTCATTGTTGCTTTCATTTTCACCATCTTCACCTCTCCTATTCAGTTCAACTCTTGTGTACAAATGTTTAATTAATTCTTTTTAAAACACATTTGTACGTATAGGTATATTTAGTATAAAGTTTTTAGTAACCGTTTTCAATAGATAAACTTTATCTTTTGTGTCAGTTACTAAAGAATCCCGTTCATGTTTTTTACTTACCAGTTATTTTCTTTCCCATCGTCACAACACCTTTATGATTATACCCGGCAAATACAATCGTCTCACACCAACGCTCCCAGTCCCAACCTGCGCTCACTTTACCATCTAGCACCTCATCACTTAAATGGACTTTGACACTGTTTTTGGTCGGTTTCACAATAAAACGCGGCCGGTCTTTTGGTTCGGTGAGTGCGACTTGATAAGCAAGGTCTTGATCATGGTTAGTCGGATCAATCCGAACGAATTCCCACTGACCTTGTAGGTCATGGTCTTTGATCTCACGATTATCTTCACCCGCGAATCGTTCGGGCGATACGAGTGGCCATCCTTCATCGGACCATAAAATCTTTCTGATATGGACGTAGTGGACATGTTTATTCACCGGTTCTCTCACGTGGTGACAGACAAAATAATCGTCACTATCTTTTAGCACAGAATTATGCCCTGGCGCGAGCCAACCTTCCCCGTCACTAAACTTATAGCTACCGAGTACTTTCATGCCAATCTCGTCTTGATTGCCTTCAATGTCTGTGAGCTCTTTTCCATTGTAGTCTGTATAAGGCCCGGTAATTGATTTGGAACGTCCAATACGAATATTGTAATCTGCAAATAATGAGTCATAAGAGACAAATAAATAGTAGTAATCAAACACGTCATTATAAATAATGTAGGGCCCTTCTAACGCACGGTCGACGGATGTATGACGTTTAGCGATCAGTGTGCCCGGTCCAGGCGTTTTAAATTTTCCTGTCTTCGGCTCTATTTCATTGACATAAAGCCCTCCGAAAAATGATCCAAACACCATATAAACTTGCCCTTCTGGGGTAAAGGTAATATTCGGATCAATCGCATTGGGACCCTCTGTCCCTCTCACTGATTTATAAACAAGTCCCAAATCTTCATACGGCCCCGTCACAGAATCACTTACCGCGACACCGATAAACGATTGTGTTTTACCAAATTGGCTAGCCGCGTAATACAAATAGAACTTTCCATTCATTTTAACAACCTCTGGAGCCCAAAGACCGTTTGCCTCAGTCCAATTATACGCCTCACGTGGTACACCATCACTAAAGGCACGGCCGACAAAGGTCCAATGTATTAAGTCCGGTGATTGTCTAATCTGAATCCCCGCTTTAACATGATCTTTTCCTCCTGTATCGGTTGAAAAGACATAATACATCTCACCTTCTTTAATAATCGCCGGGTCATGTGCACCGTAACTGCCCCACTTTGTTTCATCTTTCATCACATCAGGATCAAACGGTGTATCTTTTGGTAAGTAGTCTTTCTTTATCAACTACATCAGCCCCTCTACTATTGTAAATATTTATGCCAAGTATTTTTTGAAACGCTTTCATTTCGCGTGTAAAAATAGCCGCAACACGAGTTACGGCTATATGAAGCTATAGAAATACTCAAAACAAAGATTAATGTTTCGGTTTGGTCGTTGATGAACGTTCCACGAGTACAGGTTCAAATACGACCGATTCTACCGGTTCTTCTTTCTTTTTCTGCGTGCCACTTTGGTCCTTGACTAAATCTAGGATCATCTTAGCCGCTACTTCCCCTAACTCACTTTGCGGGTGTTTCACTGTCGTTAATTTTACTTCCGACACTTCCGCAAGGAAGGAATCGTCAAAACCGATGATCGATAAATCGTCAGGCACCGATAACCCTTTCTCACGTACAACATCGAGTAACGCAATCGCAAGCTCATCATTATAACAGACTAAACCTGTCGGACGTTCCTTTTCTGGTAAAGCTAATAACTTTTCAAGTTCTGTTTGCGGATGATGGTATTTACCTTCCGTACTGTAAAGAATGATATTGTTTGGATTGATACTCAGACCATTTTTACGGTGAGCTTTTAAATACCCCTTCATCCGTTTCGAACCTTGTCCATCATCATTTTTAAAGAACCCAACGATATTCGTATGACCAAGTTCAATTAAGTGTTCGGTTTGAAGCAAACCACCCTGTTCATCATTTAACGTAATACTTAACGGCTCAAGTTCATCATAAAAAGAGTTAATCATAATATAAGGAATATTTTGACGCTCCAAGTTTAAATAATAATTAATGTTCGGATTACTGATCGCACTTTTTGTCGGTTCGACAATGACGCCATCAAAATGTTGCGTTAAGATTTTTTCTAAGAACCGACGCTCATTATCATGGTCGTTATTCGTACTAAATAAACTCACATGATAACCTTGTTGGCTAAGATAAGACTCAGCTCCGCGAATAATCGATGGGAAAATATAATCTGAAATGTACGTCGTTATAATCGCAATGTTCTTTTGGTTTTTTACTAATTTAGACTCATCCTCTTTGGAGCGATCCGCACAAAATGTTCCTGCACCTTGTTCACGGTATAACCACCCTTGATTAACTAACTCACCAATCGCTAAGCGCACTGTGTGACGGCTGACACCGAATTGTTTCATTAATTCACTTTCTGAACTAATTTTCTGATGAGGTTGAAATGTGCCATCTAAAATCTTTGATTTAATTGCTTGTTTGACAATACTGTATTTTGTCTGCATAAGTTACACCTCTTACATTCTTTTGACTTATTAATCTCTTTCTAGTTTAACACAAACTCATCTGGAATTAGTCAGAAATGCGACAAAATGATGGAGTTTTTAATAAGATGTTAACAACTTCCAGTAGTTTTGTTGTTTGAGGAAACATACGGATATGCTTCCTCTCTAACAAAACAACATAAAAGGGGGTAAGAGATCCGCGGGGGACGTGATCTCTTTTATATGATAACCAGCATATTAGCGGAAAATAGCTTCATTCCATTTCAATTCATTTCTGAATTGACGTAAGTTCAAATCTTTACCGATAACAACCACTTCAATATCTGTCATTTCCGCAAAATCAACCAACTGTTCGGTTGTTACGGTAAATGATAGCGCGGTATGGTGAGCCCCACCGGCATAAATCCATGCGGCTGTTGCCTCACTTAAATTCGGTTCAGGCTTCCATAATACTTTGGCAACCGGTAAGTGTGGTGTCTCAATTTTCGGTTGTTCTGCTTTAATCTCACTGATGACTAAACGATAACGGCCACCTAATTCGATTAATGAGGCATTGATCGCATCGCCTCCTTGACCATCAAATACGAGTCGAGCTGGGTCTTCTTTGCCACCAATACCAAGTGGATTCACCACAATTTTTGGTTTTGTCGCGCTGACTGTCGGGCAAATTTCTAACATATGTGAGCCAAGAATCATTTCATTACCCGGTTCTAAGTGATACGTATAATCTTCCATGAACGTTGTCGCTTTATTATCAGACATAATTTTCATTAAACGAACTAACGCAGCCGTACGCCAGTCACCTTCACCCGCAAAACCATAGCCTTCAGCCATGAGACGCTGACAAGCAAGTCCTGGTAATTGCTTCATCCCGTGTAAGTCTTCGAAGTTTGTTGTAAAGGCATTATAATTACCTTTACTAAGGAACGATTTTAACGCCAGTTCCACTTTCGCTTGATAGCGAATCGACTCATACACATCGCCTTTTTCTTTCACTGCTTCAGGTAAGTCATACATGGTTTCATATTCTTTATACAGAGCGTTAAGCGCCTCATCTGAGACTTGATTGATTTCTTCAACTAAATCACCGATGCCGTAGTAATCAACCGTCCAACCGAATTTAATTTGCGCTTCGATTTTATCGCCATCTGTTACGGCAACGTTACGCATGTTGTCACCAAAGCGTGCGACTCGGATATTTGTGCCTTCTTTTACGCCAATCGCAACGTTCATCCACGCGGCGATTTGTTTTAAAATGTCTTCATTTTTCCAATGACCCACAATCACTTTACGACCTAGACCTAAACGTGTACCGATAAAGCCATACTCGCGATCTCCGTGAGCCGCTTGATTTGTGTTCATAAAGTCCATATCAATGGAACCCCAAGGGATATCACGGTTATATTGCGTATGGAAATGTAGCAGCGGTGTTTGAAGTGCTTTTAACCCAGCGATCCAAGATTTTGCTGGCGAGAACGTGTGCATCCAAGTAATAACCCCGGCACATTCTTTACTGTTATTTGCATCGAGTGCTAACTGATGAATACTATCAGCTGTTGTCACTACCTCTTTAAATTCTACCTTAAATGGTAAAATACCTGACGCATTCAATCCATCGACGACAACTTTTGAATTATCAGCCACCTCAATTAATGTTTCCTCGCCGTATAACGGCTGACTACCTGTCACAAACCAAAAAGTGTACGGTTTTGTTTTTAACATGGTTCATTCCTCCAATAAGTGTTTAATGATATGTTGCTTTTTCGTTAATTAATTCTGCCCGTAATAGGCATTTTTTCCGTGTTTGCGTAAATAATGTTTATCTAGTAACGTCTGTTGCATATCTTTTGTATCCGGATTAATTTGATACGTTCTAAGAGCCATTTTGGCGACTTCTTCTAACACGACAGCGTTATGTACCGCTTCTTCTGGGTCTTTCCCCCAGTTAAATGGCGCATGTGAGTGCACGAGTACACTCGGTACCATAAGTGGATCACAATACTTAAATGTCTCTACAATGACGTGACCTGTTTCTTTTTCATACTCACCTTTAATTTCTTCTTCAGTCATCCGACGCGTACAGGGAATCTCACCATAGAAGTAATCACCGTGTGTTGTGCCAAGTGCCGGGACGGCGCAACCTGCCTGAGCCCAACTTGTTGCCCAAGGGGAATGCGTATGGACGACACCACCGATGCCTTCAAAGTTTTTATAGAGCACTAAGTGTGTCGGCGTATCTGATGAAGGTTTTTTATCTCCTTCAACGACATTGCCATCTAAGTCTACGACAACTAAGTCATCGACGGTCATCTCGCTATAAGGCACACCACTTGGCTTAATCACCACAAGACCCGAATCTTTATCGTAACCGCTTACATTGCCCCATGTAAACGTCACTAAACCATGTTTAGGCAAGTCAAGGTTTGCTTTTAACACTTGTTCTTTTAATGCCTCTAACATCTTTCCATCAACACCTTCCTAAGTTTAAATCCTTGTACGGATGTTTAATACCACACTCTTATAGTAATATAATTCGTACGTACAATCAAGAAAGAATCCTTAAATATTTTAAAAAACTTTAAAAAACCCACTAAAACCTTTAATTAACAAGGTTTTAGTGGGTTTTGCTTTTTTGTTTTTATTGATTATTAATCTGATTTTCAACCTTTTTCAGACAAGTGATTAAAGAAAAATATCAACATATTAACCAATAAGTATAGATGTGAATTACTTTATTTATCGGTTAAACGAATGGAATAAGCTGTTTTCACTTAAATTACCGTACAGGCACACAAACAGACCCTTTAAAAATGACTCCACTTACACCAATGCCACAACATAGCGACCTTTTGCCCCACCGGAAAGAATGCGCGGGAGTTTATCACTTAATTCTTCTAAAATAATGACGTCGTGACCAATTTGGTTAAATTGGTCATCGGTTAATTTATAATCAGTAGCTAGACGGTGCCACATCGCTTTTCGTGTAGCGATTGGACAATAGACGGAATCAATGCCAGCCAAGTGAATACCGCGTAATATAAACGGATAAACCGTGGCTGGTACTTTGACACCTGCGGTTAAACCACTAAGACTAACCGTACCGTTATACGTAACTTTAGTGAGCACGCGCGATAAGACCTCACCACCGGCAACTTCAACCGCCCCAGCATACTGTTCACGGTCTAGTACGCGTGGTTTTTCATTCATAAACGTTTCTCGGTCAACGATTGACTCTGCCCCAAGTGACATTAACCAATCATGCATCTCACTTTTTCCTGTCATCGCCGCAACGCGGTAACCTAAATTTTTCAATATGGCCGTTGAAATCGAGCCAACCCCACCTGTTGCGCCGGTCACAAGTACCGGAAGTGCTTGATCCATTTGATGTTGTTCTAATTGATCAACAGAGAGCGCCGCCGTTAAGCCTGCCGTCCCTAAAATCATCGCTTGTTTTAATGTTAGGCCATCTGGCAAGGGTACGACCCACTCGGCTTTGACGCGTTGGTACTCACTGAATCCACCATCATGACTCACACCTAGTTCATAACTTGTCACAATGACCTTATCCCCCTCTGTAAAGCGGTCATCAATCGATTCAACGACCTCACCCGCTAAATCAATACCAGGTGTAAACGGGTATTGTTTCACGATAGGTGACTTCGTCATATTCGCCATCGCATCTTTATAGTTAATCCCTGAGTAATGTACTTTAACTAAGACTTCTCCTTCTGGTAAATCTGTTTCTGTTAGAGTTTGCACTGAACCGATGATTTCATCATTGATTTGTTCTAGACGGTAAGCTTTAAATGTTTTCATTGTTTCTCCTCTTTTCATCATTTATCTTTACTTATAGTGACTCTCATTGTGCTCAGTTTCACTTTATCACTTGCGACCTTCATATATTACGTTATCCTTTAGCTAGCGACAATACTTCAACAACTTTTATTACAGGCATAAAAACAACTCATATAGGAGATTCCCCATATAAGTTGATATTAACCGTTATTTTTATCTAATAATAACACCGACAAAATTGCTTCCTTCACACGAAGAGATCATGAATCACGCGGAGCGCTTTATGCATTTCTTCTTCTGTCGTCGTTAATGGTGGCAGAATTCTTAACACATTTGGCCCAGCCATCACAAAGAGTGTCTGCATCTCTTCCCTTGCTTTATTCACATAATCAATTGCCGGTTCAGTTAGTTCTAAACCAATTAAAAACCCACTCGCACGAACGATCTTAATCGTTGAATTTGCCTCTTTTATTTGGTTTAGTCCCGTAATGAAGTCATTGGCCTTTTGTTTAACCTCTGATAAAAAACCTGGTGCTAATACGGCTTGTAAGGTGGCAAGACCCGCCGTTGTCACAATCGGATTCCCACCAAAGGTCGATCCGTGTGTGCCTTTTGAGAAAGCTTTCGCGACGTCGTGTTTAGCGAGCACGGCACCAATAGGAAAGCCAGAGGCTAAACCTTTAGCGGACGTTAAAATATCTGGTTCAAATCCGTATTGTTCATATAAGTAAAGCGTACCGGTCCGGCCGACGCCAGTCTGAATCTCGTCAACAATGACTAATACACCCGCTTGTTGGCATGTTGTCACTAATTGCTCGACCCATTCTTTTTCCGCAGGAATGACCCCACCCTCACCTTGAGTCAGCTCCAACATGACCGCCGCTGTCTCGTCGTGGATTAAATCATCAAGAGCGTCGACATCGTTATAAGGCAAATATCGAAACCCTGGCATATGCGGGGTAAACCCGTCTTGAATTTTTTCTTGACCGGTCGCCTTTAAAGTTGCGAGTGTTCGGCCGTGGAACGATTGTTTAAACGTCACAATCTCAAAACGGTGGTTCTTTTTTATTTTTTGATGATAACGCCTTGCGAGCTTAATCGCGCCTTCATTTGCTTCAGCTCCGCTGTTACCAAAAAACACTTGATCAAACACGGTATTTTCCGTTAGTAGCTTGGCTAATTGTTCTTGTGGTTGAATATGATAAAGGTTAGACACGTGCCACAAACTGTTTAATTGTTGTTCAACCGCTTGTTGAACACTCGGCGGCCTATGACCGAGATTACACGTCGCAATTCCTGCGGTATAATCTAAATACTTTATCCCTGCTTCGTCATAGACATATGACCCCTCGCCGTACGTTAACGTAATCGGAAAGCGGCCGTATGTTTCCATAACTGGGTCAATCATTGTTAGGTTAGACATAAGACACCTCGCTTAATGTAATTCGTGTTCCCACAGCTTCTCCAGCAATAAATTGATGGATAGCCTTTTCCTCTAAGCCACTAACAATCGCTACTTCTGGCACACCTTTTTCTAAGGCAGCGAGCGCCGATTGGACTTTCGGTATCATCCCGCCATAAATTGTCCCCTCTTCAATTAATGCCTCAATCTCTTTTGGACTTAAGTGATGTAAGACGTGATCAGCTTTTTTCACACCTGGAATATCACTAATAAAAAGAAGCGGTGCTGATAAACTCTCAGCAATGGCAGCGGCAACCATATCAGCATTCACATTATATCGCTGGGCATCATCTCCAAGCGCTAAGGGCGAAATCACCGGAATATATCCGTTGGTCGTTAACGTTGTTAAAAAGTCATGATTCACAGCTGTCACTTCACCAACATAACCGATGTGAGAAGCTTTCTTTACCGGGGTTGCTTTAAGTAAGCCACCGTCCACACCGCTAACCCCCATCACTTTGGTGTTGAACTGCGAAAGTTTACGCACGATTTGTTTATTGACAGCCCCACTTAAGACCATTTCAACAACATCTAGTACTTCGTTCGTTGTTACTCTTAAGCCATCGATAAAGGTTGATGTGACATTTAATTGTTTTAATTTTGACGAGATCATTGGCCCACCGCCGTGCACGATTACTGGCGCGATAACATGCGATTCTTTTAGCGAACCAAGCATCTTAAAGAATGATTCCGGTAACTCATCGACAATACTGCCACCACATTTAAACACAATCGTCTGCATCAAAAATCCCCCTTTACGTCCGGTAAGACGCATTGATTCTGACATACTCATAACTTAAATCACAACCCCAACCGTAGGCTTCGCCTGGTCCATCACCGACATTCACATCAATGGAAACGTCCGTTTGTTGTAAATATTGTTTGGCCTCTTCTTCACTAAACGACACAGGTACACCGTGATTGACAACGGTGATCTCCCCTAACTTCACACTCACCTGATTCGGATCAATTGGTTCGCCGCTATAACCAACGGCGGTAATAATCCGGCCCCAATTCGCATCGGCGCCGTGGATGGCTGTTTTTACTAAGTTAGATGAAATGACAGCTTTGCCAATCTTTTGCGCACTTTCATCATGAGCGGTTCCACTCACATGAACTTCAATTAATTTTGTTGCCCCTTCACCGTCTCGTGCAATTTCTTTCGCTAGTGTTTGACAGACGAAGGTGAGAGCTTGTTCAAATAACGGATAATCTTTATGAGCCGTATTTAGCGGGGTATGGTCTTGCTTGCCGTTCGCAAGTACGAGAACCATATCATTGGTTGACGTATCCCCATCAACGGTAATCATATTAAATGATTGATTTGTAATGGCCTTTAATGATTGATCAAGGGCAGCTTTTTCAATAGTGGCATCTGTCGTAATAAAGCTCAGCATCGTGGCCATATTTGGATTAATCATGCCAGAACCCTTCGCCGCTCCAGCAATCGTAACGGTTTTACCTTCAATGTCAATCTGAACACAGGCACGTTTTTCTTTTGTATCTGTCGTAAGAATAGCTGTTTCAAACATATCACTCGTTTGCGCGGCTCTATCCATCTGGGCAATACCGGCCGTAATTTTGTCCATCGGTAATAACTCACCAATGACACCAGTCGAGGCTACTGCCACATGATGCTTTTTTACGCCAAACTTCTTACTCATTAAGTCCCGCATTATCAGGGCATCTTTGTCTCCTTGCTCACCCGTACAAGCATTTGCCACTCCTGAATTAACAATCAGTGCTTGAATCTTGCCGTCTACCTTAATACTGTCTTGTGTCACCTTAAGTGGTGCCGCTTGAAAACTATTTAACGTATAAACCCCCGCCGCGACAGCTGGCACGTCTGAATATAGCCAAGCTAAATCGAGTTTCCTTTTTCTAATACCGGCATGTAACCCACCGGCTTCAAACCCCTTTGGTGTAGCGATGTCGCCGTTTTCTAATATCGTCATCTCTTTTTTTAATGTCGTCATCATCATGCTCATCCCCTCTCAGTCGAATTATGGATACAGTGGACTAAGGTTCAGTCCTTCTGTTTCATCTAAACCGTATAAAAGATTCATATTTTGAATCGCTTGTCCTGAAGCACCCTTCACTAAATTATCGATCACCGATACAATAATTAGGCGCTGTGTCCTTTCATCAACCGTTATGTGTAGATCACAATAATTAGAGCCATACACCTGTTTTGTTTCCGGTAAACTGTGACCCGGTTTCACCCGGACAAAGGCGCGATCTCGATAGAACGATTGATAAAGTTCCCTTATAGCCTCTTCACTTATTGCTTCTGTTAAATTCACATACATCGTTACCAAAATCCCGCGCGTCATCGGCACAATATGAGGCGTAAAATTAATAAAGATTGATTTTTCAGTTTTTTCAGATAAAAAACGTTCGATTTCTGGCGTATGCTTATGAGACCCGACTGCATAAGCACGTGTATTTTCATTCATCTCAGCATAGTGTACGCCTTGGGAAAGCGAGCGACCCGCGCCTGACACCCCTGTCTTCCCGTCTACAATAATAGAGTTACGATCAATAAACGCTTGATCAATGACCGGGAGTAACCCGAGTAGTGTGGCGGTTGGATAGCAGCCTGGATTAGCGATTAACTGCGCGTCTTTAATTTTATCTCGATACACATCAGCTAAACCGTAGACGGCTTGATTCAAATACGCTTTGCTCGCGGTCGTTTTGTTGTACCACGCTTCATAGACCGCTGGGTCAGCTAAACGAAAGTCACCAGATAAATCAATGATTTTAACCTCTGTCTCTAATAAGGCGGGCACCCATTTATGACTAACGGCCGGTGGTGTCGCAAAAAATAAGACATCGACATGTCGCGCGACATGTTCAACCGTTAATTCTTCCATTGCGACGTCAATGATTGTATCAAGGTGCGGATAGACGTCACTAATGTTTGTTCCTTGTTTTGATTGCGAATAAAGATACATCTTCTCCACTGCTTGGTGGTTGGTTAAAAAGCGCATCAATTCAATCGCACCGTAACCTGTCCCTCCAACAATACCTACGTTCATTTATGTTTCCCCCTCTATCTTTCCGTTCCTCTTTGTGATTAATTATTATACTGTATTATGTATGTTTATACAACCTTTTTCATGATATTACTGTATAAAAGTTATTTTAATGAATATTTATTCGAATTTCACGTATAAATCAGGTTCTTTGTCAAATGGTGTTGGCGAGAAGTTTTAACCAATAATTTCAAGCTTATATTTCACATGTTTCGGCTCTTTTTATGCAGCTGAAACATG
>NZ_FPAI01000042.1 GCF_900116255.1 Halolactibacillus miurensis
TAACAATTTTATGATAAACTTGTCTTGCACTTATACCCCTCATTTCTCTATTTTTTTCGTCGATTATAGTTTAACAAATGAGGGTGTATAAGTGTGTTTTTTTGATATAGGCTAAGGTCATGTCAGATTAAGGGGTACCACCACATTTAGTATAGAGCCTTAAAATCTAAACATACGTATCTAAAAAGAGACACATGAATCTTACTCATGCGTCTCCGTTATTTTTGTCGTGAAACTTATAGACGTTTAAATTTGCTGATACTTTCATTTAACATTTTTTAAACCCATCAAGAATCTCATTTATCAAAACTTATTGACCATAGTAATAATAATGTCCTTTCGGCATTTCTTTGTCATTTAATACCACACCAAGTAACTTTGATTTTGCAGGTAAAAGTAGCTCTTTAGCTTTTAGTGCTGCTTCTTTATCCGTCACCTTGCTACGTACGACAAGTAGAGATCCATCGACGATATTTGCTAGAATCTGTGCATCTGTTACCGCAAGCACAGGGGGGGTATCAAAAATAATCAAATCATAAAACTGTTTCGCTTCTTCGATCAATTTAATCATCGCTTTTGAGCCAAGTAATTCTGATGGATTAGGTGGTATTGGGCCAGATGGTAATACATGTAATGTAGCTTCATCTGTTTTTGAAACGGCCTCTAATAGTGAATAATCCCCTACTAACACACTACTTAACCCACGACGGTTATCTGCACGAAATGTATAATGCACTGTTGGTTTACGTAAATCCGCATCAATGAGTAACACGCGTTTTTCTTGTTGGGCAAAAACAACCGCAAGGTTGGCAACCGTGGATGATTTACCCTCCGAAGGACCTGAAGAAGTCACAAGCATCGTACTTAGATCACCATCTACGGCTGAAAATTGCAAATTGGTACGGATGGTCCTGTACTGTTCAGAAATGGGCGAACGCGGATTATTCCTCGTAATTAAATGCCTAAATGTTTGTTTCTCTCGTCTCGCCATAAATTACGCCCCTCTTTCTTTACGTGCACGGTGATGTTTCGCTGTAGGTTGTTGAATATCTTCTTCTGCCATGTGTGATACTGTACCAATAACCGGTAAATCTAAATAACGTTCAATGTCTTCTTCCGTCTTCACGGACGTATCTAAATATTCAAGTAAGAACGTTAAGCCAATCGAAAGCATCGCACCTAATATAAAAGCAATCACAATGTTGAGTGTTAAGTTAGGGCTAACGGGTAACGGGTTTATACCTGCGTCTGCGGGATTTAATACACTCACGTTATCAACATTCATCAGTTCATAAATCTCTTCTTGAAAAACATCGACGGTTGTATTTGCGATATTTTCAGCTCTTCGCGGATCCGTATCTCTTACTGTAACTGTCACCACCTGTGATTGATTTTCGTTTGTGACAGTCAATTTACTTCCTAGCTGGGTCGCAGATAGATCTAAGTCTAATTCATTAGCAACTTCTTCTAAGATACGATTACTTTTAATAATCACATTATATGTATTAATAAGCTCAATATTTGTTCGAATGTCACTTTGTTGAATGGTGTTCGTTTGATCTGTTTGCTGTTGGTTAACTAAAAATTGCGTGCTTACTTCATATTCTTTAGTAATAAAGAAAAACGTAAACATACCACCTAATACAGCAAGTAGTAATGACGTCGCAATAATCATACCAAGCCTTTTTTTAATAATCACTATCAGTTCTTTTAAGGAAATCGTTTCTTCCATATGGGATGGGCCTCCTGAAGTTTGTAGTTTAGTG
Source organism: Halolactibacillus miurensis (assembly GCF_900116255.1). Lineage (GTDB taxonomy): Bacteria > Bacillota > Bacilli > Bacillales > Amphibacillaceae > Halolactibacillus > Halolactibacillus miurensis. The sequence continues at coordinate 1,767 of NZ_FPAI01000042.1, forward strand.
CACTGCGATAACGTTTGAAGTTATGCACAGAGTAGATTATACCACAATCTGAAATAAAATACAGTCTGAATTTCCTTATTTTTCAAGATGTTTCACTTTAGTTCTATCAGCATAATGAATTAGTGTTATCAATAATATAAAGCAAACAAAACTGATTACTTATCAATATATAGATATGCTCACGTTCTGAAATCATAGTCTTATTTAATTTATATATTAGTAAGTACACATACGCACTTTACCTTGACTTCATTCAATATTGTGTTGCATCTTCACGTATTATTCTAAATCATCACCTTTATTGCTAAAGTACCCTCAGATTTATAGAATAGTATAGTTTTTAACATGGAATAGTGTTACTATTTTAACAAGACTAATTATAAAACACAGATATAACGGAGGTTCATAGTATGAAAAAAGTAAAAAAAGCGATTATTCCAGCCGCTGGATTAGGTACGCGTTTCCTGCCAGCAACTAAAGCGATGCCAAAAGAGATGCTACCGATTGTTGATAAGCCAACCATCCAGTATATTATTGAAGAAGCTGTTGCTTCAGGTATCGAAGACATCATCATTGTAACAGGTAAGGGGAAACGTGCCATTGAGGATCATTTTGATTTTGCTCCTGAACTTGAAGCCAATCTAAAAGAAAAAGATAAACTAGAACTATTAAGAAAAGTGGAACAATCAACTAAACTTGCAGACATTCACTACATAAGACAAAAAGAACCGAAAGGGTTAGGTCATGCCGTTTGGTGTGCACGCAAGTTTATTGGTAACGAGCCATTCGCCGTACTCTTAGGTGATGATATAGTCCAAAGTGATATCCCTTGTCTAAAACAATTAATTAACCAATACGAAAAAACAGATTCATCTATTATTGGTGTACAACAAGTAGACGAATCCGTTACTCACCGTTATGGTATTGTTGATCCTGGTAAGCAAGATAACCGTCTATATGAGGTTAATAATTTTGTTGAAAAACCAGCTCCAGGAACCGCACCTTCTAACCTAGCTATTTTAGGTCGCTATATTTTTAATCCTGAAATTTTCCGTTTCCTAGAACGTCAAGAAGTTGGCGCAGGTGGTGAGATTCAATTAACAGATGCGATTCAAATGTTGAATGAAATTCAAAAAGTATACGCTTATGACTTTGAAGGTAAACGTTATGACGTTGGAGAGAAATTCGGTTTTGTTCAAACGACATTAGAGTTTGCAATGCAAAACAAAGAAATTGGTGACGATGTAAAACAGCTCATTAAAAATCTTGCAAAAGAACTATAGTTGCTCTCAAAGTTACTTCCCTTGGCAGGTTGGCAAACGGAATAATACCTTGACTTAAACAGGTTTAGTTCTTAAAAGATAGACCTAAACCTGTTTAATTTTTTTAATATCTTCCGCGATTTTTAGGTGAGCGTAGCTAAGCTAGGTTATTACATTAAGGCTATTTTAACTTGTGGGATTAATTTATAACACGAAAAACAAATTTCAAAATAACCCACCTATAGATTTCAATCCCTCTTTACAGTATTGATCCTGAATAAGGTAATCAGTTTAGTATCAACATTTCAAGTTCTACATTAATACTCAAACTACTACAAAAGAATAAATAAAAAACATGTCTTAGCCACTTAAAAGCAGCCAAAACATGCGTAATATCAGATTTAACTTATAGATTAAGAATAAAATCACATGATCTTATTGATGACACTTAAGCCTCATCATTCCAATAATTCTTGAATAATACCACAAAAACCCCAATCATTAACCCCAATACTAGACCAATAGCAATGTTCAACAATTTATTTGGAGAAATCGGGTCCATTGTCGCTCTTGGTGCCGTAACGGTATTCACTTTCACATTAATGATGCCCATATCCTTTACACTATTCACTTCGTCTAATTTACCACTGTAAAAGTTATAAAGCTCAGTGTGCTTATCAATTTTATCAAGTGCTTTGTTATATTCAGCTTGTAACGTTTTATCTAATAGTCGGAATTCTTCTAAATAAGCTTCACTTACATCTAACAAATACTGATTACCAGATGTGTTCTCATTAACTAACATTAAAGTTGGTAGCTTTTCATGTGCATTTAAATTGTTAAAGGCAGCAACGGCTTGATCAATATTTTTTTCTTCTTCAAGCATTTGTCTCTCATATTCATCAGTTAGTAGGTCAAACCGATTACTCAATGCTTTTCCTAATTGAACTTTGGCCTGTACGACAAGTTCTGACAGAACCGATTCAATTTCAGTTTGATCAGATGACGCGAATTTAATTTCTAGATGATCCTCCCCCTCATTAAGACGAGACATCTCAATTTGATTAGCTAAACTGTTATATGTACGATCAATCTCTAGCTTTTCAATAACAGGTACAACACTTTCCGGTGACGTCAACACATTTTCAAAATTTTGAATGGTTGTTAATTCATCAATCAATGGTTGAACATTCTCTGGCGCAGTCGACACTTTGTTGAAACCAATAATTGTTCTACCTTCATATACCGGATCAACAAGGAGGTAGCTATACCCCGCAGCAATCAAAACAGCCATGGCTGTAATAATGCCTATTAAGACTTTCCCTTTTAATATTGCTTGAAGCAATTCCTTTAAACTGATTTCCTCTTCCATAATATCCTCCATAGTCTACTAATTATTTAATTATTCATACTTACAACAAAAACTGACACAACAACTCTAAAAATATCTAATTTCGATTAATTAGTCAACCCTGTTTAAGGAATTAACTGTGATAACTTTATCTTTTCAATGGTTTCAATCTTAGATTAAATTCAACACCTTTCATCAAAATACTATTTTACTAATATTAGTTTTATTAGTATGATATGAATATCAACCTAGAAACTATTTTAAAATGAGGAGATTCAAAATGACCAACGAAAAATTAACTCGAAGAAAATATAAGAAACAGAAACAAAAAAAGAAGAAAATTCTTCGTACCACTATTATTATTTTAGTTGCCTTGTTAATTATGATTGGCGCTTACTTAACGAGTGTTTATTTTAATGCTAAAAATGCCGTTGATGAGGCGTTTGATTCAGCAGGACGCGATAAGTCTGAGCTTCGATATATAACTGTTGACCCTGGAAAAGATCATGTATCAATCTTATTCATTGGTGTTGATAACGGCGGTGGAAGAGACACTAGCAGTAATGGATTATCAGATGCCTTAATTTTAACAACATTTAATAAGAATGATCACAGCATTAAAATGTTAAGCATCCCTAGGGATAGTTACGTGTACGTTCCGTTAAGAGATACTCATACCAAAATTAATCACGCTCACTCATATGGCGGGCCAAAAGCTTCAATTGAAACAATTGAAAATTTATTCGATATTCCGATTGATTACTTTGTTTCCATTAACTTTGATGCTTTTATCGATATCGTTGATGAATTGAATGGCATAAACATAGAAGTCCCATATGAACTTTATGAAATGGATTCAAATGATAATAAAGATGCGATTCACTTATTGCCAGGTAAACAAAACTTAAATGGAGAAGAAGCGTTAGCTCTTGCCCGAACACGTAAACTTGACAACGATATCGAACGGGGAAAACGTCAACAAATGATTATTAGTGCTATCTTAAAACGTTCTATTTCCGTCAATGCTGTTTTAAACGTGAATGATTTAATTAGTGTTGTTGGCGACAATATGAAAACAAACATGTCGTTTGATGAAATCAAAAGTTTTGCTCCATATGCATTAAATAAAGACTTAGCAATCGATCATTTAGAATTAAAAGGTTCTGACATGGTTACCGATGCTTACTATTATAAACTTGATGAAACACATCTCACTGACATTAAACAAATATTACAATCCCATTTAGAGTGGGAACCAAAAGAGAATTAATATTCACCTCTAAAGTTACACTTCGGTGTAACTTTTTTTGTTCTATAACGTCTGACGTAGTGTTAAGAATTTGTAAATCTTAAGTGGCGTTGAGTAACTAAATCATGTATAATTAAAAATTGATAAACCAACAAAGAAGGGGCTTTTTTATGTATCAAAATAATGAGTATTCACGATTAAAAAAAAGAAAACAAAAAAAACGTAAATTGTTAATATATATAGCCATCCCTATTCTCATCTTTATTGGGCTCGGCGCTACTTATGTAGGGGCCGTTTTAAACAAAGCCGAAAATGTTGTGTCATCTTCTTACGAAGATGATGGAAGAGAACAAGGTTCTGAATTACGTGAGGAAATTCCCGATCCAACTAAAGATAATATCTCTATTCTGTTCGTTGGTATTGATCAGGGTGGTGCAAGACAAGATCCTAATACAAAAGGTTTGTCTGATGCGCTTATTCTTGCGACTTTTAATAAACAAGATCATAGTGTTAAAATGCTCAGTATCCCTAGAGACTCCTATGTATATGTTCCAAGTGAGGATACCTTTACTAAAATCACCCATGCTCATGCCTATGATGGTGTAAAAGGTTCCATTGACACGATTGAACATTTACTTGATATTCCCATTGATTACTACGTTAGACTAAATTTCGATGCATTTATTGATGTTATCGATGCCTTAAATGGCGTTAAAGTAAATGTCCCTTATGAAGTTTATGAAATGGATTCAAATGATGTTGAAGGCGCGATTCATCTTACCCCTGGCGAACAATTATTGTCAGGCGAAGAAGCACTTGCCTTTGCTCGAACAAGAAGAAAAGATAGTGATTTAGAGCGAGTGAAAAGACAGCAACAATTAATGAGTGCGATTCTAGACCGAGCTATTTCGATGAACGCCGCTCTTAATATAACCTCACTATTTGATGCTGTTGGAGATAATATGACCACTAACTTAAAGTGGAATGAGATTAAAAGCCTGTCTAGTTATGCCTTATCAGGTGACTTAACCATTGAAAACCTCAGTTTGGAAGGTTATGATAAATGGGAGGATGCTTATTACTTTGGTCTAGATGAAGAGCATTTGGAAGAAGTTAAAATGATATTAAAATCACATCTAGATATTAATGAGTAAATAAATAGAAATCATCAATGTAATACTAAGTAAAGCCTTTACTATAACGCTTGTTATAGTAAAGGCTTTACTACTCTCTAATCAAATTTTCCTCATATTAAATAGCTATGATGTATGTTATTCTTAAATTAATAACTAAAGATATTAAATCAAATTATTTAAGAAAGCGACTGAAAATCAATGAAAAAAAGCACGCTAGATTATAAAAATCTGCCAATTTGGACACAATCTCTTATTTTAATGCTTCTATTCTCATCAATCTTTGAGCTAACTAATAGCACCCTTAATTCGTTTGGAAACAAAGCTATACAGATTTCACTAATATTGAGTTTATTTATATTTATTTTCAATTATTTAGAGCACGATTTTTTCAATTATTACATAAAAAATTTATACATTATTGTTATCCTTTATTTATTTTCAATTGTAATAAGCATGATTTTAAATAAAGATTACAATATCCAATTACTTTTACAAATTACTAGCGTTTTTTCTTTCATCATTCTCTCCATTCAAACTAAGTGGAACAAAATTAGTTTAATAATATTATCATCAGTCATCGGAGTATCAACTTTATTATTATTTAGTGATTTCCGTTTCTCTGACTTTGACTACAACGGTACCGTTGCTTTCAAAAGTATATTTAATAACCCGAACGGTTTAGCTATCATTCTTTTTTGTTCCACATATTTTATATTACTCACACTATATTATTTAAAAAATAAATTCTATCGTACTTTTATGTTAGTCATTTTAATACTAACAATATATTTAGTGTTCCAAACCCATGCAAGGTCTGTATATGTCTCATTTTTCATCGTCATTCTAATGTTATTAATTAATTACATTAAACCTAAATGGGTTTATTACAGTTTTTTCTTATCATTAGGAGGGGGCCTCTTATTTCTATTACTCTACATAATTTTACCCGGTAGTGAATTGGGCAATCTCTTTAATACCTTATCTTTAAAATTATTTAGAAAATCATTTTTCAGCGGCCGAGAAGGTATTTGGAATGAGTTGTGGACACACATAGCTGAAGCTCCCATACTGGGCCATGGAATAAGTACAGATCCAAATTACATTGAATCCATTGGCACCTCAGCTCATAATCAATATCTGCAAATTATTTTAGAGTCTGGTTTTTTAGGTATCTCTCTATTTATTATATTCCTATACCAACTTTGGTTACTTCTAAGAAAAAATCAAAATCATTTTACCGGTATGCTTTCATCTGCTTATTTGATTGCCTTCATTTTCTATGAAACATTTGAAGTGACTCTCTTCCAAAATAACTTTAATATCGGGCTGATACAATGGTTAATTATCACTATGGGTGTCAAGATTATTGACCCCAAAAAAGATGGTGATTGCACAAAAAGGACTTCAATAAAGTAATAACACTTACTGTGGCAACAAGTATTAAAACTTAATTAGAAAAGGGGTAGATATTATTGCGTTATTTGTATAAACGTTCTCACTTGAAAATAATTATAGCACTTATATTTATTATATGTGCAAGTCTAACATTTCCTTATATTATCGAAGCCGAAACATCAGATATTCTCAAGGGTATTGCAAAACACAATTCTGTTTCCGTTTATAATAATACGGATAACGATAGGATAGCTATTAAAAATTATACTAAAGGATCCATCCTATATTTTAAAAATTATAATGAAGAGTGGTATATTGCTGAGGTCTTTAAAGATGGGCAATTAACTATGGGCTTCATTAGTAGTGATGATATTGAACTTCTGAATTTAACTAATCAAAAAAATCTGATTGGCTTGAGTAATAATAAGGTAAATATTTATTCAAAATTAAATTCATCATCAACGGTACTCAAAACATATAGAACGGGTCATATCCTTCATTACCGTTCCTATTCAGATGAGTGGTACCAAGCAACTATTTATATTAACAATCAAGCAACCACTGGCTACATCAACAAAAACGATGTTGAGACACTCGATTTAACATCTCAAACACTCAAAAAAGGCCTGACAATCTCAAGAACAACAGTCTTTACTCAACCTAACCAATTATCTAGCAATTTAAAATCTTATAATAAAGGACACATACTAACCTATAAATCTTTTTCTGATAATTGGTTTGAAGCCACAGTTATTATTAACGATAAACATCATACTGGATATATTAATAAAAACGAAGTGGAAACATTATACCAAGAACCACAAATCTTACTAAATGGTATAGCAATAGACAAAACATTTGTATTTAGTAAACCAAGTTCTGACTCTTCTTCATTGAAATCCTATAAGTCAGGTCATATATTGTGGTATAAAACATTTTCCGATAATTGGTATGAAGCGACAGTTTTCTTAGATGATCAATCTTACACTGGCTATATCAAAAAGGATAGCGTAGATGCACTTAGCGACTCTAACGTTTCTTTAAAGGGGTATGCTTTGCGTCATACGAATATTTATCATCAACCAACACGTTCTTCAAATATAATTAAATCTTATCCGGAGGGGCATCTATTATCATACGAAGACTTTTCGGGAAATTGGTATAGAGCTAAAGTATATTTAAATAATAGATTAATAACAGGATACCTTCTTAAACAAGATACTCGTGATCAACATAAAACTTCAGACATTATTTCACAATATGCTCTAAATCCAGAAACAGCGGTATATAGTGAACTATCAGCTGTTTCTAACCCAATAAAAACTTATCGATATGGTAAGAAGCTATTGGTCCGACCTTTCACGGACAGTTGGTATTCTGCGGAAGTTTATAAAAATAATCGTCTTACCAAAGGTTATATAAAAAAATCTGATACCACTTCTCAGTTGCCTACTAGTAAAAATATTGTCAACCCAAATCAAGTTTATACTTATTCACAAATGAAAAGTGATATTATCAAACTAAAAGAGCAATATCCCCATTTAATTACGATTAAATCTGTTGGAACATCATTAAATGGTAGAGATATTCCACTCGTTAAACTTGGTATCGGCGATACAAAGATAACTATAAACGGGTCACATCATGCAAGAGAATGGATCACAACCAACTTGATAATGGAACAAATAGATTACTATAGTTCTGCCTATGTTAATAGAACTTTCTTAAACGGTTTGGACATACGAGAGCTATTAAATAATGTTTCAATCTATTTCGTACCTATGGTGAATCCAGATGGTGTTTTATTAAATCAACATGGTCCTGCTCAGTTTTCAAACGCGCAACAATTACTATCCATTAATAATAATGATAATGATTTTTCATCTTGGAAGGCAAACAGCAGAGGAGTTGATTTAAATAGACAATACCCAGCCGGATGGAACAGAATTACCAATAATTCAATAGGACCATCTTCAGAAAATTACAAGGGTTCAGCTCCTTTAACAGAACCTGAATCACGCGCAATGTATAATTTTGCTAAGAAGCATGATTTCAAGACTCACGTCTCTTACCATTCAACAGGAGAGGTCATATACTGGTCATATAACGCTACGGGTTCTCTATTAAGAACGAGTGAAAATATCGCGAAGCTAATATCAGACGAAACAGGTTACGGATTAATGTATAATTCTTATATCTATAGTAACGGTGGTTATACCGATTGGGTCATTGATTCTCTTAAAAAACCTGGATTTACTATCGAAATATCACCTTTCGTCGCAAACAAGCCTACACCACTTTCTAATTTCACTAGAATTTGGAATCAAAATAAAGCGATTCCTGCCATTTTAATGAATGAGGCGCACATTAATAGATTCAACAGGTGATTTAACAATATGATTCTCTTATAAGATCAAAATCACTAGAGACTATAACAATATTCTCTTTATAATTTACACTATTTTAATAGTTGTAAAAATCAATCTAAATTCCCTTAACATTCACTATTATTTTTGCGATAATATATGTGATGCTATCAAATACACACGGGAGGTGTAATCCAAAACCAGATGATAGTTTTTACGGGAAAAGAAAATACTACAAGTAAAAATTTGGAGGCTATATTTGGTGAGAAATTTTAACATTAAAAATATAATTTTAATCAGTTTTCTAACATTAAGTTTATTTTTTCAACCTATAAATCTATTGTTTAGCGATAATGATCTAGATACTAATGCTATCTATGCTCAAAGTCTTTTAAAGGGTATTTCACTTATCGAGAATACACCTGTTTACTCTGAGAAAAGCTTAGATAGCTCGATACTTAAAAACTATGCTCAGGGTTCTATTTTACAGTATACAGAAAGTGATAATAGCTGGTTCTCTGCAACTGTTATTATTGATGGTAAGAGCCACACAGGTTATATTTCAAAGAAACACGTTGAAACGGTTGATTTAACTCAACAAAAATTATTAAAAGGATTTAGTAAGGAAAATTCAGCTACTATTTATTCTCGAGCCACCAAGAATAGCTATAAACTTCGCACATATAGTCCAGGTAGTATGCTACTATTTAAATCATTCTCAAATGAGTGGTACGAAGCTCATATTATTGTGGATGGGAAAGGGCAAACTGGCTATATACACCACAGTGATGTTGAACTTTATGACGCTGAAAATCAGCAATCTCTTAAAGGTGTCGCATTAAATGATACAAATATTTATACTAAACCTGCAAAATCATCATCAAACTTAAGAACATACGACGAAGGACATATATTATACTACAAAACTTTTTCTAATAATTGGTATGAGGCGTATATCATTATAAATGGAACAGGAAAAAAAGGTTATATACAAAAAAGTGATGTTGAAACATTAGACTTAAGTAATCAACAAAGTTTAAGAGGTTTTGCTTTAAATACCGCTCATGTATATGATAAAGCATCTGAGAAGTCCGTTATTCTTCGTAGCTACTCAGAAGGACATTTACTCTATTATAAAACTTTTTCTACATCATGGTATGAAGCATACGTGATAATAAACGGAAAAGGAAGAAAAGGTTATATACCTAAGAATAGTGTAGATAACATTGAAGATCGACCAGTCGAATCTCTTAGAGGTTTGGCAACCAAAAACAGAGTGAATATATATTCACGTGCTTCAAACAAATCACCTAGTCTGAAATCATATCCTGAAGGACATATCCTTTATTATAAGACTTTGACAACAAATTGGTATGAAGCAACAGTATATGTTAATGGTCAAAAGAAAAAAGGTTATATTTATTCAGGTGATGTTGAAACACTTTCTTCTATTCAAAACGATTTAAACGGTTACGCCGATCAAACTAAGGTTAATATTTATTCTAAGGCTACAAGGAATTCTAATATCTTGAGATCATACCCAGAGGGCCATTACTTGTATTTTAAATCATTCTCCTCTGAGTGGTATCAAGCATTCGTATATTTAAATGGTGCTAAGACAATCGGATATATTAACAAAGGTGATATTGATTTTCAACCAATTAAGAAAATCTCTTATTCCAAATATGACTATACTTTTGACGAGATGATTAATATTCAAATGGGTAGACGCCCACAGGCTAATGGTACTGGTACAATTAATGCTGTTAGAAGTTTAGTCGAATACTATGCTAATCCATCTAATTTTAGAGATGGAGAAGATGGATTCTTTCAATTTTTAGATTTAGCATCACCTGCTGGTCTAAATCCTATTGAAGTGAATGATAATATTTTAAACAGTAAGACTGGCACTTTGGCAGGTACCGCAAGTGCTTTTATCGAAGCTGGTAATCGATATGGTATCAATGAAGCTTACCTCATTGCACATGCTTTACATGAAACAGGTAATGGTGCTTCTCAACTTGCTCAGGGTATTGAAGTAAATGGGCGTACCGTATACAACATGTATGGTACCGCTGCATACGATGGGACTGCTAACTCAAGTGGTGCTCAATATGCTTACGAAAAAAATTGGTTCACTCCAGAAGCAGCTATTATTGGCGGAGCTGAATTTGTTGCCAAGAATTATATTCATAAAGGTCAAGATACCTTATATAAAATGAGATGGAATCCTGATAATCCTGGTGTTCATCAATACGCAACACATGTTGCATGGGCTCAAATTCCTACAGCCCGTATCCAGCGTATTTATAATACTTTGTCTAGTTATGTGCTAATTTATGATGTACCGAAATTTATTAATCAGCCTGGCTATCAAGGATCAACACCTCCTAAGAACAATTCTAGTTATCCTGTAGGTGCAATTGGCGTTACTACTGGTACAAACGTAAGATTTAGATCAGAACCATCTACTGTATCAAATAATACTATTATAGCAACAATCGCCAATATAGGTACTGAGCTGATCATCCTCAGTACAAATAATCAAGGTTGGTATGAGGCGAAATTAAACGGACACACTGGATGGGTTACTGAAGACTATATAAAACTTAAGAATGTTGCTCAAGTTACTGCTTCAGGATTAAACGTCAGAGAAAATCCAACTACAAGTAGTAAAGTTGTTGGTAGCTTAAGTAATGGCTCTTTGGTTACTATGGTACTTAAAGAAGATGATTCTCCTGTTACACTTAATGAATGGTATAAAATCAATTATAATAACAGTGAATACTGGATCAGCTCTGGAACAAATCATAGTTATCTAAAAATCCAATAATCAATAAAATCATTAAAAGGCTCTCATTTTGAGAGCCTTTTAATGATTAAAATTTCTTATAATTGAATGAATTTCATAATTCTGAGGCCTTGCGGCCCAATGGTTTTGAAGCATAAAAAAGGAAGTACCTCCCCAAGTCTTGTATAATGGTAAGTAAC
>NZ_FPAI01000007.1 GCF_900116255.1 Halolactibacillus miurensis
TCTTCATCATGAATATTAACTTTAAACAATAGATCAGAAAAAACTTCCTTTAAATCTTGCGTGATAAAACTGTCTTTTTGCGGCTCAAGTGTATTTACATCAATCTGTTCAACAATATGAGCCGGTAAATAATACGTCACGAAATCCTTTGTCACATCTTTATGACGAAACGTTTCTTTAAAGCGTTTATCGTGTGGATTTTGAACGTGAATGTTTGCTACCTACTTTCGCTATCGTTTACTTCTATCATCTTTTTAATTCTTTTTGTCATTGTTACTGTCAACAGCAATACGGTTCCTGCCTAATTAGGTACCTACAGCATATAGCGTTCTGCCAGTCTCATCAAGTCAGTGAACGTCGGTTATTATCGAATTTCAAAGCCGTTTCAAGCATCTATTTAACGCGATACTCAACCTTATTTGATTTTGGAGCTCACTTTTTATGTGATTTTTTTAATAATCTATACAAAAAGAACACCTTTACCCACGACAGGTAAAGATGCTCTTGATCATTTGAATAATTTTTTCAACAGTTTAAACAGATCAAAACTCGTTTTGTTGTAGACTTTGTTGTAGGCATACTTTTTCGGGTTTCTAACCCAGCCATAGCCTTTTGGCATTTTAACTTTGCCGCGATGGACGATTTGTCGTTTAATTGACGTCCGGGCGCTGAGTCGTTTTTTTAAGCTTGGTTTTCGCATGCCAAACTTCATTTACTCATCTCCTTCTATGTCACGCGTCGCATCGACAAGTGTCCCTGCGAGCGCTTGTGAGGCAAGGCGATCGGCTTGTTTATTATCCTGACGGTCAATATGATGAAAGACAGGTATGAGATTTAATGATTTTAGTAAAGCTTCCACGTCATCTGCCCACTTCGCTAACGTCTCATCAAATACTGGCCACTCACCTTTTAATTGGTTAATGACTACCAAACTATCGCCATAAATCTCAATCGACTGTGGTGGGAAATCCAATTGTTTTAATTGTTCCAATCCGTGAAACAGACTATAATATTCGGCTTCATTGACTGTTTTTGCGCTAGCTGTATCAAGATTTTTTCGCTGACTTATTTTTTTGTCACCAACATCATACGTCAACACAACCCCAAGCCCACTCAGTTTTGACTGTTGATCAAAACTCGCATCAAAGTAAAGGGTTAAGTGATGAATGGATTGTCTATCACTTTCCTGTTCTTTTTGCAACTGCTTTAGCGTATACACGCTATCAGATTCATCGATGGCTTGAATGTTGTGATAGCCTTTATGTGACATCAACCGCTCAAAATAAAGCACCGCTTCGTCAAGCTCACACCAATCAGACGTCATTCTAAGCGTATGATGACCAATATGATACTCATAAGTTAATGTGTAAACCATTGTTATCGCCCGCTTTTTCGGTAATAATGGACCAATCCTTGACTTGATACGTCTAAATCATGCGTCAAATAATCAAAAATGCCTGGATCTAAAATGTAACTTTCTGTTTCAACTTTATTAAATAACGCTTCTGCGATCCACTCTATGATTCGTTCATCAGGCTCATCCTTGTGTTTATCGTAAATCCATTCACTGATCCTGATAAACCGGTTCAACCATTCAGATAACGAATGATACACATGATCTGGTTCATCGCTGTAACCGTAGTGACCAAAGTAAATCCGGTCCGGAGCTAATTCCCGCATCCGCTTCATCGATGTCATCATCGCATTAGGATCAAATTGTGTCGGTGACGTTGAAGGTAAGATGAGTTCACTACCCCCAGTAAAACGCGTTGGATAGAGTGTGCCAAGTGTGTCACCAGTAAAAATACTGTTTGTTAGTGAATCATGAATCGTTAAATGATGGTTACTATGTCCGGGTGTATCATAAAACGTTAAGGTTCGGTTTTCACCAATTTTGAGTGTCTCTTTTTCTTCTACTGAACGAATACGGTTTTCTGGTACAGGTTTAATCGGATCAAATAAGGCATCAAACTGGTCGCCATAGACCGTTTTGGCACTTTCAATCAATCGGGTTGGATCAATTAAGTGGCGCAAACCACGTGGATGGACAATCACCGTCGCATTTGGTAGTGATTCGATCAATAACCCCACACCTCCCGCATGATCTAAGTGGATATGGGTGACAATGACGTATTTTATAGATGCCCGGTCGATATTACGTCGGTCTAGTCCTTGTAGTAAAAAAGGAATCGATGGCGCAGCACTTGTTTCAATCAAAGTGGGAGCCTCACCTGGCAAATAGTAAGACGCCGTACGTTCTGGTAAATTCAAATCGAAAATATCAATCATGTCTATTTGTTTCATGTTGTCACTTCCTTTATGTATGTCTTTAATGGTTACTATACCCGTTTTTTATGCAATTACACGATGAAATAGTCTACTTCTATTTAGCGCTATACTTACTTTGGACTTATAAACACGGCATTCATGCCATGTACTGAATAAAATTATAAATATTTAGTAAAATTAATAAGAAGATGGTCACATTAAATACTTTTTCCACCGTTTCAATTGGTAAAAACTTCGCTAATCTTGACCCAATCACACCCCCACTTATTCCGCCAAGAACCATAAACAGAAGCATCGATAAATCCATTGTTGAGAGATTACCTGAGACAACGGTACTGACGAGGGAGGCGAGCTGACTAAAGAAAATAATGAAGATTGAATAAAATCCTGCCTTTTTTGTATCAAACGCAAATAATAAACTTAAGATAGCAACGTTATGCGGCCCACCGCCGATATCTAAAAAAGATGCCATTAGACCTAATATTAGACCAATAATGAGCACCATCAGACGGCTCTCGATGTGAAACTGTTTAAACTGATGTTTATGATTGACATAATACAATACAAGAGAGAAGATCACAATCAACGCGCCCGTCTGCGCCATCCCAATCCAAGGCAGATGACTAAAGGTACGGAAAATCCCTTTACCAAATAATCCACCTAAAATAGAGCCAGTCGCAAGTAAAATCGCGTGATCTAACCGCATCTCTTTTAACATTCGTCGTCTCGTATACACTGACACGACAGCCATCGCAAAGACTGTTGACGCTGATAAAAAGCCAATGGTTTTTAAATCATAATGCCCTAAAAAGTCTAAGATGGGCTTAATAAGTATGCCCCCGCCAAATCCAGCAAGTGAGCCAATAATCGTCGCCCCAAGACCAATCAGTAAATAAAGTAACGCCAAACGAATCCCTTCTTTCACTTATCGTTTACTCATTCTCTTATTAAAAGTAAACGTTTTCTCTTTTTCTATCAGTAAGTCAATTATAACACGTTCGGCTTTTCAACAAAACCTCACATATGTTTAAGATGATAACTTAAAAGGAATTCTATGTATAAAGACAGACATTCACCACTGGAGGAGGCGTGATAATGATGTTAAAAATAGGCATCCTAGTGTTATCGCTTAGCTTAACTACCGGCGGATCCGCATCTTTAGAAAGTATCGCCAAACCACACCCAACCCGTGACGTATTTTCTTATACCGAGAAGTCACTCGTTCAACTGTTACCAACACCAGAAGAACGCGTAGATGAACTTATAAGTGACATCACCTCACACATTGAGTTACTTTAAAGGAAAAATGGTCCCCTTAGCGAGAAGATGCTTGCTCAGCTAAAATAAGCGGCTACACTTATTTACTTGCCATCCTCTCCGATCGGTGGACGATTTAATGTCATGTAATCGACAGTGACCCGACTCTCACCCCATATTATATAACGAAACAAATAAGCAGGCCACTGCTTAAGCCTTAAGCAATGGCCTGCTTATACTAAAAGTGAATGGCGTCATCGATTGCAGCGTAAACACTTTAACCTCTACCATCTAGGCATTATAAGTAAAGGCCACGAATTTTTAATTCAAAATCATTCAATGCTTTCAATTGTAAATCTCGACGGGTGCGATTAAATAATGTCGCTACATCTAAAGCATGCACCTCTGTTAAGTCCGTTTCAATAGTGACGAGTTTCTTACTTAAATAGGCATCCGCTTCACCGGCGATTAATTTTTTCTTGTATCGATTAAACTTAGGATCAAGTTGATCAAGGGATTGATAGACCCCTTCAACGGAATCATACATTTGAATAAGCGGTAAGGCTGATTTTTCACCAATGCCATGGACACCCGGTACGTTATCGCCTTTATCACCGAGTAAGGCCTTCACATCAATCCATTGGGATGGTTTGATCGCATATTGATTAGTAAAGACGGTTTCTGTGAACATAAGCTCCTCTTTATTTTTTGCGATAATTTGTGTCGTTTGGGCAGATAAAAGCTGAAGTAAATCATGATCGTTACTATACATATAGCTATGACCATTAGTTTCTTGTTGCCACTTGACAGTTAAAGCGCCAATCACATCGTCAGCTTCATAAGGTGGAATGGTCAATTGTGTAAAGCCTAAATTGGTCAATAGAAAGACGAGCGATTCATATTGTTGGATGAGTGGCTCTGGCAAGGCCGCTCGGTTGGCTTTATAGGCTTGATACTCTTGTCGACGCGAGGTATCATCTCGTTTCACGTCCCAACAAATCGCTACATGACTGAAGTCATGTTTCTCAATCAGTTGATATAATTTTTGAATAAATACACGAATGCCGTTCATATATAGCCCTTGACTATTGGTCGGTAACTCATCTGGTTCCTTATTGAATGCGGTCGCAAAATAGCCTCTACTTAACAGATTAAAGCCATCGATTATTAATAATTTTTCAGTCATAATGTGCTCCTTTTTAATATTCTATTAGCTATTATATCAGAGATTCACTGTTTTTTGAGAACGGTCTTTACGTTTAAAGTGATCCGTCGCTATTTTTTAAATGATTTTTAATTTTTTTAAAAGTTTTTTAAAAAAGTGTTTAATATTTGTTAAACCGGGAATAGATAAGTACAAGGCAAATATACCACCCATTATGATTAAGACCTCACGTTACGAACGGTAACTCCAGCGCTTGATCAACATGGTAAGCCAATACGAAAGGTTATTATGTTGACTTACTAAATGGTGCGGTATGAGCTGCACAGCCTTGGCGGAAAATTTGCGCAAGAACTGGCGTCAACAACTCGTCAGGAACGTAGCAATTGAGATGACGTAACAGGAGTCAAAGAGCTATGTAAGAGAAAGTGTACGATTTTTTCGTGAAAGTGCACGTGACTAACCGTTTTAAGGCTCGTGAATCGGATGTAGTGAAGCATTTCGACAAGCAAGTGTCAGTAAGCAAGACGGTTACAAACTAAGCTTCAAGTACGACGGGTTAGCACGTCAGGAAGTAAATGTTTGGTAAGATGAACAAGTAACAAGCAAGTCGAATAAGACAAATTTTCCGCACCGTCCCATAAGGGGGACAAAGAAAGACACGTCGATTGTGGCGTGTCTTTTCTTTGTGTCTCGTCGTTTATATTTTTATTTGTTTGCATTAAAAGGCCACTAGACGTTGTCATCTTGTCTAGTGGCCTAACATGTTTGATCATGTCTATATTAATAAAGATTAGCTATTTGATGCTTCTTTTTTAAAGAGTAACACCGTCGCTGAAAGCAAGCTTAAGATAACCCCAAGCATCACGAACAGATAGATATTCGTTGCAGTTTTTGGTAACGAATCACCATTTGTTGATAATTCTTGACTCGTTTGATCACCTTCACTTGAGTCACTACCTGTTGCTGGGTCGTCAGTATTTGCATCAGAGTCATCCGCTGGCGTATCTGTCGGATCGTCTGGTGTGCCTGTTTCTGGTTCATCAACTGGTTCATCATCTACTGAAGGGTCTACTTCTGCAATGACGTAATCACTAAAGTGATGGAGTAACACAACAACTTCTCCAGTTTCTTTATTGTAACTGTCGATTGGATAGTAAGTGAGTGTACCGTCTTCCTTCACATAAACCACACGAAGGTGATCGCTATTGGTAATGGCCGATGGATCAACAGTAAAACGTACTTCTACTGGCGTATCAAATGTATCATCCAATCGCTCTTCTCCAATAAATACTTGGAAATCATAAAGAGCCGTTAATACTCTTACACCAGTCGGTTCTTTAAAGTTAGCTTTCGACTTCTGATTCACGTGTATTGTGACAGCTTTATTCGAATCAAGCGCACGTTTTAATACGTTATCAAGCGGGAAGTTCATCATGACTAACTTATCTTTTGCCTGTATTTTTAACTGGGCTTTTTCTGGTAACTTTTTCAATACGTCTAGTGATAATTTAGCGGACGAATGATCTTTCACTACAATCACTGGTAGATTGGTTTCTTCATCAATCACCACATCATCTTCTGTGATCTCATCTACTTCTTCATCACTATCTGTATCTTCATCATTGTCACCAGGAACATTTGAATCGTCTTCCTCACTTGGCTCACCTACACGAATAATGATCGCCGTGAGCGGATCAATCGTTAAGGATGTTGACGTCAATGTGACACCTGTTGGGTCATCAATGGCTTCGGTACCTGCTGTTTTCTGATCAACAATGACGTTTTCTGTTGTGTAATCAGTGCCAACAGAAAGTTCACGTGCGGTATCATCAGCATTTATGAAGACGTGGTAGCTTTCACCTGTTGACGCTTTTGCTTCATAGGCAATGACTAAGTCTTGTGCTTTAATTTCTGGTGCTTCAATTAATGACACACTCTCTGCCACTTCTTCCATCGTTTCTTTACTGAACGCATCCGTTGAACGACGGAGTTTAATTAATCCGGTCGTATACGCGCGTGTTTGCGTTTGAATAGGATAGGCTTCTTCATTCGTTGCTTTCTCCCAATCAATTCGGTTAATGATATCCGTTGAATCATATGAATCATGAATAAAGTACGGATATTCAAATGGTGTCCCATCTGCTGATTCCATATACGTTGATTTATATGGGGCTTCTGCTACTGGTTCAATATAATCTGGGTCTCTAAATTGTTTCGTCCGACCAAATTCTTGTCCGGCATGAATAAACGGTGTCCCTTGACTCGTCAGCACCATTAAGTTACCGATTCGAATCCGTTGGTGGATTTCTTCTTCAAAATCTATCGGGTCTTTTTTAATCGATTGTGCGATAACGTCATGAAGGGTTAAGTTATCATGTGCTGCGATATAAGGCACCACATCACCTGGGTCATCCGCTTCAAAGTTACCCGGATTGGCAATAATATTATTGAAAATCACATCAATATCTCTTGCCCCACCCGTTAAGAAGCGTGGCTGTCCTTCGCTACCAAACCCACTCTTCAGCTCATTTCTAAATTCATCTGAGAATGAGGCGACACTATCTGTATCTTTCATCCAGTCTTGGTCCGCTGGTTGTACGTCAGGGTCTTGATCGTCACCTGCGAATGTGCGCCAACCTTCACCAATCATGATGATATTTGGATTCAGTGCTTTTGCTTCATCATAAGCGGTTTGAATAGATTCAGCATCATGGTCCCCCATCATATCAAAGCGGAAACCATCGACTTTAAATTCATCGACCCAATATTTAATTGAATCAACTAAGACTCTGCGCGCCATTTGGTGTGTCGTCCCTAAACGCCCACCACCAAAACTTGTTTTTGCTTCGCCGTCTTTATCCATAAAATGATAGTAATTCGGCTCTAAATCTTCAAAGATATGCACGCGTGCCGTATGGTTATAAACAACGTCTAAAATAACGCCCATATCACGGTCATGGATTTCTTTGATTAAGTTTTTAAATTCCTCGATGCGTTTGGCTGGGTCACTCGGGTCCTCTGAGTACATACCGGTCAGTGAGAAGTAACTATGTGGGTCATAACCCCAATTGTAGTTATTATCTGTGGATGAATAATCAAGTAAGCGTTCATTTTTATTAAATTCATCGCTAAAGAAATAACTCATGACAGGTAATAGTTGAATATGTGTCACACCGAGTGATTCAATGTAATCTAACTTTTCTGAAAAGGCACTAAATGTACCAAACTCATGATCGAGTTCACCTTCTAATGACGGATCACTCGTAAAGTCACGCACGTGCACTTCATAAATAATCGCATCTTCGCGGTGATTAAACCCATCAATCGTTGCGTAGTCAAGGTCTGGACCAATCTCAGTGACATCAACAATCGCGGCTTTACCAACCGCATCATCATGATCGTCACTGGTCCACTGCGCCATTGATTTTGCATACGGGTCAAGGGCCAAGACGCTATCATCACCACGTGTGATCTTAAAGTGATAGTAATAACCTTTTGGACTGTCAAGTCCGGTTAAAGCTTTATCTAACGTTATGGTATATATCCCTTTATCTCCACGTGTCATCGCGTACTCACCAATCACATCGGTTGGTGTGTCTGAATCATAAAGGACAAGATCAACTGTATCAGCTGAAGGTGACCAAACCTTTATTATTGCGGATGTATCCGTTACATCTACTAAACCTAAGTCTCCGTCATAACCATAAAGGTTATCTTTTAATTTCCATCCTGCTTTTGCTTGTACCTCACGTCCTAAGTGACGCACAGTATAAGGCGCGTCTTCTGTTGTAAACGTACCGGTAAGCTTGATTTTATTGTTGGTAGGATCAATCGATGCATCATCAATCACGACAGCGTCACCTCCTTGTGTTGTTACGTCAATATCGTTTTTCACATCGTCTATTGACCAGTCGCCAATGGCACTATAAGTCAATTCAATCGTATCAAGACCGATGAGTTCTGCACCGGTTAAACCTTCTTCAGTCACAAAGTAAGGGTTGGTGTAAACTTGCTCATCTCCTGCTCTTAAGAAGATTTGCGTCGCACCGTCCATCGAATAAGACAAATCACCCGACTGATCACCGCTATTTTTATTTAAGGTCAAAAATTGGATGAGACTAGCATTTTCCTTCACCGGTAAATCAAAGAAAGCACCGTATTTACCTTGTTCGAAGTCATGTGCCCCACTTGGCCAGTTTCCTGTGGCAGCCACAACGTCACCCCATGTCCATAGGGCCCAACCAACATAATTATTGTCGTCTCGCGTGTAATTCACTCGAATGACGTTTTCATTTTCTAATGGCTCGTAGGGATACACTTGTTCATCTTCTGTCACCCATGCTTCATTCATATCAGGACTTAAAATATCAACAAACATATTATCGGTTACATTCGCACCAGCTGTATCATTGATTAAAAAGCCAATTTGTTTGGCATCCTCAATAATCGGGATATCTAAATAATAACCATAATCTGTTTGAACGGCTTCTGAAAATGACGTAGCTCCTACCGGCCAGTTTTCCGACGCGCTTTCAACATCTTCCCAAACCCAAAGACCAAGCTCACTAAGACGACTAGTATCAAGACCACGGAAGTGAAGCCGAAAAGACCCCTCCTCTACCGGTGCGACTTCTTCTGTAGGTTCATCTGGTGTGGTATGTGTAGAAAGTAAGTCACCACCTTCCACCTGAAGTAGCGCTGTCCCACCGTCTGCGGCGGCTGGTACGGTGATGGTTATCATATGTTCATCATCTGTTGTTTCTGTTTCATATGAGGCGTCTGAATAATGATCGGTTACTTTAACTACTTCATTTGATGCTTTTAAAGTAATCTCTTGACTTTCAGCACTTGGGTTAAACGCTAAGTAAACAGCTTCACCGTCATAAGCGCGTTTGACGACAAGTTGACTTAAGTCATCATCTGCGATTAATGTTTCACGCTCACCTTTACTTAATACGTCACTAAATTGTGCTCTAAAATCAAGTAACGTCTCATAATGGGCATGAAGATCATTACCCTCTACATCCTCCCAGTCAAAATCGTAACGGTTATCATACACTGGCCAATTATTCGCACCTGTTTGACCTAATTCTTCCCCGTAATAAATGACCGGTTGCCCTTTTGCGGTAAGTTGCGTACTTACTGCCACTTTGTATTTCGCTTCATCTCCACCAAGGCTATGAAGGAAACCATCTTCATCATGACTACCTAAAAACTGCCCTAGTGTATGCACGCTGTTTAAGGCCTGGTTACGCAAGACGAGTTGTTCATTGGCTCTTTCGACATTTCCATTTGCGAGTGATTGCGCTAATGTTTTAAAGCCAAAATCAAGCAAGGCATCCATCGTGCCGTCATAGAAATG
Source organism: Halolactibacillus miurensis (assembly GCF_900116255.1). GTDB lineage: Bacteria > Bacillota > Bacilli > Bacillales > Amphibacillaceae > Halolactibacillus > Halolactibacillus miurensis. The sequence continues at coordinate 10,074 of NZ_FPAI01000007.1, forward strand.
ACCGCCATCTTCATTGAAATTCGCCCCCCAATGCTCGCCAATTAAACGAAACGCTGGGTCAATCTTGACAAGTTCATTTTTGAAATGTTGCCACGTAGTTTGTTCGACGTGTTTCACTGTATCCACACGGTAAGCCGCAATACGGTTTCCGTTTGGTGTTGTTGATTTTTCAACCCAGGCGGTTTGCCAATCAACGAGTTGTTCGCGTACCGCTTGTTCTTCTGTCTTAAAGTCAGGTAAGCCAGATAGTGACATCTCTAAGTCACCAGCCCCACCTGATTCTCTCAGCATCCCGTCAAAACGCGCGATATCTGCTTCAGTCGGGTGGCCTTCTGGTTCAGTTCCATCTAACGTCGCATTCATACCGTAACCGGCGTGATTTAAGACAACGTCCACCATGATATCGATATCGCGAGCGGCTGCTTCATCAATTAACGTATGAAACTCATCCATCGTTCCAAGATGCGGATTTAACGCTTCGAAATCTTTAGCCCAATAACCATGATACGCATAGTAAGAGCCATCATCGGACTTAGCTTCGACATCATGACCAACGTTCTCAACGATTGGTGTAATCCAAATGGTATTCACGCCAAGCTCATCTAAATAATCTAATTTTTCGGTAACGCCTTTAAAATCCCCACCTTGATAAGTCCCGCGTGGGTTATGTGCACTCTCATAATCTAAGTCGTAAGGGTTATTATTTGATGGATCACCATCATTAAAACGATCCGTCAACATAAAGTAAATGACGGACTCATCCCAGTCGCGATCATCACTTGTTTTCTCAACGACTGTTGCCGTAACCTCTGTCTTATAGGTGCCACCATTTTCATCAATAGCCGTCACTGGAATGACTTTCTCCCCCGGTGTAACCTCACGACTAACCGATAACGTAACAGCTTGTAATGTCGGATCGATTTCTAACGGGACATCAATCCCTAACGCCGATACATCCACGCGAATCGATGAAATTCCAACGTCTGAGTTATTATTAATCGTTAATTCAAGTAACGCATGTTCATCGTAATGAAAACTTCTAGACACTTCTCCTGAAACCGTAATGTCTTCTGTGCCTTCTGTCTCATCTGGTGTCGTTGATTCTGGTTCACTAGAAACATAGTAAGGGTTGTTAAACGCTTCTTCTACCCCTTCTTTAATAAAGATTTGATTGTATGTCTCTAGCTCATCAAACGTCATATCGCCTGATTGACTTTTGCCATCGACTTTTTCTACAATCAATCCTCCCAGATATTTGGCACCTTCATTTAGTGGAACATCGACATAATAGCCATAAGGTGACATATTCTCACTAGTAAAACTATAAGCATCAGTTGGCCAAGCAGCGTCACTTCCTAATGCTGCTGGTGAATCGCCCCAGAACCAAAGTCCAGGTTCCGCAAAATTTCCGTCTGTTTCTTTAAAATGCACACGAACAGTCGGCGTATCAAAAGAAACAGGTTTAGCTAGATGAGCTTGACCATCTGAGGTGACAAAAACATGATCCATATCCGGTGAGATTAGATCAAGATTAATGTCTCCTGATAATTTTTCATCTTTAGAAGCCGCAATTAAGAAACCAACATCCGTTGCCTCTTCTTTTAACGGGACATCGGCATAGTGCGTAAATTGTTCATCTTCGATTGGTTCAAAGACTTGACCATTAGGAAACGACCCTTCAGGTTCAGCTGCCCCTCCCCAATGCCATAAGTATAGTGTATCATCAGGTTCCCCTGTATGTTCATAGAACACACGGAATGTATCTTCCCCTATTGTTTCGGTGTCAGTTTCCGCAAAAGCCGTAAGCGGTAAACTCGAGAATATCGTACTAAATAATAAGAGCCAAACAAAAAACTGAGCCACAATCGGTCGTAACGTCCTTTTCTTCAACATAATCATCCTTTCAAATGTGTGATAATTTAAAGACCTCTTACAAGATGTGGTTCCCTCCTTATTCATTTTGTGCAAACGATTGCAAAGATGTTGCGAAAAAATTGCACAACCTTAGGCGTGACAGTTATGCAATCGCTTACAAAGATAAGTGTACATGTTTTTGATAATCTTGGCAAGCGATAATTTTTGAATAGTTAAAAAGAAAGACAGCGATTACAAAACCTGTTATAATAGGACTATATAAAAAGGAGGGGTGATATTGTCTGAATTGATTGAATGGATTGTTATTATGTCTATTGTATCGATTGCACTAAATGTGATTCGTTTCTTTTTAAACGAAAAACGCAATCGTTTGCTTGTCTTTCTGTTTTTCACCTTCAGTTTTTTATCATTTCAAAGTCATCTATTAGATGAATATTACCTACTCGTTGTGCTTTATTTAATGACGGGTATGTATTCACTTCACGCGAACGGATTGATTATTTCAAGCGCGGTTGTTCTTATTCGGCATTTTTTATACTTCACACCATCTGTGACACTCTTTGGGCTTCTTATCCTTACTAATATAACCATTTATATTATTGGCACTCGGGGCATTCATCATTTTAATCAACTATCTGATTGGAAACAAAAGATGTACCAAAACACGAAACAACTGACGATTATGAAAGAAATATCGGCAGCTATCCAGCAAACGGATGAACTTGACCGGTTATTACATATCATCGTCACGACAATCACTGCCGGACACGGTCTAGGTTTTAATCGTTGTCTCGTATTTTTGAATGATCATCTGTCTAATCACATTCATGGAATGATGGGCATTGGTCCCGTAAGGGGCAAGGATGGCTTTGAGAAATGGAATGAAATTGCGGTAAAAAAATACAAATTGACTGATCTCTTGGAACGTATGGATGAAGAACATATTGATCCTGAGTTAAATGAACTCGTATCATCCTTGTCCTTCGACTTTAGGCCTTCATCGATTTTTTATCAAGCGCTTCGAGATGGTAAAGATCGTTTAATCAATGTGAAAGATGTTAATGATACTATTCTAAACGAGCTCAGCGACTACTTTCATATGGATGAGGTCTTGATCGTACCGATGGTTTACCAAAATAAAAAGATTGGCATTTTACTGATTGATAATCCCGTCACACATAAAAAAATAACACCTGAAGAAATTGATAACTTAATGCCACTTGCCTTACAAACGGCTATTTCGATTCATCAATTGAATATGTACCAGCATATTAAGACGATGTCCGTGACTGATGGCCTCACTAAGTTAAAAAACCAACGCGCTTTAAAAAACGATTTGACGCACATCTTCTCAGAAAAAGATCCGCAATTTGCGGTCGTCATGATCGATATTGATTACTTTAAACACTACAATGATACAAACGGCCACTTGTTGGGCAACGTGGCTTTAGAACAGTTGGCGACTTTACTGAAAAGTCACATGCGAAAAACCGACCAAAGCTATCGCTTTGGCGGGGAAGAGTTTTCAGTTATTTTGATGAATGTGACGCCTGAAGAAGCTTATGACATAGCTGATCGGATTCGGTTAGCTGTCTTGGCCGAACCTTTCCCTGAACAACACACACAACCCGGAGGCCACTTGACGATTAGTTTAGGTGTCTCTCATACCGATTTTATTCATGACTTAACAGAACACGCCATTTTAAAGACAAGTGACGAAGCGCTCTATGAAGCAAAAAAATCCGGTAAAAATAAAGTGGTCCTCTATCAAGGGGGGAGAAGTCGATGAATGATTATTTACTATTTATGATTCCGTTTATCCTGTTGTGGTTGACAAGCCGCAAGGCTTATCAATTTGCGATGGTGCTGTTCGCAAAAATCAAACTTAAAGCTTTACATCAATCACTGGATGAGTTGTATTATTCTTTCGAACAAGTCGTATACTTCTATAATCAAACGACGCATGTGAAAGCTATTAAAAACATGCAGCGCAAGGACATTCATTTACGTTTCGAGTACCATCCCTTTATCTTTACCGAGTTAACGGGAATCTACATTGAATTAAAAAAAGACACGACCTATACGCTTGCCTACTTACCGATTGATCAATTTATGTTGCCGTACTTAGACCAAAAGATGCAAGAAAATACATTAGATTATCACTCTAGTAAAAGAATCAGTATCGCAAAGTTGTTTCATCCAAATACAAAAGAAAAGCTGATTGATGAAGTCTATAACCAAATCACCGTTGGCCGTTATAGTTAAATCAGTTAAACAGGCAGAGCCATTAGTGGCCCTGCCTGCTTGTTAATTTCTAACGTATTTATGTCCATTGATAGAATCACGTTTAAGAAGCTTTTAGATTATGATCAAAAAAGCCACCAGACAAGGTCTGATGACTTTTGATAAACATCTATTAACCTTTTGTTGCCCCGGCTGATAGACCAGAAATCAAGTATTTCTGTAAGAACAGATACACAGTCGCAATTGGTACGGCGATTAATATCGCCCCAGCCGCAAAACGCGTGAAGTTGTTTGAGAACTGGTCATTAACGAAGTTAAACAGACCAAGTGCTAATGTGTAGTTCTCAGGGCTACGTAAAATAATACGTGGTAAAATGAAGTCCATAAATGGATTCATAAAGTTAAACAGCGCCACAACCGCAAGGATTGGCTTCGCAAGTGGTAATAGAATCTGGAAGAAGATTCTAAAGTGACCGGCACCATCCATTTTAGCTGATTCATCTAACTCTTTCGGTAACGTATCAAAGTAACCTTTAACTAGGAAAGCATTCATTGGAATATTACCACCAATATAAATGATAATCAGGCCAAGTAAGCTATCAAGTAAACCGATTGTATTAAGCAAGATGTATAACGCCACCATCGCCATCAATACTGGGAACATTTGTAGTAAAAGAAAGGCATATAAACCATACGTACGCCCTTTAAAACGATAACGACTGAAAGCATAAGCGGTAAAGCTGACAAGCAGTGTACCGACCGATGCCACTGATAAAGAAACAATCAGTGTGTTTTTATACCACGTTAAATAATTACTACGTGGATTGGTAAAGAGCCATTCATAGTGAACGAAGCTCCAATTTTCAGGAATAAGAGAGGCACCATAAAGGTTAGAACTTGGATTAAGTGACATACCTAATGCCCAGAGAAGTGGGTAAATGATGATCACAAACATAACGGCAATCACCGCATACATCACGACTAATTCTAGGGTATTTTTTGTTTTTCTACTCATTGGTTGACTAGCCATCAGTATTGTCCCTCCTCTTTAAACGAGCTTGAGCGACGGAATTGGAAGAATGCGAATGTCGCTACAATAATACCTAAAATAATAGAAATCGCAGCCGCTAAACTGTACTGTGAGTTCGTAAAGGTTAAGTTATAAATCCAGGAAATTAAAATATCTGTACCACCGGCAGATTGGCCACGTACTGGTGGACCACCACCATTAAAGAGGTAAATGATATTAAAGTTGTTAAAGTTAAAGGTGAATTGCGTGATCAAGAGTGGACCGGTCGCAAACATCAAGTGTGGGAACGTAATGAACTTGAATTTTTGCCAACGCGTCGCACCGTCCATATCCGCTGCTTCATACCAGTCGCTCGAAATTCCTTGTAAGACCCCTGTGAATAAGGCAAAAACAAATGGGAAACCAAGCCAGACTTGAATCATGATCAAGGCAACTTTTGTCCAATTGGCTTCTGTGAGCCATGGTATCGCTGTACCAAATAGCGGTTGGATAATGTCGGCATTTATCGCACCAAAGTTATCATTAAAGAGTGCGGTAAAAATAATAATTGTGACGAATCCCGGTACGGCCCAAGGTAAAATAAAGACTGTACGGATTAAACGTTTAAATTTAAGGCGCGGATCATTCACAAGGATTGATAAGAACATTGCCAGTGCAATCGATAATGTCGTTGCCATAAACGTCCAAATCAATGTCCAAGATAATACATTAAGGAATGTGCCACGTAGTTCTGTAATTGTAAAGAGATCAATAAAGTTTTTAAATCCTACCCATTCAAGTAAAGCACGAGGTGGTGCGTTATACAGCGAGTAGTTTGTGAATGCTAAGAATCCCATAAATAATAGTGGGAACAGCACGACGAAAATAAGTAAGAATAAACCAGGTCCTACGAGTAAGTACGGGAAGCCTGTATCCCAAGCATTTCTAAATCCTTCTACCACTCCAGGAACTTTCCAGCCCATTTGTAGTTTCTTTGCATCACTTCGCGCATCAAGAATGTTCAATACATAGAAAGTCGCAAAGAATGTAATAAAGATGAGCGATAGAATACCTTCACTTAAAAATACCCGTGAATCATCAACACGTTCTTCTACCCCTAAAGTAACAAGACCTGTCACGCCACTAGATAGGAAATCAAACATCGCAATCATAAATGCTGCGAAGAGGACGAAGATAACAGAGCCTTTGATAAAACGTTTATTATACATTTGACCAAGGCCAGGAATGATCGATAGAAGTGCTGCAAGTGTAGGGTTATGTTTTGTCTGTGTTGTAGCTTCGGTCTGTTTATTGTTTATAGCCATTTAGCCTTTCCCTCCTCAGTAAAAGTAAAGGGGATTGAGCGTTAGAACTCAATCCCTCTCACTCTAACTTATTGTTGCATTAATGCAATATCTTCTTTTAGTAATTCTACAGCTTCATCAAGTACTTCTTGTGGGTCTTCACCTTGAGAAATAAATGTTAAAGCATCTGCAATTGGTTCCCAAACTTTAGACATTTCAGGAATGTTTGGCATTGGGTGAGCATATTGCGTTTGATCAAAGATCGCTGCCATTAATTCATTATCAATTTCAACTTCTGTGTGTCCTGGAAGTTCACCAGCGACTTCAAAGTAAGTTGCTGAGCTGTCAGCGTTTGTTGCAAATAATGCTAATTCAGTTGCCCAATGTTGGTTCTCAGTGTAATAAGATACTAACCAACCTTTGTTACCAGAGAATGAATTTAATACTTCGCCATTGACTTCTGGTAAGATTGCGATACCTAAGTCATCGCCTAAAGCACCTTGGTAATCAGGAATAGCCCATGGTCCGTTAACAACCATACCGACTTTACCATCCATGAATAGACCGTTAATAACGTCTAAGTCAGCACCTTGTGGGATAAGACCTTCTTCAAACCATGATTGGATTGTTTCTGCACCAGCTACTGCACCTTCATTGTTTAAGCCAATATCAGATGGATCGTAGTTACCGTTATCATCTTGTGCGAAGATGTAACCACCGTCACCAGTTAAGAATGGATAGGTGAAGTAGAAGTCTAATGCGTTCATCATGAAACCATATTCATCATTAGAAGCATCTGTTAAGTCACGTGCAATTGTCATTAAGTCATCCATTGTTTTTGGTGGTTCTGGAACTAATGCTTTGTTGTAGAATAAAGCATATGTTTCAACAACGGCTGGAATACCGTATTGAATGCCTTCATAGTTGAATGCGTTGAACGCTTCTTGATTGTAACCTGATAATTGCGCTTGTTGTTCTTCAGTAAATTCTAACTCAGCTGCCACACCTTGTAAGTGAATATCTCCCATACGGTCATGTGGTTGGAAGAAAAGATCTGGACCTTGACCAGACGGACCATCTAAACCAATACCATCTAGTTGATCAAGCATGCTGTATGGTGTTACTTCAACTTCGATACCATACTCATCTGTAAAGCGAGCAAAGATTTCATCATAAGCATCTAATTGTTGCTCTTCGTCGTTTACCCAAACTTTTAATGATTCGGGTTTTTCTGGAAGATCTGATGATGCGTCATCGTCACCTTCACCTTCAGTATCTGATTGTTCTGAATCTGATCCTGTGTCTGTACCACCATCATCTGTTGCCTCGTCATCGCCACTACAAGCGACTAAAAACATTGACAATACCAACATAAGTAAAGCTGTTAACCAAAACGATTTACCTTTTAACATGTGTGTTTCCCCCTCTAAAATGAGTGATATAAGTGTGCCTGTCACCTTGCCTTCTCTATCTCCCCTTACTTACGATGAATTAAACCGTTTTCAAAAGATTTTCTAATAAACTGAAGTTTGGCAGCTTGCGTATGTAGCTTATTAGATGACGGAAGCAGGTGACCTGCTTGAACGATCCTTGCAACCTCAGTCGCTTGCGCAAATTGTGAAATCGCTTGCACCGTTCAATAAATTCATTATACTATTAAACGCTTACAAATGACAACCCCTTTTTAAAAAAAAGTTAAAAAATATTGTAAACGCTTAACGCATTGCTAATGCTAATTTTTTTATTCGACTAATCGGCCAGCTGTCGACTCTAATGAATTCACATTTGTTGTGAGTGCCTGCTGACGTTTGGCTTGATCTTCAATGATATTTGTGACTTCTTTAATCTTCTCTTGCAAACCGGTTGCACCATTCGCTAGTTCTGTCACAGACGAGGCCACATCTTCAATCGCCACGTTAATTTGTTCAACCGACTGATTAATCTCAGATTGTTCTTGTGTTAAGCGCGAATTATCGACAGCAATTGTTTCAAATAAGGCCGTGGATTGCTTTGTTTGATCCAAACTTTGATTTGTTTGGACTTCAAATGTTTCAAACGTCTTAACGACAGCTTCTACTTCTTCTAGTAAGGACGCCAGTACTTCTTTCGTTTGATCACTAAATGTATTTGTTCCTTGCGACAACTTTCTAATTTCATCTGCCACAACCGCAAAGGTCCGACCTTCTTTACCTGCTTTAGCTGCTTCAATGGACGCATTAATGGCTAATAGGTTCGTTTGATCGGCAATATCATCAATCCCTTGAATAAAGGAAGTAATGTGGTCTAACTTACTTTCAATCGAATCAATCCGTTGTTTAGTTGAATGTGTTTGTGTACTTAATGCATGCATGGTACTTTCTAATGCTGTCATTAAGTCTTTTCCATCATTTGAAATTGTTTTCACTTCTTGTAAGCGTGTGTTCATGTGATGCATGGATGTTTGAATCTCTTCAGCTGATGCGGATACTTCTTCTGTTGTAGCAGAAATCGTCCCGGTTGAATCGGCTTGTTTTTCCATTTCTTCATTAAAAGTTTGCATCATCTGTTCAATGTCTTCCATTCCTTGCATTTGTTTATTCGATTGGGTAGCTGTTGTTTTTACAACATCAATCACTTCAGCTGCAACCATTTGACTTCGTTTCATTAACTGGTCAAGCCTCTCACCCATCTCACTTAATCGTAAATCAATTAAGCCAAATTCATCGTGACGTGATTGACCTTGTGTAAAGGTAAGATCGCCTTCATGGTAATGTTTAATACGGTCCATGACATAACGAACGCCGTGTTTTAAGCTACTCGCAAAAAGCGTTAGACTTATAAGAGGGACGATAATTAACATGACTAGTGCGACCATGATAACGACACTTGATGTTTGCAGCGCTGACTCCATTTCTTCTGATACGGCTTCTCTATCTAATGCCAATTGTTCGACTATGCGGCTATTCACATTTTCAATCACTTGCAAGTTTCGCTCAATCACTGGCGTCACTCGCATCGCAATTCGGTTTTGTTCATCCCCTACAAAGATACTCGTAAAGTTCTCATCATAAATACTGCGGTAATCAGCAATCGCTGTATCTAAATTGACAAAGTAATTATGTAGCGGACTATCTTCATGAATGGTTTGATTAAGTTCATCAAAAATGACTCTTGCGTTACTGATACTAGATTCAGCATCTTCTGCCGCATTCTTATCATAGCCTGATGACACAAGCTGATAATATTTAATGCTTGTTGTGTTGAGCTCGGTGACTAAATCAGAAAATTGTTGTTGGAAGCGCGCCGATTGATCAAGTGATTGACTTGCTTCTTCCACTTTCGAAGAATACGTGAAAATTACTGCTGCTGCGATTACACAAATGAATACAATGAGTGCAATTAAACCATACAGACGATGAATCAACTTTCGATCTTTCACTTTCTTTTTTGTATTCGTTTTCATTTTGTCTTTACTAAAAAAACGAATTGGGTGCTCCTTTGTCTCTTTTTTCTTACTGAACATTGTCATTCTCTCACCCCTATGCGTGTAATAAAAGTAATCGTTTAATTATTGATGTATTTCTTTGAGTGCGCAAACGATTCCATAGGAGTAGCATACCATTTTTTTATAAAAAAGACCATACCTTTTTTACTACAACCACATCCTTTTTTCCGATAATTCCCTTCACAACGTGTGTATTGACCATAGTAACCCTTCTCATATCAACGTCTTTATAAATTATTTTAATTAACGTCTAATTAAAGTATAGGGGAATCATCTCCACATCACAATATCATATTCTACTAAGAAATCAGTGGATTCTTATATTGTCTAAACAAGCAAAAAAGCCCGCAACAAAGCGGATGAACCGCCTATTAAGACGATTCACCCGCAAGATATTCTTATACTGATTCTATTTATAATGTTTTTTAAATTCTATCTATTGTTACGCATCATGAAATCGATCGGTAACCGCACCTAACGAGCTACAGCTGACATTATGCGCATATTTACCTAAAACCCCGCGCTGATACAGTTGCGGTCGTTCCCATTTTTCGAAGCGCCGCTCAATCTCTGCTTCATCTACATGTAAGGTGAGCTCTTGTGTAACGGAATCTATGGTAATCTCATCATTCTCTTCAACGACCGCAATTAAGCCACCATCCATGAGTTCTGGTGCGATATGACCAACGACGAGGCCATGTGTTCCTCCTGAGAAGCGGCCGTCAGTGAGTAGCGCCACTTTTTCTCCTAAGCCTTTACCTACAAGAATCGCAGAAATCGACAACATCTCCGGCATACCCGGTCCGCCTTTTGGTCCGACACCACGAATGATTAAACAATCACCTGGTTTAATCTCATTATTCATCACCGCCTCAGTCGCCGCTTTTTCTGATTCAAAGACGCGCGCAGGGCCGCGGTGGTGGGTGACTTTTACCCCTGAGACTTTGGCGACTGCTCCGCGCGGAGCTAAATTACCTTTAAGTATGACAAGCGGTCCCGTTTTACGGTAAGGATGTTCAAATGGCCGGATAATATCTTGACCTGCTGCAAAATGCGGAAAATCTTCAAGGTTTTCCTTTAATGTTTTACCCGTCACAGTTAAACAATCCCCGTGGAGATAACCATGCTCAAGTAATAACTTCATCACAGCCGGTACCCCACCAATTTTAAATAAGTCTTCCATGACATATTTTCCACTCGGCTTTAAGTCAGCTAAGTGTGGGACTGTTTTTTGGAGTCGGTCAAAATCATCAATCGTAATATCGACATCAATCGTATTCGCAATCGCCAGTATGTGTAGGACCGCATTCGTTGACCCACCAAGTGCCATGACGACCGTGATCGCATTTTCAAAAGCCTCTTTTGTCATAATGTCTTTCGGATAAATGCCTTTTTCTAATAAGTGATAGACGGCTTCACCGGCACGCAAGACATCCTCATACTTTTCTTTTGATTCCGCAGGATTTGAAGAACTGCCAGGAAGGCTCATCCCCATCGCTTCTACCGCGCTCGCCATCGTATTTGCGGTATACATCCCGCCGCAACTCCCTGCACCAGGACAAGCCGCACATTCAATGCCGTGTAATTCTTCACCTGAAATATCTCCGTTATTATGTTTGCCAACCCCTTCAAAAACAGAGACAATGTCTAACTTTTCGCCATTTCGATAACCAGGAGCAATTGTACCGCCATAAACGAATACAGCTGGTACGTCCGTCCGACTGATCGCCATCATACAACCCGGTATATTTTTATCACAGCCACCAATCGCGACATAGGCATCTAAATTTTCCGCTTGAATCACCGTTTCAATTGAATCGGCAATCACATCACGACTCGGCAAACTAAAGCGCATCCCTTGGGTCCCCATGGAAATACCATCAGAGACCGTAATAGAATTGAAAATCATGCCGGTCGCACCATTTTTCACAACACCCTCCTTGGCTTTTTCAGCTAAACTATTTAAATGAATGTTACACGGGGTAACTTCGCTCCATGTACTGGCGATACCTATCATTGGTTGTTTAAAGGATTGATCGGTTAACCCAACCGCACGAAGCATGGCACGATTTGGTGCTCGTGTTGTTTCATCAAAGACATGACTCTTGATTCGTAAATCTTTCTCCATCACGTTCACTCCATTCCTTTTTCTTTAACTATAACGTGTACTGCATGAATTTTCAAACTTTTATGTCAATTCATCAGATTTTCTGTCTCTTATCATTCTCCGACTTATATTCTACCGATATAGAAAATAAATAATACACTAAAAAGACTCATCGTCACCGGTGAGTCTTTTTAGATTCATATTAAGCCGTGACTTCGACTAAACGTTTTAAATATTTCTTAGCCACTGTCGCACCTTTGACACGTACAGGTAAACTTGGATCAATAATCACTTGCACCTGATGATTAATGACCGCGTCTTTTAACGCTTCGATCGTAACGACGTCATGAAGCGTATTATAAATGACCCCGTACTGTAGAAAATGATGCGTATCACTTCCGCCAACGATTGGTAAGTTTAGCCGATGTGCTACGTCAGTTAATTTCGCTTGGTAATTCGCCATATCATAACTAAACAGGTCCTTTCCATTTAGATCTAACGCATCGAAATACTGTAGTTGTTGATCCGTTAAATGAATCAGCGGGGTTGATTCACGGTAGAAATGCGCACCAATAAATAAACAATTGTTTGCCTTTACCCATTCATTTAATTGATCAATGGAAAGGAAGTGACCTTTTGTTGTGTAAGGCTCTAACTGTTCCCGAATTGTTCGAATTGATTGGCGTTGACCAATGACAAGCGTATGTCCGCCTTCCTTTACATCGACTTCCATCCCAGGAAAGACTTTAAATCCCTTAACCTCATAATAGTCATCGATATATGGATAATGCGCATCTAAGTAATCGTACACATCAAAGAAACAAATCGTATTAAAATGTTCGGTTAAACAAATCGCGTCGAGTCCGTTTAACTTCGCCTCCTCAATCATTTGTTCAAAGTAGTCCGGATGAAAAGCTGATTTTTTTGATATTTTTACATGGCTATGAAAATCTATATGCATATGGACACGTCCTTATCATTAATATTTGATCATTTATATTATCTGTTTCCTTCTTATAGAGATTACTCAGTCCCTCATATGACTGCATCATACATTATCCGTTTGTTGATGGGATCGTAACCAAAGCATGAGCTAACTGAGCCATATCAAGGCGATAAAGTAACTGATACTTAAGCTAAAGAACAACACATCACGTCTTTTAATAGTTAAATGTTGCAGTTTTAACTGTTTTACTTTTGGGTGGTTAAATCCGTATAAACTTCCCTTTGATTCAAGTGCTTCGACCATCGTCCGCGAACGTTTCGCTACAGACAACATAAGCGGATAAAACGACTTAATTAATAGTTTGATATAATAGAAGAGATGCCGGCTATAAAAAAGCCCTTTTTTCGCAGGTTTTTTTCCTCGTAATCGGTAGGATAAAAAGATATGATGGTATTCCTCGACTAACGTCGGCAACATACGATACGCATAACCAATACTAAATGAGACTTGACCAGGGACGCCAATTTTTAACAACCCATCACTCAACTTCTCCGGTGACATGGAACAAAATACAACGATACTCGCCATCGAGATAACCGATAATTTTAGGGTGAGTTTTAACAGTGGCAACATCGCCGTGACGTTTCCACCGAAAAATAACCCGACAATGAGATAAGACCCACCTTGGGTGAGTAACCCGAGCGTTAAAATAAAAATAATGAGCGGGCTTACTTTCGCCATAATCGTTAATACGACAAGAAAAGCGGCTAACCCAATCAAGACTGGGGTTGAGTGGATAAAAAACGGCACCACGCCAAAGACTAAATACCAAAGGAATAACGTCCGCGGATCTAAGCGTTGTAAAAACGTATGGTGGTAGCCATAGGCTGTATTTAAAAGTTCTATTTTAACTTGTTCGATTGACAGTTTATCTGTCAATGTTTTTACCACATCCATTTACATCACCTCTCGTTGTAAACAATCGATAAACATTTGTTGGTTTTTCATTAAGGGCAATTTGAGTCGTCGAGACAATTCTACGATTTCTGGTAAAATAATGCCGGCTTTATTTAAGACATGATAATCACCGACTAATTGTTCTGGCAATCCGTCGAAAATAATCTGACCGTTATTTAACACGATGACACGACTGGCCCAATCAAACACGAGCGACACGTCATGCGTAGCCATCACAATCGTTTTTTCTTCCCCTGTCTGACTTTGCATGAGTCGTTTCACATGTTGTTTTGCGGCCATATCAAGTGTGGCTGTTGGTTCATCCAACAACAATAACTTTGGTGACATCCCTTCACCAATGGCTAGTGACGTGCGTCGCATCTGCCCGCCGCTAAGCAGTCGCGCATCACGCGATTTAAGTGACGTTAAATCAAACCGTTCTAATAACCTAGCGACACGTTGATCTAAATCTTTAACATGTCTCATCTTTAAAAAGTAGCCGATATCTTTTTCTACACTATCGTCAATAAACATATGTTCCGGATTTTGATGAATGTAAGTCACATACTCGGCTAATTGTTCAGGTGACTGTTGACTGATGTCTTCGTTAAATATCTCAATTTGACCGGCTTTCGGTTTCATTTGGCCGGTTAACAACTTCATTAAAGTGGATTTTCCTGCTCCGTTATTGCCGATTAAGGCCACCCGTTCTCCTTGATAGAGGGTGAGGTCGAGCTGGTCAAATACTTGATGGGTTGTTTTTTCAAGTGACTGATAATGAAACGAGACACCTTGGAGCTGAACAGCTACGTCGTTATTCTCTTCTGGAGCTATTTCAACTTTGTTTTCTTCTACTTGTTTTAATAATGGCTTAAAGTAACTTTCTGCTTCATCAATCGTCAGCGGCAGCGGCTGATCATGCCAATGCATCGCTCGAGCCATCATTGTGACCTCTGGCGGATACACACCTGCTTGTGAGAGTAAGGCATCATTTTCTAGCGCTTCCCGGACTGGTGTATGAGCTAGAACTTCACCCTCACACATTAAAATGACTTCTTCAGCATAACGGGCAACAAACGAGGCATGATGCTCAATCACAATAACCGTTTTTCCTTGTTGATGCAGCGCTTGTAATTGTTTATAGATGACCTCCGCATGAAAGGGATCGAGTTGACTGACCGGTTCATCAACAATGATAATATCCGGGTCTAAACTTAAAATCCCACTCAGCGCCAGTAAATGCTTTTGACCACCACTGAGTTGCCAAATGTAACGGTCTTTTAGATGACTTATGGCCATAAGTTCAAGCGCCCTTTCTCCTCTTCTTTTAAAGTCACTCAGCCCAAAGTGCAACGGTGCAAAACAAGCGTCATCTAATACTCTTGGACTCACCAGTTGATTCTCAAAGTCCTGATACACATACCCAACGTGTTTAGATAACTCTGACACCGACACTTTTGTTGTATCATGACCATTAACGGTTGTCTTACCCGCATAGTCGCCCACATAGTAATGAGGAATAAGACCATTCAAACATTTACAGAGCGTACTTTTCCCACTACCGTTGCCACCCATAATCGCCACAAACGTCCCTTCTTTAATCGATAGCGTCACATTTTTAAGCTGTGGACTGTTCTGCCCTGGATAAGTGAAGGTCACGTCTGTCATCGTTAATTGATGTGTCATGTTAAACAACCTCCGAATAACCGTCAGTGTCTTTTCGTCCTTTGCGTTTGACCAAATAGCTAACAACAACAAGGGCGACAATGACCGGTATAGCCATCATTGGAAAGACAATCCACTCACCAAAACGGTCCACGAGCGGGGCTTCCCACTCCCAACCAAACGTCGTTTCTGATAAATACTCAAATAAGAAACTTAAACTACCGAGAACGACCGTCGCGAGTACAAACGGTACGGTAACAATGTCTGATAAGCCAAGTTGTAAATCATTCTTTCGTGGCTTCATCCCTAACAAAGGCTCAATCTTACCGTAGAGTCTTGGTACAAGGTATAGCGTGGGGAGTAAGGCGAACAAAATACCTGAAAACAGCACGTCGTTTAAAAATGCAAGTCCTTCAATCACGACAACACTTTCTGCCAAACCTTCGACCGCTTCTAATTCTTCAACCCCCACCCATACTTTTAAAATATCAACACTCATACTTATAAACTGGTGCAGGATTACACCAACCATCGCTCCAAGCGCGACTTGTTTTTTATTTTCCGGGTTACGGACACTGACCCCTGCAATAAAAATCGCCAGTGAAAAGGCGATAAACTTCTCTAACTCACCAATCCCACCAAACTGCCCTAGCATAATCTCACCGAAGATCACCTCACCTAAACTTGCGCCAATAGCCGCGTATAAGGGATGGAAAATCATCGCTAAGCTAAGAGGAATAAAAGCAAAGTACTCAACCGACAATTCAATCGGCCCTAAGTAAAACTTCGGAATAAGTTCGGTGATCATGTTAGATAGTCCGTAAAGCGACATCGACAAAATAAACACCATCATTTTTTGTGACTGTGTTAAAGTAAAGCGTTGATGTGTATTCAAATGAAACAGCTCCTTTAATTAAGTGATACGTTAAGTATATCGGTCGGAGATGAAGCTAGTATATGAGTCATGTAAAGACGCTGTAAAATATTGTGCATCTTTAAACATTATGTAAAGTTTCTTACATTCCCGCTTTTCACTGCACGGATTTTGCTATAATGACGCTACATACCGTTATGATAAGGAGCGAAATAAATGTTTAACTTTCCAACGAAAAACTTAACACCGAATCAAATGAAAATTGCCGACTACTTTAATAGACAGGCCCAACAAGCTCTACTTAAAACGGAAGAAGAAATTGCTAATGACTTAAAGATTAGTAACGCTACAGTGTCGCGTTTTTTTAAGGTGCTTGGTTACAGAAATTACAAAACCTTTAAACAAGCGCATATTCATAAGCTTTCTTCCTCTCCACAAAACAAGTTACAACAAGCAAAAGAAACCTCGTCGATAGGACCGATGAGGTTTCAAAAGTTACTCGATTATTTATACAAAACAGAAACAGGTCTTGCAAATACGTACGTGAGCCGCTTCGTTCATTTAATCAAACAAGCCTCAACCGTTCATATTTTTAGTTTTGGGGTCACGAAAGGATTGGGCGAATTATTGTTTTATCGCCTGCGCCGCTTAGCGATTCCCGTCGAACTTCACACTGAAGGAGGTAGTGAACTCATGGAGACGTTGTTGCATTTACAACCAACCGATACAGTCATTTTTTTCAGTTTCTCAAGATTGATCAATGAGACAAAGGCGTTATTACACGTCACGGAGAAAAAAAGCATCAAGACCATCGGCTTAACTGACCAAGATAATTTAGCAGACCAGTACCCGGCACTGCTAATATTTCTCACCGATCGCGGGAAGCCGAATGAATTCCACTCGATGATCGGACCGACGTATTTAATTGAACGTTTAATAGAAGCATTAATTAAAGAAACAACAGCTGAGACAACAGCCGAGGCTTTAGTGGCGTTAAGGTCAGAATTGAAGGCATTTTTACCACGTTAACCTTGCGCACACTGGCGCAAGAGTCCGACGAGCTTTTGTTGGTCAAACGCTAGTGCTTCTAACTCACAGTCTGCTTTCACTAAGCAGCCAAAAGTATCTTCATCTATTAATGCCACAAAACCCACTAAATGTTCTACTGTCTTCGCATGAATGGGGCCGATATATACACCAGCCCGCTGGATCCATGCCAACCAGTAAAACAGTGGATGGGTGTACGTTAAAGCGGGAACGAGCACGGTTTCTTCAGTCTGAATTAAATAGTCATCTGAGAGTGTAACGAAACACTCAATATGTCCATGACAATAACACAAATGGTCCTCCCCGTCATATATAATGACCATCGGCTGACTTGCCCTTACCCAAACTACATCAAGTGCTTGATTTGTTTGGGTGAGCTGATTCATATGTTCCGTAAACATGACCTGTTGTAACGTCGTTAGTCGGTTCACTTCAATCAACCGTCTTAACGTATAGTCTGTCACAATAATCTTAATCTGTTCTTTTTCTGCGATTTGTGTCACACACGCTGTTTCGTGATCACAAACGACCGCAATCGCACCTAAACGGATAATCGCAAGCAATGTCTGGTGAAACACCTTACCTGTTTTAAGTAAGACAAGGACTTTATCATCTTTGCAGATACCATTATCTTGAAAGATCCTACTATAGTTATTTACAGCTGCTTGAAAGTCACCAAAGGACATTGACTGACTTACCGGTTCTGATTCGATCAAACACGGCACGAATCCGTGCCCTAATTCCACATGCTGATCCATTAAATGAAAAACCGCATTCGTTTTTGGCGCATCGTCAAAGCGGTGATCTAATAACGGCTCTTTTAAATCGGTTCTTACCATCTCACATCATTCCTCTCTCTATACATTCGTATGAAACATTGTGATAAGAAAGGCGATCAATGACGAAAACACGCATCCATTAATTGAATGCGTGTTAATTTCATAACGAACATTCATCATTCAAAGCCTTCTGCTTTGCTGGTTGGGGCACCTTACTCATGTAGGTTGCCGTGAAGTCTTAGAGCCAGATCTCTCGTTCACTCGTGATAAACACCTATGCAGTTGTTTTAGAAAATTATAACATAAATTCCGTAATTGTAAAGAGGTTATACGCCAAAATACACAAGTTGCCAACTCACACCAAACTGATCATTAAACCAAACCATCTGTTGATGGCATTGATACGTATCTAATGGCATTAACACTTCTCCATTAACGGCTAAGTAATCATATAATCTTTTTAATTCTTCTAATGACTCACACTCGATCACAAGTGAAGTACTTGGAGTAAACGTGAAGGGATGGTCGACAATACTATCAAAACAAAGCACGGTTTGATTATGTAAGGTGATAATCCCTCGTGATACTTTATGTTGGTCTGCTTCTCTCCCGTGGCCATAGCGCATCAATTCTAATATTTCTGCCCCTTTAAAAGCCCCCACATAGAAGCGCATCGCTTGTTCTGCCTCACCTCTAAACATTAAACACGGATAAAGTAAAGTCATAATCATTCCTCCTACAAGTTACACATGTATTCTCCTGACGTTTCATCCACATGAAAATATAAACGTCTTTCTTTCCATTATAACGTAAAATTGTCAATGCCGCTTCAGCGTTTACGATATTTTTCAGAAAGATTAGAAAGATTACCCGTAAAATGTTTAACGCTTTCATATTTCGGTTAGATACAGGGTAAGGACAGAAAAAAATGATTGAATGGAGGCTTTTACATGACCATCAAGAAAACAATCAAAAAACTCGAAAGTTTATACTTAGAAAGTCCAGAAAAATTCTTTACAATGTATTTAAACACGGATCCGGCTGACCCTGACCAACAAGGTGGCGAATGGCGGATACATTTAAAAAATGGACTCAATCGTTTTGAAAAATACTTAGACACCGAAGACAATAAAGATGAATTAAAAAAATTCCAACAAGTAAAAAAAGCCGTCAAAGATTTCTTTAAAGAAAACGAATTAGATTTAAAGAAAAGCGTCATTATTATCGCAACACCGGATGAATTTGTTTACAGTGACATCCTACAAATACCGGTTGAAACGGAATTCTTCTGGGAAGAAATCGCGAAAGTTGACCAGCTCGTCAGACTGCATCAAGAATATCCAAAAGCAGGTGTCATCCTGACCCAAAAAGAAGCGATTCGACTTGTTGAAACAGAGTTAGGTAAACTGATTGACACCGTGGTCTATGAACTGGATTTAGATACAGAAGATTGGCGTAAACACCCTGCCGTTAACCGTAACCATACCTCAGCAGGGGCAAATGCAGGTAAAAGTATCAACTTGCGCGAACAATTTATTGCCCGATTTGAAGAAAACCGGAAACGTTGGTATAAATCGATTACCCCGATGCTTGATAAACTAGCGAAAGACCGTGAATGGGAATATATTTACCTCGTCGGTCCACACGAAGAAACACATGAATTAAAAGAATTGATGAATAAGCCCATCAATGCTTGTATCGATAAGAATATGTTAGATGAACACCATGATAAAGTCATTAAAGCCGTACACGACCTGTAATCGTGAGGAACTGCAGACATGCAGTTCCTCTTCCTATGTCATAACAAAACGAATGAATGACACATACTTCGAAATATATACAGGAGGTGCCTTATGCGCTTAGGTGGCTATGTTTTTGTTGATCATTTAACCCCTGAAACATGGGTGAATAAACATCTTGAAAAAGGTTTTAACAGTGCTGTCTTACCGATTAATCACACCAGTTCACAAACAGAGAGAAACGATTATGTCTCCCTAGCAAAAGAACACGATATCTTACTGAGTGAGGTCGGCGCATGGAGTAATCCGATTAGCTCAGATCTTGAGACGCGTAAAAAAGCCATCGATTATATAAAAAAACAACTCGCCTTTAGTGATGAGATTGGCGCGCGGACGTGTGTCAACATTGCCGGTTCTCTCGGCGCAACTTGGGACGGTCCAGACTGCGAACATTACACCCAACAAACATTCGAACTGATTGCCAAAACTGTTCAGGACATCATTGATGATGTCAAACCAACACAGACAACCTATAGTCTTGAAATGATGCCTTATACTCCGCCAAGTGATGTATGGGACTATAAACAGCTCGTTGACATGATTGACCGCGACGCGTTTAAAATCCACTTTGATCCGGTCAATATGATTAATAACCCGAAACGCTATTACCGAAACCGACGTGTTATGTCTGACTTTATCGATGAATTAGGTGACTTAATTGTCAATGTTCACTTAAAAGACCTTTTACTAACGTCTGATTTAACCGTGCATTTAAAAGAAGTGTTGCCAGGTACAGGCCAACTCGATTACCCGATCTTACTGAAGAAGCTCGATACGTTAGACCCGGATTTACCTGTCATTATCGAACACTTACCTGACGAGATGAGTTATGATCTCGCCAGTCAATTCATCCGAGAAGTGGCATCAAAAAATAACCTCACATGGAAATAAGACAAGCTTAGTGCTTGTCTTATTTTTAAAAACATTTTTGTTATGGACCGACATGAAGTTACTTAATTAAAAACGGTGCTTGTAAGGTAAAAGATTCTCCGTAGTCAGGCGCCTGGATTGTTTTTACTAACCGATATTCCCCGCGAGCTAAATCTTCAACGGAAAAGTCATTGTCGTATCTCTCCCCTGCCGCGAGTTGAACAGCAATCTCAATGAAAGCTAAATCAAGCGGCACTTCGCGCCACACACCGTCATCATATTTTTCAAGCGCATAATCAACACCAAAGGTCACGCTCGTTTGACCATGATTGTGCAGCACCCACGTTGCTTCTGTACCTGTGTCGTGTTCTACTTCAAAGGCAAGGTCAAGTTTTGGTAAAACATTATAAAAGACAGACAAGACCCGGTCTGTCACCTCACCTGTAGGGGTAAGGCTTTCTAATCGATACAAATAAACACCTTCTAATTCAGGAATAGTCACGGTTGTAAGATCAAATGTATCGGCTACCTCGACATTATCAATCGTAACTTCTGTGATTACTTCTCCTTCGCTCACGTCATCACCAGATTCAAGTTGGCTGATGGTAACACGCACCGTTGTTGGTTCAGGTTCACTTTCTCCGTAAGCAAATAATTGAATAGCTTGGGTACTATTTTTCTCTTTATAACCTGAAAGTAATGTATAACCAACCTGATCATCGTTGTTGTTCATAAACCACTCCCCAGTTAACACCTCTTCCCCTAATAACTCAGCTAGCGCCTCTGGTTGATAGGCTTGGTTGATATAGGGCTCAAAACTTGCTTCGAGCGCCTCGCCTCTTTCAACGCGGCTAAACAAATCTTCCTGGTTGATGTCGCCTAGGGGCGCTCTTGTACACCCTGTAAGAATCACGACAAGCCCTATAAGTCCTAACCATCGTCGTTTAACTAAACGTCGCTTCATTTATCTCATCCTTTCTAACTCATTCATGTCTGCATCTCTCGTTATATGAGTCGTTATCTAGAAGATTTTGTTACAGTTAAACGATTCCCATTTTCGACTTGATTAAACAAAGGACGAAACAATTTACACCCATCGTTGCTCATTCTATGTTAGAATGTTAACTTGTATACAAGTAATTATGAATCAGGAGTGAATATCATGTCTCGCACATTAAAATTAGATCAAACACCGATAGGAAAATTACTCTTTACCCTTGCGCTACCCAATATTTTTGCTCAAGTCGTCAACATGTTGTATAACATCGTAGACCGTATGTACATTGGACGGATCCCCGAAGTTGGTCCCCTAGCTCTAACAGGGGTCGGCATTGCTTTTCCAATCTTTATCATTATTATGTCGTTTAGCTCATTGATTGGGATTGGGGGCGCCCCGCAAGCCGCCATTAAAATGGGCGAAGGCAATAAAGAAGAAGCTGAGAAAATATTAGGTACAGGGGTAACGACGTTATTTTTCTTATCCCTTACCCTGTCTTTTGTTTTCTTCACTTTTGGACAAGACTTCCTTCAATTGTTTGGTGCAAGTAATGAAACATTACCCTTTGCCTGGGATTATTTAAAAATTATTTCCCTTGGTGCCATTACCATTCAGTTTGCGCTCGGTTTAAATCCTTATATATCGACCCAAGGGTATGCCTTATTCAGTATGATCACCATTTTGATTGGAGCGACGTTAAACATCATTTTAGACCCGATTCTTATTTTTGTATTTGATATGGGCGTAACCGGTGCGGCCGTTGCCACTGTTATTTCTCAAGCTGTTTCCGCTCTATGGGTACTTAAGTTTTTAACCGGTAAAAAAACAGAGCTTAGAATCAGATGGTCCTACTTAAAAATTAAACCACAGTATTTAATTATGATTGTGACATTAGGCATCTCACCTTTTATCATGCAAAGTACAGAGTCATTGTTAAACATTACGTTTAACCGGTCGTTACAACTTTATGGAGGTGACCTCGCGGTCGGGGCGATGACCATCACGGCTAGCCTCATGCAGATGCTCATCTTACCCCTCATGGGCTTAAGCCAAGGGGCTCAACCTATCATGAGTTATAACTACGGTGCTGGTAACACGACGCGCGTCAAACAGACGTTCAAACTATTATTTCTCGCTTCACTCAGTTATTCGTTTCTTTTTTGGCTTTCTTTAAAATTATTCCCACATGTTTTCATTGGCATTTTCACTAACGATCAAGCCTTGATTGATATCACGACCGATACCATTAGTGTCTATATGGCTGTCGTCTTTTTATTCGGCGCGCAAATCTCTTGCCAACAAGCTTTTATCGCGTTGTCTGAAGCCCGCGTTTCACTGTTTTTAGCGCTATTACGTAAGATCCTTTTATTAATTCCACTGATTTTACTCTTACCGCGCATCATTGAAGATCAAACCTTTGCGGTGCTTGTGAGTGAACCGATTGCCGACTTCATTTCTGTCGTGACAACCGTATCTGTCTTCTTTTACTTATTCAACAGAATATTACTTAGACGAAAACAAATGCTTGTGAATGAAGTGAGTACAACACCCGCTTCACCTGATACTTTAAGTTAAATGAAAAACGGTAAAGACATATAGTCTCTACCGTTTTTTCTAGTCTTCATAAATCATTTTTTTCGTCATCCCACCGTCAATCACAATGTTTTCTCCGTTAATGAAAGCTTGATTTTCATCCGCTAAAAATAACGCAAGTCGTGCGACATCATCCGGCTTACCAACACGGTTAGACGGGTGCTGCGCATGATCGACGTCCGTTAATGCTTGATGATCACCTGTCTCAATCCAACCAGGGCTAATGGCATTGACGGTAATATTATGTGGCTGTAAGCTCATCGCCATCGCATGGGTTAATGAATGTATCGCCCCTTTTGATGCCGCATAACTTTCTGTATTCGGTTCTGACATAAAGGCACGTGTTGACCCGATATTGATAATGCGACCACCATCAGGCATTCTTCTTGCGACATGTTGACTAAACAAAAACGTGCTATACAGATTTGTTTTTAAGACGTCATCAAACTCCTGATAACTCAATTCCAAGAACGGTTGAACTTTCGTGATACCGACATTGTTGATAAGGACTGAAAATGTCACCTTCTCTTGGTCCATCTTTCGAAAGAAAGCTTCGATTGCTTCAGGTTTTGTCACATCAACATGATAGTAAGACGCATCACAAGCGATGGCAAGTGCCTCCCCTTGATGATCATCGACATCAACAAAGACAACATGAACACCCGCTTCTTTAAATGTTTGAACAAGCGCCTTACCAATCCCATTAGCGCCTCCAGTAATTAATGCGACCTGGCTCATTAACCTCTCTCCTATCTTATGATGAAAGTAATTGAATGATTTTAAAGACAAGAATTTAATCTCTAGCCCGATATACTTTAACAGTTAGATGCTCATCTTCATAGTTCACTTCACCTTTATCCACAAGTGAACCGAGTAAGTTTAATTCTGAGTAGTTGCGGTGCTCGCCGAGTAAGGACCAGTAATAATCTTCATATTCGACTTGTCGTTCTGCGTTTAGGACGTCATACAGTTCATCCACGTCATCCGGTTTCTTACTGATCTGACCGATAATCGTAATAATCACATGTTCTTTCCCATATTGGACATCAATTTGAACATCAATAATATGGTGCATAAAGAAATAACTTAACAGTTCGTTGACAATCTTAATGACTTTCATCCGTTCACGTGTCATGTTTTTCGCCTCCGTTTTTTACGATTAAGTGAATCAAAAATAGGCACAAGTAATGCCGCCACAAAGCCACCACTAAAGCCATTATTATATAAATTCATGCCACCGTGCAGCATGCCAACATTCATCACCATAGAAATATGAACAAAACCCGCAATAATACCGTATAGTGGCCCGTAAGCACCCGCGATTGGGGCCAATGTTGTCCCGAATAGAGCCGCTAAGACTGCTCCTGTCGATGAGACGTCCCATACTTTTAATAAAGAGGATAAAAAGACCCCTGTTAAAATAGGCCAGACATTATTAATATGCTTACCAAAGGCACCAAAACCAACAACGGTGAAGATGCCACCGATGGTCGGCCCATTAATTTGACCGCCAACGAGGATAATATAACCGAGTGACAAGTAACCAAGTAACGCCATATTGATTAAACTCACACCAAAACCATTTAGAAAGACAAAGTCGGTGACTAATCGACCAGAATGTTGTAGGAGCTTTTTATATGAACTCCTTCTAAATCGGTTAAATATAAGTCCTAATACTAACATAATAAAAAAGAATAGCGAGAAATAGATGAAAAAGGGCCGGTTATACCCTTCCTTTACAAGTAAAACGACCGGTGTCTCTAGATTAAAAGAACGAAAGATGGCCATCATCAACATCCCAATCATCCCAGCGGTAAAACCAATATTGTATAAGTTAAACCCTTGGTGAAACGGAATAAAGTGATTGGCGAGTGGTGGTAAAATAAACCCGACCACAATACCAAAACCGATCCCTAACGGGATGGCTAAATACGGCTCAAAACCAAAACCAAAGCTTACTTGGCTAACTAACGGACCCAGAGCCGTTCCAAATAAAGCTGGTAACAGCAGCTTGCCTAATACCGTTTTTTGGTACCGCGCCCGTAAGTAAACCCCTAATATAATAGGGATGATATTATAGACATTCTTTCCGAAGAAAGCAAAGCCCATAATCGTAAAAGCTGCCGCAATAATTGGGCCGTTCATATGTACATTATTGCGATAAGCAAGCGCAATCGTCACAAGCATCAACAGTCCCGCATTAAAAAAACTCGCCCCGATATTACCAACAACCATATAGTCGGTAATCAATATACTCGGACTCTTTAAGATTTGAATTAAACCTGTGATAATTTCCGCTGGTGTATTAAAAATAAAACCACTTGAAAGAATTAATAGCGCAAAAAAACTGATCACCGCATATTTAATTGGATCATCTACTTTAAGGCCCCGATCATTTGCTAGTTCTATGTTTTTACGCCTGAGTATTCTAAACCATCTCCAATTCTCCAATGTAAACTCCCCCTTGTTGACATGTGTCTTATCTGTTTTACCATTCCTTTTTTCATCCCATTTAAAACACGTTTTTAACACTAGTATACATGCACTTTCAGTGCTCAGTCATTAAATACGCTACCTTAATTACGCTCTAGAAATCTTATCTTTCATCATTTTCATCGTACTGATGACTACTCATCACCCCTTATTACGACGTGTTCTTAGCTAAACGTTAGCCATTTGTAAAGCCATCGTGCTTCACGGCAAAAAAATAGCCCCGTCCTTAGAAGGAGCATGGGCCTCATCGCTAAAATGTTTGTATTGTATGCAGCGTAACATTTCAGTCAAAAAATACGCGTAAAATAATACGATGCTTTACTCCATCTAGTCTAGCAATTGACTATCCAAGTGAGCAACTTAAAAGTGAAAAGTAACATTAAAATTAAAAGAACCCTTGTATATCAAGGGTTCTCGGTAGTGACTTCGACTGGGCTCGAACCAGCGACCCCCACCCTGTCAAAATAAACCTAATCCCTTTTTATTAATTCTATAATTTAAAAACCGCTATTATTGGCGGTTTTATTTTTTTTTTTAATTTAACTAACTACAATAAATTGTGGTCATGTGGTCAAAATGTGGTCAATCGTTTTACTTACTTTGTATCATAAGTGTATCACGATAAAAAATTTTTTCAATTAGCAGGAATTTAATAATATCATACAGAATATTACATCACAAGACAAAAACTGAGGAGAATTGAAATGAATCATAATTATTGGAAAGTTGGTATGTATGAGTGTAAAATGATTACGCATTGCTTTAAAGTTGATTCAGAATCTCAAGCTAAAAAGATTGCTGAAGGTTGGTCGAAATTTGATGCGCCCATGGAAATATTTATTATAACTGATAACGGTACATTTTTGAATAGAGGTGGTTATAGTCAATTGTTTAAGAGTTGGTAAATATTTAATTATGCTTTTATCTCGGAAAACTTCTATCAATCTAAAAAAGCCACTCATGTAAAGCGTAGGACTAGATCTTTACTTATCAACCAGTTTTTCAATGTTACTGTTTAATAGACTAAGCTTTCTAATAATTCTCTATTTTTTTCCTTTAACGTAATCGTAAGAGTAAGGTTAAAGCTTGGTAGGATAAAGAATTGTTAAACATCGAGTTGAGAATTAGATTGAATTATGTGGAATATTATAGGGAAGACACTTAAAAAAGTGTTATATTGTAATGGTGAAGCTATCATTAGAAAAGGTGAATTAAATGAAAAAATATAAATGGTTTTTAGTTTTGTTTATTATCTTGTGCACGCCATTAGTCATTAATCTTTTTTTCATTAATGGTGATATAGAAACAGGAAAGTATTTAGGGAATAAAGAATGGCTTGCTTTTTGGGGGAGTTATATTGGAGGGGTTACAACACTTATTGCAGTGTTATTGACATTAAATCAAAATAGAGTCGTTATAGATCAAAATAGAGTAGTTATAGATCAAAACAAAGAAATGTTGAATTTCCAAGAAGAACAATATAGAATATCAATCATGCCAGTTCTTGATGTTAGAATATCTCTTAAAGAAAGTCTACATATGGAGAAACTTCACCCTCCAAATGGCTTTATTATCTTAAATCAAGAAAGCAATACGCAAGTTTCCAGCTTACCAAAGGAATATAGCGAAGTGATTGATTCAAACATGTTAGAGGAGTCAGATGATGGCATAACTATTAGTACTTATATGGTTAATTTAACTTTTATTCGACTTGTTATCACACAAAAAACACATTTAGTCGCAATGAATGTACAATTAAGCATGTATAAAGATGAAAAAGAGTTATCTATTACACCACATTTTGTTCTAGCTTCAGAAGAAAGTGTTAAACTCCCTTTATTAATCGATAAAAACTTTCCAAGCGGTGATTATAAATTCATTTTACGCTTTCAAGATACCCAAGGTAGAAGTTATCACCAATTTTTCAATAT
This sequence comes from Halolactibacillus miurensis, assembly GCF_900116255.1. GTDB lineage: Bacteria > Bacillota > Bacilli > Bacillales > Amphibacillaceae > Halolactibacillus > Halolactibacillus miurensis. Next base: position 38,048 of record NZ_FPAI01000007.1, read on the forward strand.
TAAAATAGAGGGTTACGATAAATATTCTTTAAAACCAATTAGTACCCCAAACCTAAATTAGCCGCTATTATTCCATAAAGGATCGCTTTTTTTGAAGCGATCCTTTATATTAATTTTTAAATGTTTCCGTCATTAAGTCTACGTTGCATTATTTCCACAACGAATGACGGACGACTTAACTTATTGTCTTTAACAGTACCTAAATAAGCTTGCAACGCACCAATCGTGACTGGACCAAGTAAACCATCTTGCTTTACTTTAAGTAGCTTTTGTAATGCCTTAATGACTAAGCTACCTTTTTTAGCAGTACCAAACTCGACAGTCGTACCATAAAGCGCCTCGGTGATCTCGTTGCGTGACTGGTCACTCAAGATGCCATCTTGCACAGTACCAAGTGCTTTTTGCAAAGCAGTAGTTGTCACGTTACCCCATTTGCCATCTACTGCTAAGCTAGACGTTTTCGCAGGGTATAGATCTTTTTCCAAGTATTGTTCCGGATCAACAGCATTAGACTTAGCCATATTCCAAAGCCCGCCTTTGTGGATCTCAAAGTGTAAGTGCTGCCCAGTCGAATTACCCGTATTCCCCATCTGTCCGATAACATCACCTTGTTTAACTCTTTGACCTTCTCTAAATCGTCTTGATTTCTCGCGCATATGAGCATAGACTGTTTCCCACGTGTCGCCATTAATAGTATGCTCAATCATAATCGTTTCGCCGTAGCTAGACGATCTATAGCTACGTCTAACAACACCATCCGCTGCAGCTAAAATAGGACGTGACCCACTTTTAGCAATATCAATCCCGTTATGTTTAGATTTAGCTTCGCCCGTGATAGGATTTCTACGCCATCCGAATGGACTTGTTACTCGTTTTGTGTTTGTTGGCCAGATAAATGTTTTTGTCATATTAAATCTCTCCCTTTTTAAAATTTAGTTTCGTGCAATGCTAGCGTTAGCCCACATAACCGACTGTTCAAGATTGGTGACCGCTAAAGACTTTTCACGGCTGTTCGGGCACTGCGAATCAATCAGGTAAGCCAATTCTTTTGCTTTTTCTCGGATAGCTGTGTATTTTTCTGGTTGCCCTTCTTTTGGAGCATGGTACATAAAATTATTTTCAATTTGTTTATACATTTTTTATCTCCCTTGTTTTAGTTAAATTAAAAAGATGCTGCACTAAGCAACATCTTTAGTCATACCGTCACGCTTATTCATAATTTCAAACAATCCTGTACCTGCAAGACCAGCAAAACCACCGGCCCACAATCGCAATACTAATTCAAATTCTGTAAACGGATAAGCGATAGCGCCGACAATTAAACCGACAACAACACTAATCAGCGGTAAATAGTTTTTCGGTAAATTAATCGTTTTCTTCACTAATTCCACTACTGCTGTGACAATTGGCAATAATACTGTTGCAAATAATAATACTTGTTCCATCATATTTACTCTCCCTCACTTTTGATTTTGTCTATTCTTTTGTGCGCTTGTTTATTTGACTCTTCTACGCGAGTGACACGTTCACTTAATGCGCCTAATTGACGCTCGCTTGCTCGTAGATCAATGCGTATATTTTCGACACCTAAACTAATACTGTCGAGCTTAGTTTCTATTACAGCTTCTCTAGTCGCATCGTTTTTTATTGTTGTTTGATATTCAGTCGCTTGCTTTTGTTTGTTTAGTTGATAACCTAAAACAGCTATCATTACCGATGTAATTGATATAATCACACCTAACTCAATTGTCATGCTATGCCTCCAATCCATAATAAAAAGAGCCGCCAATAGGCAGACTCTTTACTTAATTTATATCGATTTCTTCCGTATCTAATTCAATTAGATTTTCATCAACGTCTAATGCTTTTGCTATTCTTTTAGTTAAGAAACGGCCTGGTATCACGAGTGATTGTTCAATTTTTTTAAATCGCTCTCTAACTTCTTTTTCCTTCTCTTTATCTTTTAAATCGATATCTAAATGAGAAATCCTGAAATAATCATCTTCGTATGAGTGATCAATTATTATTCTAATCATCTTTTTGTCTTTTTTAGAGAGGATAGAATTTTTCTCTTTTCTTCTTCATTTAAATGACTATATTCTTTTAACCACTCTACGAATAATCTAACAACGCCTTTTGATGATAAACTGATTTTATCCTCGTCATCAGGTCCTTTTCCAATGTCCAACTTCCCGTTAGATGAAACATCAAACCATAGTGATACAGCCTTATTATATTGACTTAAATCTTCAATCTTGAAATTAGCCACATTTAACACTCCCTTTTCTCGTAATAATTAACTAATTCGACAAGAGAGTGTTGAATCCCTGCAAATACTTGTAAATCTTCAAACAATTACGTCATTCGTAATCTGGATATTCATTATTCGTCACCTCCCTCAAACTGCTCACAAATATAATCATAGACAACAGCTTCTTGACCACTAAAATTTTTATCGCACTCATCAAGTACTCTTTTAATTGTTTTCAACATCTCTTGATGATCACCACCATCAATCACGAATGATTCATTTAAAAGTTCTTCGTAATCATCATGAAACGCCTGCTGATCAACGATAACGTACTTCTCGTTTTCAACTGCAGGTTTCCCATCACTATCTTTTTCTGCGTGCTCTTCAGCTAGTGCCTTTCGCTGTTCTTCAACGTCTTGTGATCGTTCAGTTAGAAGTTTAATGAATCTCGTGCGGTGTCGAGACTCTTTCCCCTTTAAAGCCAAATCAAAAAGCAGGCTAGTCACCTGCCCTAAATATGCATGTTTAATTGATACGTTCATCTTTTTTCCTCCTATACGACCATTTCTAGGTCAGATATTCTTTGTTCTAATTGATCTATTTTACTCTTTTGAACTCTCGCTATTTTCCACAAAACTGATACCATCGAATATGGATCAACGCCGTCCTCGTCTCGAATTTCTTGCGGAACCATCTCTGATAAGACACCAATTTTCGGTTTATCATATATACCAGCTTCTAAATTCGCTTTTAAGTGGTACTGGAACACGTCAGTATTATCAAGTATCCGATTAGCTTCGTATTCGTCAAAAGGAATAATATTATCTTTATACAGTAAAGATGAGCTTGTAGGGAATGACGCTGCTCTTACAGGTTTATAAGTTGATGTAGAACCCTTCTGAGTGACTCTAACCTCGCCATCACTTGCCGGTCTAACGTATAAATTTGCACCAACATCGTTATGGTCAACAACGTTCGTTTCCGGATAGGCTGTACCGTCCCAACGCACAGTCCCAGATATTGTTCCTCCTGTTTTTTCAAGGAAATCATAATAGTGATGCCCATCTAATAAATCCGCATCAAGACCCGAACCAGCACCATCATTTCTATCATGCCAGATTTTACATTTTTCTCTCCACGTGCTTCCTGTCCCAGACTGAAAATAAAAATTATCGTTTGCGCTAGTGGAAGCCGGGCCACTTATACGCCAAGCAGCATATGAACCAGACCAGCCTTTCACTAATATCCCTGATCGCCATGACTCCCCATCATCAAAATAACTGAATATGGTTTTTATTGAATTGGCAGCTAAATCACTCGGGGTTGGATAATAAGAGCTTGAGCCTGTAGAACCCGACATTGAACGACCGTCTTCAATGTGGATACTTCCATCAGAATTAATAGATTTTGTATCGTTAAAATATAGCGCAGTATTAACGTTCACTAATCCTGCTGTCAGTCTTAACTCGCTATCAGCTCTTATTTCGAATAACGATGCACCAGAAGGATTCACACCAGTTGTAATATCTCCTCTAAAAAAACCATCACTTGACCTAAACAACATACGAGCGTCTTGTAGTTCAAAATCTAACTTATACGATAAAAATCTATCGCCAGACAAATCAACAAAAGCGTCCGGCACTTCTGTGGACGTGTCATATCTTCCTACATATAAAGACGACGCATTAACGATTAGTTGACGGTCTTGTGTCGGTGATATTGAGGCGAAAGAAGACCCTCTAATATAGACCCCTTCAATGTCTATCGCGCTTAACGTGCCAGTCATAATTTTATCTGCGCTTAAACTGGATATTTTCGCATCGTCTATTGACGCATTAGCTATCTTTGCATTGGTGATTGCTGCATCGGCTATTTTTGCATTTGTAATTGATGCATCAGCAATCTTTGCGCTATCAACAGCCAAATCAGCTATCTTTAAGTTTGTAATCGCAGCGTCTTTGACTTGTAAGGTATCAACTGCCGCCGTACCGATTTTAGCGTTAGTTATCGCACCGTTTTCAATCGCTATATTCCCGACAGCCGCATTAGCTATTTTTTCAGCTGTGACAGCACTGTCCGTTAACTTACTTGCATCAACAGCCAAATCAGCGAGTATATCAGCGTTAACACTGCCAAACAGCATGTCATCTGTGATAATTTTTACTGTCGTCGCGCTCACGATCGTTGTAAAATCGCTTGGACGACCGTGATGATTAACAGCCCTTAATGTGTAGTACCACGTTTCACTCGTCTCAACAACGTGACTATACCCACTTGAGTCACCTTCAAAAATAAGGTTTTGAGGTTGTGTTATATAATCGATTGACTTAGCTGCATAAAGCTCGTATTTTTTTACGTTGATAGAGTTTGAATAATCCCATGCAATTTGAATTGTTTTAAATCCTGCAGTGACAGAAAAGCCAGTCGGGATTGCGGGCTTGACGTTAGGATAACTGTCTTCCGTGACATTTTTCCATCTGTCTCGATTAGACTCGATTGTATTAACAATCTCGTTGATCTTATTGTCTGTCGATATTTTTTGGTCTGTAAACACTCGGTATTCAGCACCAACAACAATTGTATTGTTGGCCGGATTCTCCATGTCAATCGACAGTTTTTTAATCAAGTAATAATCATCGATATCGTGTATTGCGCTTTTAACTTCGACATATTCAAAGTAGTTAAGTTCGTCAAAATTAACGTCCGCCATCGATTTGTCAATCGCTTTTAATTCGACTGTGACAGGCGTTTTAATAGCTTCAGATAGATAAGCTTCAGCTTTTGTTTTTAAATTGCTTGGTAGAGTCACGTCGCTAAATTCAACTGTTTCATAAACCCAACCATAAGCGTCAACAGCCTCTTGATTGTAGATGTAATCAACACCATCATTCACTGACGTTATGTCGACGTACGACTCGTTGCCTTCTTCATCTTCAATTCTGGCGCCTTTCGGTATAACAGCTGTTACAATCGCGCTGCCTTTTCTCGACCTTGTTAAATCCAATAGATTTTCTCTAAACTCTATTTTTTGATTACTGTAAAAAGTAGAGTCTTGTAAAAAGTCGACGTAATTGACGTTATTTTCGCGTCTAAAGTGTAAATAGCCGTTAAATGATTTAATCACTTTATTTGTGATAACATCCCATGTTTTTGTGTGAGTTGCATCTGATCTAACGATGTAGTCGTTATCATCTTGTATCGTTATGTTACCGATGTATAATTTTTTATAGTCATCAACTTGATCGTTGTGTTGCGATATAATCATGTTGATATACTCTGATACACTACCAGTAAATTCATACGGCCTTATGACAGAGTCATTTAAATACCCTAGCGCGCCTTCACACGCGACTTTTTTATCGTTGTAAAATCCGATGTCGTCATCCAAAACACGCCCATAAAAAAGAAGCGTATCATCTTGATACAATTCAATGATTGATTTGAGCTTATAAACACTCTCGTATAGTGGATGAGTTGGATAAATTGTAAAATCAAATCCACCCGTTTTATTAACTTCAAGCGTTAGTTTTTTATCGGTGATTTTAAGTTCATCGACACGTGGATCAAACAGCAGTTGACCATCACAATAAACTGTGTACATTAAATCGCCCCCTCTCTATATTCAACAGAGAGTTTTGTTCCTTCAGCACCACTGAATGTAATGTTGTTATCACCTTCAGTGAATACAATGTTAGTGATCCGGTGCGTACCTGCGTCTAGCGTGTAGCTATTACCGTTAAACGTAATTGTGATTTCACCGTCAGTCGTGATCGTCGGGATCACACGCTTACGTGAGTTTTTGCATACGATTGACTTTGTTCCGGCGCTATCTATCGTTACGTTATAGATTGTCGGTATTTTTTTGATCATATACGTGTCGCAAGTCGCGGCAACGGTCAATCTTAGTACAACTCCATCTCTTTCGAACGTTGTTTGGCACCGTCCATCTAAATAATATTCTTTTAGATTGTCGGTCTCTATAACTCTTCTTTTGCCATGCAAATGAGCTCTCACCTTTCTCTTTAAAGGCTCCCACTCTTTTTCATTTCCTATAAAAGCAAAAGAAGCTTCGAATTTTCGGTCTTTATAAGCGATGTCGCCCGTCAGAGATTCGGTTAAATCAATACTTCCGTCTCTGAATGGTATGTCGATGTAAAGTTCCTTAGGTTCCGGTTCCTCTACATTGACTGATGTACAAAAAAGACCCCAATCCGAATAAGACGCTACGCCATCAAAAATAACTTGGTTCACGGACGTCCACGCCCTCTCATTTCAGTTTCGTCGCTCAACTGACGATCTATTTCTTTTCTTAACGCTCCCACAAGAGCGCCTGTCTGCATCACAATTTGATAATCTTGATTTCTTAACAAACTAGCAATATCTTCAAGTATGTTAATCATATTTTGCATGCTCATGTTTCTTGCGATTCCATCACCAATTCCCGCTAGTGTAGATTTGTTTAAAGGTAATACTGCCTCAGGACCTGCTTCACCAACACCCTGTAATCCTCTCGCTGTGTTAAAAATCGTTGGTTTATCGAAGATACCACCTTTAGCATTCCAATTAACTTTAAGTTTTGGCACACCGTCTTTTAACCAAGTGATGGGATTCATACTTCCGCTGATGCTGAATTTCGGCATTTTAAGTTTTGGCCACTTGAAATTGAAGTTGAAGAACCCTTTAATTTTATCAATAGCGGCCTTGACTTTATCTCTCGCCCATTCAATTTTTTCTTTAATACCGTTTTTAATACCGTCAAAGAATCCTAGAACATTATCTTTTGCTGTTCTAATGCCATCAAATAACCCTTTGATTTTTTCAATCGCATTACTCACTTTGTCTCTAGCGTATTCAATTTTGTTTTGAATACCAGTCGCAATCTGACTAAACCAACCAATCACATTTTGAATGAGTGGTAAGATGTATTCGCTGAATTTATCTCGCATCCAACCAATAATTTCTGCAACCATTTCAATGTAAGGTTTTATGAGCGTATCATAAGCCCATTTGATTGTATCAGCCATTGTTTTAAACGTTGCTTCAATAACTGGCATGTGCTTTTTAAATTCACCGACAAGAACATTAATAATATCCACGATGAACATGATTGTAGGCTGTAAAATCGAATCCCAAAGTTGTTTGATATATTCAAACGCTACGCTTACAACAGTCATTATGTGTGGCCACGCGGTTTTAAATAATTCCCACGCTATATTTAGTACACCTATAATAGCTTCGAAAACCGGTCTTAGTGTCGATTCCCATATTTGTTTTATGCTAGAAAAAACATTGCCGATTGTCTCTCTGATCATCGGCATATTGACTTGTATCCAGTCGTATAAAGCGAGAAATACAGGAAGTAGGTATGCTTTAAATACATTAACTGCTGTCGTTACGACAAAGCTAATCGCATTAAATACTTTACCCATGACCGTTTGAATGGTCGGCATGTTTGCTATAACCCATTCAAGCGCTTTTTGAAACATTGGCATAACTTTAACGCCTATATTTGTTGTTACCGCGCCTAAACTACGCTTAACTTGGTCCATTGTGTCCGTAAATTTAACGCCCGCCGCAACAGAATCGCCATCAAGCACAATACCTAAGTCCTGCGCTTGTTTCTTCGCATCTTCTATTGATAGAGATCCGTCTTGTAAAGCAGGTAATAATTCACGACCTAACTTTGTACCAAAAAGCTCACTAGCTAGCGCCGCTTGCTCCTGTCCGTTCTCCATTTCAGATAATGATTGAATACTTTGCGCAAAAGCATCTTCTGTGGATAACGTACCGTTTCTCACATCGTCCATATTAACGCCGAGAGTTTCGAGCGCACCCGAATACTTTTCGTTTCCGTTCGCAGCTTCGCCCATGCGCTGATTCAAGCGTCCGACAGCTTTTTCTAAGTCAGCTTGAGATAGTCCGTTCTGACTTGCCCAGTAGTCCATTTCTTGATACGCTTCAGCGCTTACGCCCATACGTTTACTCGCCTTGTCAACATTATCAGCGACACCCGCCGCCTTATTAGACATACCTAATAAAGCACCGCCGGCAGCAGCTGCCGCGCCGACAACAGCCGTACCGATCAACGCGCCTTTTTTAGCAACGTCAGCAAACTTTTTCCCTGTTGATTTACCTTTATTATCGACTTTGTTTAACGTGTTAATTGCATCTTTATCATCTATCAGCACACTACCAAACAGCTTAAAAAGTTCCATTTAACCTACCTCCCTTCCTAAAATCTCGCTCATAATCTCATCTTTGCTACGTGTGTCGATATCAATTTTTGGCGGATGTAACTTTTCATAAAATTCTTCAAACGTTTCAAACGTATCTTCCGTATAAGATGGATATCTAACTAACCAAAGCGCGTATGTTTCTTCTTTTCGCTTTTCTTCCATCGCTTTTTTAAGTAGTTTTGATGCTCTAATCAGTGATAGAGACATCACATATTGCATATCGCTATACCTAGATAAAAAAATATCTTCGATATCTTCAGGTTTTAACGTTACTCCTGAGTAAAAAAATCAACGATATCTTCGTCATTAAATAGTTCTTGGAAAAACTCGATCAATTGTTTTAATGAATATTTCTTTACTTTTTGCATGTCATCGCCTGTTAAATCAGCGATAAATTTATACACTAACTTTTCAGCTTTGTGCACTTTCTTAACGAGTTTAAAACCTAACTCTGCTCCCATATTAACTTGCACATTACCTTCTTTTGATTTAGCTTTATCAAGCATGTTGTTCAAATCTAATTCAATGCCCATCGCGTCGATAATTTCTGATAGCTTAAATACATCTGATAGTTCTAACTTGCGCATATATACACGTCCTTTATTGTTTTTTAAACACAAAAAAGAGAGAGTATTAACTCTCTCTAAATTAAACTGCGTAATCTACTGACCAAGGCGGCGTTTCTCGACCGTCCTCTAAATAGGTTGCTGTAAATCCTAATGCAGGTACAACTTCATTCTTATCTTCAAGTGTCCACTCTAAGTTATCCATGTTAATTGCATTTTCAACTGTGATAGTGACCACTTTACCGTCTTTGGTTTTGCCTTCCCATTTGACGTCGTTGTAATCACCTTCCGCAATCTTTAACGATGATTTCATTTTTTTAATTGTTGGTGCAGGTTCAGTGATTGATTCGATTTCAATTCCTGGATAATATTTCGTCATATCGTCAGCATTAAACAATTCTAATCCATTCACTGTTAATTTTGCCACTTCTCTATCGATGACAATACGCCCCTTAACCGGACCGCGATCACCGTCAGCTTCAATCTCTCTAAATTCACGCTCAACCGAGAACGATGAGCCACCGCGAGTTAAACCAATTGGTACAGCGCCAACACTCACAACGCCATAACCAAGCAATATTTTATCAGCTGTTGCCATGTAATTACCTCCTACTTAAAATAAATTCGTGTGTTATATCTCAAAAATATAACTTGTTCACTGATTAATTCTGTACCATCAACAAACTGACGACCTTCCCTCATAAAATGAGCGTTAAAGCCGTCAGTGTTCATCACTAAATCATTTAATTCATTGTCTATGCTGTCCGCTAAATCTTCCATCACACGCACACTTTTGTTTGTATCCTCATAAATATCCACGTAGATATAAAAGTCATTGCTAGGCGTGCTGTCTGTAACTGATTCAATACGATAGACTACATACGGAAAGGTTGGTGAGCTAGGTGAACTGTTACGATATACACGCTCGTGTTTAGTTATTAAAAAGTCGTATATAGCATCTGCTATCATATTTGTATTCATTAGCTCACTCCTTCCTAATTTCATCTAACGCTTCGCCTATCATTCTTTGAATTAGTTCAGCATTTTTTGCAACGACTGGCTTCAATGGATCTTGCTCTTGTCCTGTCATCATCTTTCCGACGATACCAGGTATGGACATTTTAAAACCAATCTGTAAGTCTTTTTCTTTCTTTCTCGCCCAATAGCCTAAAGATTTATGAAGGATTTTCCGTCTTGTGTGGAATTGAGAGCGTAACGTTGTTGATCTAATCTCTCTCACTAACTGTTGACCTACCAAGTTCATGACTTTGTAAGGTTTTTCTTGTATGCGTTTAGTGATATGTTCTAAGTTTGATTCCATCGTTAGTTCTTTTCGTTTACGCGCCATTTACTTCACTTCCTACTTGAGACGAGCAGACCAATTCGCGCATATCGCCTTGTTTTGATGCTCTAACAATCGTGTATTGTTGACCGTTGTACCTAACAAAATTTTCATTGCTATATTCAAAATCATTAATTTCAAATGTTAATTCTGGCTTCAACCCACTTCTTGCAGCTTGATAAAACTCTGAACGATTATCATCTAGTTGATTGGCTAATCTTTTATGCCATTCGACAGATTGAATCACTTCGCCATGTTCAATCGTTTCAATCAGTTTTCCAATCTCGATTTCAATATCGAAGTTCATCTAATCACCACCATTCGAAATTAATAAATTGTGTAAGCGCCACTGCAAATGTCTAGGCATAGTCGGATTATCTTTGTTTGAGTAACGATACTCTGCATAATCGACTAAAAACATGAGGTGATACGAATTGTTTTCGTTCAAAGTTAAACCTTGAACTTCTGTTAATTCGCTTTTAATCCCACTAATAATTGCCGTTAAATAGGCATCACGAACATTTGTCATGATGCCTAGTTTAGCTTTTAATAAATCCAACTCTTGTGTTTCCATTTAAATCATCCTTTAAGCAGTCGTAGTGATTGTAACTACATTACTTGCCTCAGATTCTGTCTTGTGTTTATCGCTAATAGCCGTCACATAAAAATCATACTCAGTGCTAGCTGTTAATCCACTAGCTGTATGACTAGTTCCAGTGACAGTTGTCGATTTCGCTCCGTTTTTATAAATATTGTATCCGTCAGCTTGGCTAACAGCATCCCAACTTAATTCAGTTTTAGTCTTAGTTGTTGCGGATGCCGTTAGGTTGACGGGTGCATTAGGGCGTATTAGCTGTATCCGGTGCGAATGTCGCTGTTGTTGTTGGTGCGCTTCCATCGATGTTAATTGCTACGAAACCATCACCGAAGATAGGGCGACCATCATATCTAGCGGTACCTTTATAAACAGTATTATCTTCGATAAATTGTACGTGCTCAGATTGCGCGAATGAAGAACCGGCACGCTCCGCTAAGATGTAGTGAGAACCATAACCACCGACAATGTCGCCATCCGCCATAAACGGAAGAATAACTACATCACCGTTGATGATAGGCAATATATTATTAACACCAGATACAATAGCGCCCGCTGCGTTAAACTCAACTAACTTCGCTTGAATTTCAGTGTAAGTTGTTTCGTTCATCGCCCAGAACTTAGAACCGTTACCGTAATTAGCTTTTGCTTTACCAGTGAAACGAATTAAGTTAGCGTAAAACTCTTTTGCATCTGCTCCTGTAACTTGACCTACATGAGTAGTAGAAAGGTCAGTCCAGACTTTTTCGTTAGTACCCCAGTATGACGGTTCTACCGTTTCAGCAAGTCGAGTGACAATACCAACAGGCATTTTGGTACCTGTACCATATAAAATCGCTTTATCAACAGCAAGACCAATCGCTTGTCCTAAAGCATCCAAAATTTCGTTTGCAAGGTCGAAATCTGAATCTTCCAAAGTGGCATTACAAACAGGAATAAATCCACCAACTTTATAGCCGTCCATTTCCAGTTGATAGAATCGAAGATCTAATTCATTTAATGTCGCGCAAGCTTCCGTCCAAACAGCTTCTGGAATATCTCCTACAATATTAGTACGTGAAGTACCTGGAATAGCTCGTAAATTAACTTTGCTGATTAATTTAGAGTAACGATGTAAGTTATCGCGCAATAGTCCGAGAATAACATCCGGAATACCTAAATCAGCACCATTAACAGCACGTTTCTTCATTTGTGATTCTTTTAATACATTACCTTCACGAATATCAGTTAAAAACATTTTTACTTCTTCGCGTTGAACAAATTGCTCCGATGTGGAACGTTCTTGACCTTTAAAAAATCCTTTATTTACTTTCATACGAACAACTCCCTCTGTTTTTTTATCTCTTTCTTCATTTGTTTCGTCAACGTTTTTTGGTTCGTCATCTTCCATATCGTCTAACTTTGTTTCTAAATCTTTGATTTCATCCTGCAAGCGTTGCTTTTCTTTGTCATTTTCAGATTGCTCTTCTTCCAAAGTTTTAACTTCTTCTTCAACAGCTTCAACTTCTTCGTCTGTTTGAGCTTCTTCGATTGATGCTTCTAACTCTTCCGAACGCTTTTTAAAGTCTTTGTCGCGTTCTAGCACCTTTTCTAATTCACTATTACGTTGATCGATTTTTCTTTTAAGCATCAGTTGCTTTAAAGCCATTCTTAACACGCTCCTTTAATTTGTTTTTCTTAGTTTCGAGTTTCCGTTTTTGTATATCTTCATAATCTCTTTTTCTAGCTTGAACTCCTGTATCCGCATAAGCAGGAAACGTAACAACAGACACTTCGTGTAAATCAATTTCTTTTAACGTCCACTTGACTGTTCCGTCATCACGGAAATCCGTTTCTTCGCTGATGATATTAAAACCAAAAGAACACTGATCTACATCACCACGTTTTACACGCTGATAAAGATTGACAGCATCAGAATCATTTGCGTTGATTCTGATTGACCCCCACAAACCCCTACTGTCAGTTTTCAAATCTAAAGTACCCGATTTGTTTCTACCGAGAACAAGACCTGTGTCGTGATTGATAAGCGCTCTAATGTCATTACTTAATGTATCGTCAAAGGCGCCGGGAGAGATTTCTTCATAAGCACCTCTAAAAAGTTCTGTCTCTGAATTAAAAACAGCAAAGTAACCTTCAATGACCATCTCGTCATCTTCTGCTCTTGTTTTTAAATCGACAGAGATACTTCTCATTTGTCTTTTCTCTCTACTCATTAACATCACCACCTTTCAATTTGTTTTGTTCACCAATCTTATCTAACGGAATATAGTTTTCTAGAAGAACCAATTCATTTAATCCGTCTAATGGTGTGAGCCCTAATTTATTTCTCACTTCATTACCAGGAGATAAACCACGGACATAAAGATTAGAGAATACTTCCGACAGTTCTTTTAAATCATAGTCATACAGACTGTGTGGATTGAACTTAAAGTACATGTCAGAACTAAGTAAAAGTTTTCTTGTTAGTTCCTGTTCCATCCCTTTGGCGATTGGCAGTAAAGTAGAGTTGATAAAATTGTTATACTCTTCTTTTTTATAATCACCTACGCCCAAGAAGAAAGCAGGTACACCGAAAATACTAGCGACAGTCCTTTTATCAATTTCAACCGACTCGTGAATGGCTATATCTTTTAGCGATAAAGGTGTTACTTGTTGTACATCGATTAAGTCTGCAGGTATTATCCAAGGTTGTCCTGCTTCAGTAGAATTAAGATACTTTTTGTATACGCCGTTACGACCTTCCTCACTTGATAATTCAGCCGTATTTGCATCCACTTTGACGATTAATGACGGCATATATTTACCACTCATGAAACTTTTCTTTGTTTCGCTTGCTTGTTTAAGATTGTTAATAACGTCTTTTAGTACAACGCGATATCCTGTACCAATATAAGGTTTTTCTGGGTCAGGGTTAATCATAAAATGAAGTATTTCATCGTGATCATACGATTTGTTTTGATATACAACTTGATATGAGTTGTCTGCACTAACAAACCTAATTTTTGATGGATTTAATGGTATCAAGTCATCAATTAATCCATTTTTAGTTTTAGGATAAACAACGCTATTTCCTTTACCTTCAATCAACATCGTATAGACAATGTTGTAAATCCATGCTTTTCTCGTTGTTAGTGAGTAAGGATTGATGTCAATCTTTTTTGATAACTCGTTTTTCACTCTGACGTCTCCATCTTCCGAGTTTTCCATCAGATGAATCGTCATGCTTGAAATCAATTCAGCTATCTTTGATGCAGCCATCTTAACTTCTGGACTTTGCGACAATCTTGAATAGCCAGGAATCGCTAAACTTTCGTATGCGGTTTGAGTTTCTAGCCACCCTCTAGAATTTGATGGACTTCTTTGTCTTCCTAATAAAAAACCCAACTTTAAACACCTCCTTTATGAATCAATAGAGACACCCCCACTATTAAAATTCCTGTTACGATGAAACCGATAATAGTTGACCATATAAAAAAACCTACTGAGATAAAGGAAATCCCAATAAGCATTAACAAGTCGCTTGTATTCTCTTTTATAAATAAAAATACATATTTCGGTGTTGAAAAAGCCGATTTTAACATTTTTTTAATTATCTCTTTTAAAATATTAATCACCACCTAACCATTTACTTGCTGTCGTTCCTTTTTCTAAATCCTCTAACATTTGAACCGCACCAAAAACGGATGCATCAAATAAGTCAATTCTTTGCGTACCGCCATCACCATCAACTTTTTCATACTGGATCATGTCATCTGTTTTTTCGATAGCTCTCACGTTCTGAACACAATATTCAAACGCTTGATTACCTAAGTAATAAAATTCACCATTCTTAACCTTAACTTCTATTCTTCTGAATCCTTGTGATTTTTTGTGGAAATATTGCGGTTGATCAACAATGCGGAATCCACTTCTCTTCATGCCTAAAAAGAATTCTTGACCGAATTTTTTATCATAACCAATCAACTTAATCTTAAAACCTTTTCTTTTCATCGTTTTAAACCAGTTAATGATGTCATCATACGAAACTGTTGGTGTATTACTCATTGTCAACACGCCATCGTCTTTCCATCCGAATAAGGGAATGTTATCTTCTTCTGCTTTTTTGTACGCTGCTTTAATCGGGAAGAATGCGTGCGAAACAACAATGTCGATATCTTTACCTTTATATTTATAACGACCGTATAAAGCCGCTGCTGTTAAGTCGTGCAATTTAGATAAATCAGCACCGCCATACCATTGAATTGGTAATTTAGCTAACTCTTCTAGTGTCCAACTATATTTATTGTCACTCGCTCTAAACTCTTCGATGTTAAAGTAAGCGCGCATAGCACTTGTGTATATGTTCAAGGACTTAGCAAAGAAATCTTTTCGACCTTGCGGGTCATTTTGCGCTTGCTCGGCATCGTTCATAATATCTTCTGGACGAATAGTTACGCCATAGTTTGGATTAGCTTTTTCGTGTTGTTCTGCACTGGTGTAGTCTACTTCTCCATTTTCGTCTTCATCAGCTTTAGCTATAAAAACAAAGTACTCTTCTGCTGTTACCGTTTTGTCTAATATCTTTTGACAATACTTCAACCTGTTGTAGCAAAAGCTATTCATGTTGTCGCCGGCTGTCGTGATGCCAATCATTAACTTGTTTGTGTATGCTTTCATCGCTTCTTTGATGACGTTGTATTGTTTAGGTGTTCTGTATGCGTGCAATTCATCTGCTATACCTACGTTACAGTTAAGTGAGTCTTGCGCATCTGGATTAGCCGCTAAAGCTTTGATGTATACACTTCCGTCTCCAAGATCACCACTGATAGAATGCTCTTGGTTGTTATCACGAATACGGAAGTTGTCGCTCTCTCCCATTTCATCTAAGTTATACTTAATAAAGTTAAACGACTGCATAGATTGTTCAAGTGCTGCGCCTACGATGTATATGGTTGATCCAGACCTTCTTTGTAATAAAGCTAATCCCCAAGAAAGCGCAGCGATGAATCTCGTCTTACCATTTTTTCTTGGAAGGAATATAAACGCTTCTTTATATCGGCGTTTAATTGTGCCTTTTTCAAAAAAACCTAGAAGGTTATAAACAATGAATTTCTGCCATGACTCCAAAATAAAAGGCTCACCCATTAATGGTGAACCGTCTAGTCTTTCGCCTTTGTCATGAACAATTGTTCTTTCGATAATTCCTATAACAAAATCGGCATCTTTCGTTTTAAAATCATATTTAGGATTCTTTAAGTCATCTAAATAACGTTGACATGATTGCACTATTTCTTTTCCTGCTATTTTTCTTTTTTCAACAACTGATCGCGCATACTCTAACACTTCAGTCTCGTTCATGTTATTGACCAAACGCTTTCAAAGCTTCCGCTAGTTTTGATTTAGGTTTACTATCCGAAATGACATTTTGGATAGATTTTGGATTCAACGTTAGTCTGTCAGAGTATGTGATGATATCTTTTCTTAGATTTTCTATGATTAAAACCAAAGCAGGTTTTTTACCTGTTTCGTTCATATAGATATCGAGATGTTCTTTTTCTTTTTTATATTGATCCAAGGCATTGCGATATTGAACGAGAAGATCAGTGTAGATATCGATAATTTGTTCAAATTCAATTTTATACGTGTTCAGCGACTTCATGTCGCTAATTACTCGTTTTTTATACATCATCTTTAAATCTTGTTTATTTGTTAGAAACTCCACATTTTTTTGTGGCTCGCTCTTTTCTTTTTTAAATAAACTAGATGCTTTTTCTCTTAGTTCGTCACTCGCGTTCTTCTTGCTACGCTCGACTTCAGACAAATAATTTCGAGAAATATCTAGCATTTCAGCGAGTTGTTTTTGAGTAAGGTTTTTCTTTTTACGATATGATTTTAACTGCTCTCCAAAATTCAATACGCTCACCTCCTAGCGACATTCTGAAATTTTTAAAACTTGCTGGAGAGGGAAAAAGTTCCCCCCGCCGGTCCCTATGATACTGTTATTCCTATTAATAAGAGGGGGGGTTATTCATGTGCGTTCATAGAATCTATCAAACTCTTTCTTCCGTTTACTCTGCCAATAGATACCTCTATCAATGACTTCATTCGTATTTCTATCGTGGAATGTATTGTGTACACTGTTCGTTAAAGGTAGCAAGTTCCAATCTTCATAAGCTAGCTCAGGATAATATTCTAACGGATAGATGTGATGTATCATCTCTGCTTGTCTATTGTTACCGTACTGTCTACTCTCAGCGCATAGATAGTCATGCTGTTTAAGTATGTTCTCTCGTTTCCGTCTCCACCTTTTAGTCTTGTAAAAAGGATTCGTCTGTTTCGCTGTCATACATATCACCTCTCTATATCTACTCATGACAGCGCAGGAACTTAATCCTTTTTTATTGTGCGCTGTAATCAATAGACGATAAAAAAGACACCTCACTATGAGATGCCTCAGATAATACTATTTAGTTAATAAATATCGTGTGCTTAACTTTCCACTTCTCTAGATCGATGCGTACCCAGAAACCATAAATGCCTAATGTTATAAAAGTTAATAATAGCCACTTGATCCATCGGCCGAATAGACTAACAGCCGAGCCTGTAAACTTCAGTCGTCTACCCTCAATCACCGTGTGATTAATCTTCCATCCATACACTTTACATAAAGCCCACGGATACATAATGCCTATCGTTGCTACGGTGATGAGTCCGCCTAATAACGACCAACCTATCAACTGCAACAACCCTCCATCAAAATACGACTTTGTTTCTCCTGTCATACAATCACTCCTTAGTATAATTTGACATGGTTTTATTTTACCATAACAGAAAAGAAATAGAAGGGTGAAATTTAAGGACACCCGCACCGATTGCACGAATGTCCTAACTAAGGAGATGTATTCCACATTAACATAATATCACAGATTAGAAGGCCAAAAGTGACATTAAAGTGACATGTTACCTCCAACCTAGAACTTCAACTGTCGCTTGAACCATTTCATCACGCCATCTCAACGCTTGCCTCTTACTTACAGAACATTGATTCGCAACGTATTCCCAATCTTTATTATTGTCCTTACACCAGTATCTTTCATGTACTAACCGCTTCCGATCTTTAGGCAATGCGTTATACACTGTTTCAATTGCACTTGTAATCTCACGTAAGTAATTAAGTTGCTTATGTTTAGTCAGTCTGATTACTTTATCTGCTGTCGGGTCTGTTGTGTCTCTTACACTGTTCTTACCAGCTACAACTGTTGGATCGTTGTTACTATCATCGTACGGATAAAGTATCGCGTCTTCTAGCATCTTACTTTCTTGTAACGTCCGATAATAGTTAAACCACTCTGATTCAACTTTTTTAAATGTTGACTTGGTTGTCTTTAGTTCCTGCACATTATCTACCGCCTATCTGCTTGATCCGTCTTCTAAATCGATTCTAACTTTGTATTTCAATGCGTTAATTTCTTCTCGTGTTGTAATAAAAGCTGTATTCCAGCGCTTATAATTGTTGTATGCATCCGCTTCTCGTTGTCTTATATCGATAATAGCAAGCTCTGCATGTACTGCTTTGCTTTGTTTAGCTTTTAAGTACTCTGTGTTGTAAATACGCTTACGCTCAACGTATATGTTCCTATGAATCTCCGAGAATATCGCAGCCAATCGACCGATGAATACAAGCTGTTTTGATAACAAGTATATCTTGTCTACTTTATCTTCTTCCGATAGCTTCATGATCTGTTTATGATAGTTCTTCACTTCTTCTAGGTTCTCATCTATCCGCTTCTGGTTAGTCATATAATCACTCACTGACTGTTTTAATAACCATTATATTGTCTCTCGTGATTGGTTTTATTTTTGTCGTAGTAGGCTTGTTCTATCTGTTCGTCTGTAAAACCTAGCAATCTTCCTAAATTTAAAAAACCATTAAACAACATTTCATACGAACCTAACACACCCATAGACATGCAATTTTTAACCGATTCCACATGATTAAATAGTTGGTTAAATTGGTGCAAGATCGTATAATCCAATCCAGTCGGTTTAAGTGCTGTATAGACAGAAAAATGATATTCATTTCCGATAGATAACAAAAAATGCAGACAATCGACGTATTCTTCTAACAATGGATTTTCATAAAGATTAATAAAATCACCATTTTCAACCCCTGTATAGCAAACCCAGCTACCTTTCGTTCTCGGTTTTTGGTCTTCACTCCAAAACTTAAATCCTCGCCACTCATTTGCAAGTTCTCCTAATTCTGTCCTCAACGCTAAATACTTTTCTGCAAGAAGATCTTTACCTTGTAATCCTTTTTCTGCGACTATGCGTTCATCTAGTTTTCGCTGCGTTTCAAACAACTGTTTTAAATCCATGTTCACGTTCTCCTTTTAATTAAAATTGTAATATAAAGAAATACTTAATACGATCGCTACAATATCATCGACTAATCTCGGTTGTGTTTGACCATATATGATTTTCTCTAATAGCATCCATGCAATTGTTACGATTATATAAAGTATTAATATTTTAAATATCATCAAAATCAAATTCCTCTCGATTGCACTTTAATTAGTTCTTTTTGCAATTGTTCATTTTATTGTTCTAATCGTTCGTTTGTTTCTTCTAAAGCTTTTATATATGCTTCTACGTTGTGTAATATCTCAGCTAGTTCCGTATCGTGACGTTTCATAAATAATAACCTAATTTATCGTAGTCTATAGTTTCATCGTAATCAGTAATCGTCATTGCTTGGATGTTTCCTTTTAACAGCCTGTTTAGTACACTTTGTGCCTCATCGACTAATAAGGGATATCTTTTATATTTATCATAAGAACTAATATATTCATCGACTGATATCGGCTTAGGAATAACTAAACCCATACGCTTAGCAATAAAACTAACCTCTTTAGCTTGATCTGAACTATTGACTATTATGATAGCGTTGGATTCGTGAGCCATCTTAATAAGTTTCGTTGTCTTTCCGCTTTTTCTTGGTTGGCAAAATACTTTAATCATTCTAAACACGTCCTTTTTTTCATTTTTATTTAATTAGCAAAAGCTAGTAATGTGGATATCGTTATCGATATGATTAACGTGAACAATAATTCTTGTCGTTTAACATCTTCTTTTTCAGCAACTAAACCTATGAAACTAATAATAATGATAAATAATAGGGTTATTTGAAATGCTATGATCATCCCGTCACATCCTTTATCGTGTCGAATACTTCTTCAGGCGTCTCTTTAACTAGATACGAGCGCGCAACACCTTCATTTACAACGAGTATTGAAGAATGCGTTTCACAACTTTTGATAGATTCTATTAAGTCAGCTCTGATATATACTTTTTCGTATTTCGGAGATAAAGTTAAACCTGCAGGTTTATATAAATTATAAGAATTTAGTATTACGAATCTCATTCCGTCACTTCCTCCTCAGTTTTGTATTCTATATCAATCGGTACAATTTTTTCCGGCTTGAAAATCATCTTATAATCATATTCCGATACATCGGACGTTCTTAATTGTTCGACTGTATACGTCACATTGTCGCTCAGTCCTAGATAATGCTTTTGGTATTTATCAGGACCGACTTTTGCAACGACTTCAATAACGTTGTCGCGGTCAAGGTCTACACTGATGTTTCCGACCATCTCCATGATATAAGTGTCAGTAAGTGAGTTATAAAACACTACACGTCTGATTACTCTAAATTCGTCTGAATCCTTGCTGATGTTGTGTGACACCGTATCCGCTGCAGAAGAACAAGCACTCAATAACATTGTTAATAAGACCATACTTAGTAAAATCGTTTTTCGTTGTTTCATTCCTTCATCACCTTTCATTCGTTCGGTCCATGGAAACTTTCATCTATATCAAAGTGCCATAATAAAAACATTACAACCGTTGCCAATAAAATGATTATTGGTATACCGTACATAAAGACTTCACCGAGAAGTGGATCGCGTAAATATACTCCTCTAATAAAAAAACCAATAAGTATGAAAGACGCAACCGCTACAAGCGTCACAAGCAATGAAGTGAACCCTAAATCTTTTAGCTTCATTTCTTCATCTCCATTTCTAAAAATTTAACAAGTTCTCCCTGCGTTTTTCCAGTCGGTACAGCGTATTCTATTGCCATTTTTATAGCTGTTGTTATTGCTTCAAGTCTTTCTTTTGTCATGGCAACCGCATAAACCTTGTTGTTATTGTCATTTAACAATATGGTCACTCGTGTGTTTTCAATATCTAACTCCACTTCTTCATCTCCTTTGTTGTATACTGAATTTCCCTTTCGGTAGAAACAAACGTTGGTTGTCGCTTGTTCTATAGTTGACATCGCATAACTCGTTGTCATAAATAAACGTATTACCTTTAATCGATCTTACATATCCGCCTTTCACCTCAAATCCGATAAGTACAGAACAGTTACTTTTTCTTAAATACCAGACTGCTAATTTTTTTAACATCTCGCTATCTCTCCCTTAACATGTATTACGTAGTTTCACTCGAACTACGCAGTAACTTTTGGTCCAAATCATAAATAAACGATTGAATTTTAGCTTTGTTAAATTGGTAAAGTGTATCAACTGACCAATAAGGTGCTCTAATAGAAATCCCATCATCTAAAAGGGATAAATAGCCGTTATCATCATATCGGCGGTCATAGTATTCGTCATAATCAGAACCCATGCTATGGGCTTCTTTAGGCGCTATATTAGTCCAAGATTCATTTGCAATTTTTTTAATATAATCAGTAAAGACTTTAAATTCTTCTGATGAAAACCTATATACAAAACGCTCCTCTTTTTCTTTTTTGCCTTCTGCATTCTCGAAAAAAATAGCTGACTTACGATGTTTAATAACAAGTCCATTTTCGAATTCTTTAACTTTCAAAGTGTTACCTCCTTAATGAACAGTTTCTCTCAACTACGTCAGAACCATATATCGAAGGGATGATCATGATTGATGTCTGACGCTCTAAAATGAGTAAGTATACTAACAAGCTTCTCGTACGATTTATCTTGCACATCGTGATAGTCAAACTTATTAGCAAGTTCTTGTATAACGTGTATCCGCTTCTTAGCATCAAGTATTTCGGAGTATCTCATATACACACCTCATTGTTTGCTGTATTCCTTGATTAACTCTTCTACCCGCTTCAATTCTAGATAGATTGTGACAAGTTCTGCATCCGTCATCTGTTTAGCTTGGTAAATACCTAATTTATTGAGTAAGTCAATAAACTGTTTTCTTGACACGTTTATCACCAAGAATCATTTGATATTTGCTTTTAATCTTCGTGACGTTACTACTGCTCGAAACCCCCGGTACCAACTTAGCAATTTCTTTATTCGTTTTACCTTCGCGCACAAGATCAAGTACTTGCTTTTCTCTGCGTAGTATCTTTTCTTCTTTTAGCTTTTGTTCTTGATTAAAGTATTTTTTCGCACGTTCATCTGTTTTGATTAAATATCGTATCTTACCTTTTACCGCGGATGTCGTACGATTCAATTCGATAGCGATCTCTTTTGCAGTCCATTGCTTGATAAACCTTAAATCGATAATCTCTTTAAGTTCTTGGTCCGTGTATCCGTTTGCTCTCGTGTACTTAACTCCGTTCAAGTCAAAAAGATACTCACGCTCTTCTTTCGTTAATTCTTTATGTGACTTTCTCTGTAACTTCTTCCGCTTAGCAACACGCTTTGGATAAATCTTATCTAGCATTGCTTGTAATTCGTGTGTAGGTGCATCATTAGCAATCATTTTGTCTAACTCAATTAATAATCTTGTTCTTTCGTCCAAAACCATCAACTCCTAAAATGGTAAATCATCATCTGAAATATCAATCGGTTCACTTTGCGTTTGCGGTGCCGTTCTTGGATAATCAACCGCTTCTTGTTTATTGTTCTTATTAGATTCTAAAAACTGTACGGATCCAGCTAATACTTCAGTAACCTTCACACTTTTACCCTCTTTGTTATCGTATTTGCGGGTTCTTAAACTACCATCTACACCGATTAATTTACCTTTACTCATATAATTGGCGAGATTCTCCGCCGGCTTGTTCCAAATGACGCAATCAAAAAAATCTACTTTTCTTTCACCGTTTTGATTTGTGAATGGTTCATTTACTGCGATAGTAAAGTTAGCTACCGCTTTACCGCTTTGTGTGTATCTCAAATCTGGGTCCTTGACTAATCGACCTACTAAAACAACTCTGTTTAACATGTTTAATCATCCTTTCATAAATACAACCCAGTGTGTTTTTCCTCGTTTGTTACCGAAAAGAGGATTGTAATCAATTACTGATAAAATTTCTTTTAATTTAATTTGTTCTTCATTCCACTTAAAGATTAAAGTTCCATTCTGCTTTAAAACTCTCATGCTTTCATCGAATCCTTTTGTAATATCATCTTTCCATGTATCCTTGTTTAATTTTCCATATTTTTTAGCTAACCAGGATTCATCTCCTGCTCTTAATAAATGCGGTGGATCAAACACGACCAAGTGAAAAGATTCATCTTCAAAAGTCATATTTCTAAAATCACCAACTATATCCGGTGATACATTTATAACGTGGCCACTCTCTAATTCTTCGTAGTGCGTTCGGTTATCCATGTACAAAGTATCCTCATTTTCTTTATCAAACCAAAACATGCGACTACCGCAACATGCATCAAGTATTTTCTTCATTTTGATAGGCTCCTAAATAAAAATAATGTAAGTGTAACGTCTTGGTTTAGAGTAGAACATTTGTACGACTTGTAATATTTCACCGCTTCTTGTTCTGATGGTCTTTTCCAAAACGTAGATTTTCATAAATAGTTACCGTCCTGATCTAGACGTCGTTCTCGCCAACTCTCAAACCATTTACGACCTAAATGTGCAGGTTCGTGATATGGCCCTATCTTTAAACCGTGCGACCAATCATGACATGCTCTACATACCGTCACGCCATTCCGTTTCTCGCCAGTTCCGCCTTGCGACTTATAAGTGATGTGGTGCGGTACACTCTCGATGATGCCTTTACCGCACTTCACGCATTTATAGCCGTCTCGTTCGAATATTGCTTGTTTAACTGCTGGTGAGAAGTTACGGTTTGTTTTCTTGCGCTTACTTCCTAGTTGAGATTGTTTGCTGTAAGGGCTGAACGTCATGATTAAGGTCCTCCTTTGTCAATCCAACTTCCTGGCATAGAAGCGGGTACTTATCTAAAACATTTCTACAATCTTTGTTTATTCTAGGTTTGAAGTTTATAACTCCTTGCATGAAATAACCCTCCCTATTTCTTCAATCGCCGGTAATCAAAACTATCTAGCTTAACTCTCTGCGTATCGTTCATGATTCGAGAGAAAATTCTATCTCCAACCCAGTCTTTTAACTCGGCCGCTTCAAGGTTAGTCGTGAATACTGTCGGCTTACCCGCACGATCATCAATGATTTCAAATAGCCTTGATGTCGTCCATGGCGTTTTATGTTCGGCACCCAGGTCGTCAATGACCAGTAAATCAACTTGTTTCATCAGTCGGATAATTTCATCCTCGCTTACCGAGTCATTATTAAACGAATCTTTAATTTTTGTAATGAGCTTCGGGAAACTGATAAAAATACAGTTATGACCGTTATTGATTAACTCTTTTGTAATTGACACAGACAAGTGACTCTTCCCGGTGCCATAATTACCGCTAAATAGCAAGTTGCCCACGTTAGGAAAGTTCTTAACATAATTAACAGCGACACTCTTAGCTTGTGTTTGCGCTTCGTTAGTAGTTTCATAGTTTTCAAATGAAGCGGATTCCAGTGACTCGTTTATCAAGCTGTACTTAGCAAACTTATTCATCAAGTTTCTAGCCGCTTGTTTTTTATTAACATCTTTGATAAGTTTTTCGGCCATAGCTCTGTCTGCACATTTACAACCGAGTAGACCTATTTCTTTTTCGCCTTTGCGTGGTCCTGCATGGATAACCGCTTCAACTTTTCTAACTTTCTTCTCACCACAACCGTCACAGTCATACTCTTCAAGTACTTTGAAGTCAATTTCCTCCAAGAAATCTTTTAAACTCTTCACTTGTTGATCACTCCTATCAAAAGTCCATGTCATCGTACATGTCTTCGTATTTGTCTTTCTTCTCCGCTTCTTTCTTAGGCTTCTTACCGTTGCTTTCAATTTCTTCAACAGTTAGGATGTTTGAGTTTTCCCAGTTCTTCAAGATACCCTCTACATATCGTAAATTTCTTATGTTTGAAGCGGATGCAATCTCTAATGCTTTTAGGATCATGTCACTTGGTTCTTTAAATTTAGAATCATCAAGCCATTTCAGCAGTGATTCTTTTGCTTGGATGTTATTAAACCCAAATCCATTGTTATCCCAAAATGAAACAATGATGGCAACGACATTATTTTCTTTCTCTATCTCTTTCTCTTTCTCTTTCTCTATCTCTTTCTCTGTGTAACTGTCCGGTAACTCTTTAGTAACATTGTTACTCTTTTTGGTTTCTTGTTCCCCGCTCTCTATTTGATTCTTCTTTCTCTTGTTTCTCAAATTCCGCATCATTGCAGCTTTATCTGTCTCCGAGCCAAGTAAAATTGGAATATCACTTAAATAATATTCATTCTCGTCTACAACTTCTAAAAGTCCTTTTGATTGCAAGTACGCTAAAGTCATTTTTATGTTCTCGCTATCCTCGTCAATTTCTAAAGATAGTTCGTCTGAAAAGTCATCGCCTATACCATCAAAATAGATTTTTCCATCCGTGTTCATCGACTTAAGCAATAACTTTAAGTAAATGATCGTGTACGTATCTCCGCCGGCTAAACGTCTAAGGCGCTTAATTTCTTTTTGGTCAAAGAAATCTTTTTTAAGCTTCAGCCAATAATACCTTTTCGCCATGTCAAACACTCCAATCCAGTTATTTCAACGTCTCTGATAAGTAATGATGTAACAATGCTTCTAGATGCTTAGTGACGTCCGATCCACTACAATTACATTGTGTAACTTGGATGGTTTGCTGCGAACTAAGAGTTTTGTACATCTCTTTGCTGCGTTTCAATTCTTCTTGTAGTTCAGCGTTTTCTTCGGCCGTTGCGTTTATTAATCCCAACGCTTCTTCATGCTCGCTTTTAATCTTTTCGTAATCTTTCTTCAGTTGGTCGTAACCATCCTTTTTATCACTAGCTTCAGATTGATTACTTCGCTCTTTTTTGTCGGCCTTACGCAAAAACTTTTTATGTTTGTCGTATAGTGTGGTCATTTTTATTCCAAAATGTTCAGCTATTTCTCTGTATGTTTTACCTTGATCTCTTAGTGACGTAGTTTTTTCTAAGTCTTTGTCGCTCAAGTTGGTTACTGTCATTGGTTTACCGCTCCTTTGTCTCGTTATACACAACTGATTACCTAGATCGTTCAATTGTTTAAATACAGGACAACCTTTACATTGTTTTGTCGAGGATAATTGAGAGTACTCGCAATTATTGCAAAAGTTGTCATTGAGATGATCTATCTCTGACAATATTTTTAAACGACGTTGTTTTGACACTCTATCACCTCGAACTATTTTCATGTATAATCGTGTTAAGTGATGTTGTGGCATCACTATTCTTGGGTAAGGGGCTTTCAATTGAAGGCCCCTGTTTTAATTACGAGATAATATCTACATGCACATCAATATCTTTTAATTTGTACTGCAGGTGATATTTAATCGAATCCATAGCATTTAGTTGCCAAGCACCACCATCCGCTTCAAATAGAGCGCATTCGCCACCGTCACGCATACGTAAAACAAAATTTGATTCCGGTTGCGAGACTTCCGAGAACGTTCGGTATGGAGCCAATAACACTGGATTAGGTACTCTAACATCCGCTACCGTTGCAATGCCTACTTTGGCAGATACAGACTGACTAACACCGTCATCACCGATGGATTTAACGTTTTCCTCACGAAGATTGCCTACCACTTTTAAAACAATGTCTCTATCTTCGTTCTTCACGAAAACGGACTGCAGCTTAATGTTGAATGATTCCGCATCATAAAAATAATTAAAATTAAACGCAGGAACGAATGCTTTAGCTTCTAAATAAATTTGTCGATTCATATCTTCGTTATGTTCGGTCATGACACGAACGGTCTGCGGATCTACGACGTGTATTAATACTTTTTCTAGTGAATCAAAATTCGTTTCAATATAATCTACTAAACCGGATAAACTTTGCACGGTGATAGTTTTAACCGTGGGCTTACTGAGTACTTGCATAGATCCTGTTGCGTATTTTTGATTATTAACGTCTAATACCTTCTTGTTACTTAACTCTGAGATATATTGCATAGCTTGTTTAATCATTATTTACTTCCTCCCTGTGCTTTAAAGTCGATAACCCCGCCACGGTCGTCCTTGATGCGACCATCCTCTGAATCAAAATATGTCTGGTCCTTCACACCGCTTTTCAATTCCGCTGCGGTTGCATAACCCGCTTCATCTCTATCCATAACCAAGGTAGAACCTAATGACAATCTTGGTGCCGGTGTTGTTTTAACATCAATATCTACTTCAGCGATTTCACGCTTTTCATTCGATGTTAACGTTAAAACGATTTGTAACTTACGTTTCTTCTTCGGGTCCGTGTTAGGATCCGCAATGTTTTGGAGCAGGTTTTTCAATTCATAGTTAAAACGTTCTGCTAATGCTCCGTCAGCAAAGTCATTTAAATCAACAATCATTTCATCCATTGCATTTACACCCTTTCGTGTTATAATTTAGTTGGTTAAAGGCCTTACTTTGTAAGGTTCTTTTTTATTGCATAACTGACTTGCCTAACGTTCTTAATCTGCCTGTTTCACGATGACTCACGACTAACTCATCGTTTAGATTCTTAACGACTAGCCAATTACTGCTATCAATCTTGTATTTACTCATTAATAGTTTTTGCTGCCTATTTGGCTTCTTACCATGCTTCATTAGATCTCACCTCCCTTCCGCTTCATCAGTAGACTAAGTTGTTGTTTCTTGCTTAACCGCGTCCAAAACGATACTTTAATATTCATGTTTGTCCTCCTTCAGTAATTTTCTTATATCCCTGTAATTCGTTAATTGATTGACTAGTAACTTGTTAAGCGCTTCATAGTTACCTTCGATGTATTGTTTTTCAATCAATAGGTTTGTGCATTCGATGTGGGCGCCTATCTGATCTATCAATACTTTATTAATGTTGCGAGTGCTACCAATCTTCAAAGCTAGCGCAATTGTGATTGAAGCGATTATCAACGAAGCGGTAAAAGCCGTAAAAGCGATGTAAGTCATAAAGCTCATTGATTTGGCCACCGCTCTTTAGAAACTCGTTGATACAAATCCCACACTTCCGGAAATCCTACTTTAAACGCTTCTCGTTTCGCTCTGTCAGCTATCGGAATATCAAACGCACGTTCAATGTCTGTCATAAGCGCTTGAATTCGATAATCTCTAATACGTAAGTTGTTACATGCTTTTACTTCTTCAAACCTTTCTTCAAACTTTTTTAAAAATCCATCAATGTTAGTTAGTACGTTGTACATTACTTATCCCTCCGTTTTTAGCATCTTCAATTGCCGCATCAATAAAATACATAATTTGTTCTGCGCTTGCTGTATCTCCAGTGCGAGACAGAGATTCAACGAATAAAGACATCGTGCTTAATAAATGATAATGAAACATGTGTTTTTTTCTGCTGTTTAATGCGTTGAAATTATCTAAGATATCCGTGTGATCTATCATCATTTGACCCTCGTGTAATGACCTGCGTAGGCAGGATATCCGTCTTCGTCGGTAACAGTCAGTAACGTTTCATAGCTGTGCTTTTCAAATCTGTTTTCGTTAAATACTTCAATCTTGCTATCTCTGTGAATAGTGACAATCTCATCATCAGACTTACGTTGTAACTTCAATACTCCGCTTCCATCGACGACTAAATGACCGTTTTCCCATTTATCCATGCGATCAATTAAATCCTGGTATCTATTCATTTGAATAACCTCCTAATAATTTTTAACCCAATCGAGTAAAAACTCTTGTGCTTCCTTGGCGGGGAAAATCCGCTTCTTACCTACACGATGCAGTGGAAATCCCGGCTGATAAATCACATGCTTTTCTAGGTGACTGATTGACATGCTCGTCTTTTGAGCGAGTGTCTTCATATCCCAAAAGACTTTTTCAGATTCTAGCTCATCTAAACGTTTTTTAAGCGCGGCTTTAAATTCTTTCTCTATAAACTCCGGATCAACTTCAACGCGAATCATGTTTACCAACTCCTTTCTGTTATAATGTTTCTATCAAAAAAGATAGGAGGTGAAAATATGAATAAAAACGAAATAATAATGAACCAACTAATTAATTTAAGACTTGAATCAAAATCGATTAATTCTGAAAATGATTTAAGGAATTTAATCGACAAATATGACATGATCTTTGCTGGTGAAAATTCCAATAAGATTTCATCTTTAGAATTAGCTCATAGCTTAAAGTTACGAAATGTATTAGATATTGATCACGAAGAAATGCTTTTGTTAACACCTGATATTTGTAAAGAGTTAAATATGAAATATGAACCTTTATATTTATTAAAGGACAGAAGTACGTTAGCTGATTATTCTATTTATCTTTTTTAACGTATTCATCTGCAAAGTCATCTTTGATTTCTTTTAATCCGTATTTCTTTCTTTGTTCATTCAAAGTGATTTTTCCGTTTGTATACTCTTCAAAATCCTTGCTAGTTGTTCGAGCAACTTGCGAGGATTCTTTTCTGCCCTTTTCCATTTAGATCGCTTCCTTTCGTTCAATTAATGTTGGTCAACACTTTAATTAATCTTCTATAACTAAGCTGTACTCAAGCGTTCTGATAACTTCTTTGATTTGCTCTTTTTCCAATTGAACAACAGCTTTGTTTTTAATGTCGTAAGTCGTTGCGTCTCCTGTTGTCTCACTGTCATACTCGATAAGAGTAAGATTGTATACGTCGTTATTTTCATCGTAATCAATAGCTACATTTGCGTGATTTTCAAGTAATACTAGTTCAACTGTTTTAAACATTTAATTTGCCTCCTTGATAGTTACACCGTTTTTAATTGCAAACTCCTTAACCACAGCTACATAGATCTCGGTTATACGTTTGTCGTCTGCGATTACATCCACTTTGCTAAGCTTGTCACGTTTTGATTTACTAACTCCTTCATCAG
The DNA here is from genome assembly GCF_900116255.1 of Halolactibacillus miurensis. GTDB lineage: Bacteria > Bacillota > Bacilli > Bacillales > Amphibacillaceae > Halolactibacillus > Halolactibacillus miurensis. The sequence goes on from NZ_FPAI01000007.1 coordinate 68,229, forward strand.
CTAAACGTCTACGTTTATTGGTTAGTCTCACACTTAATTGATAACCGCCCCTGCGTTCAACTTCTTTATAAATCTCGTTATTAACTTCTTTATATGCATCGAATCCGCCGCGAGATTGAGCTATCTTACTGATTAATTGACGCGCATCTTTTCGCCAGTCTGTAGTGTTAAGCGCAACTACATCACGAATACCATCAACTTTTGTTTCTAACTGTTTCGTAGCCAGTTCTTGTTTGGCCAAAGACTGAAATAAACCATTGAACATTTGTAGTTCAGGACTTAAACTTGATGTGTTTATCTCATTTTGTTTAATGTGGTTTTCCATCTTGTTAAAACGTTCGATGTAAGCGACAGCGAATTGTGTTCCTTTCTCTCCTGTCATTCGTGTTGAATAAAGTTCGCAACCTTTTTTTGTGAGGTTGTAACATGGCAAATGTTTGTTTTGAGAATTTTGATACGTTGATTCTATAAAATAGGACAGCGCAATTTTGCTCTCTCCTATTTGACTAAGTATGTTGCGGATATCTCTCAAGACTTCTTTGTGCTCTCGATCTACCATTTCAGCTACTTCTAAACTTGTTAACGTTTTTTCTAATTGATTCATTTAATTTCCCTCCCGGTATTTATCAATAAGTTGGAATAATTCATCGTGTAGAGATTTAATCTTTGTGCCGTCAACGTCATTCAAATCTTTGATTGATCGCTTTTGAAAAGCTAATCTAAAAACCGCATAAATAGATTGTTGGTTGTTATGCCAATGACCGCAATTGTCGTTATAATCGCTATGGAATCGATTCTCCATGTCCTGTCTTACATTTATCCAAGACGGGTTGTATACTGTTCTCGGTTGAATCTCTTGAATAACTTCATCCTTAATGGATTGAATAAATTTCTTGTATTGTTCTTCATCGGAAAAATTGATACTGAAATTACTCAATTTATTTCACCTCCTCCAATTCCTTTTCAGGTTCGAATAAATAACCTAATTCTAATTCAGGGAAATACCTCTTTTTTATTTTTATCGCTTCCGATAACTGAAGGGGATATCGCCCATTTAATTTGTCGGAAACTGTAGCGGTCCGACCATTAAACAAATCTTTCGCTATGTCAGTCCGTTTGATGTTTCTTCTAGCTAGTTCTGCGTTTAAGTTTGGGTACATAAAGTTCAACTCCTTCCCATTTACGATGTGTCGTAACTTACAATTACAACATTAAACTACATGTCGTAACTTGTCAATGATATTTATTAAAAAAATTACATTTTGTCGTATTTAAATTCTTTACATCATAAACATTTAATGATAAGATTAGATTAGTTACGAAATATCGTAACGAAACACTAAAAAAAGGGAGGTGACAATATGGGTAAAGGAAAGAGATTAGAAGATATGATTTTAAGAAGTCGGTACAAAAATATAAGTCAGTTTTCTAAAGCTGCTGGAGTTCCGTATACTACAATCAAATCTTTCATTGACAGGGATTTAGAAAGAGCTTCTATAGATAGCGTTTTGAAAGTAGCTAACACATTAGGGGTAAAAATAGAAGATTTAGTAGAGGAAGGTAATAAAGTAGCTGAAAAAAAATCGGCTTACACAATATCCAGCCAATACAACTACCTACCAACATCGATAAGCGCCGGACTACCTTTGACGGTCGACGGCATAGATCACGCTGAAAAGATAAGCGTTCCAGACTCTATCATGGGAAAATGGGCAGGAGATAGCGACATTTACATGATGCGCATCAATGGAGAGTCAATGAACAAGATTATTCCACACGGCTCCATCATCGCTATTAAGCCGACTGACTGTAATTTACTGAAAGATGGCGACATTGTAGTCTACTCAGACAATCACGATTATTCGGTTAAAAAGTACTTTAGAGATGACAACAGAATCATCTTTAGACCAGATTCGCACGACAAACGTTTTTACGACTATGTCACAAGTGATAATAACGAAAACTTGGTCATACACGGTAAAGTTGTTGTTTATATTGTAGAGTTAGATTAAATTACTTAGCGCTAAATAATTTAATAAGGCAGGCTGATCACCTGCCTTTTTTAAAACAAAGGAGTAGATATTATGAGTACAAGTATTGAAAAATACAAAAGAGAAAAAGAGTATAGAAAGAAAGGTTTAGTCGAAATACCGGTATATTCAAGAGTTTACATGGAAGGTAACAAACTGATTGGAGAATTACAATGCATTGAAAAGAAAGAAGTCATCACAGTGTATAAGGAGGGCTAATCATGGCTTATATACGTAAGCGAGGTAAAACATGGTCGTACACAGTAGATACGGGTATTGATCCGGTGAATGGTAGACGACGACAGAAAACAACATCTGGATTTAAAACAAAGAAAGAAGCAGAGTTGGCAGCAGCTAAAGTAGAAAGTGAAGTTGTTGATAGTAGCTATGTAGAAGTAACAAAAGAGACGTTTGATAAGATTGCACAGGAATATTTTGAGGTTGTAGCTAAAAACAAGATGCGAGAATCAACGTATGAAAACCGTTTATCATCTTATAACAACCGAATAAAGGATCGTCTAGGTAAGATGAAAATAAAAGATATTAAACCGATTCACGTCCAAAATTTTTATAATGGACTGATTGAAGAACAACTCACAACAAGTTTTGTGCGTACGTTGCATAACTTAATATCTTCTATATTTAAATATGCGCATCGTTACGACTACATTAAAGTTAACATTATGGATAAAGTTGACGCACCGATACCAAAAGCGAAAGAAATGCATACGTGGACACTAGAAGAAGTTAATACGTTTTTGGAGTTAGCTAAAGATTATGATACGTATATCATATATTATTTGGCCATTTACACCGGCATGAGGCGAGGAGAAATATTAGGCTTGCGATGGAAAGATATTGACTTTGACAATAACAAGATACACGTCACGCAAAACTTAGTACTTGTTAACAACGAGATGAAGATTCAAGAGCCTAAAACAAAGGGGTCTAAAAGACAAATAGCCCTAACATCTGCTGAAATGTTAGAGCTAAAGAAACATCGTATTAAAAAAGCGTTTGAGACTGATTTGGTCGTCAGCACGTCGATTGGTACACCGTACCATCCGCGTAATCTCTTACGTAATTTTAACACGTTGTTAGATAAATGTAATGTGACAAAGATACGCTTCCACGATCTACGTCACACTCACGCAACTTTGATGTTAAAACTCGGTGAAAACCCTAAAGTCGTTAGTGAACGATTAGGACACAGTAAAGTATCAATCACATTAGATACGTATTCTCACGTCATGCCAGATATGCAATCGGCATCCGCTGAAAAGTTCTCAAATTATCTACGTGGTCAAAATGTGGTCAATGGGGATAAAACGAAAGCGACGAAGAAGTAAACCTCTTGTCGCTCTAGTGACTTCGACTGGGCTCGAACCAGCGACCCCCACCCTGTCAAGGTGATGCTCTCCCAACTGAGCTACGAAGTCAAAATTATAGCGGTTAAAAAAACCGTAAGTAAATCATATAAAAAGTAGACGTGTTTGTCAACAACTTTTTTAACAAAATGATTCCGATGACTCCCCACAACCCTTCACTTTTTTGGTATGATAGGTGAAGATGTATTTTTAAAACAAGCAATTCATTAGAAAATGAGGAATGGTTATGCAGAAGAAACTCCCAATCGATTATACGATTGTTTTTATTTTAGGCTGTTTATTCACGATCAGCTTACTAGCGATTTATAGCGGATCTGGTCAATATGCTTCCGGAGACCCTACTTTTTTTATTAAACGCCAACTTGTCTTTATCTTCTTAGGACTGATTGTCATGATGGTCGTCGCTTTTTTTGACTTTGAACTGTTAGAAAAATGGACATGGCTGTTTTATTTAGGCGGTATTTTCTTACTTGTTTTAGTTGAATTTATCGGCGTTGAACGTAATGGTTCACAGCGCTGGATTGATGTGAAAGTTACCGAAATTCAGCCATCTGAGTTCATGAAAATATTTCTCGTCTTACATATTGCGATGATTCTCAGTAAAATTGGAAAGTATCGGTTAGATTTCAAGCCTAGTCTTTGGGTGTTAGCTAAAATACTACTTTTTACGATGATTCCGTTGTATCTTATTTGGCAACAACCCGATTTAGGTACCACATTGATGATTCTTTTTTCAGTAACCGCGTTACTATTAATTTCTAGCTTATCACTGAAACTGTTAGGTATTCTCGTTGCGACAGGCCTTACTGGGTTCGCGGCGCTTGTCTATTTATTTCTATATCAACGAGACATATTAGAACGCTTCGTTGCTTCTCACCAAATGGCTCGAATTTATGGCTGGCTCGACCCGGAAGGTTATTCACGTGGTTTTGGTTATCAGCTTCAACAAGCCTTACTCGGTATAGGTTCCGGTCAATTATCAGGCTCAGGTTTTAAAGAAGGCTATCAAGTCCAAAGTGGACATATTCCCGAGGCGCATACGGATTTTATTTTTGCGGTCATCGGTGAAGAGTTCGGCTTTATCGGGACAAGTCTGGTCGTAGTATTATTCTTTTTACTCATTTACCGGATTATCACGATTGCTCTACATGCCAATTCATTATTTGGCATGTACATTTGTGTCGGTGTCATTGCGTTATTAACATTTCAAATCTTTCAAAACATCGGGATGACCATTGGTTTAATGCCCATTACTGGTTTAGCCTTACCTTTTGTCAGTTACGGCGGCAGTGCACTGTTGACGAATATGTTAGCGATTGGACTCGTCACGAGTGTTCATCTCCGAACGAAAACATATATGTTTGGAAATGATGGAGAAGAATAGAGGGGTGTTTATGTTAGAAAGAATAAAACAATTTGATTTTATATTAATCAGTGCCATTGTCACTTTATCCATCTTTGGACTGATCATGGTGTATACATCTAGTTATACACTAGGAGAACTTGATTACAATGACGGCTTACACTTTTTCAAACGCCAACTGATCTTTTTTATTGCCGGTCTTGTACTGATGTTTATTAGTAGCTTCGTCTCATTAAAATTTGCAGGTAGAATAAGCCCTTGGCTTATTCTCATTAGTGTCGTGTTACTTATTCTTGTCTTAACACCACAACTCGGTGTCGTTCGTAATGGTTCGAGACGTTGGGTGAATTTAGGCGTTGTCTTTCAACCATCAGAAATCGTTAAAATATTTATGGTTATCTATTTTGCCAAGTTCTACTCCCAGCGAAAAGAGTACTTTGATAAATTCTTTTACGGCGTCATGCCTCCACTTATTTTATTTGCAATTGTTGCTGGCTTTATTATGGCGCAGCCTGACCTTGGAACCACTATTCATTTACTGGCTATCTGTGGAGCCATTATTATTTTTAGCGGCGTAAAATTCAGACATATCATAGGATTAATACTGACAGGCGCTGGACTTGCTACGCTTTTCGCTATTGCTGAACCATACCGTCTCCAGCGGATCACCTCTTTCATGAAACCTTTTGAAGATTTACAAGGGGCGGGTTATCAACTCGCTAGTTCATACGTTTCCATCGCCACTGGTGGCTTATTCGGTGCTGGACTTGGAAATAGCGTTCAAAAACTCGGCTATTTACCAGAGGCTCATACCGACTTCATCATGTCCGTCATTGTAGAGGAACTCGGGGTGATCGGGATCACCATTGTTGTCGGCTGTTATCTAATCATTTTATTCCGTGGGATTAAAATCGCCAACGAAGCTCACAATGATTATTACCGGTTACTTGGGATTGGGATTACTTTTCAAATCATTATTCAAGCGATCATCAACCTTGGCGCGATGTCTGGTCTAATGCCCATTACCGGGATTCCGTTACCTTTTATCAGTTACGGCGGGACTTCTCTCGTCATTATGATGGTGGCATCAGGTCTATTAATAAATGTATCAGGACGTAAAAAAACAGTGAGCTAATGCTCGCTTTTACTACCCGATAGAGTGTGGGAGGAATAACTATGAACATCATCAAAGCTACAACTGAACAACAAAAACAAGACGGCTTCTTTGTTCGTCACGACGTATTTGTTAAAGAACAAGGCGTCGACGCATCAATTGAACGAGACGAATTAGATAAGATTGCCACACATATCGTTGGGTATGTCAACGACCAACCTGTTGCTTGTCTTAGGTTTACACCGAATAACAATAGAGGTAAGATTCAACGAATGGCCGTATTAAAAGCTTATCGTGGTCAACATCTCGGAAAAAAGCTCATGCTTAAAACAGAAACATTTATGAGAGACGCTGGGCTAACGATAAGCACCTTACATGCACAAAAACATGCGACAGGGTTTTACCAACGGCTTGGGTATACGATTACCTCTGATGTCTTTTACGAAGCAACTATTGCCCACGTTGCGATGGAAAAAACATTATCTTAATAGAAGCATATTCCCTCTCTGTCTTGGTTATAATATCAAGCTAGGGAGGGATTTTTCATGTTATGGTTCGAGCTGTTTTTAAAGACAAGCTTCGGGTTTATCTTATTACTGTTTGTCACAAAAGTTTTAGGCAAGACACAAATCAGGCAACTCACCGCCTTTGATTTTATTTCGGCTCTCATACTCGGGGAATTCGTTGGTAACGCACTGTATGATCCAGAAACGAATTTGTTACAGGTGATGTTCGCCTTATTTATCTGGGGGGGGCTGATGATGATTATCGAGATTGTTACGCAAAAATATAAGGGAACTCGTCATTTTTTAGAAGGGAAACCCGATATCATTATAGAAAATGGTAAAATCGACCGTGAGATGATGAAGCGAAATCGGCTCGATTTTAATCAACTCCAGCATTTACTTCGCATGAAAGATGTTTTTCAAATAAAAGATGTTAATGTTGCTATTTTAGAAACTGATGGGACAATATCTGTCTTAAAAAAATCAGATCCCATAAAAGTATTACCAGTTAATTTAATTAATGATGGTGAAATTATTTATAATAACTTACGCGTCCTCGGTAAAGATGACATCTGGTTAAAACGTACGCTTAAACAACAAGGCATCACTGATTACGAGAATATTTTTAGCTGTGAATATACAAAAAATGAGCCGTTAGCCATCCAGTGGCGTTAGGCTCATAGCTATTAAATAAAGGCATCAATGTATTGTCCTTTTCCAGTAAGGTCTTGTTGTAATTTCTGAAGGGGTGATTTTTTTTCACGGTCAAATACTTGCGCTTTATCTTTCTTCGCTTGATGGAAAAGATGCCGGTCAATCGATTGACCTGAGTGATGCTTTCCCTCAATCGATGGCACTCGTTCGAGTTGATCAAGCTTAAACGGCTCAACTTCTTGGCCAATGACGCGGTTATGGTAAGCTTGATAGACATATTGATCAATCGGAAGTACATAACCCATAGCTGTCATCCCCTTTTTATAGACATAAAATTTAAATCTTCTGTTAATTACATTATACCCGATTCTTTTAAAAAAGAAACTTTTTTGACTATACACACACTTCTCTGGCCACTTCATATACTATCAGTAACCTTAATGGTTAATTGAAAGAGAGAGGAGTTTTCTTATGGCTTGTGGAACTTCATTTGAAGGCGATCACTGCGTAACAAATGTCTTGCGCGAAATTGCTGAAGCACAAAATAAACTCGGTCCTTGTCATTGTGATTCGAGCTGTGAACAATCGATATCAGATTTATTCGGCTCACATCAAGAGGGCTGTCACTACGATACTGTACCCGTGTTATTATACTGCCGTAACTGTCAACCGTTCAAAGGCTATGGGGCTAAGCCGAAAAAAATTGAACATGTCTTCTCAAGCTACTACTTCCGAGTAAAATCAGTCGACCGTCATTGTTGCATATTAGAACTGTTACGTGACCAATGTCAAGAAGCACTTGATCCCGTTTCGCCTGTTGAACAAAAAACAGAAAAATTACGTGGGACTGGTGTTTGTATTACTGTGGATCCTGAGTGTTTTTGCCATATTACATGTTTACCAGCTATTCGTGCCCTTTAAGTTGAAAACCCCACAACTCAACATTGTGGGGTTATTTTATGCCTAAAATACGGCATGACTCAATATCAGATAATGGTACTGTCACCTGTTTTCTTAATGAATCGAATAGGAGTGATTTTTCGTCTAATGACACTGGTACCCCTATCATCTCCTCACCATTAAATAGCTTTAACTTGACTTCATGTTTTAAGTTTAAACGCGTCGGTTTTACTAAGGTTGCTAATTCTTGTATCACACGTTCATTTTCTAATTCAACATGATCTTTCAGTGGCCGTAAGGCTACTTCTTCCACTACCGATTCTTGATGCGACGCTTTTATATATTGATCCAATGTCTCTAATTGGTTTAATGATACCCGTTTTTTTTTCATTACCTTTCCCCTCCTCACCATCAGTCTATGCAGACTGTAAAGTGGAGATGCGGTTATTTAAAGGATTTTGTTTGATCAAACGCAAAAAGCCTAACCCAAACCGGTTAAGCTTTCTGTCTATCATTATTAAAAATAGGAAATACTTATTAAACTAAACCTAAAATGCTGTAGCCAGAATCAACATGAATAATTTCACCTGTCACACCACTAGATAAATCACTGAGTAAATAATAAGCATTTGATCCAACTTCCTCTTGAGTGACTGTCCGTCTAAGTGGCGCTTTTTCTTCAATATCTTTTAAGATTGTATTAAAGTCGCCAACACCTTTTGCTGATAAGGTACGAATAGGTCCAGCTGAAATGGCGTTAATACGAATATTTTGTTTACCTAAATCATTAGCTAAATACTTCATTGATGCATCTAGGCTCGCTTTAGCTACACCCATAATGTTATAGTTTTGAACGACACGCTCTCCACCAAGGTACGTCAGTGTCACAATACTACCGCCTTCTGTCATTAATGGCTCCGCTGCACGTGATACCGCAACCAATGAGTAGGCACTAATATTATGTGCCGTTAAAAATCCTTCTCGACTTGTTTGTTTAAATTCACCTTTTAAATCGTCTTTATCCGCAAAAGCGATACAATGCGCTAAACCATGGATAACCCCAACATCTGTTTTGATGTTCTCAAATGCTTGATCAATTGACTGATCGTCACTGACATCACATTCATAGAAATGTTGAACGTCCTGATTTAACGTTGCTGCTAGCTCGCGTACGGATTTTTCAAAGCGTGGACTTAAGTAGGTAAAGATAAGATTAGCCCCTGCCTCGTCAAGTGCCTTCGCAATTCCCCAAGCTAATGAGCGTTTATTTGCTACACCCATGATGACATAGGTGCGTCCTTCTAAAGAAAAATTCATATAAATAACCTCCGGTTTTATTACGTGTTATTAGTACCTAGTACTATATTAACGAATTCCCCGTCATTTGGCAATCTTTTTTTCTAAAAAAATAGAGGCATCCGCCTCTATTCTGAACATGGCTTATATGTTTACTTTGCTAAATCGTTGGCTAAATTAAAAATTGCATAAACATGGTCGCTAAACCGAAATATATCACGACTGAAATGATATCGTTAATCGTCGTAATAAATGGCCCTGAAGCGACAGCAGGATCGACTTTAAAGTAGTGCATCAATAGCGGGACAAGCGCACCTGAGACAGTCGCCACTAGTAGCGTCGTCATAATCGATAAACCAACAACGAACCCTAAAAAGAGTGTCCCTTGCCAGATATAGATAATCCCCCAAATTGACAAGCCGCAAGTGACACCTATAATCACACCCGTCGTTAACTCACGCATAACGATTTTAGATAGGCCCTGCTTTTGAAACTCACCTGTGGCTATACCACGTACGGCAACGGCAAGTGCTTGAGTCCCTGTATTCCCTGCCATACCGGCAATCAACGGTAAGAAAATCGCCAGAAGCGCCACTTGATCTAACGTCGCTTCGAAACGGCCAATAATACTGGCTGTAAACAATCCTAAAAACATGAGAATAATCAACCAAGGTAACCGATTCTTCGCGGCTTGAATCGAAGTTAATTCTGCGGCATCAACGTCAACACCGGCAAGTTTTGAGTAATCATCATTGGCTTCTTCTTCCATAACGTCCATAATATCATCGACGGTAATAATACCGAGTAAATGATGTTGAAAATCAACAACTGGTAGCGCTAAGAAATCATAGTCACGCATCATTTGTGCAATTTGTTCTTGGTCATCCCCAACAGAAACCGATACAATTCGGTCACTCATCAAATCTTCAATAATTTCGGCGCCATCGGCAATAATGAGATCACGCAATGAAATAACCCCTACTAGTTTGCGGTCTTGGTCAACGACATAAATATAATAAATCGTCTCAGCATCAGGTGCCTCTTGGCGTAAATGACGCATGGCTTGTTTAACATTCATCTCCGTCGTTACTACGACGAATTCTGTTGTCATAATACTACCAGCGGTTTTCTCTTCATAGTGCAACAAATCTTTAATCTCATCCGCTGCTTCTTCTTCCATAATAGTTAAGTAACTAGCGACTTTATCTTTGTCTAAGTCATTTAATATATCGACCGCATCATCCGTTGCCACTTCAGCTAAAACTTCAGCCGCATACGTCGGGTTCATTTCGGTAATCACATCTCCAACGCGGTCTTTGTCGATATGTTCAATGACATCGGCCATTTCCTCTGGTGATAAGTAGCTATAAACCAAATGCCGCTCAGTTTCATTTAACTCCTCAAATAATTCAGATTGATCATACGGGTGCATGTCCAAAAACTCATCGCGAAAGCGATGAATGTCTTCTATGGCTAGCGCCTCTTCAATCTCTGTATATAATGGTTCTTTTTCATCTTGATCTAATTTTTCCACAAGAATGCCCTCCTTACCCGTATTTCTTTATCTTTTCTAACACTTCATTTTAGCATAACTTCTAGGTTGAAAAAAAGAAAAGAAAACACTTTAACATGTTTTCCCTCTTTTTCCTACCTATAAACATCAGAGACTATTTTAATCACACTGAGGCTATCTCTACTAAGACGACAAAAGGTATACATACATAGTTGTTCATGTATACGTACCTTTCTAATCGATTAGTAAGATTATAAATATTGTGCTAACAAGAAACTGATACTTGAGACCAAACCACCTAAAGACGTCCCCCAAATTAAATCAATAATCGTAATTTTGATTGGCCATCCTTCAAGTGTCGCAAGATTTGTTAAATCGTATGTCGAGTAGGTGATAAACCCAAACAACATCCCGCGTAGTAACGCCTCGACAAAGCTACCTGAATCAAGCGCTGGATTAATGACAAAATAGACTAAACCAAAAATGAAAATGAGATAAAACACAATCGCCGCTACCCAGTTGGGCTTTTTACTCATAATAAATCCGATATGCTCTTGATACAAATTTTTTGCAATGAAGCCTAACCATATCAAATCAATCACAATAAAGACTGCAAACGTAATAAGATATATAATGAAAAAACGCATCGAATCTCTCCTTTTTTATAAGTGATTGGTGTTGCTGATACTTATGGTTTGTCTGTTGGTTCTCTTTTCTTTATTTATTCGTCTTTCGTAATATAACTAACAGCAACGGCGCCTTTACCTGCGCCCATCGCGATAATGCCTGAACTCTTTGTCATATAGACAGGTGGTCTATTTAACGTCTGAGTTAATGCTTCGGAAAAAGCTTCTCCAAGTGACCGATCATCGACATAGGTGACGGCATAATGTTGAATCCCTTTTGTCTCATCTAGATTTTTTACTTGTTTTAAAATTTTCTTTAAAGCTTTATCAGGATGGAAAGCAATTTTAAATATGCCACCATCCCCCCTATCATCTAGGGTGATAATCGGACGTAATCCGACTTTTTTCGCCAAAGAGCCAGCCCTCACACTTAAACGACCTGAAGCAATCATATTGTCGAGCGTATTGATTTTGACTAAAATTTTAGACCGTTTAATCGATTGCTTTGTCGCTGCGATTAATTGTTCAACCGGTGTTTTTTCTTTTAATCGTTGAACCGCTTCCCACACTAGCAAACCTTCTGCGACAGAGTTTTGTTTCGTATCAATCACATGAATACGTGATTGTTCATGAGTAAAGTTAGTCGCTGCTTTCTTAAACACATTGTATGTCCCACTTAAGGCACTTGCGACCGTAAAGACGATGATATTATCATAGTATGAGAGTAAATAGCGATACGTATTCTCAATACTTTTAATTGTCGGTTGAGACGACGTTGGATGGGTCTTTTTTTCTTTAGCAAGTTCAAACAGTCGTTCATTTGAAACGGTTAACTTATCTAAATACGATTCATCTCCAACAAGAATGGATAAGTGAACCACATGAACTTGCTCATCATCAATAATCTCTTGTGGTAAATCTGCGATGGAGTCTGTCACAATCACGGTTTGGTACTTTCTGTGATGGATCCGGTTATATTGACCGACCATATCATCTACTTTCTGTTCTAGTATTTTACCGTAATGACTTAACCGTTTAAACATCTCACTCGGTTCATTCGTATGAACATGCACACGCACCTTTTGTTTGCCGTTGACTTGGACAATGGAATCACCTAAGTCATGCAGAACCTTTTTTAAATCTGGTAAATCTGTTGTTTTTTCAATAAGGGCTTCGGTACAATACCGGTAATGTAGGGCTGCTTCTTCGTGTTCATGTTCGATTGCTGGTAAGACTTCTTCACTTGTCAGTGCATCATCAATGATCATTTTACCTTTTAAGCCATCTAAAAATCCTTTTACAAAATAAGCAAACCCTTTAGCGCCTGAATCAACAACGGATGATTGCTTGAGAATTTTTAGTTGATCCGTCGTATGATCGACCGCAATATCCACTTGGGCTAATGCATTTTCAATCAAGACATCAAAGGCACTGATCTGTTGATTGGCCTGGTTAAGAGCTTCATGGAACGCCTTCATAATCGTTAGCATCGTCCCTTCAACCGGTTCTTCAATCGCCTGATAGGCAAAGTCCATTCCTGCCTTACTTGCTGCAATAAAAGCTTCTTTTGTGATATCCGTATCATTTTTCATCGCTTCGCTTAGCCCTTGGAAATATTGGGCGAAAATCAAACCTGAGTTCCCTCTTGCGCCAATAATAGCTGAATCAGCAATGGATTCTAACGTTGATTTCGCATCTTCTTTTAATTCAGCATGAAAGACAATACTTTGCATCGTGGAAAAAAGATTACTGCCAGTATCACCATCTGCGACCGGAAAGACATTTATTTTATTTAGAAACATCCGGTTATGCATGACTTCTTTTGCCCCGTTAAGTAAACTCTGGTAAAGTGTTTCGTGTGTAATAGTATCCATCATCGTCCCCCTGTTAACTCTTGACGTAAAAATATTAACAAGACTGTTTAATTTTTGTAAAAACTATCTTGTTAATTCATCTAGGTTATTCCCGTTTTTATTTATTGTTAAACTACATGTTCGATCGCTCCTCGTGAATAACTCACGATAAATATGGTAAAATACTAAAGGATCGTTAGTCAAGTGATACTTAGAAAAGAAAGTGAGGCGATGATATGGCACTGGATGTCATTGGGGATGTTCACGGATGTTACGATGAGTTAGTTGAATTGATTGATCAACTCGGTTACAAAGAAATCAATGGCCGATTCACTCATAAAGACCAACGACGCTTAGCCTTTGTTGGTGACTTAACTGACAGAGGTCCCGCTTCATTAAAGGTGATTACCCTTGTGTATCAACTGGTCATCGATGATCAGATAGCGGTGTATGTCCCAGGCAATCATTGTAATAAGTTATACCGTTATTTCCTCGGCAATAACGTTGAGATTAAACATGGATTAGAAACGACCGTTGAGGAATACAACCAACTGAATAAACAGGAACAGGCCACGATTAAACAAAAATTCATGACCATTTATGACCAAGCCCCCCTCTACTACTATGACAAACACTTAAACGTGGTCGTTAGTCATGCGGGGATTCTTGATCATATGATTGGTGAGACAAATAAACATGTGAAAGCCTTTGTATTATATGGTCCTAAACCGAAAGAGCACCATCCTGACGGCCGTCCTATTAGAGTGGATTGGACACCGTATCATAGTGGTAAGACCCTCGTTATTTATGGCCACACACCTGTTATCAAACCGTATATAACTAACAATACTGTTAACATTGATCTTGGTTGTATTTTCGGGAATAAATTAATGGCTATACGTATACCAGAACAAACAATGGTGTCTGTTCCATCACGTCAACCATTTCAACCGGACCGCTTCACCGATTTTAATGACCCATCACAATAAGCTATAAGTACTACCAACAATCACTGATGAAAATAACGAGCGACATCTACTCAAAAGTAAAACGACCACTTAATCAAAAGCTTGATTGAGCGGTCGTTTAATTATCGTTAATTAAAGATTCCTATACAATGAGTACTTCTTTAATCACTTATACGTCAGTCAATAAGAGGTGCCGCCGCTAACGTTGACACATCTACTTTAATCCCTGGTAAGTCATCAGGCCACGGCGCGGTAAATGATAACGCTTCATTTGTATAAGGATGTGTAAAAGCTAGGTGGTAACAATGCAGCGCTTGTCTGTTGGCATATTGTTTCGTTCCTCCATACAATGTGTCACCAATGAGCGGATGATGTACATGACTAAAATGCACCCGGATTTGGTGGGTTCGTCCCGTTTTTAATTCAATATTTAATAAGCTCATGTTGTCTTTTTCTTCAACGACGCGGTAATCCGTTTCTGCATATTTCCCGAAATCATCCACACAGCGTTCAATAATAGAACCGTTTTTTCGGCCAATCGGTAATGTAAGGATCCCAGACTTATCTCTAAATATTCCCTCAACTAAAGCTAAATAGCGCCTTTTTACTTTCATTTCTCGGAAATAACCATGGGCGAGTTGATGTTTGGCTACGAGTACTAACCCTGAGGTATCCTGGTCAAGTCTCGTTACGATATGGACCGTGTAAGGCAACTGACTTTGATCGTAATAATGAATTAAACCGTGCGCTAGTGAAGGCGTATTGTTACCGATCGTTGGCACAACAGGCAAATGTGCTGGTTTATTAATCACGAGAATAAAGTCGTCCTCATACACAAGATCAAGCGGTAATTCCACCGGATATAAACTAGCAGACCGCTCTTCTTTTGGCAACAGACAATCAATCACATCCCCTTTTTTAACGGGCGTTCTGACATTAGACACCTCATTATTAACATAAATAGCGCCACCATGAAACTTGATCTTTTTTAATGTTTGACGTGATAGATGGACTTCCGATAATAAATAGTCACGGACATTTAACCCCTCTTTTTCTACAATAAATCGAATCATTTTGTCACTACCGTTCATCTGAAATAAAGGAATCATGTACCCGTTTCCAGAACGGGAATGTTCGAAATCGCGCAAATTTTATTTTTTCTTTGGCTACCGTACATTCAAGTAAGTTTACATGGTCAACGGATTTCGTTAAATGATCAATCGTCATCAAAAAGCTTTGCGCTTCATTGACCGGTTTAAATTGCACCACATGGTGACTCGGAAAAATAAGGGGCGAGCCAATCGTCCGGTAAACCCGATTATTAATCGATGACATTTCAGTTAATTGCATCGTTGAAAGCGATGGATGAATAATTGCCCCACCGAGCGCCTTATTATAAGCCGTACTGCCTGATGGGGTAGACATGCACAAGCCATCGCCCCTGAAACGCTCAAAAAGTTCTCCATTGATATTAATATCCATCACGACAGATCCTTCGATTTTTCGCACCGTTGCTTCATTTAAAGCTAAGTACCTTTTGTATTCTTTCGCGTGTTTTTTAAAAACTTTTACTTCTAGTAGTGGATATTCAACAAGTTCGAATTTCTCTTTTGAAATTTCAATGACTAATTTCTCGATTTCATCTGGTAACCAGTCTGCATAAAACCCTAAGTGACCGGTATGAACCCCAATAAAAGCCGTGTCTTCTAATCGGTGAAAGTATTGATGGACCGCATGTAAAAACGTCCCATCCCCACCAACGGTGATCACTAAGTCAGGTGTTTCTTCATCCATAATTAAGTCAAAGTCACTTAAGTACTGATCAAGGATGGTCTTGATTGCATTCGATTTATCATCACCTTTAGATGTTACAACAAATCGTTTCATTCCTTCTCCCCCGCCTTCCTAAATTTCGGTCTAATTTGATTAAAAATCCACTGTGCTTCTTGGACTTCATCTTTAATCTTTGCCATCTCCTCATCGAGTTGAAAGGCTGCTTCAGCTGCTTTTTTCAAACGTTTTTTTATATCCGCCGGTATTTGTCCTTTATATTTGTAGTTCAAAGAATGTTCATTAGTGGCCCAAAAGTTCATAGCTAATGTTCTAATTTGTATTTCAGCCGTCACAAACTTTTTTCCGTGAATCGTTTGGACAGGATATTTAATAATGACATGATATGAGCGGTATCCGCTGTCTTTTTTGTTTTTTATGTAGTCTTTCTCTTCAATAATATGAAAGTCATCGCGTTTTCTTAATAAGTCAACAATTGTGTAGATATCATCTACAAATTGGCAGACGACTCTGACGCCTGCGATATCTTGTAAGACCTCTTCTATTTGGTCATCGCTTAATTGTTTACGCCTAGCTTTATCCAACATACTTTGGACAGGCTTTACTCGTCCTGTCACTAGTTCAATCGGTGAGTGTTTTTTCTCGATTTCAAACTGTTTGCGCATCCCTCTTAATTTTACTTTTAGCTCATCGACCACTTGTGTATAAGGGACAAGTAGTTGATACCAATTCATTTCTTCCGTCATGTCCATCACCTCTTCGTCAATCTATGTCTCTAACCTTATTGTACCATATTCCTTTTTTACAAGCTGTAAATCTCGACAGATCACTGTATATTCCTTATACTAAGAGAAAAAGCTAAAGGGACTGACACGATGCAAGAATTAGAAATTGAACGCAAAAATTTATTAACGAAAGATGAGTACATTCGGTTAATTAACGGCTTATCACTGACCGATATCACACCTCAAAAACAAATCAATCATTATTTTGAAACGCCTGACTTTCAATTAAAACAAACGGGATCTGCTTTAAGGATTCGTGAAAAAGGCGATCAGTACGTTTTGACACTTAAAGAGCCACACGGAGATGGGTTACTCGAAACACACGCCGTGCTGACAAAAGAAGAAGCTGACCGACTCATTAACGGAACCGGTGAGCTTAAACCAACGATTGCGACGCGGCTTCTCGACCTCGGTGTTTCACTTGATGCGCTACAATTCGGCGGAACACTTGAAACTAACCGGATAGAGGTCAGAAAAGATGATGTCCTCGTCGTGCTTGATGAGAGTCATTATCTTCATCATGTTGATTATGAACTAGAAATTGAAGGGCCTACTCTAGAGTTAACAGAACAACGTCTGCAAGATATATTGACACGTTTCTCTCTTACTAAAAAAGACACGCCAAATAAAATCGCACGATTTTATGCCGTCTTAAATAACAAGGATAGGCTGTCATAATCATATTAGTTGCCTATTTTTCAATGGGACTGATACAATAAGGATATTAAACACTACTGTTTAATGATATCTTGTAGGAAAGGAGAATCGATGTGAGCGTAAACCAAACTGGGCCTAAGCATAATCACACTCAACCTAAAGAGGCACAGTATAGCTTCTTTGATCTCTTAAAAAAACCGATTGAAATTTACATGTTTACCGACCCACTCTGTCCGGAAGCTTGGTCACTTGACCCAATTATGCGTAAACTTCAATTAGAGTATGGGCGTTTCTTTACGATTAGACCGATTCTTACTGGGAAATGGTCATACATTTATCAAGATGACTTACACACACCGAAAAAATTAAAAGCTCAATGGGAAAAGACGGCTTGTGTCACAGGCGTTTGTTGCGACGGGGATCTTTGGATTGAAAATCCTGTGAGTTATCCTGTAAATGTCTCCATTGCGATCAAAACCGCGGAACTACAAGGCATTAAAGCTGGTCGTCGTTATTTAAGAAAAGTACAAGAAAAACTGTTTTTATACAAAACTGACATATCGACAGACGATGAGTTGATTCAGATTGCTCAAGATGTTCATCTAGATATCGATGAATTCAAACGCGATTTACATTCTGACACGGCAAAAAAAGCGCTTAGATGCGATTTAAATCTTACAAAAGAAATGGATGTCGATCACACTCCATCACTCGTTTTCTTTAATGAAGATGACGAAGATGAAGGGTTAAAATTATCCGGCGCCTATCCGTATGAGATTTATGTCAAAGTTTTAAAACAACTACTTGAACATGATGTCTATCCAATGGAGAAACCAGCATTACTAGATTTTATTCGTTATTTTAAATTCGTAAGCTCCGTTGAAGTAGCTATTATCTTTGATTGGCCTGTCGAAAAAGCTTGTAAAGAAATGAAAAAACTTAAGTTACAACGCATTGTTGAACATGTCCCTGTTAAGCACGGCATGTATTGGCGTTATTTAGAAAACTAAACGAAACCTCCATTTACGCTGGTAAAGCGTGTGGAGGTTTTTTAGCTAACTGAAATTACTTACCCTATTTAATATTGTTTTGACTATGAGAGACATATTGAAAACTTGATAGATGCGAAAAAAAGAAGAAAGAACAGAAGAAAAAAAGACAGAAAAAATACGCACACAATGTGTGCGTATGATGCCATGACCGATCGTCATGGGGGGATGGGAGAAAGTTTTAGATCAAACAAAGGGGTTTTGTTTGTTAAACATCTCACAAACTACTATAGCAACGTTTTCCAACTTGCGCAAGCGTTCTATAGAAATTTCACAAAATTGTCATACTTGTTATAATTATTGTGCTTTATAAGAACATGTTAAGCGTATGAAAACCAGGCGAGTCTTAGCGACTCACCTGGTTTATTCTTTCTACAAATCACACTTAGGCTTCAAGTTGTTCAAGTAACGCCTCAAAATCATTTAATTTTTCTTCAAACACATCTAACGCATGTAAAATCGGTGCTTTTTCGGTCATATTGACACCTGCTTGTTTTAAGACATTGATTGGTTCATCCGAACTTCCTGCCTTTAAAAAGCTTAAGTAGCGCTCAACCGCTGGTTCACCTTCTTTAAGAATTTGGTGAGCTAATGTTTGAGCCGCACTATAACCCGTCGCATACTGATAGACGTAGTAGTTATAGTAGAAGTGCGGAATTCTCGCCCACTCTTTACCAATATACTCATCATATACAACATCTTCCCCGAAATACTTACGGTTTAATTGATCATATTCTTTTGTGAGTCGATCTGCCGTCAGCGCTTCTCCTTGTTGGTCTAACGTATGGATCAGATGTTCAAACTCACTAAACATCGTTTGTCTAAACACGGTCGCTCTAAACCCTTCTAAGAAGTGATTCAATAAATACAATTGTTGTTTTAAATCATCGGTTTGTTGCAACATGTATTCGTTTAATAACGCTTCATTACATGTTGAGGCCACTTCTGCTACAAAGATAGAATAGTCCCCGTAACGGTACGGTTGGTTTTCTCTCGTATAGTAACTGTGGAGAGAGTGGCCAAACTCATGCGCTAACGTAAAGACATTGTTTAAGTTATCTTGCCAATTCATTAGCACATAAGGATTGGTACCGTAGGCTCCTGATGAATAAGCGCCACTACGTTTACCTTTATTCTCATACACATCTACCCAGCGGTTATTAAAGCCTTCTTTTAGTCTGGATACGTATTCTTCTCCCATTGGAGCCAAAGCGTCAATGATTAGTTTTTGTGCTTGGTCATAGGTGTATGTCACCTCAACATCTGACACAAGGGGCGTATACATGTCATACATATGCAGCTCATCAAGCTTTAAGATGCGTTTTCTTAAGGTCACGTAGCGATGTAATAAATCAAGTCGTTCATTGACCGCCTCAACGAGCTGGTCATAGACGGTCTCTGGAATATGGTTAGACGTGAGTGCTTTTTCACGAGCCGATTGATAATGTCTCACTTTCGCATAGACGTTATCTTTTTTCACTTGATTGCCTAACGTCGCACTAAATGTATTAATAAACTTCCCGTACGTCTCATACATCGCCGTATAGGCATCTTGTCGTACTTTCTGATCCTTGGACTCTAAGAAGTTGATATAACGCCCGTGCGTTAGCTCAATCGATTCTCCGTCTTCATTCGTTACTTCAGGAAACGTTAAATCTGCATTGTTTAACATACCAAACGTTTGACTGGCCCCATTTGTCACTTCACTCATATTCGCTAATAGTTTTTCTTCTGCTTCAGATAATGTATGGGGACGTTTCTTATTTAAATCACGTAAGACCTTATCATAGCCTTTTAATCCGTCATGACGCTCAATAAAACCTTTTAGTCTATTTTCATCCATCTTTAATATTTCCGGAACAATAAAGCTTGTGTCACTGACAGCTTTAGTTAACAACATTTGCGCTTTTTGGTTAAGCTCTTGATAATGCGCATTCGTTGTATCTTGGTCATAGCGCATGTGGGCATATGTATAAAGTTTTCCCATGCGCAAAGAAATCTGATCATCAAAGACAAATAACTCATACAAACGCTCCGCTGAATCACCCAGCGTTCCCTTATATACCTCATACTTATCCAGTTCTTTTTGTAGAGCTAGACGCTCTTCTTCCCATAGTTTATCGCTTTCAAAAATATCTTCTAGTCGCCACGTGTCTTGTTCTTTTTGCTGGTCACGTGTCATTAATTTTTGACTCATCCTATTCCACTCCTTCGTTTATCTTATCTACTCATTATAACAAATATACCCGCATTTATTCGACTATTGTGATTTTTTTAACACCTCACTTCTGTCATTCTTTAAGTCTCTAGACCATGATCTTAACATCCATGACTAAGCCCACTTCTTACTTCCATGACATGATAGAGAAAATAACGACCACATATAAATCACCTTATATACACAAAAATCCCCTAACAGCGACTAATAGGCACCGTTAGGGGTAATCTATCATGATAAAGTAAAAAGATGTTTCATAGCTGTTAAACCATCTTCTTCGAAGATTGGCTTGCCGTACTCTAAGATTAAAGCGATGGACTGTTTTGACTTCGTCCCGAATTCCTCTATGGTGCTCTTTAATCCATCTTGAGCGATATCATCCAAATGCACATCATCAAACGTATAAATTAAAAAGTACTTATCTTTATAGTGGTAGATCGCATGATCAATGAACTCCGCATCAATCGCATGACTTAAATGAATCACGTCTTCAAAATCTTTGAAGCTTACTAAATTCGGTAAAATCTTATAATCCTCTTGGTCTTGATCGTCATGATTAGAATGGTCACCGATATGATCTTGTTCCAATAAACTTTCGATTTTCTCTTGAATATGATCTTGAGATACCATCTGGTCGACAGGTACTTCTAAGTTTTGTCCGTCTTTAGACATTTGTGCTTTAGTCACAGTAATCTCTAATCCTTTTTCTAAAGCTTGGACTTGAATCCATAGCGGCCCTTCAATTTCAAAATCCTCTTCTGCGTGATCAGCTTCCTCCATCACCTGCCAGAAGAGTTGCTCACTGCGTTCCCGGTTGTACCAAATTTCTTCCCGATTGAAACCACGATCTTCAATATCCATATAAGAAATATAAAATTTAATCGTGTTGTCATTGATTCTTTCTATTTTCATTCTCTCTTCTCTCCCTTCTGAAAAGGTGGTGGTAAAACATGTCTCTATATATTACCATACCCGAAAAAAACCTGCCTTAAGCTAGTAGTTCTTGCTATTGAATATCTATTTTATCGTATTTATGACGACTTGTCACTCGATACACACAAAAAAACAAGACACTAACCCAAAAGGTAGCGTCTTGTTTCAACTATTCGTTAGTTGACCATTTTTTGCGCTTCACGTAATTGGAACGTTCTTACTTTACGTGGCAAGAATCGTCTGATTTCATCCTCATTATAACCTACTTGAAGACGCTTTTCATCTAAGATAATCGGACGTCGTAAAATACCAGGATAATCTTTGATGACATCAATGAGATCTTTTAATGGCATTTGATCAATATCCACGTCTAACTTTTGGAAAACTTTTGATCGTGTTGAAATAATTTCGTCCGTACCATCTTCTGTCATACGTAAAATTTCTTTAATTTCATCTACAGATAAATTATCTGAGAAAATGTTGCGCTCTTGGTAAGGAATATCATGTTCTTCTAACCATGCTTTAGCTTTACGACAAGAGGTACAGCTTGGTGAGATATAAAGTGTTACCATCAACCATCACTCCTCAATTTTATATAGTCAAATCATTTGTATACGGCTAATTATTAGATTAAAATAATTATAATCTATCTCTATACTCCTAGTATACAGCAAAGGTATACTCATTGGATAGGGTATTTCCTCACTTTACATGAAAATTACACAAATCCATGTATATAACGTGTATACTGGTATAACTATTCCCACCCTTGTGAGAGGTTAAACATATTTTTTAAAAAACTTTTTTAACCTTTTCTTATTATAAGGCAGTTAGTTGAGAAAGGCAAGGTTTTATCTTGAAATCAAGATAAGCCGCTTTATGCATTCAGTTATGGTTTTCATTGTTAACGGTGGGGAATGCTTCTATTAAAAAGCACCCTAATCCGTTTTATGATTAAGGTGCTCACTTAGTTAATTTAAGTCATCAAGGATATTTGATTTTTTAACATTATCTCCATAAGTAAGCACTTCATCCGCTTTCTGATAACTTTTACCATAGATTTCTTCATCTTTATATGTATGAATATGTTCATACATATGGCGCATTTGTTGGTAAATAGCTTCTTCACCTTGATTTGATGGTGACCAGTAAAGGATCTCAAGTGGTGCATCCTCATTCGTTGCTAAAGACCGTCGATTATAACCAATCGATGCGGCATGAGTGAAACCTTCCCGTTTATAGAAATGTAAACGTTTCTGTGTATCCGTATCACTGTAATCCACAGGTTCAACTTCTAAAATAATCGGTTTATTTTTTTGTTTTAGTTTTTCAATCAATTGGTGACCAACACCTTTACCTCTCGTATGACCAGCAACGTATAAGTAGTCGATAAAGATAAACTCATCAAATTCAGCATACATCATCACGTGATCGTCTGATTCATCTTTATAATAGACATCCCCACGTTCTTGCAATAACATTTCCATATGCTCTTTTGATTTCATTTCATGTACTGGAAAGTACTCATTTAATTTTTCAAACCAATCCATTAAAAACATCCCCTCTCTACTATCCTTTTGTATTATAACAAAAGCCTTATCATTTAAAAAACTTACTCTCACACTATATACCCCGTTAATTAGCCATTTATTCAAGCTTACATTAAAAAAGCTCCCTTTCACTTAAGAAAGGCGAGCTTTACTCTTGAATGCACAAATCAGACAGGCGAATGGCTTAAATGTCATCTCATAATCATACTCGACCAAGACACACTAATTAATTGGGGTATAATCGACACCTTCAGTGTACTTGTTACTAGAATTCCATAATAAGAATTCATTGATACCATTTTCATTCAGCGCACGAATTTGGTCTTCGACTTCTTTTTTACCGTAAGTAAAAGTTGCGCCACTATAAAGCCAAGGGGCAGAGAAGTCTTGAATCCACGGACGTGAGGTTGGTGCGTCATCACCAAGGTTTGACAACACCTCATTCTCTACTTTTGCATATTCGTCTGTTAGACGGTATGGTTCTTTATCTGGTACAGGAATATCAAAGTAATTATTTGACCAGTGACTTGGGTAAATCATCGATGAAATCACATCAACATGCTCTGAGATTCTACTAAAGTTTTGACCAATCCCTGGTGTTTCTTCAACGGTTGCGGCATAACCGAAAATATCAACGGATACATCAACACCGTAGTCATGTAATTCGTTTTTCGCATATTCTACGAAGTTAGACACAGCTTCCACACGTTTTTTAATATTATTTAATTCATGATCCTCATAATCCCCTTCAGAGTAAATGAGTTCTTCATCACGGCGCTCAAACCCTTCTGGGAAACGGACGTAATCAAATTGAATTTCCATAAAGCCCATTTCAACGGCATATTTTGCAATGTCTACATTGTACTCCCATACTTCTTTCATAAATGGATTCACAAAGGCTTCTTCACGGTTGTTTTTCCATACGCGCCCACCATCTTTAAATGATAGTTCAGGACGTTGTTCTGCCAGTACGGTATCTTTAAAAACAACGATGCGAGCAATAGGATAAATATCATTGGCTTCTAAAGCATCCATCATTGCTTTAGGATCGCCAATATAATTTCTAGCAATATCATAATACGGTGAGGATTCATCTGGTTTAAAGGTTAAGTTACCATGGTCGTCTTTTACATCAATCACCATCGCATTCAGCTCGGTGTTATTAAGCAGGTCAATCAATGTCTCAAAGCGGCTACCACCTGCTGAGTGACCCGTTAAATAAATACCACGAACAGCATCTGGGTAAGTAAATGTGTAACCAGAATCAAAGCGAAATCGTTGTAAGCTTGCTTGTTTACTCGTTTGATCTAACGTAATGGTTCGTTTAGGACTAAAGGTGACATGGAGTGATTCTGATTCTTCTGCTAAAGCAACGTCTGTGTTTGCACCCAACCAGACCCCTAAGCTGAAGACAAAAATAGCTAACATTCTTAGTTGTTTCATTATGTATAACCCCCGCAATTTATTAAGTGACTCTCTTGTCTATTTTAGCTGATTTGCCTCTGAAAAGAAACCATTGTTTAAAAATGATGTCAAAAATAGTCTAAAGTCACACCATCCGCAACCAAATAGTTAAAATAATAGAAAAACTGCGACTAACAGAAGCGTTAATCGCAGCCACACATTATTTCATTTCTTTTTTGTATTGTTCGAATTCTTTCGTTGTACAGAGTACCCAGTGTCCCTGTTTAATTTCCCTGAACTCTGGGTCCTCACTATGATCATGATCTTTTTCTGGATCATATTCCACACGACGACGTGTGCGCTCATAGTCAGGGTCTGGTAGTGGAATCGCTGAAAGTAGTGAGCGAGTATAAGGATGCATTGGATTCTTATAAAGTTCATCACTATCCGCAATCTCGACCATTTTACCGAAGTACATGACACCAATCCGATCACTAATGTATTTTACCATCGATAAATCGTGGGCAATAAATAAATACGTGTAACCGAAACGATCTTGTAAGTCTTTAAGCAAGTTAACCACTTGTGCTTGAATCGATACATCAAGTGCTGAAATAGGTTCATCAGCAATAATAAATTCAGGTTCAACCGCAAGCGCGCGGGCAATACCGATACGCTGACGCTGTCCACCACTAAATTCGTGAGGATAACGGTTCGCGTGCTCTTTATTCAAACCAACGGTTTCTAACAATTCAAAGACGCGCGCTTGACGTTCCTTAGGTGATTTCACTAAGCCGTGAATATCTAACCCTTCTGCGACAATATCCATAACTGTCATACGTGGATTAAGTGACGCGTAAGGATCTTGGAAAATCATTTGCATTTTTTGATTGAATGTTTTTAAATCCGCTTTATTTTTCTTACCGTGAACACTTTCACCTTTAAATAAGACATCACCGTCAGTCGCATTGTAAAGACGAATAATACTACGACCCGTTGTTGACTTACCACAACCAGACTCACCTACTAAACCGAAGGTTTCCCCTTTAAAAATATCAAAGGTAATCCCATCAACCGCTTTAACAACTGAGTGTCTACCGGTTTTAAAGTGTTGTTTAAGATTTCTAACTTCTAGTAATTTTTCTTTACTCATGAACGATCACCTTCCTTTTTACGTTCTTCAGGCACGTTCGCATGTAGATTGTCTTTCATACGCGATTGAACCGCTAAAGGTGGTTCCACCTTAGGGGCATGTTCATGTAACAACCATGTCGCTGCGTAATGTGTATCTGACACTTTAAACATCGGTGGTTGTTCGACAAAGTCAATTTCCATCGCATACTCATTACGAGTCGCAAAGGCATCCCCTATCGGAGGGTTCAACATGTCTGGTGGTGAACCAGGAATAGCAATCAGAGATTCTTCTTCATTATCCAGTGTTGGCATAGAGCCAAGTAACCCCCATGTGTACGGGTGTTTTGGATTATAGAAGATTTCATCAGCTGTTCCGATTTCAACAATTTTACCCGCGTACATAACCGCTACACGATCGGCTACGTTCGCAACGACACCAAGGTCGTGGGTAATAAAGATGATGGAGCTATCTACTTTTTTCTGAATATCTTTCATTAGTTCTAAGATTTGCGCTTGAATTGTGACGTCAAGTGCTGTTGTTGGCTCATCCGCAATTAAAATCTTTGGCCCACAAGCTAAAGC
Source organism: Halolactibacillus miurensis (assembly GCF_900116255.1). GTDB lineage: Bacteria > Bacillota > Bacilli > Bacillales > Amphibacillaceae > Halolactibacillus > Halolactibacillus miurensis. The sequence goes on from NZ_FPAI01000007.1 coordinate 94,543, forward strand.
AATTGCAATGACAATCCGTTGACGCTGTCCACCAGAGAACTGGTGTGGATATTGATCAATACGTTTTTCTGGTTCAGGTAATCCTACAAGCTCAAGTAATTCAAGTGTACGCTTACGCGCTTCTTTTTTACTGATTTTGTTGTGCTTGAGTAACCCTTCCATGACTTGTGTGCCTATTTTCATTGTTGGGTTAAGGGATGTCATGGGATCTTGGAAAATCGTTGAAATATCTTTTCCACGAATTTTCTGCATCTCACGTTCACTTAACGTCGCAAGGTCTTTACCTTCAAATAATATTTCACCTTCTTTGATGCGTCCAGGAGGTGAAGGAATCAGTTTCGCGAGTGCACGTGTGGTCACTGATTTACCTGAACCTGACTCACCTACAATCGCGAGTGTTTCACCTTTTTTCAAATCAAAAGAAACACCACGAACCGCTTGCACTTCACCACCGTAGGTATCAAAAGAAACATGCAAATTTTTAACTTCTAAAATATTTTCCATGATTTTTTTCTACCTCCTATTCTCTCATTTTCGGATCGAGTGCATCACGTAGACCATCTGCTAGGATATTGAATCCAATCATGATGAGTGACATAACGATCGCTGGGAAAATCATGATGTATGGATTTACTTGAAGTGCTTTAAATCCATCGTTAATTAGTGTACCGAGCGATGTATCCGGCGCTTGTAGACCTAAACCGATAAAGCTTAAGAATGCTTCAAAGAAGATGGCGTTCGGAATCGTAAACATCGCATTGATAATAATTAAACCAATTGTGTTTGGAATGAGGTGTTTCGTCAAAATTCGCGTATGGCTAGCACCTAATGTACGTGAAGCAAGCACGAATTCTTGTCCTTTAAGTTTTAAGACTTGGCCACGTACAATCCGGGCCATACCTGTCCAACCTGTAATCGTTAAGGCGATAATAATCGCCACAATACCAGGGTCTAAGATCATAATCATTAAAATAACAACAACTAAGTTTGGAATCCCGATTAAGACCTCGATAATACGCTGCATAATGGTATCCGTACGTCCACCAAAGTAAGCAGAAATACCACCATAAGCAACCCCAACAAGCATATCAATGAACGCTGCAACTAGGGCAATTAATAGCGAGATACGTGTTCCTAACCACACCCGTGTGAATAAGTCACGACCAAGTGTATCGGTACCAAACCAGAAGTACTCGTCGACACCTTGAGCCGCATATTTATCAAACGCATACTCAACAACAGCCAGTTCACCTGTTTCATTGTTCGGCTCTTGTTTCACTTCAGCTTCAATAAACTCTGTATCTGGCTGTTGGAAACGGGCTAACGCGCGTTGTTCCGCTAATTCAATCGTATCAGCTTCAAATGTTTCTCGATTTTTACCATCAAGTCCCAACCAAGAGAAGTTCTCTAATCCTTGCACTTTAGGTGGCATTCTTGAGAGAGATAAGTCTTGATCATCTAAGCCGTGTGAACTAAAGATAGGGCCAAAGATGGCCATTAAGACGATTAAAATTAAGACAATCATGCCAAATAAGGCACCTTTATTTTTTCTTAATCGCATCCAAGAATCTTGCCAGAAGGTCAAACTTGGACGATTAATTTTCTCACTTGTATCCTCACGGTCTTTCGCCATGACAAACAAGTCTTTATTTGGTTCGTTACTCATCAATCGTCACCTCCAGCTAAACGGATACGTGGATCGACTATACCGTAAAGTAAATCGATAATTAAAATAACTAAGATGAAGAAGAACGCAAAGAATAACGTTGTCCCCATAATAATTGAATAATCGTTTGTTAAAACACCACGTGTAAATTGTTCCCCTAAACCAGGAACCGAGAAAATCTGTTCAATAACAAGTGTCCCTGTCATTAAACTCACCGCCATTGGTCCCATGACGGTAATCAGTGGGATCAAAGCGTTACGTAACGCATGCTTAAAGATTAAAGCAAAATTTGATACACCTTTCGCTTTCGCAGTGACCATATAGTCTGATCCCAATACCTCAATCATTTCTGTCCGTAAGAATCGTGAAGAAATGGCCATTGGGAAAATCGAAAGCGAAATGATTGGCATAATCATTTGCTCTGGTGTACCCCAGAATGCAATCGGGAGTAATCCCCATTTCACTCCGACAAAGTATTGCAGTAATCCTGCAAAAATAAATGAGGGAATTGAAATCCCTAATACGGAAACAATGTTTGCTCCATAATCAAAAATCGTATTGTGCTTAATTGATGCCAATAATCCTAATAACATTCCAAAGAATGTTCCAATAAATAACGCCCAAATACCTAATTGCGCGGATACGGGAACACCGGCCATTAGAATACTCGTTACAGGTTGGTTTTTCAGTTGGAATGAGACCCCTAAATCACCTTGCACTAAGTTACCGATATATTTGAAATACTGAATTAGGATTGGCTGATCTAATCCATACTTCGCTTCAATGATCGCACGTTGTGCGGCTGTCACCTTTTGTTCGGCAGTTAGTGGAGAACCTGGGAGCAACTTCATGAGGATAAATGAAAATGTGGCGATAATAAATAAAGTAATCAGCATGTATCCTGCTCGTTTTGCAATGTACTTACCCATAAATTTCCCTCCTAATCAATTTTATTGATTATTCTACAAGAAAGTTCAAACAATTCAAACTTTATCTTAACACGGAAAAAGAGAGTATATGCCCTAAAAAGGCAGTACACTCTCTTCCAAGAACAAGTCTTGGCCTTCCGCAGCTGTTATTTTTTACTCTTCAATGTAAGCGTATTTATATGTGAAATCTGCTCCCATTGGGTTAGAAATAACACCTTTTACAGATGGACGCCATAGATATGCACGAGAACGTTGGTATAGAGGTGCAATAGCTGCATCTTCCATTAATACTTTCTCAGCCTCTAAGAAGTTTTCATAGCGTGCTGTTAAATCTGTAATTAATTCATTATTTGCTTCGTGAACTAACGTATCGTATTCTTCATTGTTGTAGTTCATTGTCATGTAAGGTGAATCTGATGTCCACATGTTCAACCATGTACTTGGATCAAGGTAGTCAGGACCCCAACCAGAGTTTTGGATATCATACTCACTGTTTTCATCACGTGAAATACGTTCTTCAAATGGTACAGATGTTACTTCAACAGTTAAACCTTCTAAGTTACCTTCAAGTTGGTTTTTGATGTAAGCATCCATTTCCTGTGCAACTTCACTGTCACCACCAAGGTAACCAAGTTCTACAGTATCAGTGCCTAACTCTTCAAGTGCTGTTGCCCAGTATTCTTTTGCTGCTTCTTTATCTTCTACAATAAGATCGCCATTGATTTCACGGAAATCTTCACCAGTATCTGGGTGAGAAGTAAAGCTTGATGGTACCGCACCATTTGAAACTAATGAACCGTTTGCTAAGATAACATCAACAAGACCTTGCTTACCAATAGTCATCGCAATCGCTTTACGTACATTAATGTTTGATAAAAATTCGTTGTCATGGTTAAACTTCAAGTAGAATAATACCGCTTCACCAAGTGTTCTGTAATCTTCAGTACCAGCATACTGTGCTACATACTCAGCAGATAAACCTGCGCGGTCAATTTCTCCCGTATTGTATAAGTTTACACCAGTACTAGTCTCTTTTACAATACTAACGTTGATATTTTCTAATTTTACATTATCTTTATCCCAGTAATCTTCGTTTTTAACAAGTGTCCATTGGTTAGCATTTTCACCTGTTGGATTCCATTCAGTTAACACGAATGGTCCGTTATACAATAAGTTCTCTGAGTTAAGTGCGTAATCTGAACCCTTTTCAGTTACGAATGCTTCGTTCTGAGGTAGGTAAGTACCGAATGTTAATAAACTGTGGAAGTAAGGTACTGGCTTTTCTAAAGTAATTTTAAGTTCGTAATCACTTGTAGCCTCAACACCTAAAGTATCCACTTCTGCTTCGCCGTTTGAAATGGCTTCAGCATTTTTAAGCACACCGTTCATCATGAATGGACCGTATTCAGAACCAGTTTCTGGGTTCACGGCACGGCGCCATGCAAAAACGAAATCATGTGCTGTCACTGGGTCACTATTTGACCATACAGCATCTTCACGTAGTGTGACTGTCCACTCTAAACCGTCTTCAGAAACAACTGGGTCACCATCAGCAATCGCTGGAACTGGTGTTGTGTTTTCATCTAAACGATATAGACCTTCCATTGTTTCATTTAACCATTGGAATGCCACTGCATCCGTTGCCATAACAGAATCCATTGTTGGGATCTGTGATGCTTCGATTAAATTAAGTACTTGTTCTCCACTAGCTGAGCCAGCGTCATCAGAACCTGAATCGTCTTGTTCTGAATCTGAACCTCCATCATTTCCACTATTGTCGCTGTCTGATGTATCATCTCCACCACACGCAACTAAAAACATACTCATGACTAATCCGAGGATTAGCAGCAATAAGCTCTTTTTCTTCATCTTGGAAAGACCTCCCCTATTTTTAATTTTCTAAATATTCCGCAGATGAATAATACTGCAATTTGAATTATACTACCTTTTTTCAAATAATGCACTGATTTTTTAGAAAATTATAAACATACAATATCAAAAGTGTTGATATAACAACTTTTACCGAAAATAAAATAGTCCTTTTTTACTATTGAACGTTCGGGTTTGAACTTGAATATAATGGCATTACTTATCTTTTCATTGGATGAATCCAATGCCATCAAGGGATTATTGATGACAGTCTTACATTTGTGTCTGTCTGTTTACGAATGATAACTTGTGGTATAATGAGTCTAGTTTTATTGAAGATGGAGGTAACAAATGAAAAAACACATACAAGGCATTGCATTTTTATTACAACTGATAGGTTTAGTTTTGTTTAGTCTTACAACTAGTGAATCGTTCTTAACCTTGTTTAATACGACCACATACATCTTTTTGTTTCATTTATTGATTTATTTATCTCTTGTTACACTGCATGCGCGGTTTTTTGACGGTTTTCTTTATGGCATGCATCGCGTTTTTAGAAGTAAAAACAGACCAGGATCAATGGAGACTGAGTTTCAACCTGTATCTGAAAAAATTAAACGGCCCGTTGTTCATTTTTTTAAATATCAAACCCTCTTCTTTCTGTTAAGTAATCTATTACTGTTAGTCTTTTATTTGCTTAATTAGTTTAGAAATGATGTTTCTATAGGGCAACAACTTCATTAACATAATCCGTGATTAAAAGATAATTTAAATTTCGAACAAAAAAATAAAAAATGGCTCGGTCGTATCAACTACGACCGAGCCTTTCTATATTGTGACCGTCGTCTTCTTGCAATACAAAGTCAACAACTAGCCTTATTTAAGCATGCGTTTATCTCTTGTCTACAATCAATTTTTTAATTGATTTGGCGGCAATAACTTTCCCTTCACTCACAACGTCGCCATCAATCACCAGTCCTGGTGTCTTTAATACACCTAACCGCGCAATTTCACCGTAATCTTCCACTTTTTCAATGGTTGCCTCTACATTCAAATCTCTAACAGCCTCTTCTGTGTTCTCCATTAATTTCTTGCAGTTTTTACAACCTGGTCCTAAAATTTTAATGTTCATCTGTCATTCTCCTTTTGTATATATATTTACCACACCTATTGATACGTGTGGATGTCGCTTACACATTTAAAAAGTTAAATAAGTAGCCTATCAATATAATCCCAACAAACATGATGAAAACAAACGCCACCATTAATTTACCTTTAACAACTTTACTTAACATAATCAGTGATGGCAATGATAAGGCAACAACCGACATCATAAAGCTAAGAATCGTCCCAACACTTACCCCTTTTGCAATTAAAGCCTCAGCAATGGGTAGTGTACCAAAAATATCAGCATAAATCGGCATACCGATCACTGTCGCAATCACTACGGCAAATGGATTGTCTTCACCTAAGATTGAGGTAATCAAGCTCTCTGGAATCCAGTTATGAATAAGAGCCCCAATGAATACCCCTCCTAATACATACAGCCACACCCGTTGAAAGATTTCTTTCACTTGTTGAATAGAAAAATCAATCCGGTCTTTTAGCGTTAATTCATCAAGCGGTTTATCCGACGCTGTTTCGTAACGCACAACGTCACGCCCAAGGTCTAATCGGTCAATAATATAACCACCAACAACAGCCAGTATTAATCCCACGACAACATATATGACGGAAAATTTAAGACCAAAGAAACTCATCAACATAATGAATGAAGCTAAATCAACCATAGGTGAGGATATAAGAAAACTAAACGTGACCCCAACAGGTAGACCACTTGACGTAAACCCAATAAAAATAGGGATGCTGGAACAACTACAAAATGGTGTGAGTGTTCCGAGTAACGCCCCTATCACATAGCCTAAAAAACCTTTTACATTTCCAAGTAAACGCTTCGTTCGTTCTGGTGGAAAATAGCTCTGAATATAAGAGATAAAAAAGATAACGGCCGTCAACAATATGAAAATCTTGACCGTATCATATATAAAGAAATGGACACTTTCACCTATACGTGATGACATTGATAAACCAAAAACACCCTCAACGAGCCACTCAACAAGGTCGTATAACCACGTCATTTTAAATAATTGATCATTCATCCACTGAAAGAAAACCATTATCTTCCCTCCTCCTGCTTTAATAAGTGAAGTAAGGCCTTAACTAATGGCTTGTCCGCTAATTCATAAACGGTGAATTTGCCTCTTTTTTCTTTTTGTACAACACCGCCACGTTCTAAAATTTTTAAGTGATGTGAAATCGTCGAGTTCGCAATGTCTAACGCATCGACCATCTCACAAAGACAGGCAGGCGCGATCGTTAAAAAGCTAATCAATCGCAGGCGCGTGTCATCGCCAAAGGCTTTAAATGTCTTGGCAAACAGCTGTCGAGTCGTTTCATCTTCTACGACTGATAATGTCTGTAATCCCGCTATGTAATCGATCGCTAACTGGTCATTTTCTCTAATAACATGTTGATTTCCCAAATCATCATCCCCTCTCTTTTTAGAAAGTATATCACCATGTGAAGCATAACACAACTACTTTTTTAGTTTTGTAGTTTTGACTTTTTGATAACGCGACACTTTTTTGCTTCTCTAAAAAGCTTGTAACCTCTAGCGGTGTCTTAGCCACTTTGCCTTCACTTTATCTCCCTTCATGTTTTCTGTTATTTTCTTTTGTCATCGGTTGTGCTATAATTTTGTCATTGAAAGATAACTCTGAATCTCAGAGCGATAATTGTTATGACAAAGTTGGTTTATTATCCAAAGGAAACGTTAGCGAGCCTGGACGGTGTAAGCAGGTGTTTTAGGATGATAATGTGGGAACTTTTGAACATGTGTTTAGAAATAAGCACCGTATTTCTGGCGTTAACAGACAAGTTGATCTCATGCATTTAGAGGTAACAAGGGTGGTACCGCGGTTTTATCGTCCCTTGGATACTTTTAGGCATGTTTTTTTGTTTTTATTTTTATCACAACAATTTGATACAAAGGAAAGGTGAACAGGTATGGAAACTATTTTTTCAGGGATTCAACCAAGTGGCACATTAACACTTGGCAATTATTTAGGCGCGATGAAACAGTTCGTTGAACTACAGGAGGATTATGACTGTTATTTTTGTATTGTGGACGAACATGCGATCACCGTTCCACAAGACAGACTAAAACTTCGCGAAAACATTCGCTCACTGGCCGCACTTTATCTCGCGAGTGGCATCGACCCAGACAAAGCGACGTTATTTATTCAATCAGAAGTGTCCGCGCATACTCAACTCGGTTGGATTATGCAAACCCAAAGTTATATCGGTGAATTAGAACGCATGACCCAATTTAAAGATAAATCAGCAGGTAAAGAAGGCGTCTCTTCTGCTCTACTCACTTATCCACCATTGATGGCGGCGGACATTCTATTATATAATACCAATCTTGTGCCTGTTGGGAATGACCAAAAACAGCATTTAGAATTAACGCGTGACTTAGCTGAGCGATTCAACCGGAAATATAACGCTATCTTTACTGTTCCTGAAGTGAAAATTTCTGAAGTTGGTGCTCGGATCATGTCACTCCAAGAGCCAACGAAGAAGATGAGTAAGTCTGACGAAAATCAAAAAGCAACGATCTACATGTTAGATGAACCGAAAAAAATCATTAAAAAAATTAAAAGTGCCGTCACTGACTCAGAAGGCGTTGTCCGTTTTGATCCAACGGATAAGCCAGGCGTATCGAACTTGTTGACAATCCTTTCAAGCGCAACAAATACACCGATAAAAGATTTAGAACAACAGTACGCGGGCGTTGGGTATGGTCAATTTAAGCAAGACGTCGCTGATGCGGTAGTCAACGTACTTGAACCTATCCAACAACGTTACAGTGACATCATTACCTCCGACACCCTAGATGAGGTTCTCGACCAAGGGCGAGATGCCGCTAGTCGTGTCGCTGATAAAACTTTAGCAAAAGCTAAAAAAGCTATGGGGCTCGGTCGCGTCAGAAAAAGTAAGTAGGCAATAAGCTAATTATCTAGCCTGACACTATAACGGCAATGCGACAGTCAATATGAAGAACGGACCGAGACAACGCTCTCGGTCCGTTCTTTTTAACGTTAATATTGAAAATGCTCAAAAGTTTCTTCAACGACCGCCTCTTCGTATAACTCTTGGTAACAGGCATCAAGTGGCAACATGTTTTTAACTAATTCCTCGTGTACTGCTGTATACCCTGTCTTTAACTCTTCTAGAAAGCTTGGCCCGAAATCTTTTGCTGGTCGCTTTTTTAGTCGATAATACAGCGTCGTAAAATAAGTGAGCGCCTCATACTGTTCATTTAAGGTTAATTGTTCCAACATAAACAGCAACAAACTTTTTATTTCTCTTTCTTTACGCGTTAAGCCAACAAGGTGCGGATGCGTTAAATGATAAATCGAAGGCGTCTCTCGCTGTTTTTCTATTTGGTATTGACAAGGTTTAAGCGTTTGACACATGGTAAGGACTTGTTTTTCTTTAATCGGCGTGAGCCTCGATTTTAATAACGGGAAGTCATAACCTAACGTATCTATCGCCAATACCGCCGTTTGATCACAAATAATCGCACCAAAATCATAGCGATGGTGATGCTTATAGCTCGATTGAAACATACGCCGCATCAATTCTTTTGGAAGAGGCGCCAGACTCGTTTCAATAAGGTGAAAGGTCGAGGGTTCAAGACATAGGACGGGCAATGTCTGATACGTATCTAAAAAATCTCTTTTTCGCCATTCGTAATATGGACTGATCATTAATGGTTCTGTTTCCGCTTCAAACCAATTCACTTTGACGTGATGCACACAGGACATGACAAGTTCCTCCCTTTAGTCGTAGTATTTACAAGTTGGAGGTTTTTAATCCGAAAAATAGCGATCCAATCGTTTAATTCCAATGAGTACCATAAGTAAGCCAACGAAAAATAATTGGCAGGTCGTTTGTTGCACCATAAATGTGACATACGTTTTTAGATCAAACGGTTGTGGCATGAGATTCAAATATAAAATAGCCATCACCCCACCTTGAACCATAAAACCAAACCCTATTAAAAAGACCACCACTTTTCCTAACTCCTTTAATCATTAGTGACTCACTTGCTGTATCTTATGACCAGAACGCCTAGACTATGCAAAAAAAGTGTCCCGCTCATCTTAATCAAGACGAGAGACACTTTTTTCGTTAAAATCATCCTATCATTTCATTAATCATTAAATTTCTTAAAGACGAGACAAGCGTTATGCCCACCAAAACCGAGTGAATTACTCAGAGCATACGTGATGTCTTTTTTGCGTTTTGTATTGGCAACGTAATCGAGATCACAGTCTGGGTCTGGTGTTTCCAGATTAATTGTTGGTGGGATGACACTATCCGTAATGGCCTTGATTGAGGCAATGGCTTCCACCGCACCAGCTGCCCCGAGTAAGTGACCGGTCATCGATTTCGTTGATGAAATCAATAACTGTTGACTGTGCTCACCAAACGCGCCTTTTATCGCTTCTGTTTCAAACTTGTCATTTAGCGGTGTACTCGTGCCGTGGGCATTAATATACTGAATATCTGACGGCAGAATACCTGCATCATTGATGGCCTGAAGCATGGCGCGCTTTGCCCCTTCACCATGTGGTGCTGGTGCCGTAATATGATACGCATCTGCTGTTGCCCCGTAACCGACAATTTCTGCGTAAATGTGGGCCCCACGCTTTTTCGCATGTTCAAGTGACTCTAACACAAGAATACCCGCGCCTTCTCCAATGACGAAACCATCTCGGTTTTGATCAAAGGGACGACTTGCCGTTTTTGGATCTGGGTTTGACGATAAAGCTTTTGCACTCGCAAAACCAGCGACGGCTAGGTTCGTAATCGGCGCTTCAGCACCACCTGTAATCATGACATCACTGTCACCACGCTCGATTACTTTAAATGCATCACCAATCGAATTGGTCCCAGTTGCACAAGCAGTTACTGTACATGAATTGATCCCTTTTGCTCCTAAGTGGATGGATATCTGACCAGCGGCCATATCAGGAATTAACATCGGTACGAGGAATGGGCTTACGCGACGATACCCTTTATCAACAAACTTGTGGAACTGTTCTTCATATGTCGTTAGTCCTCCGATACCCGAACCAACCCATACACCCACACGTTCAGCATTTGTATCATCAATCGTTAATTTTGCATCTTCTACCGCTACCGTTGCTGCTGCGAGCGCATACTGAGTAAATAAATCCATTCGTTTGGCATCTTTTTTATCCATATATATTGTCGGATCAAAGTCGGTTAACTCCGCCCCCACTTTTGATGGGAAATCATCTGGGTTCACTTTCGTGAGTGGACCAACACCACTTACACCCGCGAGTAAATTCGACCATAACGTTTCAATTGTTGAGCCAATCGGTGTCATGGCTCCCATACCTGTTATAACTACACGATTTTTCGTCATTGATTAATCCATCCTTTACTATCGAATTATTCTGTTACGCTCATTACATATAAAAGGGGTCGTTTATTCAGAACTGTTTAGATACGCTTTTATCGAAAGAACACGTCAATGTAAACTTATGTTGAAATCAGTCTCCACGACCATATGTTAAGAGCACGGCACCCCATGTTAAACCGCCACCAAAGCCAACTAATACAACATTGTCACCTGAGGTAATCTTGTTATTTTGCACTTCTTCTGATAACGCAATTGGAATCGATGCAGCTGAGGTATTGCCGTATTTGTTAATCGAGTACGCCATTTTCTCTTTTGGAATATCAAGACGCGTACGCGCCGCTTCCATAATCCGGACATTAGCTTGATGTGGAACTAAAAAGTCAACATCATCTTTTGTTAAGCCGGCTTTTAAGACAACATTCTCACTTGATTCAGGCATTTGACGTACGGCAAACTTAAAGACTTCACGGCCATTCATTCGAATCAATTCATTTTCTTGATAAAGAGCAGTGTCTCCTGTACCATCTGCGCCTAATTCAAATGACTTAATTCCGTAACCTTCTGCCACTTGCCCCATAACACAAGCACCGGCACCATCACCGAATAATACACACGTATTACGATCGGTCCAATCGGTAATTTTAGATAGTTTTTCTGCTCCAACAACAAGCACTTTTTCATAGCCGCCGTTTTCAATAAACTGAGCAGCGGTGATCATCCCGTACATAAAACCAGCACAGGCAGCTCCGACATCCATTGCTGCGGCCTTTGTCGCACCTAGCCGTTTTTGTAATTGACACGCTACAGAAGGAAACGCCATATCCCCGGTAATCGTCGCTACTAAAATTAAGTCTAACGCTTCCCCATCTATACCTGCATCACTTAAGGCCCGTACACTCGCTTCATAGGCTAAATCTGATGTTTCTTCATTCTCACTTGCAATATGTCTTGTTTCTATACCTGTTCGTGATTGAATCCACTCATCTGATGTTTCCACTATTTTCTCTAAATCCTTATTTGTCATGATGCGTTCAGGCACATAATGCCCTAACCCTAAAATCCCAGCTGTCATATCTAAATACTCCTCACTTATATTTATAATCAAATATTAAGACTTGGTACTAATATATATAATAACGAGAGTAAAATCAAGCTTTTTTAAGCAGTTTCTCGCATATTCTTCATTAAACAATGAAATTGTTAAACGGAAACATTTCATTTTCATTAAAAGTTTGCTAGAATATATTAGTTATAATCTTTATATAAATGAGGTGACAACATGCGGGTAATTATTTTAATGGTTTGGTCATTTTTTATTTCTGTTCTACTTGGTTACGTTTTATCAAGCATGGCCGGCTCTTCATTTGAATGGTGGCCAGTCCTTATTTTGACGGCTGTATTTACGCTCATCGGCTTCTTTATTGGTGAGAAATACATTGAAGACTAGCGCTAGAGATGATTATTTTAGTCAAAGGCCAAAGCTAGTAGCTTTGGCCTTTTTGATTAAAATAATAATCCAATAGCGGTTAAGGCTGCAAGCGGCAAAAGAAACGGCGCAAAAGGTGATTGTTGATAATACGGCGGCCGGTGATAAGGCGAACCATAAGGTGGTCGGTGATACGGTGGCCGGTGGTATGGCGGTCTGTTATAGGGTGGATTATACGGTGGTCGGTGGTACGGTTGCCACGGTTGGTTAGGTGGTCGGTGATACGGTGGTCGATTTCTCTCCCACCCATCGTTAGACGGATTATCCTCCATAATAACCAATTCAACGAATTGGTCATCAACAGCTTGCACATAAGCTTGTAACCTATTCCCCTCAGTTGTTTCAACCCATACGTAGCGATTTACATACGGTTCAAGATCAAACTTAGAATATTGATGCATCACATGTCACTCCTCTCATATACATTAGAATATGACGAGGCCAAAAACATGTGACACTATGGAGGAATAATTATGACGATATTTTCATTAGTTTTGTTTTACTTGTTTTTTGGTTTAGTCCAAGGATTGACTGAACCTATCCCCATTTCATCGAGTGGCCATTTGGTCATTATACAAGACTTATTCAATTTAAAAATGGAGAGCTTAACCTTTGAGGTCCTCGTTAATTTCGCCTCATTACTAGCTGTCTTAGTCATTTATCGACACGATATTATTCGACTAGCAACGAATGGTTTAGCCTTCATGTTCAGCAAAACGAAAAAAACGACGGCAATGAAACAAGATTTTATGTTTATTGTGTATGTAATCATCGCCACCATCCCTGCGGGTGTGATTGGTTTATTATTTGAAGATGTCATCGCAGAAACGTTCGCCGGCGCCAACATGGTCGGTCTGACGTTAATCATCACCGGGATTGCATTATTTATTATTCGTAACTTAAAGGGGCAAAAATCAGATCGTGATCTCAGTCTAAAAGATGCAATTATCGTTGGTTTAAGCCAGTCAGTGGCTTTGATTCCAGGTATTAGTCGCAGTGGCGCGACTATTGTTGCGGCTATGTTACTCGGGATGAAACAAGAAACCGCCTTACGCTTTTCTTTCTTGCTTTACATCCCTGTCTCGCTTGGCACCTTCATTTTAAAAGTCTCTGATATCTTTAGCGAAGGTGCAGGGGCAATGGTTTTACCTTATACAGCTGCATTTATCGCCGCACTTATTGCCACGTATTTCTCGTTACGTTGGTTTATGCATATAATGGAACGTGGTAACTTAATTTATTTCTCTATCTATTGTTTCATTGTCGGTTCATTTGCCTTTTTCATGCTGTAAGACGCTTATTCATTCACACAACTACCAAATAAGAGGAGGGAGCGTCATTGGCCATGTGTCCACGCATAAATAATCTCCATACAGATACAACAGTGTATTTCAATCAGCCTGATCATACACTTGATTTATCTAAAGACCAATATTTATTTCGACAAGGCGATGCGGTGACCGACCTTTATCTTATTCGAACCGGCCAAGTGCTCATCACAAAAACAACACCTGACGGTCGAGAATTATCTTTACGGTTTTTAGGACCGGGTGATTTAATTGGAGAAGTCCTCGTCACCGATGCCTCGACCCAGTATTTAGTCGACGCAAAAGTGACAGAAGCAGCGACATTAGCTGTCTATAGACAAGATGTGTTAAAACAAGCATTAAAACAAGACGCTGATGCCTTACTGGACTTACTAAACTATACACAACTCATGTATAGGAAAGATCAAACAAAATTTCGCGACCTCGTCTTGCATGGAAAAAAAGGAGCCCTTTATTCAATATTGATTCGTTTAAGCAACAGCTATGGTCAAGAACAAGCAGATGGCATTCACCTAACGCAGTCATTTACGAATCAAGAATTGGCCAACTTTTGTGCCACTTCACGCGAATCGGTCAATCGCCTATTGAGTGATTTAAAGAAGCAAAGGGTTATTTCTGAAAAGAACCAACAACTGATCATTCATGACTTGGACTTTTTAAAGCAAGCCATTAATTGCGATCAATGTCCTGTCGTCCTATGCACGATCAATTAATCTCGCATCATCAACCTGATTTTTTATACGTCCATAAAAAAGAGAACCCAAATCGGGTTCTCTTTATTCAATCAATCCGGTATACCTAAGGCAATCTTAGCATAACGTGACATCCGGTCTTTACTCCATGGTGGCGACCAAACAATATTCACTTCTGTGTCTTTAACTTCTGGTAATTCCATTAGCGCACGCTTCACATCCGCTTCAATGTGTCCAGCGAGTGGACATCCCATGGCTGTTAATGTCATCGTCACAACCGCTGTTCCTTCCTCATTTAAGTCCACGCCATATACAAGACCTAAATTAACAATATCTATTCCTAGCTCAGGGTCAATGACATTTTCCAATGCGCCCAGCATATTTTCTTGTAGTGCCTCATCCATTGTTAGATCCCTCCATCTTTCTTTACTTTTTGTTTGAAAAACTTATCTTTAGTATATACAATTTCTTATCAAATTTAAATGACTTTCGCTTAATTCATCCGATCCTTATGATTGCGTAAAGAATTGACAACACGCTTCTCTGGCTAAACGACTGACTCTATGACCTTGATTTGGTTCTTTTACATAGGTCAGATGACCTTTATAGTCAGTATGGTCATTTAACTCCTGCGCAAATTGATCGGTTAAATGAAACGGGACATAGTCATCCGCTTGACCGTGCCAAATGAAAAGGTCCCGGTGGCCCAGCGCAGCAATATTTTGACTCAAGTCGCGTGTGGCTAAATGCCGTAATAACTGTTGTTCTTCTGTTTCAGACAGGGGAAAATCACCCTTCTTTAATTCAGCGGTAATATAATGATAGAAGTCAACCAGTTTTGCGCTCCCCATCAACATCGCTGCCTTCTTAATAAACGGGTACTGTGTCAGACTCATGGCGGTAATGATGCCACCCATACTTGTCCCGCCGACATATAACGTGGGTTCATCCTTTCCTGTCTTCTCTTTGATCCAATCATAAATCACCGCAAGGCGTTGACTGGTCACATCGATAATCTCAAAAAAACGCGCGTTTTGTGTCGAGCGAGAAGCCCGATTAGCTCGACTATGTAAATAAGCATCAGGTAAAATCACACGATACCCTTGTTTGACTAATTGATACGCCAGAGGCAACTCATCGATACCTTCACCGCCAACACCGTGGTAATAGACAATGGTTTCAATCGGCATCATATGATTGACGTTAGGCTGACACACTGTAAGTTTTTGATCTTTTAGTTCGATTGTTTCAACACGCATCAACATCCCTCTTTCATCTGTTTGTCCTTTTATATTGCTCTTTTTCTCTCTTACTTTATCACGCCCTCATAAAAATTACCACTTATAACCTTTTACGAGATATTTACTTTACAGGCGGCCTTTTTTTCTTTACACTTATGTCTAGAAGTGGAGAGTGAAAAAAATATGAAAAAACATTTAATAGCCTTAGATTTAGATGGAACGTTACTAACATCAACACAAACCATCAGCACCAGAAATAAACGCGCGATTGATCAAGTGCGTGCCCTTGGTCATACTGTTGTTATTGCGACAGGTCGACCACACCGGGCCAGCATTGATTACTATCATGAACTCGGACTTGATACACCAATGGTGAATTTTAATGGTGCCCTGTTACACCACCCAACAGATAAAAATTGGGAAGCTTTGCATTCCCCATTAGGGATAAGAACCGCGAAGAAAATCATTCAAACATGTTACGAATTTGAAGTCAATAATATTATGGCTGAAGTAAAAGATGACGTCTATCTCGACCGCTATGATGAAGAGATTATGACCATCCTGCACACCCAAAAAGAAAAAGATCCGATTAAAATTGGTAGCTTAAAAAATAGCTTAACGAGTGATCCAACATCAATCTTAATTCATCCGAAAGATCACCACGTTGAAGCGTTGCGCAAGCGTCTTGATGATGATCACGCGGACGTTATTGAACATCACCGATGGGGTGCGCCTTGGAATATGATTGAAATCGTCCGTGAAGGCATGAATAAAGCGGTCGGTTTAAAGCGAATCGCCCACTATTACCATGTGGACCAAGCTAATGTCATTGCTTTTGGCGATGAGGATAACGATATAGAGATGCTTGATTACGCTGGCATTGGTGTGAAAATGGCTAATGGTAATGATTGTCTTAATGCCGTCATCAATGAAACGACCGACACAAATGACAATGATGGTGTAGCACAATTCTTAGAAGCTTATTTTGAGTTTGATAAGGAGTGATTGTATGTCCATTTTGATTGAAAAGACCCCTAATCCACTCGCGATGAAATTCACGTCCCCGAACCAAATATTTGACGGAACAGATAGTTATCCCGTCCATAAAGGTGAGGTCAGTGATTATCAGATTCTCAACGACCTCCTCACACTTGACGGGGTCAACCATGTTTTCGGTTACCAAACGTTTATTACCATCATTAAAGAACCAAATGTACATTGGGATCAATTAATCCCTAGTGTAACGGCTGTGATGACGGCATTTGGTTTGGCAGGCGAGGAAACCGACTAATACGTTTCCAAACAAAGGACTAAGATGCTTGTCTTAGTCCTTTGTTAATATTTAAAAATCCAGTTCAACTAATATCCCTAATCGTTTACCTTCTGTAATCGCATCGGCACGTGAGGTGACGTGCATTTTTTGGAAAATTTTCGTTAAATAACGCTCAACGGTTCGTTTACTCACATGAATTTCTGAGGCGATCTCATCATTTGAGTAACCTTTCTCAACATAGCGTAAGACGTCATGCTCAACTTCAGTTAAAGACACGCGTCGACCACTACCAACCATCACTTTTTGCCCATCTCGCTTTAACGCATTTAACCATTCCTGTGGAATAACAGCCAAATCATTCAGCGCACACATCACAGCATAAATCAGTTGATCATTGGAAAAGTTCTTACTAATAAATCCAACGGCACCTAACTGAACAAGTTTATTAAAGTAAGCGGTCGTATCATAGCCGGTATAGATTAAAATACGGGCACTTGAATGATAATCTTTAATACTTTGAGTTAATTCGATGCCATTCATCTGAGGCATATGCAAGTCGACAATATATAAATCATATAAACAGGTCGTCATTTTCAACAAGGCCGCTTCACCTGTTGAGACATAGTCTATCATTAAATCTCCTGTTTCTTCTAATAAACGTTTCGTTCCTTCACCGACAATCTTATGATCATCGACTAGTAAGATATGATATGGCATAGCTTCTCTCCTAACTATATGGAATATAAATGTGCACAGTGACGCCTTTACCTACCGTTGATTCAAATTCAAACGTCCCCTTAAAACTTTTAATACGTTCATTTAATGCAAATAAACCTAAGTGATGAACCCCATCGGATGACTGTTTTTTTAAATCAACACCGACGCCGTCATCTTTATAATCAATCTTTATACCTGTTTGTTCATGCTTAATAGTTAAGTTAACTTTACTTGCTTTTGCATGCTTATTGGCATTTGTTAAGAGCTCTTGGACCGCACGATACACAAGTAATTGAATAAAACGAGACTGATAAAAAGAGGGCTCTAAATTGGTGTCCAAGTATAGTTTGCTATTGCACTGAAGCTCGAATTTCTCGATCAGTTCTTTGATTGCTTCAAGCAACCCAACTTCATCAAGAATGGTTGGATATAGATGACGCGTTGTTTCTCTCATATCAAAAATAATGTCTTGCATCCGCTCTTCCATCGCTTTGTATTCTTCGGTACGACTTCTATTTGATTTACGCAAGCTTTCTAAGTCGCGCTTGAGTACAATTAAATCTTGTAAAAAAGTATCATGTAAATCGAGCGCGAGTTGTTTACGTTCAAGTTCGGACCATTCAAATAGCAATCGCGATAACCACTCCATATTATCATGATGTTTCGCTTGTTCGAGTTCTTCTAATAAATCTTCGATTTTTGTTCTGTTTTTAAGTGCTAAATCTACAAATTGCACGAGGGTCGTGACATAGTTTAATTGTTCCTGATTTAACACTTGTTTTGGCTGGAAGAAAAAGATAAACAATTCGCCCTTATAGTTATTGATAGGAATCGCATAAAGACCAAAACGGCCATTAAGTCGACCAACAACGAGGCGCTGATTAACATAAAAGTTAAGCAGTGGTATATAACGGTCTGGTAAGCGATGCGTCTTAATATGAGGCATCGTCATCGATCGGTGTTTAAGTACTTTAAAATGTTCAAGCGGGATGACTTCTTTTATTTCTCTCACAAAGCTTTGAATCACATCTCCCCTTGTATGATGCGTTTGTAGTTGTGTACTGAAACGGTAATAACTCGCTTGAAAATCGTTTGCCGAGACGAACAGTTGTGGTTTAAAGTAATGTTCTAATTGTTTCTTCGCAAAAAATAATCCTAAAATAATGATCAAAGTGTATGAAAATAAACTAAATTCTTTTCTAAATTGAAAGGAACTTTCAAACAACATTAAATGAAGTAAAGTAATGACGGCAGATAAAAATGTCGACAAAATCAGATAATATGGCAGCTTTTTGATTTGTACCCGTAATAAATAAAGTTGATTGGTTAAAATCATATACATTAGACCCATTGGAATAAAGAAGAAAAACACATTGACATATTCAAAAGGGATAATGCCTTCACCTAGCACAAAGTAAGGAATGATATAAAAGAAGATATAGGGCAAGACGCCAAGACCAATCGCATAAAATAAGCCATAAAGCGTATCCTTATCCGATTCTTTTTTTAATTGCGTGAGACCAGTGATCATTTGAACGAGAATCCAGAATACGCTGATACTAAAGGCCGGTAAGATTAAGTCATTGACAGCGAGTTGATCATAAACGAATAAAGCAAACACAATCGTAACAGCACTAAATAAATAAAGTGACTGGACCATCCACCAACTAAACCATACCGCTCGTCTCTCTTTGAAAAATTGATACACAAAATGAAAGAACAAGCTCGGTGCCATTAAAAAACTGATGATTAAAATCAGCTCAGCTATCGGGTATAATTTGATCTGTAAACTAGAGGCGTTGTACGCCACACTAATAATAAACATCGTTAACGTAATCAACAGCATACTTAATCCCGTGTCCTTACGCTTCAGATTAATATACACAAAAAAGATGCTGATTAGAAAATAGACACTCGGTAAAAGTAAATAAAAGAAGTACTGCAGGAAAATATCCGGTACATATCTCACGCGGTAACTTAATTGACGATCATCCCGTTCAATCGTGAGTGTGTCTACTTGTTCTACTTTCATCTTTCTTATAATCGTTTCATGCTGACTAGGTGGGGTGTCGTTAATTGACACAATAAGATCGCCTTCTGATAAACCAACGGCTTTTCCCCATCCTAAACGATGCAAGTGGGTAATGACATATGTATGTGACTCACTTGTTTCACCTACACTGATGCCGGTAAAAGGCTGTAAATTATTAAAAAATAAATAACTAAAAATAATAATAGTAGTGACCGTCATCACCATCATGATTTGTGAATAAGATAAGTTTAAACGTTTTCCCATAACCTGTAAGCTCCATTTCCCAACCATGTATTTGCTTGTTTTAGTGTAGCACACATTGACTATTAGCTTCATAAGTATTATGCGGCTAATAATTTTTATAGACAGAAAAAAAGCTCGGGGGACATAATCGCCACGAGCTTTTACCTTAACATTACCGAATTGTCGAAATATAGCCATTAGGGGAGGTAATGTGTTTCCTATGTAGTGACATAGTGTTTACTTCCCTTTTATTTTAGCATAGCTAAGTAAATATTGAACCGACAATTTAATAAAAATTACCGCCACGTGGTGTCGGTTTTACAATTAAGCAAGTTATTAACTGTGTATTTTTCCCTTCTATTCTCTTCTAAAGAAGCCAAATACACCGGCTGTTTGTACAATATTAGTGAACGCTTCAGGGTCTGTTTCATAAATGATCCGTTCTAAATCATACAATTCATAACGGGTAATAACAACGACTAACATTGACTTATCTTCCTTCGTATATGCGCCTCTAGCTGGTAAGATGGTAATACCTCGTACCACTTGTTCATGAATCGCACTTGATAACTCATCTGTTTTCTTCGTCACAATCATCGCCGTTACTTTTTCATGACGAGTATGAATTCCGTCAATGACCCGCGTCGCAACATAGAGGGCAAGTAACGTATAAAGCGCATTCTCTGGCTCATTAAGCAAGCCGGCGAAGAAGATAATAATCCCGTTGACAATCATAAGGTAAATACCGATGGGACGATCTTTCATTCGCGATAAAATCATCGCTAAAATATCAGAACCACCCGTTGATGCCCCCCATTTGAGCGTGATTCCAACCGCAAAACCACCGAGGACCCCACCAAATACAGCATTTAACATAATGTCATCAGAAAAGCTATAAACAGGAATAAGTTCTAAAAAGAAGGTAGACATACCGACAGATAACATACTATATAACGTAAAGTGCTTCCCTACTTTAAACCACCCCATCAGAAAGATAGGAATATTTAAAAGTAAGAGTAAAATCCCTGTTGATATAAAATCAATATTAAAAAATTGACTAAATACCGTTGATAACAGTTGTGCTACCCCGGTAAAACCACTCGCATATACATCGGCACTAATGAAGAAGAAATTAAGCGCAATGGCGTTAATCAGTGCACCTATAATCACAATCACGATTCGTTTGACCTCAAATAAAAACACGTCAGTTCCCTCCTATACGTTTCATTAATCATCTATATTAAATGTTTCCCTATTTCACAATTCTTTACACTTTAAACGAATTTAGCAAAAACCTTTGACGAACACCACCCTACACTATAAACTAGATAGTAATAGGATGCAAATCTTTTTTTACTCGTCCTTAAGGAGGGAATATATATGACAGTTAAAATTATCGCGGATTCAGCAAGTGATCTCAGTCAAGAGGACTTTTCATCACTTAACATATCCCGTGTCAGTCTTTCAGTCTTAATTAATGAAGAAACTTATTTAGATGGTGAAAATATTGAGCCACTGTACGTCTATGATGAAATGCGAGAGGGTAAAAGTCCGAAAACTTCTCAAGTTACACCTGATCAGTTCGAAACCGTATTCAGACAATGTGCTGAAAACAAGGATACCTGCCTTTACTTAGCTTTCTCTTCTGCCTTATCTGGTACCTATCAATCAGCTACGATCGCACGAGACGCGGTCCTTGATGACTTCCCAGAAGCAGATATTCGGGTGATTGATACGCTATCTGCCTCATTTGGTTACGGCTTAGTCGTAAAAGAAGCAGCGCGATTAGCAAATGAAGGGCAATCTATTGATCAAATCGTTGCTCAAAGCCAGTACTATGCGGAACATATGGAACATATCTTCACAGTTGATGATTTGGAATATCTCTACCGCGGTGGACGCGTCTCTAAAACGGCGGCTTTTATGGGGACATTGCTTAAAATCAAACCAATCTTACATGTTGCTGATGGAAAACTTATTCCTTTAGAAAAGATACGCGGTACAAAAAAAGCATACAAACGTTTGCTCGATATGATGGAAGAACGCAGTATTGATTTAAAAGATCAGATTGTCGGTATTAGCCATAGTGATTGTTTAGACAATGCTGAAATGTTGGCAGATGAAATTAAAGAACGCTTCGGTGTTAAAGCTGTTGAGATTCGTATGATTGGTGCTGCCATTGGTTCACATACCGGCCCAGGTACGATTGCAATCTTTTTCCCAAGTAAACCCGTGCACTAATTATAATCCTTATAAATAATCCTTATAACCTCGCATCTTAAGAAGCGAGGTTTTTTCATGTGTTTCTTTATTCATTAATACGAATAAAGCCGTAAGAGCATGTTTCACTCTTACGGCTTTATAATAACCTTATTAGTTCACGCGACGTACATGACCGCTAAATTTACTTGCCCAATAACCTGATGTCATATCTGCGATTGCTACACCTGTTGATGTTTGAGAACCGATAAATTTACCGTTACCGACGTAGATACCAACGTGTCCATTTGTCTTATATGTGTTAAAGAAGACGATATCACCTGGTTGAACTTGGCTGTAAGGAACTTTCGTCCCTGTATATTGCAAGCCTGATGTACTACTTGGGATATGAATACCTTCTTGTCTAAATGCCCAAGAGACATAACCTGAACAATCAAATAACCCACGTGAAATATCGTATTGTGACCGTCCGCCACCGAATTTATATGTTGAATTACCAATGTATTTGTAACCAGCTGAAATGATATTACTTGTATTCCCACTACCTGCACTTACCGTAGGTGCAGATGAAGAATCGTCTGTGTATTGCGAAGGATCACTCGTTGACGTTTGTGCTTGACTGTTACGTGCACGAATATCTTCAATCATTTGCGTAAGATCACTTGCTTCTAATTCTAAGTCTCTTACTAATTGTTCACTTTTTTCTTGTTGTTCTGTTAATGTATCGATATTTTCTTGATGTTGCGCCTTTTGGTCTTCCAATTGCGCTTGCATCAATTCTAATTCTTCCATTGTTGCTTCAAGTGATGTTAATTTATCTTCTACTTCTACTTTTTTAGTTTCAACCACATCTTGTGCTTCACTGATTTGATCTAATAGTTTTTGATCTGACTGAGTAATTTTATTAATCATTGTGACACGTTCAATAAAATCTAAAAAGCTTTCAGCACCAAAAATGACTTCAATATAACTCACTGTTCCGCCATTTTTTTGAAGTGCGACCATGCGGTCTTTTAAAATATCGCGGCGTTTCTCGATATCTTCTTCCAAATTAGCAATCTCTTCTTCTAAAGTTGTCACTTCAGCTTTTGTTTCTTCGATTGCTTCTGTTGTTTCTGTGATGGTCGTTTCATTAGACTCAATCGCTTCATTCGTGCGTTCAATTTGGTCTTCAAGTGCGACCATTTCTTCTTGTAGTGTTTCTAACTCTGCTTTCTTTTCAGCGAGCTTTGCTTGTACTTCTTCACGTTCCTGTTTAAGCTCACTTTCTGTTTCTGCAGATACACTATCACTTAATAAAGGCGATGCAAATAAGAGACTTGATGAGACGATAAGACTTGCGAGAATTTTTTTACCAAACACAGACATTCACTCATTTCTTTTTATAATTTGTCATATATTAGTTATAGAACCTTGATTTGTAAACGTTACCAAGATTCTTTCGTTAATTTCCTCAGTGACGCTAGTATAACACGCAAAGGTGTCAGGACAATTTTAATTGTATTACAATTATGTTACAAAGTTTGTACCTAACCCATAATTATCAGATAATTAACAAGCGACTTTGTCTCCTTTCGTATAATGAAATCTTCCTGATATAAATATGATGATACGGTTATCCCTTTGTCCGCGGACGATTATTGAACACAAGAAAAACACCCAGCGAATGGAAGATATCCCTCGATCTATAAGGGTTAACGTCCATTCACTGGGTGTGTCATGACACACAATCAGAAATAACGATGTAAGTCTTGAAGGGAGTGTGTTAATTGAGTGACAGATAATTGACCGGGAGCGGATGCTTGTGAGACCGAACCAAAAGTTAAAATGGAGCCTGTCCATTCCCCGAGGAGACGACTAATTGTTCCTTGTTCTCCCATGGACATCGTAATAACTGGCTGAGTGATTAAATATTCTGCTTCCACAGTTAGTGCTAGCAGCGTGAGGACATCTTGTTTGGATTCTGGCATCACAGCTAATTTCACTATGTCACCACCATCGTTAGCAAGAGCGCTAAGTAACTTCTTACCGTCTTCATAACTTGGTGTTGAATGAAAGTCGTGATAGGACGTGATCACTTTGACGCCTTTTGCTTTAGCATAATCTATTAACATCGTTTTTCCTTCATAATCTCTTGCCCATTCAAGATCAATCACATCAATCACACCTGAATCAATCGCTTGTTTATAGCGGATTATGTACTGATCTTTTTGATACGGCAGTTCCCCGCCTTCTTCTTTCGTTCGGATGGTGTATATGACAGGGCGGTGTTCTTTTTCTAATAAGGTAAGAATCGCTGAATCATCACCCGTAAAATAGTCTGCCCGCCACTCGATGACATCAATATCTTCTCGTTTCGTCTCTTGCCAATCCATAATAAACGCTGCCTCTGTTGTAGCAATAATCGCCACACAAACCTTTGGTGTTGTTTTAGAATCAAATGATATATGTTTTATCTTCATCGTTTAGCCCTCTCCTTGAGTATGTGTGTCTCATATCTCTTAATTAATTATGCTGCTTGTCTTTTTAGTCATAGCTTCAGTTATGTTTTGATTATTCTGACACTTGAGTTTTTATTGTACCTTAAAAACAGACAAACTGCCACCATTGGTTGATGGCTGTTTGTCTGTTGATTAAGGGTGACGATTATTTTTGTAGTGACCAATGGGTAACGGTCCCTTTGACGTCACCTGTTAATTCTAGCTTTTCTTCATCAGCTTTTGGATACATCCGTGTGGTCATCACCTGTTCACCATCATTGATAAACACTTCTAATGACGAATGATCAACGAAGCACTGAAGTTGATTTAAGGCGGTTAAGTCAACGGCACGTGTTTGACGTCCTCTACCAGCGTCACCGAGTGTTAATGTCAATTGTTTCGTGTCATCATCATACGATAACGTCACATCTGACCGGATGGTGATACTCAAATCTTTTACTTGTTCAATTGTCACAAGGAGTTCTGCGACCTTACCAGTGAAATATTCATAAGCGCCTTCACTTAATTGAAGCTGACGACGGTCTTCGTTATGACGAAGTGTTTGATAATTTGGATGTGGTCGCTGCATAAGTTGATGGTTTTCCACCGTTAAGACACGCGGTAGTGTCATCGCATGTTGCCAGTCATAGTCAAGCGGATTATCATAATCGGCATCAGGTAAGCCCATCCAGGCCCACATAATTCGCCGGCCTTGTTCATCTTCAAATGTTTGTGGTGCATAAAAGTCAAAACCATGATCCAGTTCATAAAAGTGACTGGTTGGTTTAAATGTGACGTGTTCTTCATCCATCTCTCCAAGGTAATACCCTGACTGATAGACGTTTTGATACAATAAGCCATCTGGCTCCATACCTTGAGGTGAGACGATTAATACTTCTTTATTGTTTAACTCGAAAAAGTCGGGACATTCCCACATATAGCCCATACCTACCTCTGGACCAAAGTAAGGACCATGATAGTCCCAATCCTTTAAGTTAACGGATTTATACAACATAACCAGCCCTTCATCGTGACGATTGCGTGCACCAAGAATCATATAGTACATGCCATTAATTTTTCTGATTTTCGGGTCTCGAATATGGTTGCTGAATACGGCTGGATAATCTTTTGAATCTATGACAACCTCTTTATTTTGAATTGTCATCCCGCCGTCATAGCTAACGGCATGAATCGTATTTTGTTCTCGTCCTGAGGTAATATAATCATGGTCACCTAAATGCTTCACGTTTCCGGTGTAAAAATAATGGATCACACCATCTTCTTCAAACGCACTACCTGAATAGACACCATGGAGGTCATACGGTTGATCAGGTAATAACGCTAGTCCTGCATCATCAAAGTGGACGAGATCAGTTGATGTATAATGCCCCCAATATTTTAAACCTCCCGCCGCATCATACGGTGAGTATTGATAATAGAGATGATAGAGACCGTCTACTTGACAAGCGCCATTCGGATCATTCAGCCAACCTGTCGGTGGCATCACATGAAAATGCAGCCGATAAGGATCTTGATCATTCGCTTCAAACGATGCCATCATTGCTTTATAGCGTTGTTTCATTTCGTCATGTAATGGATTCATTGATACATCCCCCTGTCCTATTTCTTTCTTTAATTCTGTTGATGGATGAATGCTTTGGTCGCTTCAATCGTTGGTAAGGACTCAACCGCCCCGTGCTTTGTTGTTGTGAGTGCCGCAAAAGCATTACTAAAGGTTAACATATCGCGCGCACCTTCTTCTGTTAGGTCAGTGATTTTTTCTAGCTCAGCTAATTGATATAAAAACGAGCCAATAAACGCATCTCCTGCCCCAGTTGTATCAATCGCCTCAACTTTAAAACCATGGTGTGCGACATTAAAACCTTTCATTAACAAAACGGCGCCGTCTTTACCTTTTGTATAAATGACACATTTGACCCGTTCTTTAAATAGAGATTGTAAAGCTTCTTGTTCATCTTTAATTCCTGTAATAAACGTGAGTTCTTCATCCGATACTTTGACGATATCAGCAAGTGGCAAGAATGACTGAATCGCTTCTTTACAACTTGCTTCATCTGGCCAAAGTGGGAGTCTGACATTAGGATCAAAACTAATCGTTGCTCCTTGGCGAATCGCATCTTCAATCACTTGTTTATGAGCATACTTTACTGGCGCTTCAATTAAATCGACTGAACAAAAGTGTAACAGGTCACCTTTATTAAAAGGAATATCTTTCACCTCTGTATCACTCAGTAACATATCAGCACTAGGCTTACGATAAAATGAAAAATCTCGTTGCCCGTCTTTTTTTAATGATACAAACGCAAGCCCTGTATTCGCTTCGTCTGTTTTTAGTAAATACGTCGTATCAACGCCATACTGTTCTAATTGTTCCGTAATATGATCACCAAAGGCATCTTTACCTAGTTTAGAGATAAACCGGCTCTTTCCACCTAACTTACTCACCGTCATCGCAACATTTGCCGGCGCGCCACCCATCACCCGTTTAAAACTAGACACGTCTTTTAAATCTGAATCCGTCACACTTGGAATAAAATCAATCAGTGCTTCACCAATACTATATACGTCGTTCATTACAGTCATCCCTCTCATTTTAACATCTATAACTTTCTTCTTATTCAAACACTTAACCTTCTCTTTAGACTACTTTTACATAAGCTATGTTAAGTTATACCCCTATTTATAGTGATTTACACGCTATGTTTATTGGTATACTTGAACAACACTAAGGGTACAGGGCAGATGCCCTATACCCTATTCGCATTAATAAATCTGTTTTTAATTTATCTCTTTTGCAATACTTTGTGATTGAATTCTTACCAGAACAAAGCCTACAACAAAGGCTACAGCAATTACAATTAGATATTGCGCTAGCATCCAAAGGCTACTTGTGTATAGTAATAAACCTGGGATAAATGTGATACCCATCCCTGTACCAGCTAATCCTAATAGTGATGTCACTAAACCACCTGCTGCTCCTCCAATCATTCCAGATACAAAGATTCTGAAGTGACGTAAGTTTACCCCAAATAATAATGGCTCTGTAATGCCGAATAGCGTTGATGCTGTTGATGACAATGCATTACTTCTTTTAATTTTGTTTTTCAATAAGAGTGCAGTAGCAATGGCTGCACCAAATTGACCAGCCATACTTGCAGTACCAAGTGTATTAAGAACGTTCTGTCCAGTATCATTTAACAAACTAATTTCGATAATGGATAATGAATGGTGTAACCCGGTAATAACAAGTAATTGTTGGAATGCTGCGTAAATAACATATCCAATACCTAATGGAGCCTCAATTAAGAAAATAATAGATTCAATGACACCGTGTTCAACAGTTTGTAAAATAGGTCCTAAGATAAATAACATAACAGTAATCGTCACTGTTAAACTAATAAATGGTGTCACAACTAAATCCATCATTTCAGGTACTACTTTACGTAAAACTTTTTCTAATTTTGAAATCATCCAACCAGCAATAATGGCTGGGATAATTGAACCTTGATAACCAACTAAATCAATGCCAAATACGGTCATCGCTTCAGCATCACCACCAGCAACTGCCCATGCGTTTGGTAATTGCGGTGCGACCATCATTAAACCGACAACAATACCAATGATTGGATTACCACCGAATTTCTTTGTCGCACTATACGCAATCAATACTGGTAAGAAGGCAAAAGCAGTATCAGTCAGCATCCCAAATAACGCTAAGCCGGTATCACCAATTTCAACACCTAGTTCAAGGAGTAGTCCTCTAATCCCCATAAGCAAACCCGTTGTTACTAAGGCTGGAATAAGTGGTACTAAAATGTCGGCTAACGTTCTAATTACACGCTGAACAGGATTTAGATTTTTATACACATCTTCTTTAAAGTTACCATTTGATTCTTCACTATCACTGTCACCCATCACTGCTTTTAAATCTGCATAGACCGCATTTACTTTGCCTGTCCCGAAGATAAATTGGTGTTGGCCTGTGTTAAAGAAATAACCTTTTGATTCAGGAATTTCTTCTGCCATCGCTTTGTCTACTTTACTATCATCTTTTAAAATAATCCGTAAGCGCGTAGCACAGTGTTCATAATTCTTAATATTGTCTTTACCACCAACAACTTCAAATAACTTGTCGAGCGTTTGTTGATATTTCATCTTGTTCGCCTCCTAGTTTGATTAAAAATATATGATGACATACTTGATATTCCCCAGTATGAGACATCTTAATCCTGTTTTAATTGATTAACTGAAATCGATTTCATGTTTCTTTAAAAAAGAACGGATGGTTCTTTTTATATAGCTTTTACCGATGCCCGCGTTTTTAACTCAAACGTGGTCATGAATCGTTTGCCCTGCTTTGTGTCATCTTCCATTAGTTCGAAGACAGCTTCAGCGGCCATTTTACCACTTGTTTTAAAGGTGTAATGCACGGTTGTCAGTGGTGGGTTTAAATAGGCTGCCAGTTTAATATCACCAATGCCGACAACAGAAACGTCATCTGGCACGCGAAGTCCGGCATCAAGTAAGGCATGAATCGCCCCAATCGCTAAGTGATCCGTTACCGCAAATACGGCCGTTGGGGTTTTATGCGTTAAGATTTGTTGCATCATCTGGTAACCTGTATCGATATCAAAATCTCCTATAGCCATTAACTTGCTGTCAACTTTAACAGCATATTTATTCAAGCAATCTAGATACGCTTTTTTTCTTACGACACCAACCGCTTCATCTTTCTCATCAACACCGATAAAAGCAATCTCGCGATGATGTTGTTTGATGAGATACTCGGTCATACTAAAGCTTGCATCGTAATCATTATGAATAATCGATGTGTACCCTTTCACTTCTTGTCCTAAAATAACAATCGGCACAGCCAACTTATCCATTACGGCTAAATGGCGATCGGTCACTTCTGTTCCCATCATAATAATCCCATCGACAGATTTATTCGAAAGAAACTTTAAATAATTGATTTCTTCCTCGATATCTAAATCTGTATTGGCGATTAATACTTGGTAACCGTGTACCTTTGCGACTTCTGTCACACCAGCCACCACACGACTGGCCGTTTCGGTACTAATTTTCGGTACAATGACACCTAACATGTGTGATTTTTGGTTTTTCAGTGATTGCGCGATAGGATTCGGTTGATAGTCTACCTCTTTGATCACTTTCAATACCGCTTCACGCTTTTCTTCTTTTACATATCCATTGTTGTTCATGACTCTTGAAACAGTCGCAGGTGAAACACCTGCAAGTTTGGCAATATCTTTAATACGCATACGTTTCACCTCTCATTGAGTTGATTGGTGAAATAACTGAAATCGATTTCACAATTATATTATATCAAATCATATCGATGTGTCAACCGTTTTTTAAGAAAAAATGTATTCGTTTTCATTTTGCAACAGACTTTTTTATCGTTTCACTTAATAAACGTCACATATTCGCTCGTTGGTTTACGGTATCCTCTTGGTTTTCTACTGGACACTTTTTCTTTCCCTAACGTGATCATCATAACGACTTCTTGATCATCATCAATTTCTAACAATTCTTTGACTTTTAGTTGATCAAAACCAATCATAGGACACGTATCAAACCCTTGATCTTTTGCTGCCAACATAAACAGCATCGCTGACAATGACCCGTTTCGGATAGCTTCATCACGCTTAAATACTTCTCCACCAGCATGATAGAAATTAACCGTATCACTCACCATCAGGTCATATTCTTGTTTGTTTAAGATCCCGAGTGAGTGTAAACCTTCGTAAATTGTCCCTGCTTGTTCGTGCGCTATTTTACTGCCGGTCACAATAATGACCGCAGATGCGGTTTGAACCTTATGTTGATTATTGGCTGCTTCCTTTAATGCTTTTTTCATCGACGGATCAAGTACAGTAATATAGTGCGTGTGTTGTAAGTTAAAGGCTGATGGGCCGTATTTAACAATCTCGAAAATGTTCATTAATGCTTCTTGAGTTACCTCATACCCCTCCACAAAATTACTAGCTGAACGGCGTTCTTTTATAAGTGTTTGAAACTCTGTCATATGTTTACTCCCCTTATTGCGTCTCATTATTCATATTTTATATTGATTTTATCGTCATTTTTTCATTATTATTTGATTTATTTGTCATCTATTGGTATGAGCGCTTTTTCTATCGCTTCTCTTTGTGGTTCAAGTTTTGGCGCAAGGGCTAACCCTTGACCTAATGATGCTTCATCACTATCCACGAGATACCCTGGCCCATCGGTAGCCACCTCAAACAAAATGCCATTCGTTTCTCTTACGTAAAGACTCTTAAAATAATGACGGTCAATCACACCAGACGACTGAAAGCGTTCTTGAATCTTGTCTTCTATTTGCCTTAGTGCGGCTTCATCTTTTACTCGTAAAGCTAAGTGGTGAATACTCCCACGACCTGGTCTTTCCACTTCGCCTGCCTGTTGTTTAATAATGATTTCACTTGCGATATCATTTAGTACGGCTCGGTAAACGGTCTCTTGTTCTCCTTCACTTACCTTGGTCATTCCAAACATATCGACCAAAGTCTGGCCTATCCTATCCCCATCGCGAACGGTAATTTCAACCGGTCCAATACCTTTAATTTGGTGGGCTTCTGGCACATCCGTCTCATCCCATGGGGCATGTGCACGCAACGCCTCTGACTCTGCAACGACAAGGGCATAGCGTAATCCTTCTGGGTCCTCAAACAACAGTGCGTTATATCCTGCATAAGATGATACAGATTCTATCTCCATTCCACGAGCCCTTAACCGATCATGCCAAAAGGTGAGACTTTCTTGTGAGGAGACAACTAAGCTGATTCTTGTGATTGCATTTGTGCCTCGATAGGTTTTACCGACCGCAGGTATTTCAAAAAATGTCAGTGACGTACCGGGTGTCCCGACTCTATCAGCATAAAATAAATGATACATGGATGGTTCGTCTTGATTAACGGTTAACTTCACGCGTCTCATACCGAGGACGTCAGTATAAAAGTAATGATTTCTTTGCGCTTGTTTGGTGATC
The DNA here is from genome assembly GCF_900116255.1 of Halolactibacillus miurensis. GTDB lineage: Bacteria > Bacillota > Bacilli > Bacillales > Amphibacillaceae > Halolactibacillus > Halolactibacillus miurensis. The sequence goes on from NZ_FPAI01000007.1 coordinate 126,290, forward strand.
ATTGATAAGTGGTGGTGTCCTAATATCAGCGTCATGTGTTTATGCTCCTTTTGTTAAAATTGTATTCTACCTCGTGATTTTTCCGATTATATAATGTTATCTGTCACTATCATACACGTGACGTATAGGTAAAGTAAAGATTTTTATTTCGAATTCAAGATATTTTATATAAACTAAAAAGGAGCTCAACATGAGCTCCCAAAGTTTAGCACTAGACACGATAGGTTTTAAATCAGGTTCTTTGTCAAATGGTGTTGGCGAGAAGTTTTAACCAATAATTTCAAGCTTATATTTCACATGTTTCGGCTCTTTTTATGCAGCTG
>NZ_FPAI01000025.1 GCF_900116255.1 Halolactibacillus miurensis
TTTATCTTCTTTAGGTGGTGCTTGATCTCGCGCATTAAAGTGCGTAGAATCAATCGCCACAGTGTCATCAACGATAAAACCTTCTTGAATGGCAGCTAGAACAATACGCTCTTGAATCTCTTCAAGACAATGAGAATCACTCAGCTTGGTAATTAAGCGTGAATATGAAGCTTCGGATGGGATATGATCAGACACAAGAAATCCACAGTTAATCTTGAAAGCTATATCTTCATTTAGGCGTTTGACCAAATCTTTAATTGTAGGAATACGCTCAACATATCTTATAAAAACAGAAATAATCATAGCAGCGTAGTTAAGCTCCTCCGGAGCTCCAAGACGTGATTTTTTACTTACCTCACGGTAAATGTGGTCAATATCAATGACCGAAATAATAGCGTCATATCGTTGGGTAGGTTCCATTGCATATAATTCATTAATGCTAAATAAACTCTCTTGTCGTATAATAGGCATAGGGAGTTCTCCTCCAGTCTTTTGGTTTAGTTTGGTTACTTACCATTATACAAGACTTGGGGAGGTACTTCCTTTTTTATGCTTCAAAACCATTGGGCCGCAAGGCCTCAGAATTATGAAATTCATTCACCTCTTGATTTTTTTAATAGACAAGACTATAATACAAATCATAATTAAAAAGTAAAAGTTTTGATGAGGACAATATTTTTGGTCGCTGTGTAACTAGAGAGGAAAACCATGTGCTGAAAGTTTTCTATACACACCCACAAAATTACCACCTCTGAACTCCACTTCTGAACGAGTGACTTAATTAGGAAGCTGGCGGGTACTCACCGTTACATGAGTTTGAATGAGCCAAACAGAGTTGTTTGGGAATGAGGGTGGAACCACGAGCATAACGCTTGTCCCTTTGCGGTAATCGCAAAGGGATAGGCGTTTTTATATTGGCCTTTGTGATTAACTGACTATTTTAAGGAGTGAAATATATGGCAGAACAAATCAAATTAATTTTTCCAGATGGAAACGAAAAACTTTTTGACCAAGGAACAACAGGTGAAGACGTTGCACAGTCCATTTCACCAGGCTTAAGAAAGCAAGCTGTCGCCATCAAGTTAGACGGTGACTTACTTGATTTACGTCGTCCATTGCCGCACGACGGTGAAATGGCGATTATCACGTCACGTGACGCTGAAGGGTTAGAAATCTTACGTCACTCAACAGCTCACCTTATGGCACAAGCAGTGAAACGCTTATTCGGCGATGAGGTTAAACTCGGTGTCGGACCAACGATTGAAGAAGGTTTTTACTATGATATCGATATGGCCCATCAATTAACTCCAGAAGACTTACCGAAAATTGAAAAAGAAATGCAACGCATTGTCGATGAAAATATTGAAATCCACCGCATTGAAGTGTCACGTCAAGAAGCGTATGATCGCTTTAAAGCGATTGGTGATGACTTAAAGCTTGAACTATTAGAAGCGATCCCGGCAGATGAGACAGTGACGATTTATGAACAAGGTGAATTCTTTGACCTTTGTCGCGGTGTCCACGTGCCACAAACAAGCAAATTAAAAGTCTTTAAATTATTAAGTATCTCAGGCGCTTACTGGCGTGGAGACAGCAACAATAAGATGCTCCAACGCATTTACGGGACAGCCTTCTTTAAGAAAGAAGACTTAAAGCATCATTTACATGTCCTTGAAGAGCGTAAAGAGCGTGACCACCGTAAACTTGGTAAAGAACTCGATCTCTTTACTGTGTCGCAAAAAGTGGGTCAAGGCCTGCCGCTATGGTTACCAAAAGGCGCAACCATTCGTCGTATGGTTGAACGTTATATTGTCGACTTAGAAGAACGTCTCGGTTATGATCACGTCTATACCCCTGTCTTAGGAAGTGTGGAGCTTTATAAAACAAGTGGTCACTGGGATCACTACAAAGATGATATGTTCCCGACACTTGAAATGGACAATGAAGATTTAGTCCTTCGTCCAATGAACTGTCCGCATCACATGATGGTATATAAAAACCAATTATACAGCTACCGTCACTTACCAGTACGTATCGCAGAACTTGGTATGATGCACCGTCATGAAATGTCTGGTGCCCTTGCAGGTCTGCAACGTGTGCGTGCGATGACACTGAATGATGCGCATATCTTTGCGTGTCCGGATCAATTGAAAGATGAATTTATTCGCGTGGTAGAACTGATCCAACACGTGTACCGTGACTTTGGCTTTGAAGATTATTCTTTCCGCCTATCTTATCGAGATAAAGATAACACAGAAAAATATGTGGATAACGATGAGATGTGGGAAAAAGCACAAGCGCTATTAAAAGAAACAATGGAAGATATGAACCTTGATTATGTTGAGGCTGAAGGTGAAGCGGCCTTCTACGGTCCTAAGCTTGATGTTCAAGTGAAAACGGCTTTAGGTAAAGAAGAGACGTTATCAACGGTGCAATTAGACTTCCACTTACCAGAACAATTCGATTTAACGTATGTTGGTGAAGACGGTAAAGATCACCGTCCTGTTGTTATTCACCGCGGAGTTGTCTCAACGATGGAACGCTTTGTGGCTTTCTTAATTGAGGAATATAAAGGTGCCTTCCCAACCTGGTTAGCACCTGTTCAAGCGCGCATTATTCCGGTATCAAATGATGTTCACCAGGATTATGTGAAAAAGTTAGAAGATCGTCTCAGATTAGAAGGTTTCCGCGTGGAACTCGATATGCGTGAAGAAAAACTTGGCTATAAAATTCGTGAGGCGCAAACAGAAAAGATTCCATTTGCGCTCGTTGTCGGTGATAAAGAAATGGAAGACAATGCGGTCAATGTCCGTCGTTACGGAGAACAAGATCAAGTGACTGTCTCGCAAGATGATTTTATTGCCTTAATGAAACAAGATATTGAGAAAAAATCACGTAAAGAATCATAATAACGTCTTTTAAATGACGTTCGTCTCTAACACTCTAACAAGTAGCGTTAACTTAAATCAAAGTTGACGCTACTTTTTTAATGCAGGAATCTTTAACCTGTGTGTCGAATTAAAAGAGTAAGGACAATTGAATAAACTACGGTTTGACATAAGGAGGACTATTTATGCAGTATCGCTATCTAGGTAAGAGTGGTTTACAAGTCAGTGAGTTGGCGCTCGGCAGCTGGTTGACGTATGGAAAAGCTGTCGGTAATGAAACGGCCGAGGCCTGTATTGACCGCGCCTATGAACACGGTATTAATTTTTTTGATACCGCCAACGCTTATGAACAAGGAGAGGCCGAACGGGTACTCGGAAAAGCGCTACAGAAGTACCAACGCTCTAGTTACGTCGTCGCAACGAAAGTATTTTTCCCAATGGGAGAAGGTGTTAATTACCGCGGGTTATCGCGTAAGCACATTATTGAACAGTGTGATCAAAGTTTGAAGCGTTTAGATCTTGACTATATTGATTTGTATCAATGTCACCGGCCAGACCCACATGTGCCCCTAGAGGAGACGATGATGGCCTTAGATGACTTAGTACGCGCAGGGAAAATACTCTATAAAGGAGTAAGTGAATTTTCGAGCATTGACTTAGAACGGGCGCAAACGATCAATCGGGATTACCGATTACATCCCCTCATTTCAAATCAACCGATTTATAACATGATTGAGCGCTATATCGAAGAAGATGTCATCGACACCTCTCATCGTAATGGCATCGGACAAATTGTCTTTTCACCACTTGCCCAAGGGGTACTAACGGGTAAATATAAACCGAACGAAGCACCACCAAAAGCTTCAAGAGCAGCCAATGATGAGACAAACTTTGTGATTAACAGTTATTTTGATGACCGTGTGTTACAAGCGGTGGAGTCACTTGGTAAAATTGCTGCGGCGAATGACTTTACGATGGCGCAGCTGGCGTTGCGCTGGATTCTTAGACAAGATAATGTTGCTTCAGCGATTATCGGTGCCAGCCGAACCGAACAAATTGATGAAAATGTCGAAGCGCTTCACAAACCGTTAACAGAGGATCTGCTTGTGGAAATTGATCGCATTCTAGAAACAATTAAAGATTTCCACCCGATGCGTTAGTAGGATAAATGCGTGTGTTTGCGACCTGTAACTGATAGGATGCTAATAAGTAGAGGGCAGTTTTAATACGACGCTTTCCATGACTGCCCCTTGTTGGCCCACATATTTAAATAAAAATACAGCGATTTTCGTTGACAAGGTAGTAAAGAGATGCTATGATAGGAAAAGTGAAATTGAATATGATCTTTAGACAAGTAGAGGCACCCGCTTCTCGCCTGATCGACACAATGATTGTAGTTGCCAGGTTATCACATTCTGAATTTTTGAAGATGACAGGATATGTGTGGGTGCTTACAAGTACCGACACTTTTTTTATTGTCTTTAATGGCTAAGTTTTTATACACTTGTCAATGACTATTGGAAGGTCAGGTTCTAACAAGAACCGGTCATAGTTCATGCCGCTTTTAAAAAATTTCGGAGGTGGATGATTATTAGCAAAGATATGAATGTCAATGAGAATATTCGCGCACGTGAAGTTCGTCTTATTGATTCTAATGGCGATCAACTAGGTGTTAAGTCTCGTAATGAGGCGCTTGATATTGCTGCAACACGTAATTTAGATTTAGTTCTTGTCGCACCAAATGTCAAGCCGCCAGTATGCCGTATCATGGATTACGGTAAATATCGTTTTGAGCAACAAAAGAAAGAGAAAGAAGCACGTAAGAAACAAAAAATCATTAACGTCAAAGAAATCCGTCTTAGCCCGGGTATTGAAGAACATGATTTTAACACAAAACTTCGTAATGCACGTAAGTTCTTGGAAAAGGGAGATAAAGTAAAAGTCTCGATCCGTTTCCGTGGCCGTGCGATTACACACAAAGACTTAGGTCGTAAAGTTCTTGAGCAAATGGCTGAAGAATGTAAAGATTTATCAACAGTTGAGCAAAAAGCTAAAATGGAAGGCCGTAGCATGTTCTTAATGCTTGCGCCAATCAATGAAAAATAAGCTTTAATTTATATGCTTTTAAGGAGGAACTACTCATGCCAAAAATGAAAACACATAAAGGCACTCAAAAACGTTTCAAAAGAACTGCTTCAGGAAAATTAAAGCGCGGAAGTGCATATATCAGTCACTTAGCTGCAAACAAATCAACGAAGCAAAAACGTAAGTTACGTAAAGGTGGCCTTGTGTCTGCAGGCGATCAAAAACGTATTGATCAAATGTTACCAAGATAACAAATTATTAGATTTCGGTAAGATATATAGGAGGGAATTATTATGGCACGTGTTAAAGGTGGAACAGTCACACGCAAGCGTCGTAAACGCATATTAAAATTAGCAAAAGGGTACTATGGTTCAAAACATGCCCTATTTAAAGTAGCAAAGCAACAAGTTTGGAAATCAGGTCAGTATGCATACCGTGACCGTAAGCAAAAGAAACGTGACTTCCGTAAATTATGGATTGCACGTATCAACGCTGCAGCACGTTTGAACGATCTTTCATACAGCCGTCTAATGCACGGTCTTAAATTAGCTGGTATCGAAGTTAACCGTAAAATGTTAGCAGAACTTGCTATTTCTGATGAAAAAGCTTTTGCACAGTTAACTGAGCAAGCTAAAGCAGCATTAAACAAATAATTAACACATGATCAAAGAGTTGTTTTCTTATATAGAAGACAGCTCTTTTCGTTATGCAACAAATGAATGCGGGGATAGTACAATGACACTATTTATCAGTTATCTTATATTAATTAATCTCATTGGCTTTGTTCAAATGGGAATAGATAAACGAAAAGCAATGAAAGATCAGTGGCGTCTACCAGAAAAACAATTGTGGCTTACTGCGATCCTTTTTGGTTCACCGGGTACTTATTTCGGGATGCAACTGTTCAGGCATAAAACAAAACATCGCTTATTCAAGTTTGGGTTACCAATTCTTTCGATGATTGAACTTCTCATCATTGTCTTTATATTTGCGTATTTCGATTGGACCTTTTAAAATGAATAAGACTACATATGAAGAAAGGACGTCAAAATGGAACTGACACAACTTTTTACACGTCAAAAAGAATTAGACGATTATATTGAACAAAAGCATGACTTAACGTCGCGTGATTTATTTGAAGAAAAGATTTTAGCATTATTTGTAGAAATTGGTGAATTAGCCAACGAAACGCGTTGCTTTAAATTTTGGAGTGTGAAAGAACCGAGTCCAAAACAAGTCATACTCGAAGAGTATGTTGATGGGATTCACTTTTTACTCTCACTCGGTTTAGTCAAAGGTTTAACACCTGAAAAAGCCGAACCGTTTGAACAAGAGACCACGACGACCGCACTCTTTAATCAAATGTACCGAGCGATTGATTACTTTAAAGATCAACAAGATGAAGAGACTTATTTGATTGTCTTTGAATTGTATTTAAAGTTAGCGCGTCAGCTTGGCTTTAGTGATGAGGACATCTTAACGGCTTATCATGAGAAAAATGATGTTAACTTTAAGCGTCAAGATAGTGATTATTAATCAGAATAAAAAAGAATGATGGATCTATCCATCAACTTTGGGAGGTCATGTAAATGGATGAAAAACTAATGATGTTGAAAGAACTAACAGAAGCAAAAGGGATTTCAGGTAATGAAAAAGAAGCGCGTGACGTTATGGACCGCTATATTCGTCCCTTTGCGACAGAAGTATCAACAGACCGCATCGGTAGCTTAATTGCGAAGAAAGTCGGGAAAGAAGGCGGACCGAAAGTGATGGTCGCCGGTCACTTAGATGAAATTGGCATGATGGTGACACGTATTGATGAAAAAGGTTTTGTCTACTTCCAAACGATTGGCGGTTGGTGGTCACAAGTGATGCTTGCTCAGCGTGTGACCATTATGACATCAAACGGGGATGTCACAGGCATTATTGGGTCAAAACCGCCGCATATTATGTCGGCTGATGCGCGGAAAAAACCGTATGATATTAAAGATATGTTTATTGATATCGGTGCGTCAAGTAAAGAAGAAGCTAAAGCGTTTGGGGTAAAGCCAGGTGACTCGGTCGTACCTTATTTTGAATTCCAACCGATGAAAAACAAAAAATTATTACTCGCTAAAGCATGGGATAACCGCGTCGGTTGTGCGATTGCGATTGAAGTATTAAAAGCATTAAAAGATACCGATCATCCAAATGTTGTTTACGGTGTTGGTACCGTTCAAGAAGAAGTTGGGTTGCGAGGCGCAAAGACAGCAGCCAATACGATTCAACCAGATATCGCCTTTGCGGTTGATACAGGTATCGCAGGAGATACACCAGGTATCTCAGCGAATGAAGCTGATAGTAAGATTGGTGAGGGTCCACAGATTATTATTTATGATGCCTCGATGATTTCACATAAAGGGGTGCGCGACTTAGTCGTTGAAACAGCAGATCAACACGACATTCCTTATCAATACGCCACGATTGCGATGGGCGGCACTGATAGTGGTTCGATTCATTTAACCGCTAACGGCGTACCAACGTTATCGATTGGTGTGGCGACGCGTTATATTCACTCACATGCGGCGATCATCCATCAAGATGATTTAGATAACGCGGTGAAATTAATTGTGGAAGTGATTAAACAATTAGATGAAGAGACAGTGAAGACAATCACGTTTGGTTAAAGAGTAAGACAACTAACATAGGCGTGTAAATGACGATCATCATATAAAAAGAAAAGGATGGCCAGCTGGCCATCCTTTTCTTTTTATATATATTTTTGTTGTTTATCATAAAGTATTTTAAAAGGGTAGCTACCCAAGTAAACGCGTCACTTTTTCGACATAACGGGTTGTTTCAGTAAATGGTGGCACACCGCCATATCGGTCAACATTACCTGGACCAGCATTGTAAGCGGCAAGGGCGAGGGTTTCATTGCCATCATATCGATGTAACATTTCTTTTAAATATTTTGTCCCACCCATCACGTTTTGATAAGGATCAAATCGGTCGGTCACCCCTAAACCTTCAGCCGTTTTCGGCATGAGTTGCATTAATCCAGCCGCCCCGGCATGACTCACAGCATCCGGATTAAAGTTTGATTCTGTTTGAATCACTGCCCGAATCAATTGTTCACTGACACCATATTTCGCACTGGCCTCACTAATAATGGTGTTCATGGACTCATCAGAGTAGTTAATCTTGATCGGTGATGGCATCATCCATTGTTCCATGGATGACTGATTTTCAACGAGATCACGGATGCGTGTATGATCAGACGTATCTATTTGACTGATGATACTAGAAAAGTCAAGAGTGGGTGGTTGAGTTGTGTCTGTTTGACTAAATTGACTGGTTGATTGTAATTTCATCATCGCTTGCATGAGTTGAATATCTATCTTGCTCACCCCTTAGGTGTATCTTAAATTGGACTGTTAATTTTTACATAGCTCATATACATTTTAGCGTGAGCGTGATAAAAAGTAAAGACTTTAACAAAGATAAAAGCCGGCCGTTTGGCCAGCTTATGCTTGAAGCGATGTTGAAAGTTCTTTGAGTAAAGCGTCCTTATGTTCTTGGGTTGACTGTTGCCAGTGAAGCTCGAATAAATATCCAAGGCCAGGTAAGAGTTGTTCCTCATTTGAGTTAATGGCGTCAGAAATGGTTTGTTCTAACTCTTGTGGGGTGACATTTTGTAATTTTTCTTTAAGTGCGACACGAATATTTAAGTTCATTATTGTACTCCTTTTTTGGTTGATAAATATAGTTTGACCAAAGTTAGCCAAGTTATGTATGATAGAGGAGATATTTTAAAATTGAACGAAGATAAAGGGTGACACGATGATTACATCAACAAAAAATGACACAATTAAACAATGGATGAAATTGCATAAGAAAAAATACCGCGAACAGACGGATCAATTTCTACTTGAAGGCGATCATCTCGTTGAAGAAGCACTCGGAAGTGACTGGGATATAGAACAATTGATTGTGCGTGAGGACAGACAATATGAGGCATGGATCGCAAATTATCCGAAAACAGTGGTCACAGATCAAGTCTTTAAAGCGCTCGCTGACACACCATCCCCACAAGGTATTATAGCGGTGGTGAACATAAGAACTTATCAAACCGATCAATTTAAAAAAATACTCGTGTTAGATAACGTGCAAGACCCTGGAAATGTAGGGACGATGATTCGCACAGCTGACGCTTTTAATTATGACGGCGTTATATTAGGGAAAGGGACAGTTGATCTATTTAACGATAAAGTGATTAGAGCAACCCAAGGATCACTCTTTCATTTACCAGTAGTAAAGGCCGATTTACAAACGCTGCTTCCTGACTTACAAGCTCGTGGCGTTCGTCTCATCGCATCGACCTTAGAAGAAGCCGTGCCACTTGAGGAAGTGACAGTTCCGGACAGTTGTGCAGTGATTGTCGGTAATGAGGGCAGTGGAGTTGCATCAGACATACAAGAACTAAGCGATCTGAAGGTGAAAATTTCAATTAATGGTCGTGCTGAATCCTTAAATGTCGGCGTGGCCGCTGGAATTTTATTGTATTATTTTCAGTGATAATGTTAAATGCCCTCATGATTTCTAGTTATTTTTTAGAAAAGTGTTAAAGAAAGGCTGAATTTTCATTTCAACCATTGCAAGCCCACGGTTTTTTCACTATACTAAAGAGTATATGTATGAAAATTAATCATGACGATATAAAAAGCGAAGAACGAGCCAAGTAAGTTTTACACGGCTTCATGATGAGGGATGTTTTGTCTAGACTGGAAGCAAAACACGTGAAGCGTAGAACTGAATTCACTCGGGAGCTGTTCATGGGACCTTTTTAAGCGATTAAAAAGTAAAATGATACCGGACAACACCGTTCGTTAACAAATAAAAGTGGGTAAAGTGTGAACTTTATCAACAAGGGTGGTACCGCGACTGATAGCCTCGTCCCTTTTTGGGAGGGGCTTTTTATATTGTCAAAAAAGGAAACGATGAAAGGGAGGATATAAAGATGCAAGACAAATTACAAGCATTAAGAGAAGAAGCACTCACAAAAATTAATGAAGCAGACGATTTAAAAGCACTTGAAGCTGTGCGTGTTGGCTATTTAGGGAAAAAAGGGCCCATCACAGAAGTATTACGAGGCATGGGGAAACTTTCCGCTGAGGAGCGTCCTGTTGTTGGTGAATTGGCTAACACAGTGAGAGCCGCCATTACCGAAGCGCTCGAAGCAAAGAAACAGGTATTTGAAGAGGAAGCACTCAATGAACAATTAAAAGCAGAAGCGATTGATGTGACGTTACCAGGTCGTCCTGTTACGCTTGGTGGTCCACATTTATTGACATCGATTGTGACAGAGATTGAAGACTTATTTATCGGGATGGGCTTTGAAGTAAAAGAAGGGCCTGAAGTTGAAACAGATTATTATAACTTTGAGGCACTGAATTTACCAAAAGATCATCCCGCACGTGACATGCAAGATTCTTTTTACGTAACAGAAGAATTATTGATGCGCACGCACACGTCACCTGTACAAGCGCGAACAATGGGGGAATATAAAGGCAATAAACCCGTAAAAATGATTTGTCCTGGGAAAGTGTACCGTCGTGATACCGATGATGCCACACACTCCCACCAGTTCACGCAAGTCGAAGGCCTTTATGTCGATAAGAATGTGCGCATGAGTGATTTAAAAGGTGTCCTCAATCAATTTGCGAAACAATTCTTCGGAGAAGAACGTGAGATTCGTTTGCGTCCAAGTTTCTTCCCGTTCACTGAACCATCGGTTGAGATGGATATTTCATGTAAAGTCTGTCACGGAAAAGGTTGTTCTGTATGTAAACAGACAGGCTGGATTGAAATCTTAGGTGGAGGCATGGTTCACCCAGACGTGCTAAAGATGGCAGGTTATGACCCTGAGATTTATAGTGGCTTTGCGTTTGGTATGGGACCAGAGCGGATTGCGATGTTGAAGTATGGCGTTGATGATATTCGTCACTTCTACACAAACGATCAACGATTCTTAGCGCAATATCATCAAGCATAATGAACGAGGAGGAAAAGCTGTGTTAGTATCATTAAATTGGTTAAAACAATATGTCGATTTAGGTAGGGAAACACCTGAATCACTCGCAGATAAGATTACAAAAACAGGTATTGAGGTAGAAGGTATTGAATATGTTTCAGAACAATTAGACCATGTTGTTGTTGGTTATGTTGAATCATGTCAGAAGCATCCTGATGCGGATAAATTAAATGTCACGAAGGTTAATGTCGGTGATGAGGTTCTCCAAATCGTCTGTGGTGCCCCCAACGTAGCAGAGGGACAACATGTGGTTGTTGCTAAAGTTGGTGCCGTTCTTCCAGGTAACTTTAAAATTAAACAAGCAAAACTACGCGGGGTAGAGTCTAACGGTATGATTTGTTCCTTGCAAGAACTTGGCATCAAGGAACAATATGTGCCAAAAGACTTAGCGGACGGTATTTTTGTCTTTACCGAGTCAGTCCAAGTAGGACGTGACGTGACAGAGTACTTAAATTTGGATGATGCGATTTTAGAATTAGGTTTAACACCTAACCGCTCAGATGCCCTAAGTATGCTTGGGGTTGCTTATGAAGTGGCAGCGATTTTAAATGAAGAAGTGATCCTGCCAGATGAGACGTATACGACGACAGATGAACAAGCGACCGAACGCGTTTCAGTAAAAGTTGAAGCGACAGATGATAACCCTTACTACGGGGCCTTTGTCGCAAAAAATGTGACGATTAAATCAGCGCCACTATGGATGCGTAATTACTTGATGGCAGCAGGCATTCGTCCAATTAATAATGTTGTTGATATCACAAATTATGTGCTACTTGAATATGGTCAACCTTTACATGCATTTGACTTGGATAAATTCGGATCAGATCAGATTGTTGTGAGACGTGCAGCAGACAATAAAACATTTGTCACACTTGATGAAGAAACCCGTACGTTAAGTGATCAGCACTTAGTCATCACGAACGGACAAGCACCGCAGGCTCTTGCGGGTGTGATGGGTGGTTTTGAATCAGAGGTGAGTGCGACGACAACAACGGTCTTACTTGAAGCGGCTTACTTTGATGGTAAACGTGTACGTCAAGCAGTGAAAGATCACGGCTTACGTAGTGAGTCAAGTACCCGGTTCGAAAAAGGCGTGGATCCTAATCGTGTCAAGCGTGCCGGATATCGTGCGCTACATTTACTTGAAAAATATGCCGACGCCAAAATCTGCGTAGGGGTAAGTGAATATGATGCGCTTGATTACAGTGAAAAAGATGTGGTCATCACGACAGAACGTATCAATGACCGTCTAGGTACGACCATCACAGATCAAGACATTGCGATCATTTTAGATAAATTACAATTTACTTATGATCAAGATAAGTCAACCTTCACGGTCCACGTACCGACACGTCGTCAAGACATTACCATCTTTGAAGATATGTTAGAAGAAGTCGCAAGAATTTATGGGTATGATCATTTAGATTATACGTTACCAGAAGGTGGCCAATTTGCTGGTAAATTAACCGAACGTCAAGCCTTAAAACGCTTTATTAAACAGGTGATGGAAGGGGCTGGTCTGTCTGAAGCCATTACTTATTCACTAACGACAACAGAACGGGCCACCACCCTTGTTGCACCTGATATTAAAACGCAAGCTGTTAGCCCGGTACGCTTAGCGATGCCGATGAGTGAAGAACACTCGACATTACGTTTAAGCTTATTACCCGAACTATTAGCTGTCGCGAGTTATAACCAAGCACGTAAAGAAAAAGATCTTGCCCTTTATGAAGTCGGAACCGTATTTGTTTCTGATGAAAAAGAAATCACGAAACAACCAAAAGAATTAAACCGCTTAGCGGGTATTCTAAACGGTCAATGGCTGACACACCCATTCCAACAAGAACATAAAGCGGTTGATTTCTATGTAGCCAAAGGGATTGTAGAAACATTGGTTGATCGCTTAGGCCTTGACGTTACCTTCCGTCAAGCGGAGATTGATGGTATGCATCCAGGTCGAACGGCAGAAGTGTATCACAACGATCAATCGATTGGGTTTATCGGTCAAGTCCACCCAACGCTAGCCAAGTCATATGATTTAAAAGCAGTGTATGTCTTTGATTTAGATTTAGAGTATCTGTATGACCATGTGGACCTTGAACCGAACTTTAATCACATTCCACGTTTTCCGTCAATGTCACGTGACATTGCCTTAGTCATGGATGAGATGGTGCCAAGTGGTGATGTGTTAGCGACGATTAAACAAGCGGCTGGTGAACACCTTTACAGCTTACATGTGTTTGATGTGTATCAAGGTGAGCATTTACCAGTTGGTAAGAAGTCACTCGCGTTTAACTTACGCTACTTAGACCCGTCTCGTACATTAACGGATGACGAAGTAGAAGCAAGTTACGAAAAAGTATTAGCCGCAGTCAAATCAACACACGGTGCTGTTTTACGCGCGTAAAAATAAAAGTTATTAAGAAAAAATAGCGGCTTATTTTCTTAAGTAAGCCGCTATTTTTTCTGTGTTTTTAAAGTGAGTTTTCGCAAAATGATTAAGGCTATCATAGCCTTGTTTTTTAACGAGATAACTGGCGGCTTGGTCAACCTTACTAGAAGCGCCTTTAGGTAACGTGAAGCCGGCTTTTTTACTTAGTTTATCCATCTCTTTCACAAAGCTGTAGCGTGCTAAAATCGACGCGCACGCCACACTGATCGCGTGGGATTCTGCTTTTGTGACAAAGTACGTACCGACAGGTAATGTTTTTCGTTCAGATTGTAAATGCTTGATGTAGACATTCGGTGTTGCAAATTGATCAATAATAATCCCGTCAGGTTTTATAGGCGTTATTTTTTTAAGCAATTTCGTGATGGCGGTATGATGCAACATCGTTTTCATCTTGCCTTGTGACCAGCCTTTTTTCTGCAGGCGATTATATTTTTCATTATGTAAAATCACAAGGGAATAGGGAATCTCTAATTGTAAAATCGTTTTGGCTAATGTCTGAATGGTCTCATCGTTCAAATTTTTAGAGTCTTTCACGCCGAGTTCTTTCAGCAAAGCAATCTGGTCTTTTGTAACATAACAACTACATACAGTCATCGGCCCGAAGTAATCACCTGTACCGGTCTCATCAGATCCAATCGTGTTTTGCCCATACAGTGACTCATCAGGCATGTAGTCGTGTTGATTGACTGTCTTTTTCGTTGAAGCTTGCGTCTTTGTTGACTGCCAGCGATCGGCTTCTAACTCAGGGTTCTGCCCTTGAAACATCACTTTTTTTGAGCGATAGGCGGTAATCGTGACACCGTTTTTCTTTGCTTGAAATACCGCATGCTGCGGTGTCTTCGTTTGATAAGGTTGATAGTCATTGGTCATGTCTTTTAGTGTATCATCAGATACGTGAAGGATAATATGTCCCATAAGCACTCCTCTTTCATTGGTATGGTGTCATTATATCAGAGAAAATAGGGATAGAATAGTTTCCTAAATCACACACTTCATGTTAAGATTAATATTAGGATTTTATTAAAGGGGGTATACAGGTGACCCAGGCGAAAAAAACACGTGCCAACGTCGATATATATGGTAAAAATTATACACTTGTCGGTGATGAAGACATTCATCATATGCGCATGGTCGCAAGTGTGGTTGATGATAAAATGCGTGAAATTTATCAAGCGAATAAAAGCTTAGATACAACACGGTTAGCTGTGTTAACAGCCGTGAATACAATGAATGATTACTTAAAGTTAAAAGAGGCTTATGATGCCCTTGAACAAAAATTGAATAAGAAAGAGGACTAAAACTAAAATGATGGATTTAATCTTAATGTTGTTACTGATTTTTGGTATTTTACGTGGAATGAAACGAGGTCTGATCGTCCAAGTCTTTCATTTCGTTAGCTTCTTTATAGCGTTTATCGTTGCTTCGCGTTTTTATAAATCGTTTGGGGACATGCTAGAGATGTATATTCCTTATCCGCCACTCGAAGGAGATACGTGGGCTTTCTTTGAAGCAACGTTTAACTTGGAGGCAGCTTATTACTATATGATTGCTTTTGTTGTCTTGTTTTTTGTGACGAAAATTATTTTATCAATTATCACGGCGATGCTTGACTTCGTTGCGGAACTCCCACTACTTAATATCGTGAATAAAGGACTTGGGGCCGTATTTGGCTTTTTCGAACAGTACTTAGTGTTGTTTATTATTGTTTTTGTTTTATCGTTGTTACCAGTAGAACAAATACAAGCCATCATTGCCGAATCAAATGTTGCTCGGTTTATGATTGAACAGACACCGATCTTTTCAAACCAGATCATGGATTTATGGTTTTAATGGATGAACATGACAGACCCTTGTATTTTGTGCAAGGGTCTTTCCTTACGAATAGGAGGAGATTGTGATGAAGAATACAGATGCGATTAATAAAAAAGATATTATTCATTTACTTGAGGAGATTGCGATTTACTTAGAGTTAAAGGGAGAAAATCCATTTAAGATTTCTGCTTATCGCAAAGCAGCCCAAGCACTTGAAACGGATACTCGAGCCCTAAGTGAGATTGATGACTGGTCATCGATTAAAGGGATTGGTAAAGGTACGCAAGGCGTGATCACGGAATACTTAACTAATGGTGAATCAGAAACACTTACCCTTTTAAAACAAGAAGTCCCAGAAGGTTTAATTCCGTTACTCGATATTCAAGGTCTTGGTGGTAAAAAGCTTGCCAAATTGTATCAAGAGCTTAAGATTGAGAATATAGCTGATTTACAGGCAGCATGTGAAACCCACAAGGTCGCTGACTTAAAAGGCTTTGGTAAAAAATCAGAAGAAAAAATCTTAGCGGGTTTGTTGAACTTAAACGCCCAACCAGAACGCTTACCCTTTGATGCGGTACGCGGGGTACGTCAAAACATTGAAACAGCCCTTGGGTCAATGGACGGTGTCAAACGGTTTAGTATCGCTGGCAGTATGCGCCGGATGCGTGAGACAGTGAAAGACTTAGATTTTATTATCGCAACGGAACAACCAGAGGTTGTTAAAGAACAGTTGCTAGAGTTAGCGGGTGTGAAAGAAGTGATCGCAAGTGGTGACACGAAGGTGTCCGTTGTGATTGAAGACAAATATGATGTGAGTGTTGATTTTCGTATGGTTGAGAATAAAGCTTTTGCGACGACATTGCATCACTTCACGGGTTCAAAGGATCATAACGTCATGATGCGTCAACTCGCCAAAGCGCGCGGGGAAAAAATCAGTGAATACGGTGTGGAAAATGTTGAAACAGGTGAGGTTGTAACCTTTGATTCAGAAAAAGCTTTCTTCCAACATTTCGACTTACATGAGATTCCGCCTGAGGTTCGAGAAGCGAAAGGCGAGATTGAGACTTATAAAAAAACTCATCCGTTAGTCACACTTGAAGATATAAAAGGCGACTTACACATGCACACGACTTGGAGTGATGGGGCCCAGTCGATTGAAGAAATGGCTAGATTTGCGAGTGACAAAGGTTACGAGTATATAGCGATCACTGATCACTCAAAATTCTTACGGGTAGCGAACGGTTTAAATGAAATCCGGTTAAGAGAGCAACGCGAAGAGATTGAACGCGTGAGAAAACGCTTTCCAGAACTCACGATTTTAGCCGGTGTTGAGATGGATATTTTACCGGACGGCACGCTTGACTTTGATGATGATTTTTTACAAGAACTTGATTATGTGATTGGGGCGATTCACTCATCATTTAGCCAAACAGAAGCAGAGATCATGACGCGTCTGTTTAACGCCATGGAGAATCCTTACGTAAAACATATTGCTCACCCAACGGGACGCCTGATCGGTAAGCGAGACGGGTATAAAGTAAATATGGAACAACTGATTCAAAAAGCGAAAGAGACACATACCATCTTAGAGCTCAATGCTAATCCAAAACGATTTGATTTAAATAGTGAATGGATTAACGTGTGTCAAGAACAAGGTGTGAAGATCACGATCAATACGGATGCTCATAGTAAAGAGACGCTTGAGTTTATGAAAGAAGGCGTCGGTGTCGCTAGACGTGGCTGGTTAACAAAAGAATCGATCGTCAATACGTGGTCATTAGAAGAACTACAAGCATACTGGAAGAAAAAACAAGAATAAGGTGATTCGATGAATGAAAGAATATATCGTGTATTAGAGTTTAATAAAATTATTGATCGATTAATAGACAAAGCAGATACATCACTTGGTAAAACACTTGCCAAGCAAACGAAGCCAAAGACAGACCTGGAGACGGTTTTAAACTTACAAGCAGAAACCGATCAAGCTGTCCAAGTATTGCGGCTGAATCAAACGCTACCCTTTGGCGGGATTAGTGATATTCGTCCGAGTGTAAAGCGGGCAGAAATCGGCGGGATTTTGAGTGCCGCTGAGTGTCTACAAGTGCAGAGTACTTTATATGGAACGAAAAATATTAAACGCTTCATGGATCAGATGGAAGAACCTGAGGCGCCGCTTATTCGTGCGTTAACGGAAGAACTTGAGCCGTTATCTCCGCTTGAGCGAGAAATTAAGTCATGTATTGATGAACATGGTCATGTGATGGATGCGGCATCAGATGCCTTACGTCAGATTCGTTCAAAAATTAGAACGAGTGAATCACGTATCAGAGAACGTTTAGAGGCGTTGACCCGAACAAAGTCGAATATGCTATCTGATGCGATTGTGACGATTCGTAATGACCGTTATGTGCTTCCTGTCAAGCAAGAATATCGTCAAGCCATCGGTGGGATTGTCCATGACCAATCAGCCTCAGGCCAAACATTATTTATGGAGCCACAAGCCGTGGTTGATGTGAATAATCAATTGTCAGAAGCAAAAGCAAAAGAACAAATCGAAATTGAGAAAATCTTAAAAGAATTGTCACTGAAAATCGCAGAAGAACACGTCGCTTTAAGACATAATATTGACGTGTTAAGTGCTTTAGATCTTATCTTTGCGCGTGGTAAATTATCACAAGCAATGCATGCGGCGATGCCAAAAATGAATGATCGTGGCTTTATCGAGATGAAACAAGCCCGTCATCCACTCTTAACGGATGAAGAAGTGGTCGCCAATGATATCACCTTAGGTGAAGATTATCATGCGATTGTCATTACCGGGCCGAACACCGGTGGTAAGACGGTCACATTAAAACTTGTCGGTTTACTCACCTTAATGGCCCAATCAGGCTTGCAAGTACCAGCCCAAGATGGCTGTGAACTCGCGGTGTTTGAAGACGTCTTTGCTGATATTGGTGATGAGCAGTCCATTGAACAAAGTTTAAGTACGTTTTCATCACACATGACGAATATCGTTGATATTCTCGCGCATATTAACGACAAGACGTTAGTGTTATTTGATGAGTTAGGGGCAGGCACAGACCCACAAGAAGGGGCAGCGCTAGCGATGGCGATTTTAGATGAAGTCGTAAAAAAACAAGCACGCGTCATTGCGACAACGCACTACCCTGAATTAAAGGCGTATGGGTATAACCGTGACGGCGTCATTAACGCCTCGGTGGAATTTAACGTTGAAACATTACGACCAACCTACCGGTTATTGATTGGTGTACCAGGTCGTAGTAATGCGTTTGATATTTCTCGTCGTCTTGGACTGGATGAGTCACTTATACTCGCAGCAAAAGAGTTGATTGGCACAGATACGAAGAGTGTGGATCACATGATTGCTTCACTTGATACCGCAAGACGTCAAGCAGAAGATGATTACTTAAAGGCAGAAGCTTATGTCGAGGAAGCGGCTGAGCTAAAACGTGACTTAGAACGCAAGTGGCAGGAATTTGAACAAGAACGTGACCGGTTACTTGAAAAAGCAGAACAAAAAGCAGAAAAGGCGGTTGAAAAAGCACGCGCGGAAGCGGAAGCGGTTGTTCAAACGATCCGTGAGATGAAATCCCAGCACGAATTAAAGGAACACGAATGGATTGAAGCACGTAAATTATTTGATGAAGCTAAACCATCATTAACGAAGAAGCAACAAAAACAAGTGGACAAGAAAGTGAAAGATGAAACGTTAGAAGTTGGGGATGATGTTCACTTAGTCACGCTCAATCAAAACGGGACGATTGTTGAAAAGATTTCGAATAAAGAATTTCAAGTACAAGTCGGTATGATGAAAATGAAAGTAAAGAAAAATCAGCTTGAAAAATTACAACCGAAAAAAGAAACGGTCACGCGTCCGGTCGCAACTGTTAAAAATAAAGGCTCTGATACAAAGCCAGAGCTAGACTTACGCGGAGAGCGTTATGAAGATGCACTGCAACAACTAGAAAAATATATTGATGATGCCTTACTTCAAGGTTATCCACGGGTGACGATTATTCATGGTAAAGGCACCGGTGCTTTAAGAAAAGGTGTGCAAGAATTTGCCAAACGTCATCGTCATATTAAATCAGCGACCGCTGGAAGTGCGCAAGAAGGCGGTAGTGGCGTCACGATTTTTGAGTTCAAGTAAGTGTGAGCAGAACGCTAGCCAAAAAAAACCCCTGGGTGGTATACTTGGCATTGTAGATATCATTGAGAACATTTTTTTAGGAGGAATTATATAATGGCAACTGTAAAAGTAACAGATCAATCGTTTAAAGAACAAACATCTAAAGGTTTAGTATTAGTAGACTTCTGGGCACCATGGTGTGGGCCTTGTAAAATGATCGGACCTGTTTTAGAAGAACTGTCTGATGACATGTCAGATAAAGTAACGATCGCAAAATTAAACGTTGATGAAAATCAACAAACCGCAGGTCAATACGGCGTTATGAGTATCCCAACATTGCTATTCTTTAAAGACGGCGAAGTTGTTGATCAAGTTGTTGGTTTCCAACCAAAAGAAGCATTAGAAGCACGTATCAACCACCACGCATAAGATGAAAAAAGGAGCCGAGCGGCTCCTTTTTTTTTTACGGTTATTTTTGTTTTTAATTCGCGCGTGTGCTATGCTAAATAAGTAACATTTTACATATCATGTTCAAAAAAGGAGTCTCACATTTATGAAAAAATCACGTGCTAAAATAATGCTGTATGCCTTGTTTTTACTTGGTATCGGGATCAGTTATTATCTTGTCCTTCCGCCACTCAATATCCAGTCGCCAGGTTTTAGAAGTTACCTGGCTGTGATAGTCTTAGTTGCTATGTTTATTGAAATTTTAGTTGATTCAGTTTTTTCTCCACAAGCCCTTAGAAAGTTAAGTAAAAAATATTATGCCTTTGGTTTTGTGCTGATTTTTATTGGGATTAGTTTTATATTACAATTATTTAATGGACCAGTCTTTCGTGCGAAAGACTATGCTGCTTTAATTGAAGTAGAGGAAAAAGATTTTGAAACAGAGTTTCCAACATTATCGACGGATCAAATTCCGATGCTTGACCGTGATACAGCTAAACGTTTAGGAGACCGTCGAATTGGCTCTTTAACAGTGCTTGTCTCCCAATTTGTACCCGCAGAAACGTATACGCAAATCAATATTGCGAATGAACCGTACCGGGTAACCCCACTGGAATATGCCGGCTTTATGCAGTGGCTAAACAACCGTGAAGAAGGCTTGCCGAATTACTTAACGGTTGATATGGTTTCAGGTGAAGTCACAGTTGAAGATGTAGAAGATGGCATTAAATATTCCGATGCTGAGTTATTTAATCGTAATGTGAAGCGGTACTTACGCTTTAACTATCCAACCAAGATGTTTCAAACCCCATCATTTGAAGTAGACGATGAGGGACACCCACACTATATTGCAACAACATATGAAAATAAGTTTCTCTTTACCCAACAAGAGCCGAACGGTGTCATTGTGCTTGATGCGGTCACAGGTGAGACGGCTGCCTATTCATTACAAGACATGCCGGATTGGGTGGATCGGATTTATGCCGCCGAGCTTATTATTCAACAACTGAATTACCGAGGGTTGTATGTTAATGGTTTTTGGAACAGTGTCTTTCAAAAACAAGGGGTGACACAAACCACCAACGGCTATAACTACATTCCGATGCAAGACGATGTTTATTTATATACCGGCGTGACGAGTGTCAATCGTGACGCATCAAATATTGGTTTTTACTTGGTTAATTTACGCACGAAAGAAGCATCATATTATCCCGTTACATCGGCAGATGAATTCTCTGCGATGGAATCAGCTGAAGGTAGCTTGCAACAAATGCGCTTTACCTCAACCTTCCCGCTGCTCATTAGTCTTGAAAATAAACCTTATTATATTTCATCTTTAAAAGACGATTCAGGCCTTGTCCGTTCATATGCCTTAGTGGATGCGGTTGATTACCAAAAAGTTAAAACCGCCGAAACTGTGGATGGTTTAATTAGACAAGTGACAGGTGATACTGATACAGACAGTATTGTAGAAGATATTGAAACAGACGAGGAATTAACTGAATTAACGGGACGCGTTGAAGAGATTGCCCAAGTGGTTGTCGAAGGCAATACCGTGTATTACTTTATGATTGATGGTGCGATTTATAAAGCAGATATCTCACTTAGTGATCTGTTACCATTTGTCGGTGTAGGTTCAGAAATCCAAGGGGCCGTCAATGAAGAGTTAGAATTTCGTGTCTTTGAACTCTTGGAACAACCAGCAGCAGAAGAGGAATCGACTGGCTCAGAACCAGATGGAACGAAAGCATCAGACGATACCGAAACGAATGAATCATCATCTGATGAGAATGCAGAAGAATAATACATGATCAAGATTCATCGATAAAAGAGGCACGCTCACAATCGTGGGTGTGCTTCTTGGTTTTTAAAAGAGAACACACGTGCTATAATAAAAGCACTGTAAAAGAGGTGAGATAATGAGTCAGATTGAAGAAAAGTTGAAAGTGTTACCGGCTGAGCCTGGTTGTTATTTGATGAAAGATAAGCATGGCACCGTGATTTATGTCGGTAAATCAAAAATGTTAAAAAATCGTGTTCGGAGCTATTTCACCGGCGCCAATGATCAAAAAACGCAGCGTCTCGTTCAAGAGATTGTTGATTTTGAATATATCGTGACATCGTCAGAAATTGAAGCATTAATTTTAGAGATGAATTTAATAAAGAAATATGATCCGAAATACAATATTTTATTAAAAGATGATAAATCCTATCCGTATTTAAAAATTACGAATGAACGCCATCCTAGGCTCATTATCACAAGAAAAGTATTAAAGGATAAGGCCCGTTACTTTGGCCCCTATCCCAACGTATTAGCCGCAAGAGAAACGAAAAAATTATTAGACCGATTGTACCCTCTTAGAAAGTGCAACAATCCACCAGGAAAGTATTGTTTGTATTATCATTTAGGTCAATGTCTCGCTTGTAGCGACACCCCACCTAGTCGTGACTTTTATAAAGACATTACTCAAGAAATTTCTCGGTTCTTAAAAGGTGGTCATCAAAAAATCAAACAAACCATCCAAGAAAAAATGTATCAAGCGAGCGAAGATTTAAACTTTGAGCGCGCGAAAGAATTGCGTGATCAGCTTACCCACATCGATTCGGTGATGGAACAACAAAAAATGACGTTAGAAGATCGAACAGACCGTGATATTTTTAACTTTAGCTATGACAAAGGCTGGATGTGTGTCCAAGTCTTCTTTATACGTCAAGGGAAACTCATCGAACGGGACGTCTCTATTTTCCCGTTCTTTGATGAACCGACAGATGTCTTCACGACCTTTGTTGGGCGGTTCTACTTACATCAAAATCACTTAAAGCCGAAACAAATTCTTGTGCCGGCACCGATTGAGTATGAGATGTTAAAAGAATTACTAAAGATTGATGTGACGATTCCATATCGCGGGAGAAAGAAAGAATTGATTGATTTGGCAGGTAAAAATGCTGAAATTGCGCTATCAGAAAAATTCCAACTGATTGAACGTAATGAAGAACGGACAATCAAAGCGGTAGAAACGTTAGGGGACATTCTTCAAATTGACACGCCACACCGGATTGAAGCCTTCGATAATTCGAATATCCAAGGGACCGATCCCGTTAGTGCGATGGTCGTTTTTATCGACGGTAAACCGGATAAAAAAGAGTATCGAAAATATAAGATTCGTGACGTTAAAGGACCAGATGACTATGATACAATGCGTGAAGTCATTCGTCGTCGTTATACAAGAGTGCTAAAAGATGGTTTACCACTTCCAGATCTGATCCTTGTTGACGGGAGTAAAGGGCAAATGACGGCGGCACGTGATGTGCTTGAGAATGAACTTGGGTTAGATATACCTCTTGCGGGACTGGCGAAGGATGATAAACATAAAACGAGTGAGTTGTTGTATGGAAGTCCACCGACGGTGGTTAATCTAGGACGCAAATCGCAAAGTTTTTATTTGATTCAACGTATTCAAGATGAAGTTCACCGATTTGCGATTACGTTTCACCGCAGTTTACGCGGAAAAAATGCCATTCGTTCAGAACTCGATCAAATACCTGGTGTCGGGGAAAAACGCCGCCGCTTACTGTTGTCTCACTTCAAGTCTATCACGGAAATAAAACAAGCGGATCTTGATACGATGACCCGGCTTGGGATTCCAAAACCAACAGCTGAGACGATTCTCCATCATTTGAATCAAGAAAAAGATGAGACACATGACGCAGATGACTCGGATGTTATAGATAAAATAGAAAGTATGGAGGAAACAAGTGAATAAGGTTACCTAAAAATATAAAAAAACCGATAGATGAACAAGCTACTTGTTCAACCATCGGTTTTTTAATTCATTTTTCTAACGATAATGTTTGACTGTAAATTCCACGAGTGCTTTCTTAGCTTTAACTGTTTCTTCGGCTTCACATTGGAACCCGTGAACCGTTTCCATCGCACCGCTAATGAGACCTGATTCAAAATGATAGGTCTGATTGATCGCGGCTTTTTTACGCGCTTGAATAAGTGGGGAGGTTAAAGTAAACAAATCTTCACTTCGCTTTTCTTTTACATGGACTAAGTCGCCTAAACCAATGAGCTTAAAAGCATCAATAAGATCTTTAATTGCGGTAATCTCAAGTGCCCGACTCATGTTTTTCCCTAAAATATAAAGGACCGTGTCTTGGTCTTTTCCAAGCAAGTCAGGTAACGCCATGTAGCGTAATAGGTCATAGCCTGGATGAAGTCCGGTCGTTTCATACATCGTTTGTAACTGCTCTATTTTTTTCATCGAACGTGCCCCCTTAGTAGCTATTATCATGTTTTTTTAATTGTTCTGCAATCATTTTCTTTTATTTTTTATAAAAGTAAAAGATAAGTTCTGGACTAATGACTGCCGTCAGTAGAGCACCATTATGACGTTTCGACATATCTTATAACTAAGGTGAAGCGTTATAGCCGAAGTGAAGAGAGGAGCTTTATCATGACAGACCAATATAAACGGGTTTTAACTAAGCGAGAGCGCGATGTGTTTCAATTATTATCAGAAGGCTATGCGACCGCTGATATTGCCCAGAGTTTGACGATAACGGAAAAGACGGTAAGAAATCATATTTCGAATGTGATGTTAAAGATTGGGGCGAAAGACCGGACACAAGCCCTCGTTTATCTGGTGAAAACAAACGAATTAACGATCAATTAACAACAAAAGTGACACCACTCGGTGCCACTTTTGTTTTAAAGAGCGTTATGGCAACATGTTGCCTGCTTTTTGGTAGAGGTGATACCATTCTTCTCGTGTGAGCTCAATCTCACTTGCGGCTGTGATTTGTTTTAATCGATCGGTATTCATTGTCCCAACAATCGGTTGGATATTAGCCGGGTGACGCAAAATCCAGGCTGTTGCGAGGGTGGTGTTAGAGATACCTTTTGCTTTGGCCATGTCATCCAACGCTTGATTAATCTCAGGAAAATCAGGATTATTTAAGAAGGTGCCTTTAATAAGGCCATATTGGAATGGTGACCATGCCTGAAGGGTCATATTATTTAAGCGACTATACTCAATGATTGCTTGGTCTCTGTTTTGACCATTATCATTCGCCATATTAACGTTCAGTCCAAAATCAATCATTGGCGTATGCATAAGAGAAAATTGCACTTGGTTAACAATGAGATCCTCTTGTAAATACTTTTTCAATAACTCGATTTGCATAGGGTGATGGTTACTAACACCGAAATATTTAACTTTACCTTGTTGTTTTAACTGAGTAAAGGCTTCCGCCACTTCTTCAGGTTCAACCAACGCATCTGGACGGTGTAAGAGTAAAATATCTAAATAATCCGTATCAAGTCGTTTTAAAATCCCTTCTGTTGACGTTAAGATATGCTCTTTAGAAAAATCAAAGAATCCTTTTCTAATTCCGCATTTTGATTGTAATAAAATATCTTCCCGATTAGCTGAGACGTGTTTAAAGGCCTCTCTAAAGACTTCTTCAGACTTACCACCACCATAAATATCAGCATGGTCAAAGAAGTTCACACCTAAATCTAGCGCATTTTGAATAATCGCTTCTGCTTCTTCTGGTGATTTTTCACTTAAGCGCATCAGACCTAAGCCGATTTCTTTTGCGTGTAAGTCGCTTGTTCCAAATTGTAATGTTTTCATATGTATTCCTCCTAGATTTCAATATTTCTGTTAGGGCTTACATACTCTATCTTAACAGGTTTACTTATAAAACGATAATTTTATAACTTTTAAAGCTTCAAACCGTGCTGTGTCTCTATATATTAAAATTTGATGATAACTTAACCGTGAATCGTTAAAAAATGTTATGATGGAGTTTAGGATTATTTGAATCTTTTTTAGAAAGAAGGGATCAATCGGTGGAGGCGGAATCAATGGATGCGATTGTGCGAATTGAAAAAAATATGCGCTACATTAACGGGATCATCAAGTATAAAGGTCGTGAAATTTTAAAAAACTATTGTATTACTACCCCGCAGTTTATTGCCTTGCAGTGGCTGTTAGAAGATGGCGATTTAACGATTGGTGAGCTATCAAATAAAATAAATTTGGCTTTTAGTACGACAACAGATTTAGTTGATCGGATGGAAAAGAATACGTTAGTTGAACGTAAGCGTGATACAAAGGACCGTCGTGTCGTGAGAATCCACCTCTTAGATAAAGGAAAAGAAATTATTCAAGAAGTGATTGAAAAGCGTCAACAATATTTAGCAGAAGTCTTACATGATATGTCGACGACAGATGTGAGTGAACTCGATAAAACGATGCGTGTACTCCTTGAAAAAATGGAGTGGCAAAAAGAACAAAACAACTGATGGAAAATGAGGGATGTAGAAGTGAATCGACCAATCGGCGTGATTGATTCGGGTGTTGGTGGTTTAACTGTGGCTCGAGAATTAATGCGTCAATTACCAAAAGAACAATTGATCTATTTAGGCGATACGGTCCGTTGTCCATACGGCCCACGACCGAAAGAAGAAGTCATCACCTTTACCAAACAGATGGTGAACTTTCTATTAAAAAAAGATATCAAACTCTTAGTTATTGCCTGTAATACGGCGACGGCTTTTACATTAGATTTATTAAAAGAAACATTGTCTATTCCCGTCCTTGGTGTTATTCAACCAGGAGCGAGAGCAGCCATTAAGGTGACAGAAACAAAAGACATCGGTGTCATTGGCACCGTTGGGACGATAGAGTCAGATGCTTATCCGGATGCACTTTATAGCATTTCAGAGGATTTAACGGTTCACGGTCTCAGTTGTCCGCAATTTGTCCCGCTTGTTGAGAGTGGGCGTTTTTCTGTGGAGGCGAGTGAGGATATTGTCAGACACGCCCTTGAACCACTGAAGGCTTATGAACAACTAGATACACTCATTTTAGGCTGTACGCATTACCCGATCTTACACGATCCGATTCAAAAAGTGATGGGAGATAAGGTGAATATTATTTCTTCCGGTGAAGAAACAGCGCGTGAGGTGAGTGCGATTTTAAGTTATCAAGGGTTGCATAATGAATCACATGAACCGTTGACGCATGAATTTTATACAACGGGTTCGGAGGAAATCTTTAAGCAGATTGCGAACCGATGGATGGACCAACCAATTGAGCACATTGAACAAGTGGTCATTGATGATAGAACGGAATAACAAGGAATAAAGCTACTCACTCAGGTGAGTAGTTTTTTGTGTTTTAAATGAAGTCTCCGGTCTAAAATAGACTATCCCTCTCATATAGTAGCTATAAAGAGTATGAGACGGGAGGAGATATAGTGATGAAACGATGTATAATTATGTTGATGATGGTAAGCCTAGTGATGTTATCGGGATGTGATAAAGAAGACGAAACGGTGAGCTTACCAGAAGATAGTTATGAGGTAAATGTCGAAGAACAACCGACGGAAAATCGCGCCCTTTATTTTTTATCGAACGATGGGTATGTGGTACCAAAACACATGTTATTGCCCATGCAAGAAGACCGTGCCGTCTTAAAACAAGCCATTGAATACTTAGTGACAAATGGTCCAGTTGAGCCATTTTTACCAACCGGCTTAACAGCGGTTTTACCAGAAAATACAAGGGTAAGAGGGATTAATATTACCGATGATGAAACAGCGATCATCGATTTATCAGCGGAATTTTTAAATTATGATGGTGAGAAGGAAACCGATATGTTAGAAGCGCTGACCTATACAGCGACAAGTTTTAATAATATTGACCGGATTAAGTTATGGGTCGAAGGAGAACCACTTGATGTGTTACCAAAACAACAGACCGTCATCGCAGATGGCTACAGTAGAGGAGATGGTATTAATGTGTTAAAGACTGAAGGGGTTGATTACCTCACAACCACACCTGTGACCCTCTACTATCCATATTATATTGATAACACCTGTTATTTTATCCCAACAACAAACTATCTACCAAACACAACGAATTTGAAAGAACAGGTCGTTGAGTCTTTGTTGGACGGACCTGGTGTGTATGAGAATGTGTCACATGTCGTGAGTAAAAAAGTGGAAGTGGAAAGTGTGACACAAACAGATGACTTAGTCTCTATTATACTCTCTCAAGACGTGCTAACATCTGAAGGCGCGCTTACAAAAAATGTTATAGAAACCATGGTATTAACATTGACAGAGTTTGTTGATATTAATCAAGTTGAATTAAAAGTTGAAGGTGTAGAGCAACTGACGGTTGATCAATCGATGGACGTATTAGATGTGATGTCAAGAGAAGATGTGTTAGCTGTATCTGGTTTTTGATTGTGTCTTGAGTTGTCAATACAATGAAACAGGATTGATGAGAGAGAAGACAGACAAATCAAATCTAAAAGATAACGGAATAAAACGCGCGCTTTAAGTCCAAAATGTGTTACGATAAGGAAGATAATTAAAGGGGGAACTAATTTTGAGACCAAATAACCGATTAAACAACGAACTACGACATATTATGATTGAAACAGACTTTGTTAAACACCCAGAGGGATCTGTCCTTATCACAGTGGGAGATACAAAAGTCATTTGTAATGCGTCGATTGAAGAGCGCGTTCCGCCATTTATGCGTAATCAAGGGAAGGGTTGGATTACGGCAGAATATCAAATGTTGCCACGCGCAACCCAACAAAGAAACATACGTGAGGCTGCTAAAGGGAAATTAAGTGGCCGTACGATGGAAATCCAGCGCTTGATTGGTCGTGCCCTTAGAGCTGTTGTCGACTTAGATAAATTAGGTGAACGCACGATTTGGATCGATTGTGATGTGATTCAAGCAGACGGTGGGACGCGTACAGCATCGATTACGGGTGCATTTGTCGCCATGGTCCTAGCTTTAGGTAAACTTGTTGACAACAACGTCCTTGAAACCATTCCACTAACCGATTATTTAGCGGCGATTTCTGTTGGCGTCATGCCGGACGGTGAAAGTATTTTAGACCTTGAATATGTGGAAGACGCTGAAGCGGCTGTTGATATGAATATTGTCATGACAGGTAAAGGTGAGTTTGTGGAAGTGCAAGGTACTGGAGAAGAATCTACTTTCACTCATCAACAATTACTTGATATGTTAGCTCTAGCAGAAAAGGGAATCAACGATCTGTTTGAGTATCAAAAAGAAGCGATTGGCGATTATGCGCAATTGATTAACAAGGAAGTATAGGAAGACAACACAAATTAAAAACACCGTTAATTCAACTTGATTGTTGATTTAGCGGTGTTTTTAATTGCTTGATTACGTATTTTGGTAAGGGTACGTCAACTATAAATCTTCGGTCGTATATTCTGAATATCCCTCATAATAATAACTGACATCAATGCCTTTCAAGTAAAGCTCTCGGTCATCTACTTTATCTGTCAAAGCATCCAACAGTAAGTATCTAATCTCTAAGTCATTAACAGGACTGCGTTCCATAGCTGATAAATATTTTTCTTTATCCACCAAATTCCAATTGATCACTTTATTTAATTCCTTTTTCAAAATTAAATCTAACCAGATTCTCGTGCTTCTGCCATTTCCTTCTCGAAACGGATGAGCAATGTTCATTTCGACGTATTTTTTGATAATGTCTTCATAAGTGTTTTGTGGCATGCCGTCTATATGGTTAATAGATGCCTCGAGATACATTACTGGCGCAAATCTAAAGTTGCCTTTTGCGATATTCACGTGCCGAATTTTTCCGGCAAAATCATAAATCTCTGAAAATAAATATGTATGAATATCTGATAGACCTTTAAAGGTACCAATCTCCATCTCGTTGATTTTCCCTGTATCATATAAATCTTTTGCTTTTTGTTTACTTATTTTTTCCTCAGCTTTCGCGAGCGCTACTTGATTTGATAGCCCTAATTTATTATCTAATACCATGATTATCCACCTCTATTTAATTTGAATATATATCATGTCAATATAATTATTTTACTGGAGTCTACCTCTGGCGTCAAAAAACAGATGAATATTTCAATCCACGCACCCATATAGGGTGCGACAGCGAATTATGCAACAAAATTTTATGTTTTGTTGCATAAAACGCAAAAATGATTAAGTTTATTCATAAATTTTGATCATACTACTACTTAAATATCAAGTGCAAACACAAAATATAATTGAAAGTGGTGCGAATCATCTGAGTTTTTTATGTGAGCATATCGATCGCACTTAGTCATTAATTAGTATTTAAATATATTTTACCATATTAATTGTATTAAATCTCAAGTTTGACACTTAATTTAAATAAAATCTCTCTAACCCCTGTAAAATGTCCTTGACAATGAGTCTATTCTACTAAAGAGCTTTTTTAAAGAATTGGAGTGTCAAACTCCCAGGTGTGCGGATTTAGATCAAGCTAGCATTATTAAACTAGAAATATGATAGAAGTATTTTAACTCCCTTGTAATTGCTATAAGCTTTTCATCATTGATATCGACAAATAAAAAATGGTATGATATGCGTAAGAAATGTATATAGCTAAATTTAAACCTGTTATTTGAGGAGCTAAACAATGGATAAAATTTTAATTGCGACAAAAAACCAAGGAAAAGTGGATGACTTTAAGGTATTATTTGAACCTAAAGGCATAAAAGTCATCTCGCTGTTAGACTTAGACTCGATTGAGGATGTTGAAGAAACAGGCACGACATTTAGTGAAAACGCCACATTGAAATCAGAAGCGATTGCCACACTATTAAATATGCCGGTGATTAGCGATGACTCAGGTCTTGAAGTTGATGCTTTAAACAAGGAGCCGGGTGTGTATTCTGCGCGGTATGCGGGACTTGAAAAAGATGATGAGAAAAATATCGATAAAGTGCTTGAAAATTTAAAAGGTGTAGAAGAAAAAGACCGTACCGCTCGGTTTGTTTGTGCGATTGCGGTAAGTGAGCCAGGGAAAGAGACAATCGTCAAGCATGGATATTGTGAGGGTAAGATTTTGTATGAGAGACGTGGGGAAAACGGTTTTGGATATGATCCGATTTTTAAACCGGAAGGTGAAACAAAATCCATGGCAGAGCTAACCCCTAAAGAAAAAGCAGCCATCAGTCACCGAGGAAATGCATTAAAAAAACTTGCTGATTGGTTAGAACAGCAGTAACAAGGAGATGATCAAATGCCTACAGTATTAATCACAAGTGATAGTCACGGATTTAAAGATGAAGTTCAACAATTAAAAGATCAATATAAACACAAAGTCGATGCGATGATTCACTGTGGCGACTCAGAACTTGATTATGCTCATCCAGCTATGGTTGATTTTTTAAAGGTAACGGGTAACTGTGATTATGATCCTGAGTACCCTGAGGATTTAACTGTGGAGATTAAAGGGACACGTTTTTTTGTGGCGCACGGTCACCATCATAATGTGAAAATGACACTTGACGCAATCACCTATCAAGCATCAGAACAACAAGCGACGATTGTTTGTCATGGTCACTCGCATTTAGCACATGCGACAAAGGTGGGGGATCAAATCGTCATCAATCCAGGAAGTATTCGTCTCCCGCGCGGGAGACAAGAAGAAACGTATGCGATTTTGTCTTGGGATGATCACACGTATAAGATTAATTTTTATCAATTAAACGGCAAAGAAGTAAAAAATCTAGCGGCCCAATATACTTTATAATGACAAGGGCTAACGTGCCCTTTGTCATAAAATATGAGCTTAAAAGTAATCTTTATCATTTTTTTACCTCGGTTATTTAAATGGTACTTTCAAGTTAAAATACAAAAATCCCAAAAAGATATTGACATTATCCCTCAAAAAAACTATAATATATTTTGTCTGTTAGAGAAATAATTGACATTAATTAATCCACGCGGGTGTAGTTTAGTGGTAAAACCTCAGCCTTCCAAGCTGATGATGAGGGTTCGATTCCCTTCACCCGCTCCAGTATGTCCCAGTAGCTCAGCTGGATAGAGCAACGGCCTTCTAAGCCGTGGGTCGGGAGTTCGAATCTCTCCTGGGATGCTAACGAAAACCTTACAGCCTCAACGGTTGTGAGGTTTTTTGTTTTTACTAGAAGCTATAGTTTCCGAATCTAGGGACTAATGGAGGACCATTATGTGTTGTTAAATAATTGTTTGTATGGATATAATAAAGTGCTTGGTAAAAGGGGAGGGGTCAAAAATGAAAGAGCTGCAATTTGAGCATTTGTCATTTTATTATCATGACGCTATGAATGTGTTAACTAACTCAGAAAATAAAACGGTTATTTTTGTAAATAAAGATTATGATGAAATTCATGGCGTTGTAGAAATAAAAGCAAACGAAACGTTTAAAATTTTTCCGAGATATAACGTTAATTTTCTAATAGATCAATATGAAATTACCGTTAGTGCCAATTATGTAGATTCAGAATAGTCATGTTGTCACCTATTTAAGAGTCTATCAAGGCTCTTTTTTATGTTATTGTATTTTTATAAGAAGGTTTAATAAACTAGAGTATATATCCGTCTAAGCCGTGGGTCGGGAGTTCGAACCTTTCATGGGATATTTTTGTGCCCAAATCGGTTGTGAGGTTTTTCGTTATGAGAACTTATGCAGACTTTCATTTTTACGTTATAATGGGTGAGTAGTCTTTTTAACAATACTTAAATGTAACGAGGTGATAATTATGACTTTAAATAGAGATGAGTATGTAAAAGCGACAGATGCCATCAGAGGTTATTTAGAAACAGAATTTGACTTAGAAATCGGCAGTGTCGCGACGGATCAATTTGTGAAGTTCCTAGAAGAGCATGTGATTCATTTATATGAAGATCAAGCGATTGAAAAGGTAAGAAAGTTAGTGGAGGAAAAAGCTTGGTCAGTTGATGAAGATATACGTGCACAAAAAGGGGTGAAAAAATAAAAAGTTAAACGATGATAAAAGTCTGAAAGTCTTGTTTACTTTTTTCGATTTTAGGGTATCCTTGTAACTAGGACAAAATACATAGTTGAAATTTTTAAAAGTGATAGAAATCGACATATTAGTTAACACGAGGGGGTGAAGAGATGAAAAAAGAAGATCAAGGTTCAAATCGGCTCGTACTCTTTCCAAAAGAACAAGAGCGGCTAGAAAAAGAAGCGTTTGATTACTTTAGAGGACATCAGTATAAAAAGGCGTTACCCGTCTTTGATGAGTTAATAGCCTATGGTGTACATGATGTGGACATCATGGTCGCAAAAGTGACTTGTTTAGCTGAATTAGGTGAATTACGAGAAGCGGAATTATTTTTAGAAACAATGATTGACCAACATACGGATGATTATCTGATTTACATACATATTTATGCGACATTGTTATTTCAATTTCATAAACATAAAAAAGTGAAAGAGTTATTAGAAACAGTCCTTGTTAATGTAAAAGACGTTACGTATCGCCATCAATTTGAAAATTTATTAGAAATTAATGAACCGCTCGTTGATGAGGAGATTAGCTCAGAAATAACGGTAACAAAGCGTGAGCTAAACGATGCGATGAACAATCACAACACCCTGGCGCAGTGGCACTTAATTAATCATTTACAACAATCAGATATTACGCCTTATTTAGATATGTTTAAAACATTACTTACAGGTGATACCCATCCGGTTGTTCAATCCGTGATTATCAGTCTGATGCAGGCAAATCGCATCGATGAGGTCATATCGATACATAAATTCAATCAAGAGATGATGCTTAATCCAAAAACTTATCCGTACTTTACGGACCATCCGGTTTATAAAGACGTCCAAAAAATGTTGCGGGAAATAGAAGAAAGAAATCCATCTTTTTATCGGCTAGCGATGCAAATACTTGAACGCTTTATTTATGTGCGTTATCCTTTTGTTGAAGAGGAAGACGCAGGTGTGTTAAAAGAGGCGATTGTGACGATTGTCAATCAAGCGTTTAATGATCCTAAAAATGCTGTTTCAAAAGAAGTAGAAGATAAATTGATACAGTTAATGGAGGCAGAACAACTCTATTTTTCACTACTAGAAGAATAGAAGGTGTTAATTGTTTAAGAAATTTACAACCACTTGAACACTAAATCTTGAAACAGAAAAGGTTTATGTTATAATATAATGGTTGTAGTTTGCGTTCGGTTGTGAAACAGAGCTAACGTATCATAGATGAACGGCAAATAAAATTAATATATATGTAATAATGGAGGGAATTTTAATGACAGCTAAATGGGAAAAACAAGAAGGCAATGAAGGTCTTCTTACCGTAGAAGTATCAGCAGAACAATTTAACGAAGCGCTTGATCAAGCCTTCAAAAAAGTCGTAAAAGACGTACAATTACCAGGATTCCGTAAAGGACGTATTCCACGTGGCATGTTCGAACAACGTTTTGGTGTAGAATCACTCTACCAAGATGCTGTAGACATCGTACTTCCAGAAGCGTATTCAAACGCAGTTGATGAAGCAGGTATTGAACCAGTGGATCAACCAGAAATCGATATTACACAAATCGAAAAAGGTCAAGCACTACACTTTACAGCAAAAGTGACGGTTAAACCAGAAGTTAAACTTGGTGACTACAAAGGTTTAGAAGTTGAAGCAGTAGACGTTAACGTTACAGACGAAGACGTAGAAAAAGACTTAGATAACCAACGTCAATCACTTGCTGAGTTAGTTGTAAAAGAAGAAGGCGCGATTGAAAATGGCGACACAGTTGTGATCGACTTTGAAGGTTTCGTTAATGGCGAAGCATTTGAAGGTGGCGCGGCTGAAAACCATTCATTAGAAATCGGTTCAGGTTCATTTATTCCTGGATTTGAAGAACAATTAATCGGTAAAACAACTGGCGAAGAAACAGAAGTAGAAGTCACTTTCCCAGAAGAATACCACGCTGAAAACCTTGCAGGTCAACCAGCAACATTCAAAGTTAAAATCCATGAAGTTAAAGCGAAAGAATTACCAGAAATGGACGATGAGTTTGCTAAAGACGTGGATGATGAAGTGGAAACACTTGCTGAACTGAAAGAAAAAACAAAGAAACGTCTTGAAGAACAAAAACAAAATGAAGCTGACGCAGCGGTACGTGAATCACTTATTAACCAAGCGACTGAGAACGCAGAAATCGATATTCCAGAAGCAATGGTTGATACCGAATTAGATCGTATGGTACGTGAATTTGAACAACGCTTGCAACAACAAGGTATGACACTTGACATGTATTCTCAATTCTCAGGTCAAACAGAAGATCAATTAAAAGACCAAATGAAAGAAGATGCACAAAAACGTGTACAAACAAATCTTGCACTTGAAGCAATTGGTCAAGTAGAGAACCTTGAAGCAACAGATGAAGACGTACAAGAAGAACTTCAATCAATGGCAGATATGTACAACCTAGAAATGGATCAATTAACACAAATGCTAGGTGGTAACACAGACGCCATTAAAGAAGATCTTAAATTTAAAAAAGCGATTGATTTCTTAGTAGACAACAGCGTGACTAAGTAAGATTACTTTTATATTAGGGAGTAAAACAAGGCGATCATGTATCGCCTTGTTTTCTACCATTTTTAATGTGATACATACATACCTAAATGATGCCATGTTGACATAGAAAGATCCAACATATTTTTTTTGGTCTTTTTTAATGTCGCGCTAAAAATCAAAAGATTAGGCATTCGGTATCTTTTTAAAAGACATCGGCTATAACTTATGATAAAATACATATGCTTTTGCATCTGAAAAGCAAAATATTTGGCTATTAAAGAAGATTTGAAGCAGAATAAGGGCTATTATTTTAATTCTTTAAGATTCTTTGATATGATAATGAAAGCAAACAAAATCAATCAATATGATGGTGTTTATTATAGAGAGGTGAACTGAATGTATAAATTTAACGAAGAAAAAGGACAATTAAAATGTTCCTTTTGTGGTAAAAGTCAAGACCAAGTAAGGAAATTAGTCGCAGGACCTGGTGTGTATATTTGT
This sequence comes from Halolactibacillus miurensis, assembly GCF_900116255.1. Classification (GTDB taxonomy): domain Bacteria; phylum Bacillota; class Bacilli; order Bacillales; family Amphibacillaceae; genus Halolactibacillus; species Halolactibacillus miurensis. The sequence continues at coordinate 35,811 of NZ_FPAI01000025.1, forward strand.
GATGAATGTATTGATTTATGTGCCGAGATTGTGGAAGAAGAATTAGGAACAGATGAAGAAATGAGCTTCACTGAGGTACCAAAGCCTCAAGAAATCAATCAAATTTTAGATGATTATGTCATTGGTCAAACAAAAGCAAAACGTAATTTATCGGTTGCAGTGTATAATCACTATAAACGAATTAATGCACCAAAATCAGCGGGGGATGTAGAACTTCAAAAAAGTAATATCGCGATGATTGGACCAACGGGTAGCGGTAAAACATTACTTGCTCAAACACTAGCGCGTATTTTGAATGTGCCATTTGCGATCGCCGATGCGACGTCTTTAACGGAAGCAGGATATGTTGGAGAAGATGTTGAAAATATCTTACTTAAACTGATTCAAGCGGCGGATTATGATGTTGAAAAGGCTGAAAAAGGGATTATCTACATTGATGAGATCGACAAAGTCGCACGTAAATCAGAAAATCCATCGATTACACGTGATGTGAGTGGAGAAGGTGTGCAACAAGCCTTACTTAAAATCTTAGAAGGCACAGTTGCCAGTGTTCCGCCGCAAGGTGGACGTAAGCACCCGCATCAAGAGTTTATTCAAATCGATACGACAAATGTGTTATTCATCGTTGGTGGTGCTTTTGACGGGATTGATCAAATCATTAAAAGTCGTCTAGGTAAGCGTGTGATTGGCTTTGGTGCTGAAACCTCTATTAATGATATGGATAAAGCCCAACTCCTACAAAAAGTCTTACCTGAAGATTTACTTAAATTCGGTTTGATTCCAGAATTTATCGGTCGTTTACCAATTATCGGAGCACTTGAACCACTTGATCAAGATGCGCTCGTACAGATTTTAACGCAACCGAAGAATGCACTCGTGAAACAATATAAACGCTTATTCGAAATGGATAACGTAGAATTAGCATTTGAAGACGATGCACTTGTCGCGATTGCACATAAAGCAATGGAACGCAATACAGGGGCCCGTGGTCTTCGTTCAATCCTTGAAGGGATTATGCTTGATGTGATGTATGAATTACCATCACGTGAAGATATTAAGACCTGTATCATCACAAAAGAAACAGTGGAAGATGAAGCCAATCGTCCGAAATTGTTACTAGAAGATGGTTCAGAGCTTGCGTAAAGAAAAGGATATGAAAAATGAATCCCTTGTGTCTCACAAGGGATTTTCTATTCTTTAATCACTAAATAAAAGAATGATAAAAATTAAGACAATTTAAAGTGTTGAATTTCAAGAGAAGAGGGATGGTATGGCGAAAAAACCACATATACCACTCGTACCACTGAGAGGCACCGTTGTGTTTCCAAATGTTGTCATGCATTTAGATATTGGTCGAAAAGTGTCGATTGATGCGGTTGAACAAGCAATGGCAGGAGACCGACGCGTCATTTTTGTAGCTCAACGTGATACAAGTGTGAAGTTACCAGAAACAGATGAATTATTTACGACAGGTGTCGTTGGTTATATCAAACAAATGTTGAAATTACCAAACGGCACATTTCGCGTCTTAGTCGAAGGGCTCTACCGAGCCGAAACATCTGCCGTCACGAAACATGAGACCTACTATACAACGGCTGTTGACAAGTTAATAGAAGTGAAGCCAGAGAGTGAATTGAAAGAGGATGCACTGATCCGCACTATTGCAGAGGGATTTAAACGTTATGTTGACCTGTCACCGAAGTTATCAAAAGAAACCTATCAGGATATAATGGACATTGATGACCTGTCACATATTAGTGATGTGGTGAGTTCTTATTTAAATATTAAAATTAGTCAAAAGCAATTATTGATTGATCTGATTGATTTAGAAGAGCGTGCCAAAGTACTTATTCAGATGTTATCAAATGAACAAGAATTACTGAAGCTGGAAAAGCAAATCAATCAAAAAGTGAAAAAGACGATTGAACAATCACAAAAGGAATTTTACCTTCGTGAACAGATGAAAGTGATTCAAAAAGAACTTGGCGATAAAGATGGTAAACAAAAAGATGTCAATGATTTACTAAAAAAAATTGAAGATAGTGATATGACGGACCGGATAAAACAACTCGCTAAAAGTGAGTTAGACCGGTTTGAACGGATTCCTCAAACATCAGCGGAATCTGGTATCATTAGAAATTATTTAGACTGGTTAATCCAGTTGCCATGGCAAGAGATGACCCCTGATGTTTTAGATATTCATAAAGCAGAAAAGATTCTTGACCAAGACCACTTCGGTCTAGAAAAGATTAAAGCGCGCATTTTAGAATTCATTGCCGTACAACAATTAACGCATGATTTAAGTGGACCGATTCTTTGTCTCGTTGGCCCACCAGGTGTTGGGAAAACCTCACTTGCTCAGTCTATTGCCCGGGCAATGGGACGAAGGTTTACCCGTGTCTCACTCGGAGGGGTGAAAGATGAATCAGAAATTAGAGGGCACCGCCGGACATATGTCGGGGCTATGCCTGGGCGGATGATTCAAGCGATGAAAAAAGTCGGCACAATTAATCCAGTAATTTTATTAGATGAAATTGATAAGATGGCGAATGATTTTAGAGGCGATCCCGCATCGGCGATGCTAGAAGTGCTTGACCCAGAACAAAATCACCAGTTTAGTGATCACTTTATCGAAGAACCGTATGATTTAAGTCAAGTCCTTTTCCTCGCTACGGCTAACCAACGTGATGGTATTCCGGCTCCACTCTTAGACCGAATGGAAGTGATTCAACTATCAGGTTACACAGAAATAGAAAAGCAATATATCGCTAAAAATTATCTCGTGCCAAAGCAAGTAAAAAAACACGGCTTAGATGGTAATCATCTGCAAATACGAAAAGAGGCTATTTTAGAACTTGTCCGCCGCTATACGAGAGAAGCGGGTGTCAGACAACTTGAACGTCAAATAGCGAGCTTAGTGAGAAAAGCCGCGAGACAGCATTTAGATGCTCCAGATACGCGCATCGTTATCACTAAAAACAAATTAGTCGACTTTCTCGGTCATCCACCTTACCGCTATGGTGAACGTGAAACTGAGGACTTAATTGGTACTGCGACGGGTCTTGCTTATACGGCCTTTGGCGGCGATATTTTAAGTATTGAAGTCAGTGTTGTGCCTGGAAAAGGCAAGTTACAGTTAACCGGTAAATTAGGTGACGTAATGCAGGAATCCGCTCAAGCTGCCATGAGTTACGTGCGCTCAAGACAAGAGCTATTAGGTCTTTCTCCTGACTTTTACGAGAAAAATGATTTGCACATTCATGTGCCTGAAGGTGCGACACCAAAAGACGGACCATCTGCTGGTATAACGATGGCGACTGCGCTAATATCAGCCCTTACGAAGCGCCCAATCAAAAAAGAGGTTGGGATGACCGGTGAGATTACTTTGCGAGGTCGAGTGTTACCGATTGGTGGATTAAAAGAAAAATCATTGAGTGCCCATAGAAGTGGTATTACGACGATTCTATTCCCAAAGGACAATGAAAAAGATCTTGAAGACATTCCTCAAAGTGTCAAGGATTATGTCAACTTTATTCCTGTTGAGCACATGGATGATGTTCTTAAATATGCATTAGTGGAGGTGGAGTAAATGAAAGTAACAAAGTCCGATATTACAATTAGTGCCGTTGCACCGAAGCAATACCCTGATGAAGGCTACCCTGAGATTGCCTTAGCTGGACGTTCGAATGTAGGGAAGTCATCATTTATCAATAAGATGATTAACCGTAAAGCACTCGCGAGAACGTCATCAAAGCCTGGGAAAACACAAACATTAAATTTTTATTTAATCAATGAAGTGTTTCACTTCGTAGATGTTCCTGGTTATGGGTATGCAAAAGTATCAAAGAAAGAACGTGAAGCTTGGGGTCGTATGCTGGAAACGTATTTCTCCGAGCGTGAAAATTTAAAAGCGACGATTTTAGTCGTTGACTTACGTCATGAACCGACAAAAGATGATATCTCTATGTATGAATTTCTCAAACATTATGAGTTACCTGTTATTGTTGTCGCAACTAAATTAGATAAATTAAAGAAATCACAAATTCATAAACATATTAAACGCGTCAAAGACACCCTTCAATTAGATGCTGGTGACGTTGTTGTGCCGTTTTCTAGTGAAACCGGGCAAGGAAAAGACGAAGCTTGGCGAGAGATTGAACGTTTTCTTTAATTAATAAACCACCTTTTTCGTCACAGACGAAAAAGGTGGTTCTTTCTATCACATGTAATTATTATGAGCGTATCTATTTTTTATAGACGATTACTTTCGTTTGACGAGTAAATAGATGCCGAAAATAATCAGTCCAACGGGCCAGTATACTTCTAACAGTTGCATAAATGATTCAATATAATATTGAAATGCCGTATCACTTTTAGATAATAACGTAAATAAACCAATCCCAATTAAAATAAAGCTAACTAAAAGGCCTTGTTTAGTTTGTTGGTAACGCAGTAAAAAGGCAAGACCGACAATAATAAAGTAGATACTGCGTTCATCTATCCAGTAAGGATAGAATGGTTCAAGATAAAAATGAAGGCCAAGTAGAAATAAAATACCACCAGGTAGTAATTTATCGTAATCACGATGGTTATAACCGGTAAAAAGAAAAATCCCTCCGACAATCATCAGTAACATCGGCCAAGTAGCTAAATCACTTATTATCGGTATGTAGATTTGTTGACTTAAAAAATATAGCCCTAAGCCAATCAGTAAATAGGCAGCTAAGTGGTGTTGCTTTTTCATTTATTCATTCACTCCTTTCTTTACCGCAACATGAGTTGATTTTTTGACATAAACTATGATACCGTGTAAAAGGTTAAACACTCATGAGACGTAACATTATTTTATCATTATACTACTTGAATCAATTTCATAATTGCTCTTTTTAAAAAATCAAACACGACCAGAATTTCAATATTTGTCTTAAAAATTTTTTATGCTATTTGATATTGCTT
>NZ_FPAI01000030.1 GCF_900116255.1 Halolactibacillus miurensis
GGTTACTTACCATTATACAAGACTTGGGGAGGTACTTCCTTTTTTATGCTTCAAAACCATTGGGCCGCAAGGCCTCAGAATTATGAAATTCATTCGATAGCATGAAATTATGTTAATTTTTTAATCCTATTGAATCATCGTTCGTTTGAAAGTCAAATCGTTAATGTTGCTGATCAGCCAGACGGATACTTTTGTAGGTTCATTTATAGCCATCTTCAGATGTTTAATATTTTTTTAACTTCCCCCTTGACTAACTTGTCTATACAAGATACAATGTAAGCGTCATCAGTTATCTTGTATAGACAAGTTAACATGCCATTATTTATATTTTAGCTTTCATATTAGAAAGGGGTAAGGAAAAATGGGTCAATACGAAAAAGCGTCAAAAGAGTTATTAGAACTGATCGGCGGTAGCGAGAACATCAATGTTGTGACACACTGTGCGACACGTATGCGTTTTGTGCTAAACGACACAGACAAAGCCGATGCGAAAGCCATTGAGGATTTAGACATTGTCAAAGGAACATTCACGAATGCCGGACAATTCCAAATCATTATTGGGAACGAAGTCTCTAAGTTTTATAATGAGTTTACGAAGATTGCCGGGGTCGATGATACATCGAAAGATGATGCGAAAGTTGCCGCAAAGCAAAATTTGAATCCGCTTCAACGGTTAATCTCTAACCTCGCGGAAATCTTTACACCACTTATTCCAGCCTTAGTTGTTGGGGGTCTTATTTTAGGTTTTAGAAATATTATCGGTGAAATTCCAAACTTTGGTCCAAATGGTGACCAAGCGCTCGTTGAATTATCACAATTTTGGTCAGGAACGAATCATTTCCTTTGGTTAATAGGAGAAGCGATCTTCCACTTCTTACCGGTCGGTATCGTCTGGTCGATCACCCGGAAGATGGGCACCACTCAAATTCTTGGGATTGTTCTTGGTCTCACGCTCGTTTCACCACAGCTCTTAAATGCGTATGGTGTAGCAGGTGCTGAAGAAATCCCGGTATGGGATTTCGGATTTGCGACGGTTGATATGATTGGTTATCAAGCGCAAGTTATTCCAGCGATTTTAGCCGGTTTTGTGCTTGCCTATCTAGAGATTTGGTTACGTAAGATTATTCCAAACGTAGTCTCGATGATTTTTGTACCATTCTTTGCGTTATTACCAGCGGTTATTGTTGCCCACGTTGTTCTTGGACCAATCGGTTGGACAATTGGTGATTGGATTTCTACTGTTGTTTATAACGGTTTAACATCCGGCCTTGGTTGGTTATTTGCTTCAGTCTTTGGTTTCCTTTATGCTCCACTCGTGATTACTGGGCTTCACCACATGACGAATGCCATTGACCTTCAGTTAATGAGTCAATTTGATGGAACGATGCTGTGGCCAATGATTGCGTTATCAAATATTGCGCAAGGTTCAGCCGTTGTGGCGATTATTCTTTTACACAAGAAAGATGAAAAAGAACAACAAGTATCGATTCCAGCAGCGATTTCTTGTTACTTAGGCGTAACAGAACCGGCGATGTTTGGTATTAACTTAAAATACGGCTTCCCATTCCTTGCCGCTATGGTTGGTTCTGCGATTGCAGGTACTGTTTCAGTCGCAAGTGGCGTTATGGCAAACTCTATTGGTGTCGGAGGTATCCCTGGATTCCTATCCATTCAAGCACCAGACTGGTTCATGTTCTTCGTTGCGATGGCGATCGCGATTGTTGTTCCAATTGTACTGACAATGATCTTAGCGAAGTCACCAATGGGTAAGAAAACGTACGAACGTTTAGGAAAATAAATGCTCACCCACAACCATTCCGACTTTCTCGGGATGGTTGTTAGCGATTTAAATTAGGAATAGATAAAAAGAAAAATGAGACAATCTACAAAGTAACCAATAGAAAAAGGGGTCGATAACATGCATGAACCATGGTGGAAAAAATCAGTTGTGTATCAAATTTATCCAAAAAGCTTTAACGATACAACCGGTAGTGGAACGGGAGATATTGATGGCGTCATAGAAAAGCTCGATTATTTAAAAGAACTTGGTGTCGATGTGTTATGGCTAACACCAATTTATGACTCACCGCAAAAAGATAATGGGTATGACATTCGCGATTACTACTCGATTTTCCATGAATACGGGACAATGGAAGACGTGGACCGCTTACTGGATGAAGCGCATAAGCGTGAACTCAAAGTGATCTTTGATATTGTTGTGAATCATACGTCAACGGAACACAAATGGTTTGTTGAATCAAAGAAAAGTAAAGACAATCCCTACCGGGACTTTTATATTTGGAAAGATCCTAAAGACGGGAAAGAGCCGACCAACTGGGAATCAAAGTTTGGTGGAAATGCGTGGCAGTATGATGAAGCGACCGGTCAGTATTACTTACACTTATTCGACGTTACTCAAGCTGATCTAAACTGGGAAAATGACCAAGTGAGAAATCATGTCTATGAGATGATGACTTACTGGGTTGATAAAGGTGTCGATGGTTTTAGACTGGACGTTATTAATTTAATTTCTAAAAATCAAGCCTTTCCTGAAGATGACTCAGATGGACGTAAATTTTATACCGATGGCCCGAAAATTCATCAATATTTACAAGATATGCATGAACAGGTCTTTAAAGATAAAGATCTCATCACGGTTGGTGAGATGTCATCAACGTCCATCGACAACTGTGTTAAATATACCCATCCTGACCGAAATGAACTATCTATGACGTTTAGTTTTCACCATTTAAAAGTCGATTATCCTAACGGGGAAAAGTGGACAAAAGCGCCGTTTGATTTAGCCCAATTAAAAACGATTCTGACCGACTGGCAAGTTGGGATGCACGAAGGTGGTGGCTGGAATGCGCTCTTTTGGTGTAACCATGACCAACCACGTGTCGTCTCACGTTTTGGTGATGAAGGAAAGTATCATAACCGCAGTGCAAAAATGCTTGCGACGACGCTCCACATGATGCAAGGGACCCCGTATATTTATCAAGGGGAAGAGTTTGGGATGACGAATCCTAACTTTGAGTCAATCGATGATTACCGTGATGTTGAATCACTCAACACGTACCGAATGATGACAGAGCGTGGTGTATCTAAAGAAGAGGTACTAGACATCTTAAAACAAAAATCTCGTGATAACGCTCGAACGCCGATGCAGTGGAACAGTTTAGCACACGCAGGCTTTACTGATGGCACGCCGTGGATTGACGTCGCCCGCAACTACAAAGAAGTGAATGCAGAAAATGCCTTAAAAGATATAGACTCTATTTTTTATTACTACAAGCGCCTCATTCAGCTAAGAAAAACTGAGCCTATCATCACTGATGGAAAATACCGGTTGATTTTAGCGTCAGATTCTGATATTTTTGCCTATGTGAGAGAAATGGATGAGGAACAACTTGTCGTGTTAAACAATTTCTACGATCAAGAGGTCACCTATGATCTAACACATGAAGGGATTCTAAGTAAGGAAGCTCGGGTGTTAATCAGTAACATGAATGACCAGCAAGGCGATACTAAAACAGGTGTCTTACGCCCTTATGAATCGGTTGTTTACCACATAAAGTCATCTATCTCAACTAAGTGACTAAAGGAAGATGATGATGAAAAATAAATACTTGGTAATCTACCAAGACTTACTCGAACAAATAGAAGATGGCATTCATCCGGTGGATAGTTATTTACCAAGTGAAAACGAACTGAAAGGCCAGTATCAAACGTCAAGGGAAACGGTACGAAAAGCGCTGACGTTGTTATCACAAAATGGCTATATTCAAAAAGTGCGCGGGAAGGGCTCGGTTGTGTTGCCGCAGAGTAAGTTCGATTTTCCAGTGTCTGGTTTAGTGAGCTTTAAAGAATTACGTGATAAGCTCGGAGAAGATATCAATACCGAGGTATTATTTTTAGATACACATGTCCCATCCCGTCATATTAAGAAGCAATTATTAATTGCAGATGACGATACCGATACGCTTGTGACAACGGTCATACGGGCGCGGGAAATTAACGGAGAAAAAGTGATTTTAGATAAAGATTATTTCTTAGCTGAGAAAATTTCAGGACTAACCGAAACCATCGCCAAAGATTCCATCTATCAACATGTAGAAGGCACGCTCGGTTTGTCGATAAGTTTTGCGAAAAAAGAAATCACGGTCGAGGATCCGACAGAAGAAGATCGTGAGTCACTGGATTTAGACGGCTTTCATAACATTGTCGTCATTAAAAACTATGTGTATTTAGAGGATGCCACACTGTTTCAATATACCGAATCTCGTCACCGACCGGACCGTTTTCGTTTCGTTGATTTTGCGAGACGTCATCATTAAAGAAAAGACCGATCCAAACCCTTAATATAGGACTTGGAACGGTCTTTTTGTCTGATGCTTATGATGATGTTAGTGTTCTTTAAGATCACTGAGTAATTTTTGATCAATAGATTTGACGTGTAAGTCGCGCTGAGGGAATGGAATCTCGATGTCATGCTGATTAAAGGTACGGAAAATATTAAAATTCACACTCGATTTGATACGCATAAACTGTTTCGGATCTTGAATCCAAATGAAGAGTTCAAAATCAAGTGATGAGTCACCAAAACCAACGAAATTGACAAATGGTTCTGGTGTCGTCAGAATCGTCTCATGTTTGTTGCTTTCTTCTTCAGCCACAGACATCAAAAGGGCTTCTACTTTGTCGACATCGCTGTCATAAGAAACACCTATCGGTACGACGAGTCGCATCTCGGGTGCCGCATAAGAGCGGTTCACAACATGTTCTTCTAAGAAGTAAGAATTAGGCACGATGATATGTTCATTATTTATCGAGCGAATAATCGTTGCACGCATATTGATCTTCTCAACGTCTCCAATAATCTCTTCCACAATGACCCGGTCACCGACTTTAATCGGTCGCTCAAATAAGAGAATAATCCCTGAAATAAAATTCGAGGTAATGTTCTGAAGACCAAAGCCAATCCCAACCCCTAACACACCCGCAAAGACGGTCAAAGCACTTAAATCAAGACCAACCATAGACGTTGTCACCAGCACCGCGATAATCATTACTACGTAATGAAATAAACGATTAAAGGTATACTGAATGCCAACGTCTAATTGATAGCGGGTGAAGACTGTCGGTAAAAATTGTTTCGTCAAAACTTTAGACAAATGATAGGCCAGTGTTAACACAAAGAAGCTGACGATGAGTAAATTGAGGTCGACATCAAACTTCCCGAATGAAATGAACGGGTAGGTTAAAAATGGCTTCCCTTGATAATACGTCAAGATGAAAATGATAAAACTATAGATGCTGAGCCAATGACCAAAGTGCGAGTCAGGTATCTTCTTTCTGATCAAACGATTAAGTAATGGCGTTAACACGAGAAGCCCGGCCGCAACGATCAGCGGGATAAGTAAATATTGATTGATAAAAAGCCAAACCGATTCCATGACGGTGACACATCCTTTTTTAAAGCTTGATTCTAGTTTAAAGGACGTAGTAGTTTATCGCAAGGAAATGACAAAGTGACCCAGCTAAGATAAACAAGTGAAAAATCTCATGGAAACCGAGATGATTAAACTCAAGGGATTTAGGTTTGATCGCATAAATCACGCCACCTAATGTATAGATGACCCCGCCTAAAACGAGATAGACAAGACCCGCTGTCTCGATATGGTCGGCTAATGGTTGAAACACAAACACAATAATCCACCCCATGCCGATATAGAGAAAAGTGGAAATGATCCTTGGACAATGGAACCAAATGAGTTTAAAGCCAATCCCGCTTAAGGCGATAGCCCAAATCGCGATAAGTAGCGGAATCCCAATCGAATCACGCAACGGGATTAAACAAAACGGCGTATACGTTCCAGCAATCAAGACAAAAATCATCGCGTGATCGACTTTACGTAACCAACTAATGACCGTAGGTGAGGCTTTAATGCCGTGGTAGATGGTTGATGCACTATACAGTAATAAAAGAGAGACGCCGAAAATAATGACCGAGATCGTCGCTGTCATGGTTTCGGTTTTAACTAACATGACAATCATAGCCACTGCGCTTAAAATAATACCGAAAAGATGTGTCAAGCTATTGAGTGGTTCGCGAAAAAAAGTGTGCATAAATATCATAACCCCTTTATGTAGTTTCTAATACTATGTATAATCATACACCTTATTTGAAATCTGTCAACCTTTACTACATAAGATTGTTTCGTTATAATGATGCTAAGAGAACAGAAGAAAAGGATGACGATAAATGACTTCAGATAAAGATTATCAAGCCATAATTGAACGAGACATGATTCCTGATTTAGATTTATATATGGATCAAGTGAGACAGTTATTTGAAAAAACATATGCCGATCATACGCGTGATGATAAAGAGAAGATTTTAACGAAGACCATGATCAATAACTATGCCAAAAGTAAACTCTTACCGCCCATTGTGAATAAGAAGTATCAGACAGAACATGTTATGTTGATTCAAATGATTTATCAACTAAAAGGGGCACTCTCACTTCAAGACATTGAAACCGTCCTATCTTACATTTCCCCGTCAATCGAAGATGAAAAGAAGCGGAATCACGTATATGATGACTATGTCACATTAATGAAAAAACAAGCGCGTGATGCCGTTGAGATGAAAAAGGCAATGGAAGCGGACTTAGCTCGAGAAGAAGAGTCATTAGCTGACTTTTTTTCCATCGCTAGCTTAGTTCAGTTGAGTGCGGTGTTTCGCAAAATGGCAGAAGATAGAATTGATACGTTAAGTGAAGAGAAAACTCAAACAGAGACAAATGTATCAAAACATGACCGAGACTCATAAAGTGTAAGAGTTTTCAAATAACTTTTTTATAAATCGATCGAAAAGTTATTTACCTCGCCTAGGAAGTATAGTAAGATTAAGATTATTTTATGCTGCTTACATTTGAAAATAGAAGTGAAGGGGTGTTTTACATGACTGAAAAAGCACTTGAAATGTTACGTTTATTAGAGAAAAATGCCGCTTATTCTAATGAATTATTAGCGGATTTACTAGCCATCTCAGTAGATGAAGTAAAAGTTTTACGAAAAGAACTCGAAGACCAAGCTGTTATTTTAGGTTACCAAACATTGATTGATTGGACAAAAGTATTAAACACCGAGCTCGTCACAGCGATGATTGAAGTGAAGGTGACACCAACGCGTGGCAAAGGCTTTGATCAAGTTGCTGAGCGGATTTACCGCTTTAAAGAAGTAAAGGCTCTCTATTTAATGAGTGGCGGTTATGATTTATCTATTACCATCGAAGCTCAGTCGATGATGGAGATTAGTCGGTTTGTATCAGATAAATTATCGACGCTTGATTCGGTGATGTCAACCGTGACCCACTTTATTTTAAAGAAATATAAACACGATGGGGTTATTTTTGATCAAGACAATGACCCCGATCCAAGAATGATGGTGACACCATGAGTGAGCGGTTTATCGCAGAACATATTAAGACGTTAAAACCATCTGGTATTAGACGCTTCTTTGATTTAGCGCAATCAATGGAAGGTGTTATTTCCCTCGGTGTGGGTGAACCAGATTTTACGACACCGTGGTCCGTGATTGAAGCAAGTTACCATTCATTAGAACGCGGTTTTACGGCTTATACGCCTAATGCGGGTTTACTAACATTAAGACAATCGATTAGTCGCTTTTTAGATACACGTTTTCAAGTGCGTTATCAACCTGAAGATGAAGTGATTGTGACGGTTGGTGCGTCACAATCAATTGATCTAGCTTTTCGGGCGATTCTTAACCCGGGGGATGAGGTGATTGTCATGGAACCGAGTTTTGTTTCTTATATTCCTACAATCACCCTTGCGGGTGGGGTGCCGGTAATCGTTGATACGTATGAGAAAGATGCGTTTAAGTTATCAAAAGAGGCAGTTGAAGCGGCGATCACGGAAAAAACAAAAGCGATTCTCATCTGTAGTCCGAATAATCCAACAGGAGCCGTCTTAAGTCGAGAAGACTTAATCGGTATTAGTGATGTGATTAAGGGTCATGACTTACTCGTTATTTCTGACGAAATTTATGCTGATCTCCTGTATGATGACACGTACACGAGTATGGCGTCAATGGAGGGTATGAAAGAGCGGACGTTACTTGTATCCGGTTTTTCTAAAGCTTTTGCGATGACGGGCTGGCGACTAGGCTATGTATGTGGTCCGAAGGACTTAATTGCACAGATGCTTAAAATACATCAATATACGATTATGTCAGCCCCAACGATGGCGCAATACGGTGCGATTGAGGCGTTAGAAAATGGTTTAAGTGAAGTTGAGATGATGAAAGAAAGTTACAAACAACGCCGAAATTATGTTGTTAAAGCTTTAACGAGAATGGGGCTAAGCTGTCACGTACCAGGTGGAGCGTTTTATGTCTTTCCTTCCATCAAGTCTACCGGATTATCGTCTAGTGACTTTGCTGAACAGCTATTAATGGAAGAAAAAGTGGCAGTAGTCCCTGGGAGTGTCTTTGGAGATAGTGGCGAGGGTTATATTCGTTGTTCTTATGCGGCATCGATGAAACAACTGACAGAAGCAATGGATCGGATAAGCCGTTTTCTTGATAAGCTTAAAGCAAAGGAGTAAAAAACCTTTGCTTTTTTTACACCCTTATTTGTTCATTGATTCACAAAAAAGATGAAAAAATAAAAAAATATAAATTAACACTTAAAATTCAATAGAATGATGTTATAATACGAATGATTAAATAAAAAAACATAAAAACGTACGATTTTAAGGAGGGGCTATGCATGCTGTCAGATTTAGCTATCGCAAAACAATGTCAGTTACAACCGATTGAGACCATTGCCGATCAAGTCGGACTTGATCAAGCATTCTTAGAACAATATGGGAAACATAAAGCCAAAGTGTCACTTGATGTGATGGAGACGGTAAAGGATAACGAAGAGGCGAACTTAATTCTTGTTACATCGATTAATCCAACGCCTGCGGGTGAAGGCAAATCAACGGTCACCGTGGGTCTTGCCCAGGCAATGAAGCAATTAGGACACAGTGTGAGTTGTTGTTTACGTGAACCATCACTCGGTCCTGTGATGGGTCTTAAAGGCGGGGCGACAGGTGGAGGATATAGCCAAGTCGTACCGATGGAAGACATTAACCTGCATTTTACAGGTGACATTCATGCGATTACGGCCGCAAACAATGCATTATCTGCCTTTATTGATAATCATATTTTTCAAGGAAATGAACTAAACATTGACGTGCGCCGGATTACGTGGAAGCGGGTGGTTGATTTAAATGACCGTGCTCTGCGTCAAGTGATTGTCGGTCTTGGTGGCGTGAAACAAGGTATGCCACGTGAAGACGGTTTTAATATTACTGTTGCTTCGGAAATTATGGCGATTCTTTGTCTTGCGACAGATTATGATGATTTAAAGAAGCGGCTTAATCGGATCATTATCGGCTACAATACAAGTGGTGATCCCGTGACAGTTGAAGACTTAAATGTAGGCGGGGCATTAACGTTATTACTAAAAGAGGCGTTTAAACCTAACTTAGTCCAAACGTTAGAAGGTGTACCGGCGTTTATTCATGGAGGGCCATTTGCAAATATTGCGCATGGTTGTAACAGTGTTGTTGCGACGAAGATGGCATCGAAACTTACGGATTATGTTGTGACTGAAGCAGGGTTTGGGGCTGATTTAGGTGGTGAAAAATTCCTAAACATTAAAGCACGACAAGCAAATCTCGACCCAAAAGCGGTTGTGATTGTCGCTACCATTCGAGCCCTTAAGATGCACGGTGGCGTTAAGAAAGACCAACTGAATGAAGCGAATGTTGAAGCACTACTAGACGGATTGCAAAACTTAAAGAAACATACAGAAACGATTGCGGCTTTTGGTCTACCATTTGTAATTGCGATTAATAAATTCACAGCTGATACCGATGAAGAGATTCAAGCGCTGACTACTTGGTGTCAAGACCATGGCTTTAAAGTCGCGCTGACAGATGTCTGGGCCCAGGGTGGCAAAGGTGGACAGGCGCTGGCGAAACTCGTCGTAGAAACCATCGAGGAAGAGCAGGCAACCTTTAGACCGCTCTATCATTTAGAGATGACATTGGAAGAAAAGATCGAAGCTGTCGCTAAAAAGGTTTACGGGGCGACACATGTTGACTATTCAACCCAAGCAACAGAAGATATCGCGAGGCTTAAAGAACAAGGCTATGGCAATTTAGGTGTTTGTATGGCAAAGACACAATATTCACTCTCAGACGATCCGATGAAGCTAGGACGGCCAGAAGACTTTACGATTACGATTAGAGAATGTCGCCCGTCAATTGGCGCAGGTTTTATCGTCTGTCTCACGGGAGATGTCTTAACGATGCCTGGTTTACCGAAAGAACCGGCAGCGCTTAAGATGGATATAGATGATCAACACCAAGCGATTGGTCTATTTTAATACAAGCAAGAAGACGAAGAGGAGCGGATGTCTGTTTAAGACGAAGCTTCTTTTTTGTTTTTTTTTTTTCCTTAGCTCGGATCTATACGTTTTTCCTTTTTGTTACATTCTTTCTTTCCCCCACTTAAATATCACATCTGGGTAGACAATGATTGTCATTAAATTCTAAGAGGATGTATGATGCCTAATTTCCCTACATCCTAACAATAACAGTGATCGAGTAAATGAAGTGTCACACTGATATACATACGGATAAGTATAAAATATTTTATATTTAATAGTTACTTATATGTACGTTTATGTTAAAATGAAAACGTCATCAAAAATAAAATAAAAGCCAAGGATAGCTGAATGAAAGAAAGGAAGAAAAGATATGAAAATTACACATGTTGAACCCGTAGAAGTACACGTCGCAAAAGGAAGTGTTCCTAACTTGCCAAAAGAGGTTACCGTCACACTCGATAACGGCATTAAAGCACCTTATCCAGTTGAATGGTCAGCTATAGATTCAGTTGAATCTGATATAGAGGTATCCGGACAAATTAAAGTAAATCAGTTTAAAAAACCATTTATTGAACAACGTGCTGACCCTTATTTGTATAAGCATACGGATGGGTACTACTATTTTACTGGCTCATATCCACTCTATGATCGGATTGTGCTGCGCCGTAGTCAATCACTCGATGCCTTGCCAGAAGCAGAGGAAAAGGTAATCTGGGAAGCGCACGAATCTGGCATTATGTCGGAACATATTTGGGCGCCAGAACTTCACTTCATTGACGGTAAATGGTATATGCACTTTGCGGCTGGTGAAAAAGAAGATGTCTGGGCGATTCGTCCTTATGTCTTAGAATGTACAGCGGATAACCCGCTTGAAGGTGAGTGGGTTGAAAAGGGACAAGTTAATACAGAATTCCAAAGTTTCTCACTTGATGCGACAACGTTTGAAATTAACGGCAAGCGCTATCTTGTTTGGGCGCAAAAAGTAGAGAATGAAACCATCTCTAATCTATACATTGGTGAAATGGAAAATCCTTGGACGATTAAAAATCAAGTGTTATTGTCAACACCTGAATACCCTTGGGAAAATAGTGTGTTTTACGTTAATGAAGGAGCCGCTTGCATTAAGCATGGTGGAAAAGTTTACATTGCCTTCTCTGGTAATGCGACCGATCATACGTATGCGGTCGGTTACCTTGTCGCAGATGAAGGCGCTGACTTAACGGATCCAACGGTTTGGACAAAAACTAAGGAACCGGTCTTTGTGACAAGTGAGGAAACACAAGAGTATGGTCCCGGTCATAATAGCTTTAGTAAAGATGAGGATGGTTATGACATTATTGTCTATCATGCTCGTCCATATAAAGAGATTAAAGGGAATTCATTGTATGATCATAATCGACATGCGAGAATTCAGCGACTATTTTGGCAAGAAGACGGTACCCCGTTCTTTGGTACGCCTGGTGATCAAGTTGAACCAACTGACTTAGCCGCAACCGCGATAATTAAAGTAAAAGAATAAGAAATAGAAGTAAAACAGCCACAACTGAATGGTAGTCAGATGTGGCTGTTTTTTTGTGGGCTGTTTTCTTAAGGTCTTCGTGTTTATTTTTTAATCGAGCTTTATGGTGTCCTTGTGAATCAAACATTCGTGAGAATATTTGTTGAGGGAGTTCAATTTAGGGTTGCGGTTATTTACCAAAAGGTTTAAAATAGCATTACCTACCGAACGATAGGTTGGAGGTGAAGAAATGAAAACGAAACGCGCGATTATGACGGGGGCTTTTCAACTATTTGCTGAAAAAGGCCTTGCGTTTAGTATGAGTGAAATTGCTGACTACGTCGGTATTAAAAAGGCGTCTATTTATGCACACTTTTCTAGTAAAGAAGCCATGCTAAAAGCTGTCATTGAAGCAGAAAGTGAAGGTTACTTTTTGCTAAATGCGAGTCAGAAAGACTTAAAAACAATTTTTTTTAATATTCTAACGTATCATAGAGAAGATACGTCACGGGCTTTGTTTTGGAAGCGGTTATTAATTCTTCCACCAGAAGCAATGGAGCGGACTGTGATGGATCAAATTCATCAACGGTTAGACGATCGCTTTGATCTGGTGCGCGAATTAATAAGCTATGAAAGCGATGAGGGAAAAGTAGCGAGTGATAAAGTAGACATGCTAACGGTCATGTTTTTTTCACTGATTCATGGCCTATTATCAAGTGAACTCATTTATACGACAACCGATATGTCACACATGTATGAAGATATTTGGCAACAATTTACGTTAAGTATGTATCAAAGTAAGTCGTAAAACCGTTGAGAAAAAAATAAAGAAATCAGGGATACAGTTATGTTAAAACCGAAATTATTTTCTATTTTAAAGCATAGAAAGACCGAATTAACTAAGGAACAAGTTATGAAAGATATTATTGCAGGAATGGTTGTTGCGATTATTGCTTTACCATTATCAGTCGCCTTGGCCATTGCTTCTGGTGTGACACCTGAAAAAGGATTAATCACCGCCATTATCGCTGGCTTTATTATTTCATTTTTAGGTGGCAGTCGTGTTCAGATTGGGGGGCCAACGGGCGCCTTTGTGATTATTGTCTTTGGTATTATCGCCGATTACGGTCTTGAAGGTTTGACAATCGCTACAATCATGGCCGGTCTCTTTATGATTCTATTTGGTCTGATTAGATTAGGTGGGGTCATTCAGTACATCCCTTATCCGATTGTGACCGGCTTTACGAGCGGGATCGCGGTGGTGTTATTCTCTACCCAAGTGAAAGACTTTTTAGGTCTAGAAATAACAGAGGTTCCCTCTGACTTTTTCGGGAAGTGGGGAGCTTATATTAGTCAGATTGATACCGTTGATCTAACAACATTAGTCGTTGGTGGATTATCACTGTTAATTATTGTGCTGTGGTCGAAAGTGACGAAGAAGATACCTGGCTCATTGATTGCCTTAATTGTTTCGACGGCGTTCGTGCATTTCTTTGATTTACCCGTTAAGACGATTGGTACTGAGTTTGGTGATATATCGCGTCGGATAACGTTTGTTGATTTTTCGTCGTTTGATTTATCACTTACAACCATTACCGCGCTTCTTCGTCCAGCGTTAATGATTGCCTTTTTAGCCAGTATTGAGTCATTATTATCCGCTGTTGTTGCTGACGGGATGATTGGGAAGAAACACCAATCCAATATGGAGTTAATAGCTCAAGGAATTGCGAACATCGGTTCAGCCTTATTTGGTGGCATTCCAGCAACAGGTGCTATCGCAAGAACAGCCGCCAATATTAATAACGGTGGGAGAACCCCGATTGCCGGAATGGTCCATGCGCTTGTGTTACTGGTGATGATGTTAGTTCTCATGCCGCTTGCGAAATTAATTCCAATGACAACTTTAGCGGCGATTTTAGTTGTGGTTAGTTACAATATGAGTGAATGGCGCTCATTTAAAGCTATTATTTCATCAACAAAAAGTGATGCGCTCGTCTTATTGCTGACCTTTTCAATGACTGTGATGTTTGACCTTATTATCGCGATTGAGATTGGCATGATTCTAGCGATGGTTCTTTTTGTTAAGCGGATGATTGAAAGTACGGATTTTCAATTAATCACACACCAATACTTCGAGGAACAAGCGGATGAATCATTTGGTGAAGACATGCCGACCGTTATGAATAAAAATACCGTCGTCTATGAGATTACCGGTCCACTCTTTTTTGGGGTGGCACAGGCGTTTTTAGACGTGTTAAATGAGCTCCATACAGATACAAAGACATTGATTCTAAAACTGACGCACGTGCCGCATATGGATGCAACGGCCTATCAATCGCTCGTATCGATAAAAAAAAGATGTGAAGAGGAAGGGATGACGTTATTGTTGGCAGAAGTAAAAGAGCAACCATTAGCCTTACTAGAAATCAAACAGTTCTGTCAAGACGCATCGGTCGTCATTTTTCCAACTGTACAAGCGGCGATCGACCATCGCGCTTTTTAGCGTACAAAATAACCGACGCATGATGATCAAGAAAAAACAGCCATGACAGGTGTCCCTGTCATGGCTTGTATTATATGCGTCTTCATGCCTTATTATGTGTGTAGAATATACTCTATTTCTTCTTTCTTCCGACTATACTTCACTTTTAGATCTTGACCATCGAAGAACCAAGCATCTTTTTGTTCAATGAAAAAAATCAGCCCGTCAGCTTGAATGAGACTAATCGCATCTGTTGGTTCATCATTGACAGTAAGGCCGATAGAAAAACCATTATAAGCTTGATAACCGCCTTGTCTGACGTAAAAGCGGACCATTTGACCTTCTGTTAATCCCATCTCACGTTTAAACCAATGGATGGCTGGTTGAGTGAGTGATAGCTTCATATGTATTCATCCCCTTTGTATTCCACTATACCAAAAAATATGACAAATGACGATAATTTTACTGTCTTTCATTAGGTAAAAGTATGTAATTTTCGTGATTTCTGGATTAAGCAGTTGACGATTGGATAGAAAAAAAGTAACATAAAACTGTTCGGTTACTGTGCGGTAAAAACAGTGTAAAAAATGTAGCTTTTTAAATTGTTAAAATTTTAAGAGAAATGGTTGATAAACGATATGAACTTTTATTTTGTAAAAAAACCTTCTCTATTAAGAGATGGCATTCAGGAACTATTAAAACGTCGATTTAACGAAAGCCACATTATTTGCTGTAATCAATTTAATTATGAAGAAATGAATGAAGCGTCGATTATTTTAATCGATGTGAATGAAGCGCTTACGAAATTAGACGACATAGAACGGCTACACAATGAAGGTGTGAAGATCGTCTTATGGGTAGAAGAGCTAGGGCTAAAAGAAGCAAAGCCATTATTTAAAATGGGACTTGAAGGTTATCTTTATTACGACATTGATGAAGAGACACTCGTACAAGCGTTACGTTTCATCTTTGAAGGTAAACGTTACGTCTCGCCGTTACTTGGTGGAATGTTAGTCGATGTGTACCGCGAGTCGCATATCAAGAAAACTAAACCACCTCTTGATTTACTATCAAGACGAGAGTGGGAAGTCTTACAATTACTTGTGAAAGGCTACAACAATGTTCGGATTGCTGATGAATTGTTTTTATCAGACAAAACAGTAAAGAATTACGTGAGCTCCATTTTACACAAGTTACATGTACCTGACCGGACCAATGCTGTCATTAAGGCATTGAAAAAACAATGGCTTTATTTATAAAAAACAACAGCGCACTTTTTATATGTCAATCATATAAAAAGTTTTAGAGCTGTTGTTTTTTTGTCGTGCCCTAAATCTATTGCTCTTGTTCCAATAAAGCTAATGCTTCCTCAACACCAACAACCAGTTGTGTTGTATCTGATACGTGGAGTAACGCAGGCGTTGTCACGATATCAAGTGAATCTAATTCGGTGGGTGAAGGGTTAAAAAAAGCTGTTTGGTGTTGAGCGATAATCTGTTCATCCTCGATAATAAGCTCATATTGGATCTCTGAATCATTTAAGTATACCTCAGGGTCTTCCTCGTAAAACTCCTCACCATCTTCTACGTAACCAATAATAACATCGTTGACATCGTGATGCGTTTCCCAGTCATACCAAAGTTCACGATTATCAGGTTTAGTCATATCTACGACATATAAAGGCAGACGCCCATTTTCTTCATAGTCCTGAATGTCTGCTTCGATCTCTTGGCAGTATCGACACTCTTCTTGCCAAAAGTAGACAAAGTACTCTCCTTCTTGGTTAAACACCTCTGATGAGGTAATGAAGTCATGTTCAGTTTTTGATGTGTTAAAGATAAAGATGAGACTAACAATGACTAAAATAATAATCGCGGTAGATATACCGATCCGTCGTTTGTTTCTCATAACAACTCACTCGCTTTCTTGTTTTAACTATTGTTTAAATATGAAAATCACAGCCGTAGCAGAAAAAAACTTCGATCCTTTCGTGCTGCATCCTCTTTAACTAGTATACCCTAACTAAAAACACTATAAAACAAAACGTCTGAATGCCTTTCAATTCATAACATAAATCGATATAATAGGTTCAATTGGATTGAACGTGAAGGGGAGAAGAATATTGACACATAAAGAATCACTCGTGCCATTGAAAACGTTGCTATTTAGTTTTCATGGTGCGAACACAATGGTAATTAGTTTCTTACCATTATTACTTGCGTATCGAGGTTTATCAGAACAAGAAATTGGGTGGGTATTAGCGGTCGGACCAACCGCCTCCATTGTTTCACAGCCACTATTTGGTTATATCAGTGATAAATTTCGAACAGTAAAGAAAGTGTTGCTTGTCGCGACTGTAGGTCTAATCATTAGTAGTTTCTTTTTCTTCCAGATGGAAGTGTTAGGTGTTTTACTATTTTCAGCTGTTTTCTTTTATTTCTTTTCATCTGCTATTTCGCCTTTAGCTGATTCTTTGGCTCAGCGCCGCTCAAAGGCTTTAGGCATTCCATTTGGGTCGATTAGAACGTGGGGTTCGATTGGTTTTGCGGTAAGTTCATTGGTGATTGGACAATACGTTGATTGGGTGGGGATTCAGTACTTATTCATTCCTTACGGAATAATGACGATCACACTCCTTTTAGTTACGACACGACTAAAAGATGTAAAAGTCGATACGAAACCGATTAATTTTAAAGATGTCGGGAAATTATTAAAGAATAAACAATTTATCACACTGCTTTTAGTCATGTTTCTTGTGACGATTACGCATAGAACCAATGACAGTTTTATTGGCTTATATATTCGTCAAATTGGTGGGAGAGATAATTTAGTTGGACTTGCTTGGTTTTTAGGTGTTTTTAGTGAGGCGATTGTGTTTATGTTTGCGGGTAAATGGTTCCGTAAGCTTCATCCACTGATTTTCATGATTATTGCGGCCTGGCTTTATACCTTGCGCTGGTTTGTATACGGGATCGTTGCCGACCCGTATGTACTAGTCGTGATGCAAGTGTTCCACGGTTTATCATTTGGTGTCTTTTATGTCGCCTCCTTTGATTATGTGTCACGCCTCATCCCAGAACATATGCAAGCGACGGGGCACTTGATTTATATGACCGTCTTCTTCGGTTTTTCTGGTATTATTGGATCACTCGGTGGAGGTTATGTGCTTGAAGTCTTAGGTGGCCAAACCTTATATATTGCGATGGGTATCATGACGATTGTTGGTTCATTTATGATTGGTGTCTATCACTGGTTTTATAAAAATAGTTAGTAAGGGGTGATGTCGTGGAGCGTTACACTGTTACAGATGTCTGTCTTCTAGCAGGAAAGTTGATGCTCCAAAGTGGGGCAGAGACTTACCGCGTGGAAGATACGATGGTAAGAATTGCACAAGCTTTTGGTATGGATCGTGCTCAGGCGCACGCCACTCCGACGGCCATCATGTTTGCGACAGATTTAACCGAACCAACGAATTTTGTTCGGATCGTCAGTCGTGAAACAGACCTTCATAAAGTTACCCAAGTGAACGGTGTGTCCCGGGCGATTTCTGCGGGTCACTTAGATGTTACAGAAGCGGCTAAAGCTTTAGAGACGATTGATAATCAAAAAGATACGTATCCTAACTACATTCAATTACTTGCGGCTGCATTTGCGAGTGGATGTTTTACGATTATGTTTGACGGATCTTGGGTCGATTTTCTCCCCGCCTTTTTTGTCGGGGCACTTGGTTACGGGCTGATGAGTTACTTTCATGATATGTTGAAGATTCGTTTTTTTGCGGAATTTTTAGCGGCGAGTTTCGTTGGCCTCTTTGCCTATTTGATTATCTTTTTAGATCTTGGTTATCAGATTGATAAAATTGTTATCGGGGCAATTATGCCACTCGTTCCAGGGTTACTGATCACCAATGCGGTGCGTGACTTAATGGCGGGTCACTTAGTATCTGGTATTACAAAGGGAGCTGAAGCCTTCCTGACAGCGGCCGCAATTGGAGCAGGTATTGCGGTGATATTCTTTATATTCTAACAGAGGAGGGAACGTGATGATGTTAGTTGAACAACTGGTCGTTTCATTTTTTGCGGCCGCTGGTTTTGCGATTATCTTTAATGTGCCAAGACAAGTGTTGTTTCAATGCGGAACGGTTGGTGCCGTCGGCTGGTTTCTTTACCGGTTACTCGTCCTTAATACGGTTGATGAAGTTGTCGCAACACTTGCGGCCGCCGCCGTTGTCGCTGTCATTAGTCAGATTTTTGCTAAATGGTTCCGGACGCCGATTATCATCTTTAACGTATCCGGAATTATTCCGCTTGTCCCAGGTGGATTGGCGTATGACGCGATGCGTCATTTCGTTGAAAATAATTATGACGTGGCGATTCCGTATGCCGCACGCGTCGTGATGCTTTCAGGTGCGATTGCTTTAGGTCTGGTGTTCTCTGAGATCATTAACCAAATGATCCGTAATGGTAAGTGGAAAAGGTATCATAATAAATACGACCGTAAAGGTCTTGAACGGTCTTAGGAGGCGTCATTGTGATTATAAAGAAAAGAAGGAATATACATCATACGTTACACCAAACGTCGGGTGAGCAAGTCGAGAACCCTATTTTACAGCCGGTGGAATACTTAGAAGCATCGGTTGCGATGTGTGTGGCGAAAACGTTAGATTTTCTTGATGAGCGTGATGGGCTTGAATTGACTGGTTATAATGTGGAGGTCACCTCGACAAGTGATCAATCATTAAGGCCGCGCCGGTTATCGGAAGTAACGGTTAAGATTCAGTTTGATGACGCACTTGATCCAGCACTTGTTAAGAAGCTGAAATTAAAAGCTAAGCGAGGCTGTGTCATTGGTCATACACTTGAACATCCAGTGACAGTCATTTTGTTAGATGACGAAGATTAGGAGGAATCTTGATGAGAATATTAACGTATCGCTTGAAAGACTCAAAAGAAGCTTATCAAGTCGGCTTTCTTAAAGATACGCTTATTTATCCTGTCGACACATTAAAAACATATATAGCGGATGAAGCAGTAAAGCAATTGGTGACAAGTGATCCTGCATTGTTTTATCTCCAGTTACAATCGCTTCCGGCGTTAAAAGCGGCACTTGAGAAAGCATCGCAATCCATTGGTATTAAGCAAGAATCTATCGAATTTGGTCCCGTCGTGACACGTCCAAGCAAAATTATCTGTGTCGGTGTGAATTATTTAGATCACGTGAAAGAGATGGGGCATGATGTTCCGAAATTACCGGTACTCTTTTCGAAATTTTCAAATGCTTTAATTGGTCATGAGGCTAACATTATGGGGATGGCTAAATCAGATCAATTAGATTATGAAGTAGAGCTCGCCTGTGTGATTGGAAAGACGTGTACGGAAGTTGATGAGTCAGAGGCGCTTGATTATCTATTAGGCTATACAATTGCCAATGATATCTCAGCGCGTGACTTACAAAAACGGACGCCTCAGTGGCTTCAAGGAAAAACACTTGATAAGTCAACGCCTGTAGGTCCTGTCATTGTCACAACCGATGAATTAAAAGATCCATCAAAGCTAGCTATTCGCTCATACGTCAACGGAGACGTACGTCAAACTTCATCGACAGATCAATTGATTTTTAATATCCCAACATTGATTGCGTTTATCTCTGACTTAATCACACTAGAACCTGGGGATTTAATTTTAACAGGCACACCGCACGGTGTCGGTTTTGCTGAAAAACCTCCACGACTTTTACAATCGGGTGATGAGGTTGTCTGTGAGATTGAAGGTATTGGCACGCTCAAGAATAAAGTTGATTAAATAGAAACGGTCGTCACGTTTAGCATAATAGTGACGACCGTTTCTATTTATAAGTAGCATAACTTAAATAAGTTCAATCGCTTCAGGGACATTGAGTGACGTCAGAACATCAAGTTCACGCTCTCTTTCGTAAGTGTAAGAAGATGTTTTAAGTAAGGTCTCATCAACATAAGCAGGATGGGTCATAACTTCGATTGTCTCTACTTGTTGTTTGAGCAGTTGTTCAAATAAGTTCGGTTGCGCTAAATCCCCGTAAAAATCTAGCCACAAGCTTTCAGTCAATGACATATCACTTGGATTCTCTAATTGTTCGGTATAGCGGAAAGGTAATTGATACTTATCAAATAAGCGTTTAACCACAGGCTGTAAACAGGCCCAGCCATGTACGTGATGATGGCTGTCAATGTGATCGAGCGTTAAACCTGTCTTTAGAAAGGCTTGTATTTGTGTATCCCACTCCTGTTCCACTTGTTCGATTTCTAAAGGCGTTAAGTTTGTTTCATACTTTGTGAATTTGAATGTATGTGATTCATCTACAAGTAAATCAACCTTTTCACTAAGTGGCTTTCCGTAAGAGAGGGCTAAATGAATCCCTACTTTTAAAGTTGGATGGGCTTTCGCTAGCTTTATAGCATGATCAACAGCCATTCCATTCATCATGAGCGTTGTCCGAGTAACGATGCCATTGGTATGAGCGGTGATGATGCCGTTGTTTATCCCTTCCGTTAATCCGAAATCATCTGCGTTAATAATCACTTTCATAAGTAGTCTCCTCCAATTAAATTCAAATGTATATACATTTGAATGCATTTAATAGAAACGTTCAACTTTAAAGCTCGTTTTATCACCTCTAAAGTATGAACGAGAAAATTCGATGACTCTGCCGTCTTTATCTTCTGCGATGGTTTCAATAAAGAAACAAGGTTGACCGACGTCACAGGCTAAATAATGACTAATATCTTTATCTGCTAGTGTGATTTCAAGGATTTCTGTTGTTTTATGAATGTCGATATGATAATCATTTTTTAAGGTTTGATAAAGTGAGTGTTCCACTTGCTCCTTCTTTATCCCCGGAGCAATTTGCCAAGGAATATAAGCGATCTCATATTGGGTAATGTCATTATTAACCATACGGATCCGCTTGATCTTTTGAATGGGATCGGCTTCATTTAAGCCAAAGCGCTCTTGTTTAGATCCCTTTGCCGCAATAACTTCAATTGTTTTTGCGATGATTTTACCTTCTTTACCTTGAGCTTTTAATTGTTGATCAAAGTGCTCATTTGTATGAGAAAGTATTTGATTTGCTTTTGGTTCAGCCACAAAACTACCTTTCCCACGTTGTCTAATCAGATAACCTTCTTGAACGAGTTGAGACAGTGCGATTCTTACCGTCGTTCGACTAACGTTAAATTCTTTACATATATCATGTTCGGTCGGAAATTGATCACCAACTTTATAATCTTGAGACTTAATGCGCTCAATTAATTCTTCTTTGATAAAAGCGTGTAGTGCTTTTTTTTCTGCCATAATAAAGCTCCCTCCTCGTTGCAGACATCTTTCTTCTAGTATAACAAATAATATTAAAAGTAGTAACAAATTATTTTAAAAAACATTTTTTGATAAATGTATTTACAACGTTTTAATTGTATGATACATTTTATTTGTAAACAATTACAGATTAACTAAAAGGAGTTTTTTATATGAAGCTGGTCATTATAGGGGGAGGATCTAGTTATACACCGGAAATTATTGAAGGACTCATCAAGCGTCATTCATCATTTCCAGTCTCGACGATTGTATTAGTCGATATTGATGAGGGATACGACAAGATGACAATCGTTGGTGAACTAGCGAAGCGGATGATTGAAGCGGCAGGAGTTCCAATCGCATTGTCCTGGACAACGAATCGAAAAGAAGCGCTAAAAGATGCGGCTTTTGTTTCAACGCAACTAAGAGTAGGTGGGCTAAAAGCGCGTGAGAAAGATGAACGCATCCCATTGTCTCACGGTATGATTGGTCAGGAAACAAATGGTGCGGGTGGTATCTTTAAAGCTTTTAGAACCATTCCTGTCTTACTAGACATTGCGGAAGATATTCATGATATTTGTCCAGATGCTTGGATGATTAACTTTACGAATCCAGCCGGTATTGTAACAGAAGCGCTACTTAAGTATAGTCCACATAAGAAAGTGATCGGGGTCTGTAACATTCCGTTTAATATGCAACATTCTATCGCAGAGGTATTGGAAGTAGACCCATCATCTGTCCGGATTGAGTTTGTCGGACTCAATCATTTTGTCTACGGTAAAAAAGTATTTGTTGATGGGATGGACCGAACGCAGGAAGTGCTTGACCGTCTGATTGAACAAGTGGTTAATTACTCACCAGCAAATATTGTTAGTCTTGGCTGGACGGAAACATTTTTGAAATCGCTTCAATTATTGCCGAATCCGTATCATCAGTATTATTACAAACAAGAAGCGATGTTAGCTAAGGACCTTCAATCGTACGAACAAAATGGTACTCGCTCAGAAGTTGTTCAAGAGGTTGAACATAAATTATTTGAGCTGTATAAACAGCCGACACTACATGAGAAACCGAAAGAATTAGAAGACCGAGGCGGGGCTTATTATAGTGACGTTGCCTGTAGCTTAATGTCAGCCTTGTACAATGATAGCCATGAAATTATGACGGTTAATACTCTTAATCAAGGGGCGATTAGAGATTTGCCGCTCGATAGTGTTGTAGAGGTGAACTGTGTGATCACAAAATCTGGTCCGATGCCACTGGCTACTGGTGCCTTACCCGAACAAATTAAAGGTGATATTTTAAAAATGAAAGCCTTTGAAGAACAAGTCATCAGAGCAAGTTTATCAGGAGATTACGAAGAGGCGTTTCTTGCCTTTCTCCTTAACCCGCTTGTCGGAGATGAAGACCGGGCAAAAGTTGTGTTAGATGAGTTACTTATCGCGCATCAAGCGCATTTACCGCAGTTTAATTAGGCTATTTTAGAGTGGAGCGATACGTTAGTCCCCTGAGGGCTAACGTTGACTGCCACTATAAATAGAATGTGACACATAACTCTAAAAGGTGTAGGCGTTCATCGTAAAAGGCATATTTTTTCATTCTATCAAAATAAAGCGCTTACAACGTGTGGAGGCCAAAGGCATGAAGACTACCTTTATTATTTGAAAGGGGTGATAGCGAATTTCGGGATAGGTGTGAATGGTGTCAAGC
The DNA here is from genome assembly GCF_900116255.1 of Halolactibacillus miurensis. GTDB lineage: Bacteria > Bacillota > Bacilli > Bacillales > Amphibacillaceae > Halolactibacillus > Halolactibacillus miurensis. The sequence goes on from NZ_FPAI01000030.1 coordinate 23,490, forward strand.
TATTCATTAACAACATGAGTAAAAATTATAAGGGGGTTTTTGAATGAATGCTTTAACGTTATGGTTGGAGAAATACTTTCTTCCAATCGCAGGTAAGATTGGTGGACAAAAACACTTAGTCGCTTTAAGAGATGCCTTTATTGGAACGATACCGGCAACAATGGCTGGTTCTGTCGCGGTTATGATTAACGCACTTATTAGAGATTTACCGCCGCAATTTTTTGATGGATATGATGGTAACTCGATCCCGATTATTAGGGAAATCATTGGGATCAATGGTTTTGTCTGGAACGGGACCTTAGCGATTGCCGGGTTAATCTTCGTCTTTTCGTGGGGATATAATTTGGCTAAAGCCTATGGTGTCAATGAGCTTTCCGGTGGGATTGTTTCCACTGCAGCAACAATCGCTGGTGTGACCTTTGCTTTCTCCGGTACGCTATCAGGGTTAAGTCTAGATGAAGCAACCGTCACCTCGATTAATGATGCCGGATGGGCCGCCACGGCCTCTGAAATTACCGCCGGCGGTTGGGGTTGGATTCCTTTAGGGAACTTAAACGCGAACCTATTCTTCACGGCGATGATTATTGGTTTTGTTTCTACTGTTATTTTTGCTAAATTGATGCTTGCGAACATTACGATTAAATTACCAGATTCTGTTCCGCCAGCTGTTTCAACAGCTTTCGCATCCATTATTCCAGCAACAATTGCGCTTTATGTTGCCGCACTTTTCTATTTTGTTTTTGCAAAAGTTGTACCAGGTATGACATTCTTAGAATGGACACAAAATACGATTGCCTTACCACTCCTTGGTTTATCACAAGGTTTTGGCGCAGTAATTTTAGTCACCCTCTTTGTTCAACTGTTTTGGTTCTTTGGTATTCACGGGCCAAACGTCTTAGCACCTATTTTAGAAGGGGTATTCGGTGTTGCGCAAATTGATAACGTTAACTTGTTCCAACAAGGTGGGACAGAGCTTGTAATTGAAAAGGGTTATATGTGGGTGAGAGGATCGTTTGATGCTTACTCTTGGTTTGGTGGTTCTGGGGGAACGATTGTTTTAATCATTGCGATTATTATGTTCTCAAAACGTAAAGATTATCGTACAGTAGCGAATCTATCAGTTGGACCTGGTATTTTTAACATTAATGAACCGATTATGTTCGGTTTACCGATTGTGTTAAACCCACTCTTGTTCTTCCCGTTCTTATTAGCACCTGTTGTTTCAGTATCAATCGGTTACTTTGCGACAATTGCAGGGTTAGTCGCACCGGTGTCACAGCAAGTCGCTTGGGTGACACCGCCGTTCTTACTATCGTTTTTAGCAACAGGGGCCGACTGGCGGGCGCCAATCGTCACACTTGTGGCGATGCTTGCCTCCTTTGTCATTTGGGCACCGTTTGTTATGGCGGCAAATAAAGTCGAACCGGAATCAACAGAAGAGAATCAATCATAAGCTTAACAAAATAATAGATAGACAAAGGTCGCTTAAACGGTGTCCTTTGTCTATCAACAAATAAATGATATATACATCTGACAAAAAGACTCATACAATAAACAGGCATGAACAAATAAAAGACAGTCAGATAATCACAGATGAAGGGGGTCACTTAAGATGATAGAAATTAGTTCACCAACACAACAAGATCGGATCATTGACTTATTAACAGCCATCGACACGGGTGATGTGACGTTTACGTTTAAAGAAAAAAAGGGGATTTCACTCTACTTTGACACAACGACCGATGATTTAGAACAAGCCGCAAAAATAGCGAAACGAGCGATTAAAGCGGAACCTTGGGGATCGATTCTTTACTTTCGAAGCGTGCCTCATCATCAGTAATCACCGTTCGTTTATCAGTTATTATGTGATGGAAAAGCAGTAGCATGTACGTAACAGATTCACGTTAAAGAAGATACGACATAAGTGAAAAGGGTGTGGAAGATGGGGAAGTGGGGATTATTTTTCTTGAGTATCGGTTGTTTAATGATTATTTTTGCCGCAGATGCTAAAAGTGGCACCTATGATATATTGAGTCTCGTAACAGCCGGCTTTTTTATTGTAATCAGTATCGTCATGATTACAAAAGAAAAGCGACAAAAACTTTCTGAAAATCAGGTGGAATAAATGGAACTTACAATGAAAATCAATGTCCCGGCCGCATTCTTTTACGATACCATTATGCGTTCGGTACTAGCTGATGTCAAACAACAAACAAATCAAGAGCTCGCAGTAAAAGAACTACAGGGATTTGAATACGAAAAAACATTTTCAAAGTCGGCCTCAGCTACAGTGAAAATAAAAACACTCGTTGAAAACGAATGTTATGAATATCAAACCATCAGCAGTAAAAACAACTTTACGGTTCTCTACCGGATCAAGCCACTTGATGATGAGCGTGTTGAACTGCATTATTCTGAATCTATGACATCACGAGGCGGCTATATGCAAAAGTTAAACGATGCCTTTGTCGGTGTGATTTGGTCATTTCTTAAAAAGAAAAAGTTTAAAGAGATGCTGAAGCAAATCGAGTCAACTTATAGGTATCAGCAACAATCACAAGCCTAGAAGTAAGAATTAAATAAAACAATGGTTCATATTAAAAAGGAGCATGCACATGCGAAGGATTGGCGTCTCACTCTACTTGTCTAAAAGTACATTTGAAGAGGATCAAGCTTATCTCGATTTAGCTAGAACGTATGGTTTTACGAGAATTTTTACGAGCTTGTTGGAAATTGAAGGCGATACGACAGAAGTCATTAACAAATATAAACGTACAATTGATTATGGAAATTCTATTGGTATGGAAACAATATTAGATATTAGCCCGGGCTTATTCAAACAATTAGACATCGGGTATGATGATTTGAGTTTTTTTAAAGAATTAGGTGCTGCAGGGCTTAGATTGGATCTGGGCTTTACCGGTTTAGAAGAAGCGATGATGACCAAAAATCCTTACGGATTAAAGATTGAAGTGAACATGAGTAGTGGGACAAAGTATATTGACAACATTATGAGTTATCATCCAAATACCGATTACTTATGTGCGTCGCATAATTTTTATCCGCAAAAGTATACCGGTATTTCACAAGCGCATTTTGAAGAGACAACGGCGTGCTTTAATAAGCACCGTCTTACGACGGCTGCCTTTGTGACATCTCAAGTCGGCCAGTTAGGCCCATGGCCGGTTCAAACCGGATTATGTACACTGGAAAGTCATCGTGAATTGGATATTCAGACACAAGTGACCCACTACCGCTTGATGGGGACGATTGATGATTTGATTATTGGTAATGCTTATGCGAGTGAAGCTGAGTTAAAAAGCATGTCAGAAGCTTTCTTCTCAAAGCACCCACTATTACCGGTGGAGCCTCTCCTGGATTTATCGGCGATAGAAAAGAAAATATTATTTGATGAAACGCATATATTTAGAGGGGACCGGTCAGAGTACTTGATTCGCTCAACCGCGACGCGGGTTAAATATAAAGCGGAAGACTTCCCGGTGCGTGAGGTTAAACCGATTGAAAAAGGCGCTGTCATTATCGGAAGTAATGACTTTGGTCAATATAAAGGTGAAACACAAATTGCTTTATCATCGCTTGAAAATAAAGGTGAACGGAATGTCGTCGGCAAAATCAAACAAGAAGCGATCTTTTTACTTGATGATCTAAAGCCGTGGTCAAGTTTTTGTTTAGCCGAATAACTATGTAAATGAAGTAACAATGAATAGATGAGTCAGTGAATGATGGATGAGTGAAAGAAGAGGTAATGACATTAGGAGGTCGTTGGAAATGAAAACAATTTTATTGGTATGTTCAGCAGGGATGAGTACAAGTTTACTCGTATCAAAAATGCAAAAGGTTGCCGAAACTAAGAATATTGAGTCTGATATTTCGGCTGTATCAGCCTCAGAAGTTGATCAAATCATGGCAAAAAAAGATATTGATGTCTTATTATTAGGGCCTCAGGTGAGATATATGAAGCCACAGTTTGATAAGAAAATGGCAGGAAAAAATATTCCAGTTGATTCCATTGATATGAAAGATTATGGCATGATGAATGGTGAAAATGTGTTAGCGCAAGCTATCAAATTAATTGAGAATAAATAAAGCTAGCGATTGGCTAAAATATAGACCAAAAAAAATAAAGAAGAAATAAAAAATTAAGCACGTGTTGTAAAGGATGGGGTTTTAAAATGAATGAAGGAAGTTTAGAGATGATTTCTTTTCAAATCATCAGTAACGTTGGCACAGCTAAAAGTTTAGTGATGGAAGCACTCCAAGCCGCAAAAACGGGTGATTTCGAACAAGCTGAAGAGAATTTAACAGAAGCTAATCAATATTTTGTTGAAGGACATAAAGTCCATGCGTCACTTATTCAAAAAGAAGCCGCTGGTGAGGCCGTTGAATTTTCTATGCTATTTATGCACGCAGAGGATCAATTGATGAGTACAGAGACCATCGCCACGCTCGTAAGAGAGATGATTGAGATGTATAAAAAGATGGAAGAAACGAATTAAAACGTAAGACTTAATTAATTATATGAGGATCGCTACTACCTCTTCTTATCGTTTGGTCATGATGACCGGATGGAAAGAAGAGGTTTTTCCTCGTTGATTTATGGTTGTATAATATTTGGTGTTGGTGAAGGGATTTTAAGTGAGATAGAGATTGCTCACTAAAATTACTCACTAGCACCTTTTTCTTTCTAAATATA
>NZ_FPAI01000056.1 GCF_900116255.1 Halolactibacillus miurensis
GAGGGCATCGTAATGATCAAGGCCTCTTGTGATATCAGGCATATCAGGTAAAGACATTTGAGGCGTGTATGTTGAATAATCTTCTTGATTATTAACGAGTGAATAGAATCGATGTTTAATTTGGTCAACACTTGGATGTCCTTGTGCTGATACATCATTGAGTGCCTGATTCAGTAGAGTGAAGTCATTATTTTTAAGTAGCGTACCTAATAGTCTTAAAGCTTCTTTTTGTTCATCTTCTGTACAAGCTTTCAAGTATTGTGTCCATTCTTCTGGAAAATGTTCATAGATACTGGTGTATTTTATCGCTCGTGGACGGCGAGATAATAAATCAAGATAGGGTTGCCAGACCATTGATTGTCGTCTAACACCATAGAGTCTTGAATGATGAACCACAGCTTCATGTTGCTCATTTAAAACAATGACTGAATTATATGTGATCGCAACGGTTAACTTATCCCCGGCAAATCGAGGTGAACTGGAGTATTGCTTTTTATCCACAGTAATAAAACCATATTTATCAGCTTTAACTACTTCATAACGTACACAATCAAAAGCTTTCTCCGGTAGGAGAAGCCATTGTGCGCAATCCTCTTGATAAAGCGCATCTATTGCCACATCTTTTTTGTAATGAGAACGATCGCGATCATCCTCAGCTTTTTGCCATAACGTTTCATTAAATTGATCTAAATCTTCAATATGACATTCCGGCAATAAGAAATTATTTCTTACGTACTTCACCATCGCTTCGACATGACCTTTTTCGTTCCCCTTACCTGGATTGCAAAACTCATAATGAAAGCCATAATGCCCCACAAAACGTTCAAACACATCCGTGAGCTTTCGCTCTCCTTTGCCTAATATCTTTTTAACTGCGGGTCTAAAGTTATCAAATCGAATGGTTCTCGGAACCCCACCCATATGATGAAACATACGTTGTAACCCTTCGAGCAAACACTCCGCATTTTCCGAAGGAAAAACTTGAAAATAAAAAGTATTACTGAAAGGAAATGACATCACCAAATAGGGTAACTCCATCGATTCTGATTGATAAACAAACGGAGCCGTTCCAAAATCCACTTGTGCTGTTCCAGGGATAGATTCCAAAGGTAAAGCTGCTTGATCAATCATTGTTTTTAATTCTTTTTTTCGTTTAGAAACATACTGGCGAACACTTCTCTCAGATCCTTTAAAATCGTGCTCTTCCACAAGCTGTTGAAATAAACGTTTCGCCGTGCGGCGATATTTCCGTTTCTTTTTAGAATCCTCATTCAACCACTCATCAAGAATCGGTTTTACTGGATCCATGACGGGTGCCTTTCGGCACTGGGGTTTTTTAACTTCAAAGTCTTCTTGATTGGCATATTTTTTTACTGTACGAGCATCAATACCTGTCTTGCGACTAACACTCGCATAACTTTCTCCTTTTTGATTCACTTCATATCTGATATAATTTACTTCAGCCACTGCTAACATCTCCTAAATATCCTCCTGTCAAACGTTATTGGTCTAACGAGGAGTTTAAAGTTATTTTTGAGTGTTGGCAAGTGGTTTTTTGTATATTTTTGGCCGGATTTGACCAACATGAATTAACTGCCTTAAACTACATTTCAATTATGCCATATACA
>NZ_FPAI01000020.1 GCF_900116255.1 Halolactibacillus miurensis
CATGTTTCAGCTGCATAAAAAGAGCCGAAACATGTGAAATATAAGATTGAAATTATTGGTTAAAACTTCTCACCAACACGATTTGACAAAGAACCGTTATTTTATATGCTTTAAACGTTTCGCTTCTTGATCACGCCATGTTAGTAACTTGTTCTCTACCCAATATTTATCGTTTGTAGTAATTCTATTGTCTCCGGCTTCACGCATTGCTGCAGTTGTGATGTCTGATGTTGTAATAAGTCGTGCAAGTATACAGTTGTGATTTTTCTTTGCTGTATTCAATTCTCTAATGATTTTAACGTCTACTTGCTGTTTAGTATACTTTTTAATTTGGACTGCTTCTCTCGCTTGATCTTTCTCGCTCCATATTATTAAATCAATACCACCGTCAGCTCCTTCTTTTGTTTCTTCAGGTTTTTGACCTTTAGCTTCAAAGTAGTAATAGCAGAGTCTTTCAAATTCACGCCATGTTAGCTTCTCAAACGGAAGAGTTAATATTTCTTTTTTAGCTCTTAATTGATTGTGATTCTTTTTAGGAGTGTTCTTTGTTGATTTTTTACTCACCGTCTTAGAGGTTGTGGCTTTTTTTTTTGTTTTACGCTTTGATTTCTTTACAGGAATAAGTGAACCGATACCATGCCCTAGAAATACCGCAAGCAATAACCCTCCGAAGATATAAATAGCCGGATCAATAGTGTCTTTTAACGGTTCATAAAGAAAAAAACCAATAGTAATAAATATAAATGTCAGTATGCTTTTAAGATCTCTAACTTGTTTCTTTGTCATTTTCTACTCCTTTGTGTTTGATTGTAATTTACATAATTATCGTGTACTTTAGTTAACCTCTCAAAATGAGAGAGGTTAACGGTATTATTACTTAATCTAGACTACTTCTTGCTAATGTCGTATGATTTTCTATCATCACTACATTCGTTAAATTAACAATCATGTCTTTGTATTTGATATTCATAGTTTAGCATATACCTCATTAATTTGTAAGTATTATACAGAGAATGAACTATATTTCTTTTTTATAGTGATTAGAGAAGATATTGATAAAATATTGTTATCATAATGGAATTAAAGTTATTCTATTTGTAAAATCAGATATTTGTGTGATGATAGGATTTAATTAAAATAATTTACGTAACTAAGGTAATCATTCATGGGGTTAGCTAATTAGTATGAATGACTGGCATAAGAAGCTACTATAAGTTTTAAACTTAATCATTTCTCGGAGCTCTAACTACATTTGTTTACTTTGTTGAAGCAGTTTCGATTCCCCTGTTCGCTCCCATTCTTCCACCATTTCATAAGCTTTTTCAGGAGAAAATCCTTTTCCAACAAGAACGCCCATTAGGATAAATTCTTGAAGTATGTGGGTCATGTTTACACCTTTTTTATAATCCTCTAATCCTTCTTCTACTAAAAACTGCGTGTGCATGATCCATTCATCGGGTGTTTTGCCGAATATTGTACCATTGTGGTGGCTGTGATGGTGCTCTTTCTCCATTGCATCTTGCTTTGTTGGGTGAACCGTATTAAATGGGTGATTAGGTGGCGCATAAATTGAATATAATCTTAGAGGACTATTACCTATATTGATAATATTATGCCAAGTGCCGGCAGGTATAATAATGGCAGAATCGTCTTGAATCGTTCTCCTAAAGTCCATCGTATTTTTACTGCTACCCATCTCAACTACTCCAAATCCTTGTTCCACTCGTAAAAACTGATCAACATTTGGATGCATTTCTAAACCAATATCCTCACCAACACCGATACTCATCAACGTTACTTGAAGGTGCTCACCAGTCCATAAAGTGGTCCGAAATGTTTGATTTTGTCTGGTCGCTTGATTGATATCTATCACGAATGGATTTGGTCCATAATCCGTTAATCTCATATTTCTATAACCATCAATTAAATAGCTATTATAATGACCAGTGTTGTCTGTTACGGGATATGGATACCTCGGATAAACAGATGTTCTTTCATATGAATGTGTGCCTGCATAAGCGTTATAGGGGGGGTGATAAGACTGTCCGTACGTATAAGGGAAATAAGACATGTTCTCAATCCTTTCATCATTTCATTAACGTTTCTAAATTATCATATGCATATGATAATATTTTGCGCATTTGAAATATGAATATTGTGGATTTAATTAAACAAGTAATAGAGCATGTCGTTAAATTCACTTCTATTTACTCATGAATTATGCGATACTTTAATTACATTTCGATAAGAAAGGTGTTATTTATGGACTTACAACAAACACTACTAAAAAAGGGTTACACAAAGGCGGCAGAGCTACTTGAATCTTTAACTGTAAGCGATCATTTTATTAAAGATATGCAAGCTATTTTAACAACCTGTTTGACTTCCCGAGAAGAGCTGGCGTATGATATTTATGTTTTGTATACACAATTGATGAGCGTTGAGACATTTGAAAAACAATATACCGAGATACTTGTTCGTGATTTGACTATCGTCCTTTTAGAAATGTTAAACCCAACAAATGGATCAGTCGATCTTTTTTTAAGTGATAATCAAGAAGAAGAGGCGATAGCCTTGTACCAACAAGCAGTAAATGGTCATGCGGATGCACAAGTAGCCCTCGCTCATTTTTATAAATCGATTGACCGTGATCAATGGGCATTTGACTGGTTTAAACATGCAGCTGAGCTTGGCAATGCTGATGCTTATTACTGGCTAGGAAATGAGTATTTTGTCGGTCAAGTTGTGCAACATGATCTTGAACAAACATTTCTTAACTATAAGAGAGCGGCTGAATTAGGACATGGTGATGCCTTAAATAATTATGCTGATATGTACTTACGGGGTGAGTACGTAGAGAAAGATGAAGAAAAGGCGCTTATGATTTTTAAACAAGCCGCTGATAAAAGCGTACCAGAAGCGATGTATACACTAGGTTATATGTATGAGAATGGCGTCGGTACAGCGATAGATCCTGTTGTATCAAGAGCATGGTTTATTGAATCGGCGCGTCACGGTGATGACTTTGCGGCGAATAGATTAGGCCATGAAGCAATTGAGTTGGGTAAGAGTACGGATGCACTTGCCTGGTATCAAATGGCGGCCGATCGTGGTGATTCATATGGTGAATATAATTTAGGACATTGTTATGAAAATGGGATTGGGACACCAGTCAATTTAAAAAAGGCTAAGTATTGGTATCGCCTCGCTGCACTAAAAGGAGATCGACAGGCAAAAGAGCGACTAACAGCGATAGAAAAATTGTCGTAATAACTCAGTGACCGTTTCAAGTATTAATTTGAGAGAGGAGACTTAGTGATGACAGTTTTAAACAAAGACTCACAAGAAAATCAATCAACCAAGAGAACGACGTCACAGACCGTATTACTTTCAATCATTGCCATTTTTATAATACTAGGTGGCTATATTATGCTGAGATTATTAGATGTAGATAAAGCGGATGGCCGTGAAAGAGCTTTAAGAGAATTACTCACTATCCAGTTTTCAACAGCTGAGGAGGCGCTGATTCAAGCGTTAGAATCACCTGATAGTCACATTATGATTAATGATAATGGAAACATTGATTTAACAAATGATACACCGCTTAATCAATATTTAGATGGGCATTATCGCATGCTTCTAACCGATAGCTATTATGATGAATATATAGTAAGATATTTACTCTCCTATCCAGTCTTTGCCTATTATAATGACATTGACTTAAACATCAGTAATATCACGATTGAAAAACAAGAAGCAGAAGGTGATTATCATTTTACCGTTCATGTAGATGACGGTGATGACCAACAAGGCAAAGTAACAGGCCGGGCCCATGTGACGGGTGATGGACAGATTAGTTTTCTAGATATTTTTGAAGACGACACATTATTTCTAAATGGCTTATATTAATTAGAACAGACATCTTGCCTATTAATTTTTTTGAAAAATTAATAGATAAATGTTAATAGATAGCGAAAATTAAGGGTTCATGGTGATGTTGTGATTTAGACATATTGGACTATGAAGCTAATATGATAACATCATCATGTCAACTAAATATTAAACAATTAAAATAAAATGAAGGATAGGTGAAAGTGTGGATTTATTTGAGTTACAACCTTGGGAACGGTTAGCAAAAAAATCACATGGGTACAGTTAGGTGATATAAAAGGGAAAAAAATATTAGACTTCGGAAGTGGGCTTGGCATTACTGCCAATCATTTAGCAATACATAATGATGTTGTAGCTATTGAGCCATGTGAAGAAACTATTAATAATAGGTATTGTGATAACGCCTATACTCAAATTTGTGGTGATATTAAAAGTCTAAAACAATTTGAAAATCAATTCTTCGACGTTATTATTTGTCATAATGTCTTTGAATATGCTCGTGAAAGAAAAGATATCATTAAGGAATTTTCAAGGTTATTAAAAAGTGATGGTTTTATATCAATCATAAAGCATAATGTACCTGGAAGAGTAATGCAAATGGTAGTTTTACTAAATGATTTTGAGCATGCAGAAAAGCTTTTAAAAGGTGAGAATGGAAAGACAGAAAGTGCGGATCTAATTCATTACTATGACGATACAGATATAGAAAAATGGTGTAATCATTTAAAGATTGATAAAAAGATGGGACTTAGAACTTTTTGGGATTTACAACAAAATCAAGAGATACAAAAGGATTTAGAATGGCAAAGAAAAATGATTGAGATGGAGTTGAAAGTTTCAGAGGTTAGAGAGTATCAAGACATAGCATTCTTCAGCCATTTAATTTTAAAAAGAAAGAAGGTATAGATTTTTAGAAAAACTAAATAATATATATTTAAACGCCTCAGGAAGAGTTTTTTACTCTTCTGAGGCATTTATTCATTCGAATCAACCTTGTGATGTTAGTTCGCTTTTCGTTGATTGGATAATATCACCTGGTGCTGGAGCTGCAGGGGTATAAAATTGATGTTCTAACGCATACTCATACAGATGACGCTGTCTTACCTCATCTTGATTTCTTAACTCAATAATGGTTTGTCTTAAGTCAGGGTGATTTGTTTCTGTGATGACAGTCGCATAACCAGTAAGACTGGCATTAATCCCTGATAAATAATCATTGACGATTTCTTTATCTTGCAACATGTTTTTTTCCTCCTATCCTAAAAATGAGAGTAGTGTTTGCTGTGCTTGACTTGCGGCATTTGCATCATTTTCTAATAACGTTTTTAGTGTGGGATCACTGCAACTTTCCGCATAACTGTTCAATTTTTTTACAATCATTCCGTGCCCACCTATCAAGTGTCGTAAATGTTCAACCTCTAGCGTTGTTAATTGTGTCATCATAACGCCTCCTTTCTGCTGTTTAATGTGAGCTAATTTTAAAAAAACATACATGGAATATAAGATAAGAAAAAGGAAAAGTTCGGAATGATCAAATATGAAGATTTTGTTTCAATAAAGAGTTGATTAATTTTCAAATTCCATTAAAATAAGTAAAGGACGTCTCTAGTCAAGACAACTGTCAAATCTAAAGGGACAACGAGTTTTTATAAAGAGGTGAACAACATGAACATTAAACAATTTACATTAACCGCTATTTTTCTATCTATTATTTTACTTTTTGCCTTTACACCGATTGGTTTTATTCATTTAGGTGTGATTAAAGCGACCTTGATCCATATTCCGGTCATCATTGGTTCTATTATCCTTGGACCTAAGATTGGCGCATTTTTAGGTCTAGCATTCGGGACAACAAGTGTCATTAATAACACGCTGGCACCGACACTTCTATCATTTGCCTTCTCACCAGCTATTCCGGTGCTAGGAACCGATCGGGGGAGTTTCATGGCGCTCGTGGTGGCGATTTTGCCACGGGTCATTATTGGCATCCTTCCGTACTTCTTTGTGAAAGGCTTTAATAGGCTCATTACACTAAAGAAAATAAAAGAAAAAACAAGCCTATTTTTAACAGGACTTGTCACAACGATTATTCACACCTTTCTAGTCATGGGCGCGATTGCGGTTGTCTTTTATGATGCGTATGCACAAGCGATTGATGTCTCATCTGTCAGTGGGGTCATTGTCGCTGTCTTTACTGTCTTTTTGTCCAATGGTATTGGAGAGGCGATTGTTGCGGCATTTATTGTGATGACGGTCGTACCACCATTACTTAAAATTTCAGACCAATCGAAATCAAAATGAATAAACCTGGAATAAAAAAGTGCCACTTAACTCATTGAACGATTTAAGAGTTAAGTGGCACTTTAGTATATTTTTAAAGGTTATGGGAATTTTTAATCTTCATCAAAAATGAACTTTTCGACAACGTGAGCAACACCGTCTTCCATATTGGAAGTCGTCACGTAGTCACTGATCGCTTTAATGTCGTCAGGTGCATTCCCCATCGCCACACCAAGACCGGCAAATTCAATCATGGATTGGTCGTTATAACTATCCCCAATCGCAATCACTTCTTCCCGCTTGATCCCTAATTGTTTAATTAAGTGATCAAGCGTTGTGCCTTTTGTGACACCTTTTTCTGTGAATTCTAAGAAATAAGGTTTTGAACGAAGCACACTGAAACGCTCAGATAGTTCTTGCTGCAATTTCTTTTCTAACGGTTTTAATATTTCTGGGTCTTCCACCATCAATACTTTTACCGGAGGTTCTGGTACAGATTTTACAAAATCATCGACTTCCGTGATCGGTAGACCCGTAATGTCAGCTTCGATTGTTGTATATTTATTATTTTTGTCCGTAATAATGTTGTCACCAACATACGTATGAATAAAGACGTGTTCTTTGTCACTTAAGTCTTTTAAGAAACGTACATCGTCTAAAGTTAACGTACTAGAGAAGGTATCTTCATTCGTTTGACAGTTTGTGATCCGTCCCCCGTTAAATGATAATAAGTAACTACCGTAATCAGCCAGACGTAACTCATCACCTAACGCACGCATCGCATAAGTCGGTCGTCCAGACGCAAGCACGACTTTAACGCCAGCATCTTGCGATTTAAATAGCATCTCTTTTGTTCGTGGTGAAATCGTGTGGTCATCTCTTAGTAAGGTGTCATCTAAATCTAATACAATCATTTTATAAGTCATTGTGTTATTCGCCCTAAATAAGCGGCATCCCCCTTTATCGTTGATAAGTTTCATTCTACTAGAAACTCATCATGAATGGTAGAGTCTATCAACAGATTAGAGCCCAATTGTTCACAAAATGAACGTGTACCATTAAGCTAAATCGCTTATAATGGATAGGAACCAACATGTTAGATAGACAGGTATTATAAAACAGATAATAACGAACATATAAAAGAATAGGATGATGTCATTGCCACGGTTTAAAAAGTTTTACTTAGAAATTACCAGTGTGTGTAATTTAGCGTGTACGTTTTGTCCTGAAACATTACGTCCAAAAGCGTTTATTACCCCAGATATATTTAAACAACGATTAGAAGAAATAAGACCCTACACGGACTATTTGAATTTCCATGTGAAAGGTGAACCCTTACTACATTCCAAACTACATGAGTTATTACAACTCAGTCATCAGTTCGGTTTTAAAGTCAATATAACGACTAATGGCACATTGATTAAAAAGAAACAACAACATTTGTTTGATCAGCCGGCACTCAGACAGCTTAACTTTTCCCTCCATAGCTTTGAAGGTCAACCATTTAAGATTGATGGTGACAAGTATTTAGAGGATATTTTAACGTTTGTGAAAACGTTAAAAGAAACAAGTGAGACCATTGTCTCGTTTCGGCTTTGGAACTTAAAAAAAGATGAAGAAACAGAGGCAATCCGCCAGTCTAACGCCAATATTCTCCGTCGCCTTGAAGAGACATTTAACGTGACTGAGCCTTTAATTGACCGGTTATCGCCGACACAGGGGGTTAAACTCGCAGAAGGGGTTTATTTAAATCAAGACTATCAATTTACTTGGCCATCACTTGACGAAGAGGAAGATGATGGGGTTGGTTTTTGTCACGGTTTACGTAATCAAGTCGGTATTTTAACAGACGGGACCGTGATTCCTTGTTGTTTAGATGGAGAAGGCGTGATTAACTTAGGTAATGTAGATGACACGTCATTTGGGGACATTATCACAAATGAGCGTAGCACAAATATTATTGATGGTTTCTCAAGGCGCGAAGCCGTTGAAGAGCTATGCCGTAAGTGTGGGTATCGTAAACGCTTCGGGTAAGGATGTTTTAATCCTTTCGATAAAGGTAATAGTACATATTAGGGGATGACTTTAGGGAGAAAGATAAAATTATAATATGACTCTGAGACGTGTAAATTTACTTCTTTTTTAAATAGAATGGTAAGTTTTAGTTTTATAAAATGTACTGGTCTTGTATTTAAAAAACAAAATACTTGTGCATATGAATGGCGATTACATATCAAAAGAAAGGAAGTATGATTATGACTTTTAAAATCATTATACATGAGAGAAATGACAGAGTATGAGTTATATCAACTTATGGAGTTACCTAATGAGGTAGCAAATTTGTTGCTAGATTATAAAGAGAGAAGAGATATAACCATTCCTCTGTCGATTAGAAATAAGATTCTAAATCCGAAGACATGGGATGAGGGGATTTCTGACCTCGAAAAGTTACTTGTAAATGATAACGATGGCATTGGTGTTCTGTGGGAATTATTGTATATCGTAAGGGCCTATTCATATTATGAATATATCAACCGATTCATTCCACTAGATATATTTATAGCTACGATGAAGTTTTGTACTCGCTTTCTTCATGAACATTATGAGACTTTTAATACTTATAAGTTCATTTGGGCGTGGTGGTTTCCAAGACAAATAGCACTTAAAGAATTCCGCATAGGTTCTTTAGAATATGAGTTTATTGAAGGTGAAGAAAAAGAAATCGCTATCCATATACCTTCTGACGCTAATCTAAATCCTAACGCTATCATCACGTCATTACGTGAATTCATAGAATTCCAGCAAGACTATTTCCCTGAGTGGAAGAACACTCCCCTCACCTGTAATACGTGGATGTTAATGCCGGAAATCGCTAATTTAATTAATAAAGAGAGTAATCTCGTCTTCTTTCAGAACCTTTTCACTGTTGATGACATTCGTTATGACGAAACTTGGTATATGGATTGGATATATCCAGGTTATAAAGGGAACAAAGAATCTTTACCTGAAGACACATCACTCCAAAGAAATTTAAAGCAACATTTATTATTAGGTGAAAAATTCGGTATCGCTAAAGGGCATATTTCTTCCATTAAAGATATTTTATAATTTTTTATCTATCAGTAAAAAATGCACCTTAAACTATTATAACTATTTAAAAAAATGTAATATTTTTAGAAAGGATGATTCGATGAAAGTATTAGTAGTAGGAGCAAACGGACAAGTTGGTCAGCACGTTGTTGATCACTTACACGACGCACCAGGTGTCTCTGTCAGAGCGATGGTGAGAAAAGAAGACCAACAAAAAGCATTATTACAACGAGGTATTGATGCCGTTTGTGTTGATTTAGAAGACGATATTCCAAGTATTAAACGCGTCTATCAAGATATTGATGCGGTCATTTTTGCGGCGGGTTCTGGTCCTAATACCGGAGCAGATAAAACGATGACCATTGATTTAGACGGGGCAGTTAAGACAATCGAAGCCGCAAAACAAGCAGGGGTCAAGCGTTACGTGATGGTCAGCTCCTTTGACACGACACGTGACGCGATTCAGTCAGCACCTGAAGGATTCAAACCTTACGTGGTAGCAAAACACTTTGCGGATGATTGGCTACGAAGAAGTGGATTAGATTATACAATTGTTCATCCAGGTCGACTGACAAATGATCAAGGAACCGGAGAAGTTCATATAAAAGAAACAGTAGATGCCGGTGAAGTACCGAGAGAAGACATCGCGACCATTCTTGTTGAAACGGTTCAAAACGATCATTTAATCGGACGAGAGTTTCAAGTGATTGGTGGAAAGACACCAATCAAAGAAGCATTAAAAAGCGTTTAATAAAGCTGTTTAAATGCTATGTATTTGCATTAAAATAAACAGATAAAAGCATGTGCCATTTACAGGCGCATGCTTTTATCTGTTTATATGAAAGTTACGTTTCCTAGCAACAAACTTCTTCATCATTCATATCGACAAGTGGTGTTTCAAAGTCACCGGCTTTGATTTGGTCAATCAGCGGCGTGACATAGTTTTTAATGTTTTGAGGTTGGTTGTCAATCTCAGAAAGATTAAAATAGATAAAGCCTTTATCATGATCAAGACAAGCAATCGCAATATCATCTTCCAATACTTTTGTTGTTACTATTCGACAAGATTTTCCCTTCGGTGCCAAGTCAGTTCCCAAAAGAAATGCCCCCTTAATTTTTAGTCGTTATTAGTGTAGCACAAACAAGTGCGGATGTTTAGTGTCTCAGTCATACTTTCTTTGTATGACATTCATTCATTTTTGCGATGAAAGATGAGTGATTGTTTTTAAGTGACAGGTTGAAAGAGTATCCGCTATACTAGGTTATGTGCAACACTAAAAAAGTATACAAACAAGTCAATGATACGATTTTGAAAGTGAAGGAAGGAATTTTTAGCATGATAACGATTCTTGTGGCCGATGATGATCGTCATATTAGACAATTGATTCGATTATATTTAGAAAAAGAAAATTTTGTTGTGGTTGAAGCGTGTGATGGTGAAGAGGCACTCGACCAACTTGAAAAGAATCGGATTGACCTTGCGGTCATTGATGTGATGATGCCTCGAGTGAATGGAATAGAACTCGTTGAATCAATACGTATATTCAGTGACCTACCTATTTTATTAGTGACGGCCAAAGGTGAGTCAGATGATAAAGTGATAGGTTTTGAAGCGGGGACAGATGATTATTTAGTGAAACCGTTTGACCCAATTGAACTTGTCTTACGGGTGAAAGCTTTACTCAAAAGACATCATGTCCTGCATGATAAAAAGCTAGAGATTAACAAGACGACGCTAGATTTAGAACAATTGACCGTCACGACAGAACAGGCTGTTATTCAGCTAAAGAAAAAAGAAATGGCGTTGCTTTTTACTTTGGCAGAAGAGAAAGGACGAATTTTAACGCGACAACAATTACTTGATAAAGTCTGGGGATATGATTATGAAGGTGATGAACGAACCGTGGATGTTCATATTAAACGCTTAAGAGAGAAAATGCATAACCTTCATGCATTTGAGATTGTGACAGTTAGAGGGCTTGGTTATCAATTAAAGGTTGAAGCACCATGAGAGAACATCTCTATTGGAAGTTCGTCTTAACTTTTCTTATCGGTGTATTAGGTAGTTTAATT
This sequence comes from Halolactibacillus miurensis, assembly GCF_900116255.1. Lineage (GTDB taxonomy): Bacteria > Bacillota > Bacilli > Bacillales > Amphibacillaceae > Halolactibacillus > Halolactibacillus miurensis. Next base: position 11,335 of record NZ_FPAI01000020.1, read on the forward strand.
CTGTCATACTATATTACAACAAGAATTGCTGGAGACGCTGATGAATACTATGAAGAATTAATTGAAGTGAGGCAAGGTATTATTCATGTCTATAAATTAGCCGGTGATGAGGAAAAAGAAAAAATCATGCCGATTTTAACAGACTTAGGAATAGATGCCACCTTGCTAAAAATAACTGATTTATCAAATGAATTAACCGAACGAGAAATGAATCAATTGCTCACTCAACAAGAAAACGATAATTACTTAATAAAGGACACCAAAAATTTAACGCAAGCGATGTATTTAATGTTTGATCGTGAAGCGAAAGAAGTGTTGAAGGTTGATATTGATTTATCTGATGATTTAGCGAATCGGCGCCAAGTGATGATTCGAACGCTGTTGTTTGTATTAGTTATCGGAAGTGTCTTTATCTTATTTGCCTCACGCTACTTTGTGAATAGTATTAAAAAGTTAACCGTCGCTGCAAAAGAAGTGACACGTGGAAACTTTGATGTTGACTTAAAGACAGAAAGAGAAGATGAAATTGGTCAATTGATGCATTCGTTTGACGACATGATTCAGACACTTAAATCAACAGATGAATCAAGAAAAGTGTTTGTTTCCAACGTATCTCATGAAATCCAGTCACCACTCACCTCGATTAAAGGCTATACAAAGGCAATTCAAGATGGCGTGATTGATCCGGAGGATGAGGCGAAATATTTAGCGATTATTTATCAAGAAGCGGATCGTCTCTCACGTTTGTCGACACATTTGTTAAAACTCCAACGTCTGGATGATGACCATTTTACGTTAAACAAACAAACGTATCGACTGGATGAACAGATTCGGTCCATTGTCCTTACGACAGCTCCGTTATGGCAAGAAAAAGATTTATCGGTCCATGTTGATTTAGAACCGTTGAGTTTGGAATTAGATGAAGATCTTATGGAGTTAGTCTGGATTAATTTAATAACGAATGCGATTAAGTTTACTGATCCTGGTGGCTCAATCGATATTAACTATTATTTAGAACATGATCGTCGCGTGATTCGCATCCATGATACCGGATGCGGCATTCCAAAAGATAAGCTACCCTATATTTTTGATCGCTTTTACAAAGTTGATGATGCCAGAACAGAAAAAAATGCGGGTAGTGGACTTGGTCTAGCCATTGTCAAAAAAATCATTCACTTACATGGCGGTGATGTCCAAGTCGTGAGTGATCAAAATCAAGGCACAACTTTTTTTGTGAGATTAAAAAAATATTAATGAGTTCATATTCAGTTCACATTCAATCGGTATACTATCTTTAGAAACAAAGAGAGGATGAATGAGGAATGTGTGACGATACAATTCAACAGACTCACTTGATAAGAGGCTTTACATTACAACCATCAAAGTTAGAGCGGTTGATGCATCAATTAAAAAAATTAGGCGTAAAAGCTGACATTGTAACTTACAATAAAACAACAAAGGGACGTGACAACTAATGTTTTTCTTCCATCCAATGGACTTTTTAATTTTCATCGCTTTTGGTATTGCGATGTGGGCACAGTCAAAAGTAAAAGGAAACTTTCATAAATATAGCCGTGTTCAGGCATCGGCTCAATTAACAGGTGTTCAAGTGGCGCGAGCCATTTTAGATAAGCACGGCTTATACGATGTGACAATTGAACGGTCAAATCGTGGTGACTTATCAGACCATTATGATCCCCGCTCAAAAACAGTCAGATTATCTGGTCCTGTTTATAGCGGTGCTTCCGTTTCTTCATTATCCATTGCGGCGCACGAGGTTGGTCATGCGATCCAGCATGCGGAAAGCTATAGTATGTTGAAGTTTCGTTCAGCCCTATTTCCAGCGGCAAATATCGGATCTAGAATGGCACCATGGTTATTGATACTTGGTTTCTTTACTTTTGAGCCGCTGATTGGTGTTGGTATCGGCTTATTCTCAGCTGCGGTGTTGTTTCAACTGGTGACGTTACCCGTAGAGTATGATGCGTCTCACCGTGCGAAAGTTGAGTTAGAGGAATTAAACTTCGTCTCTCCGCAAGAAAAAGTAGGGGTTGGTAAGGTGCTTAATGCGGCAGCATTAACCTATGTCGCTTCAGCCGCCATTGCTGTTTTACAATTACTTAAATTCGTCATGATTTTTGCAGGTAGAGATGATTAAATGATTTTTAGAACACTCCAGATGATGCAAGATTGATCTTCTGGAGTGTTTTACTGTTTTAATTACATTTTCCATGACTGAAGTCATAGTTGTGATTCGTATATTCTATACTTACATAGTGCTATCGTTTTATCGATGAGCTAAAAGGGAATAGTTTTAAATAATACGACACTTTTACTATGATGATTAAAAACCCTAGGTACATAAGAGATAATAGAAAGAGTGTTTAGAGAAGAAGGTGAAGAAAATGCCCACAATACAAGCGGTAAAAGAAAATTATACTGACGCTCTACTGAATGGCCATACACGAGAAGCTTATGACGTCATCAAAGCAGCGTTAAATAATCAATACTCATTAATTGATGTGTATACGGTCATTGCGGATGCGATGTACAGTATTGGTGACTTGTGGGAAACGAATGATATTTCCATTGCACAAGAGCATGCAGCAACAGCGATTACTCAGTTCGTTTTAACACAAATCAGTGCAGAGTCAATCAAGACTTTTACACTTGAAGGAAAAAAGGCGGTTGTATTTTCTATTGAATCGAATACGCATTATTTAGGCATTCAAATGATAAAAAATCTGTTTAATGTGTATCAAATTCAAACATTCGATTTTGGCCCGAATGTGCCTAATAGCGATATTATTGAACGAATTGAAACACTTGGTGTTGACGTTGTTGCTTATTCAGTTACGATGTCAGAACATATTGATAAAGCAGTAGAATTAAGTGAGACGTTAAAAAGATTAGATCCGTTAACACGTCCAGTGATTATCGTCGGGGGATACGCGTTTCATCGAGATGAAACGTTACTTAGGCATGTTTTCTATGATTATTACTTTAAAACAATTAAAGATTTAAGTGGTTGGTTAGAAGAAGGGAAAAGTTTTGTGAAAAAGAAGACATCGTAACTTATTTGAAAAATGTTGATAAATAGACATTCAAAATATAAATATGCGGATATTAGGTGGTGTAGCTAATGGTAGAACGAGTGCAAGATGGCTTTTTAGAAGCCATAAGTGATGTAGGTGTGACGGGTGTTCTTGTGAATACAAACGGTGAGATTTTACACTTATTCGGAAAAGACATTAAAGTTACGCTTAATCAGACAACGATCTTTGAAAGCGTAGACAGTTATTCGAAAAAGCGACTAATTAACATTTTAATGGAAGATAAATCAATAGGGACGACTGATATTTATATGAAGTTAGCTAAACAAGAAGAGGCAGTCGCTTATTTTTTGAAATATGTAAAGACAGAACGAGGATATTGGTTGATTTTTGTCCCTTACCCTGATCAATACGGTAAGATGGTTGAAAACATGTTAGATGCTAATTCAGAATTGACACGTTTATTTGAAGAAAAACTTAGCTTAGAAATGGAATTAAAGATTAAAGTGAACGAATTAAAAATAGCGAGTATTACAGATCCGTTAACGAAACTGTATAATCGTCAGTATTTTTATGAATACCTTGAAAAGTTAGTACAAGAGGTAGCCTGGAAAGTTGTGACACTTATTATGGTGGATTTCAATGATTTTAAACGAATCAATGATGAATTTGGACATAAGGCTGGGGATACACTCTTAATAAGTTTTGCGGATATGATAAAAGAGCATTGTCATAAGGGATTTCGCTTTGGCGGGGATGAGTTTGTCGTTGTGTCACTAGATAAAAGTGAGACTGACATTCGTCACAACTTAGAAAAAATCAATCAAGCGTTCAAGCAACAAACAGATATCGTCACACTCTCATATGGTATGGTGCGTATTGAAAGTGACATAAAAGACGATTTAGCAAATAAAGTTATGGTAGACCGCATGTTACGTGAAGCGGATATGAGAATGTATCAACATAAAAGGGAAGTCAAAAAGAATCGAGACAGTTATAGATAAAAAGCAATCATCTATCTTAAATAGTGTAGATAATTGTTTTTTGCTATTGCGGGGATTTTTTTAAGATTGAGAACCGATAGTGATTAATTGCGTTTTTTAAACCGAAAGGTTAAAATACTCTTATTGGATCATTGTTCAATAAAGCACAAATATCAATATTAGAGGGGGACACAACATGTTTCATTTAGCCATTAAAGATATGCGCTTTTCTAAAGTTAAGTACGGTTTAATTGCGTTAATCTTATTTTTAATTGCCTCACTCGTTTTAGTTGTAAGTGGATTAGCTAGAGGGTTATCTGACCAAAACATCGCCATGTTAGTAGAGTCAGAAGGAACAGAGTTTTATGTGAGTGCAGACAGTGAAAATGAATTAGATCAGTCAGGCTTTCTTATTGAAGACTTACTGGAAGAGGTGCCAACTGAAGAAGGTTGGCAACCACTTATTACACATCCAGTTCGTTTCGTTCATGATGGTAAAGAAGATGAGAAGCTAGGAGCTACGATGATTCCGGTAGATACAAACTCAAAACTTTACCCAGGGGTGATAGAGGGAGAAGCATTAACGAATGATGAAGACTTGACGATCATTGTTGACCAAACCATGCAAGCAGATGGTGTGGAATTAAACGATACACTTTATGATGAAGAAACAGATCTAACCTTTACCGTTGTTGGTTTTACGGAAGATCAGACGTATCGTCATACACCTGTTGTCTATGTTTCAGAAGCGGCATTTTACGCGGAAGAAATCAGCCCTAATCGGGTGGCCAATACTGTCGTTATATTTGAAGATAACGATGCTCTTAAAGCTTCGATTGACAACGTATTATCAGAAGGTGTCTGGGTAGATAAGACAGAGGTTATTGATGCGGTGCCTGGACACTCTTCAGAACAGATGTCATTAAATATGATGATTTTCTTCCTGATTGTCATATCTGTCTTTGTTTTAGCCGCTTTTTTCTACATCATTACTATTCAGAAGTTAAAACAGTTTGGTATCTTAAAAGCGATTGGAGCAAAGAATCAGTTCCTGATTGGTTCAACGTTGATGCAAGTTGTTATTCTGTCTCTGTTTAGTTTAGCATTAGCTGTGTTATTTACGTATGGGGTAACGTTTATACTACCAGAAGGCATGCCGTTTGATTTTAATATCACGACTATTTCTTTATACAGCTTATCAATGTTTTTAGTTTCAATATTGGGAGCACTATTATCTAGCCGTCGGATTGTAAAAGTTGATCCGCAACAAGCGATGGGAGGAGCTGAATAATGACATTACCATTAGAAGTTAAACAGATTAATAAACGCTTTAAAGATGGTGAGACGTATATCGATGTATTACAAAATATTGATTTCTCCATTAAGAAAGGTGAATTTGTAGCGATTGTCGGTCCTTCAGGTTCTGGTAAAAGTACACTCCTTTCGATTATTGGGGCACTCCTTACAACGGATGATGGGGATGTATTGATAAACGGTAAAACCGTTAAAAACTTAGATGAAGGCCAAAGAAGTGATGTCAGACTGAATGATATCGGATTTATCTTTCAGACAGCGGAACTATTACCATATCTTCATGCTGAAGATCAATTAGACTTAGTCGCAAAGTTAAATAAAATGGATAAAAAACAACGAAAAGCGCGCGCAAAAGCACTCCTTACGGATGTAGGGTTAGAAAAAAGGCGCAAACATTATCCCCATCAATTATCTGGTGGAGAAAAACAGCGGGTAGCCGTCGCAAGAGCCTTTATGAATGATCCGGCTCTCATCCTTGCGGATGAACCAACAGCGAGTCTTGATGAATCCCGTAGTCATGAAATTGTTTCACTTATTAAACAAGAAGTAAAAGCAAAAAGTAAAGCAGCGATTATGGTGACACACGATGAAAGTTTACTCACCTACTGTGACCGGGTCTTTCGCATGAAAGACCATCACCTAATTGAAGATAAGTAAGACAAACGGATGAGGGCTATGCTCTCATCTTTTCTTTTCGTATCATTTTGTTATTATGAGTTATTTAAGATTTCCAAACGATTGTCGATATAATGGTAGAGAAGCGTTCGTGTAGTTAAATGAGTTAAGGATGTATAGAAAAATCTGCATACATATGTATGACAGCTAATAAAAAGGAGTTGACATATCAATGGAAGTCAGTCGATTACAATCGAATCATCCACATACTGTTCAACCTAACGAAAATCATCAAACACGTCATGTTGAACAATCATTTGTGATTGAGACAAGTACACATCAAGAGACAGCTAAACAGACAAAACATAAAGAACAGAAACCTTTAGAAAGAGCTGAAATGGAAAGCATGGTTGAAGGTATGAATAAGTTCTTAGAACCTTCAAACACAACGATTCAGTTTGAATTACATGATAAATTAGATCGCTATTACGTCAAATTAGTTGATAGAGAAACAAAAGAACTTGTACGAGAAATTCCACCAGAAAAAATGCTTGATATGTACGCGCAAATGGCAGAGTTTATGGGTTTTCTTGTCGATGAAAAAATATAAGAGAAGGTGATTTTATGCGTATTTCAGGATTCGCATCAGGTATGGATATAGACCAAATGGTCAAAGATTTAATGAGTGCAGAGCGGATACCACTTAACCGTGTAGAAGCAGATAAAACACGTCTTGAGTGGACACGAGATTCTTATCGGGATTTTAACGTAAAACTTAAAGAATTAGATGATGCATTATTAAAGATGCGTTTATCTAGTTCGTTAATGTCAAAACAAACATCAACATCAAATAATGCGGTAACGGCAACGGCAGCATCGAGTGCATCTAATGGTAGCTATAAAATGGAAGTAACAGAACTCGCGACATCAGCAATTAATGTCAGTCAAAATACTTTATCAGCTGAAGGTAAAGAGATTGATGCTTTTGCGACGATTAAATCACAAATCGCCGATGGGGAATTTGGTAATTCAGCTCTAGCAGCTTTTATCGAAAATGGTGAAGATCCAGTCATTAGTTTTAAAACCGCTAAGCAAGAAGAAAATTTCGAATACAAAGTAACAGATGACACGACACTCGAAAGTCTATTAACAAAAATCACGAATGATGACAACGGTGTACGTGCATTTTATGATGTGGGCCAAGATAAGATAATTTTAGAGAGTGTAGAGGCCGGGAATCATCAAGAAGGTGCCGAAATACAGTTTGAAGATACTTCATTTATGGCACAATTATTTGATATGCGATCCAGTAATACTGATCCGGCATACGCTGGTGAACAAGGAGGCACCGACGCCACCTTCAAATACAACGGTGTTGAATTAACATCTAAAACGAACCAAACGACATTGAATGGCATTACCTTTACCTTTAACAATGTCACTAATGATACGCCAGCTTATGTGAATATTAGTGATGATACAGATACGGCGTTTGATAATATTGTTAAGTTTGTTGATCAATATAATTCTTTAGTGGATGAAATCACTAGTAAGACACGTGAAGAACGTTACAAAGATTACGACCCACTGACTGCTGAAGAAATGGAATCAATGAGTGAGCGTGAGATTGAGTTATGGGAAGAAAAAGCACGTAGTGGTTTACTAAAAAGTGATCGGATTTTAATGGATGGGTTATCAAGTATGCGCCAAGCGTGGACAGGGTCTGTTGACTCTGAAGGTAGCTTTAAACACTTATCATCTATTGGTATTAGCACAACCCGTAATTATATGGACGGTGGTAAATTAGAGATTGATGAAGATAAATTACGAGCGGCCCTAAGAGATGATCCAACGTCAGTCGATCAACTCTTTACAAATAGTAGTGATGGAGCTGATCGTGGAATCTTTAATAAGTTAAATGATGCGATTGACCAAACAGCGAATCGAATCAATGATAAAGCTGGTCGCTCGACGAGCCAGATTCAACAATATGCCCTTGGTCGTGAGTTACAAAATATGAACACACGAATTGATAACTTCAATCGTCGTCTTGTTCAAGTAGAAGATCGTTACTGGAGTCAGTTTACCGCGATGGAAAAAGCCATTCAAAAAATGAATGAGCAATCAAACTTCTTGTACTCACAAATGTCGGGTGGACAACAGTAAGTTAAAGGTTTTAAATAGAGAGGATGTCATAATTATATGATGCAGCAACATCAAGCCTACAAAACAAACGCGGTAAATACCGCAACACCACAAGAATTAACGCTCATGTTATATAACGGGTGTTTAAAGTTTATGAAGCAGGCGAAAAAAGCGATGGAAGAAAAAGATATTCCTGCGAAAAACAACTATATTCAACGGGCACAAGATATTATTAGCGAGTTGATTATTACACTTGATCATAATGCGCCAATCGCAAAAGATATCTTACCACTATACGAGTTTATTAATCGTCGTTTAATTGATGCGAATATTAAAAATGATCCTGAGATATTAATGGAGGCTTATGCTTTAGTGGAAGAGTTCAGAAATACTTGGAAAGAAGTTATGAAACAAGCTAAAACGATGCAGTACTCACAAGGTGCAAAAGCATAATGTCGAGATTAGATGAACTTGAACAATTCACTAAGACGTTTAAAGAAAAGTTAGAAGAGCAGTCCAAGAAGAAGAATAAAGAAGATTTAATTCACCTTGTAAATAAGCATTTAGATGAGCGTCAGTTACTTATAGATCAATTATCAAGTCCTTATTTAGATAAAGAAAAACAGCAGCTATTACGCATTTTAAATCATGATAAAGAGATGCAAGAGGTGCTAAATCATGTGTTTCAGTCGATTAAAAATGACATGCGTCAAGCTAAGAAACAAAAAACATCTAATCAACAATATTTAAACCCTTATCAAAATGTGGCTACGGTTGATGGTACCTATTGGGATAAGAAAAAATAGTTGGAAATATTTGATAATTTAAGCCTTGTCTAGTTATAAATTGGACAAGGTTTTTTTATTCGGTTAATTATGGATAAAAATGTAATGTCATGAAAGTGAAGAGATATAAGGGTTTCTGAAAGTATTTTAAAAACTTTAAAAAACTTTTACATTTCATGTTTATAAAATTTTGGACAGGGGTATTTATGAAGTATAGATATAGAAAGGAGGACACTTACATGAAATACAACATTCGAGGAGAAAATATTGAGGTGACTGGCGCAATAAAAACTTACATCGAGAAAAAGATTAGTAAATTAGAACGCTATTTCGAAACACCTCCAACATCAGATGTGAATGTCAATTTAAGTGTCTATAATGACGAACAAGAGATTGAGGTTACCATTCCAATGCCAAACCTGTTACTAAGAGCAGAGGAAAAGAACACCGACTTATATGCGGCGATTGATTTAGTTGTAGATAAGTTAGAGCGTCAAATCCGTAAATACAAAACTAAAATCAACAGAAAAACGCGTGCTAAAGGTGCACCTAAACATATCTTTGCTGAGATGGAAAAAGATTTGTTAGCAAGTGAACTTGAAGAGTATGATGATGAAGAAGGCGTTGAAATCGTTCGTACGAAGCGATTTGATCTTAAACCAATGGATTCTGAAGAAGCTGTTTTACAAATGGATATGTTAGGACACAGTTTCTACGTATTCACTAACGCTGAATCAGGAGACACAAACGTTGTGTATCGTCGTCACGATGGTCGCTACGGCTTAATTGAACCAAATTAAAACAGTTAAATTAAAACGTATATAAACGAAAGAGACGGTCTATTGTTGACTGTCTCTTTTTTGATTCTTATATTGATTCTTTGTCAAATGGTATTGACAAAGAATATGCCACCTATCATTACTCTTCCGTTTGTTTGATAGAAAGCAAGAAGTTTTCAATGGTAAAAGAAGCCATGCCTTTAATTGTTGATAAGTGATTCGGTGAAGTAAAGTCAACGGTCACTTTTTTAGAATGAAACCCAATCGCATGAGAATAGACGTATGCTTGAATATCTTCTTTAATCCATGGTTGGAGCTTGCTCAATTGATTACCAATTAAGATTTGTTCAGGATTAAATAAATTAATCATCGTCGTAATACCAATCGCGATATACTCACCTATCTCTTTAAATAAAGCAATAACGGCTTCATTATTCTCAGTAGCTTTTTGAATCAGTAAATCCACAGAGGCTTCTTCATTTCCGGTGACAAGTCCTCGCTTAATCGCTTGTTCTAATAGAGCTTGTTCTGAGGCGTAGCGCTCAAAACAACCAGCATTGCCACAACGACAATTTATCCCGTCTTTAACAATAGTAATGTGCCCCATTTCACCGGCGAAACCGTTCAAACCGGTATAAAGTTTTTGATCAAGCACCATACCCATACCAATCCCCATCCCTACACTTAAATACAGCATATGTTTTGGTGGTGTTTTAAAGCCGAAGCGCATCTCACCGTAAGCGGCTGCATTTGCTTCGTTCTCAACAATGACGGGAACATCAAAAACATCATTCAATGCTTGTTTTAACTGAATATTTTTCCAATTTAAATTCGGTGCTAAAAGGATCTCGCCCTCATGATTAACGACGCCTGGTACACCCATGCCAATACCGACAAGTCCGTACGGACTTTTTTTCATTTCTTTCATCAGTGTATGAATGGTTGATACAATGTGCTCAAACACTGTATCAAATTGACGTTCATGCATTTTAGCATGTTTTTTTACCATAATCTCACCATTCAAATCGGTAAGTGCAGCATCGATATAACCGACACCCAAATCTAAGGCGATTGTATATCCAGCTGCCTGATTAAATAACAACATGACTGGACGCCGTCCACCACTTGATTCACCAGGACCTGACTCCATGACAAAATGCTCATCAATTAATTCACTTACTAAGGATGAGACCGTCCCCTTATTTAAGCCTGTTACTTGAGCTACCTTTGCGCGTGAAATAGGCGTATGTTCAATGATCGTTTTTAATACTAACGCTTTATTTTCTTGTTTGACAATATATTGATTCCACGTTCGACTCATATTAGACACTCACTCTCTATTTTGAAAAATTTATTCTTTCTTAACTGTACCATATAAGGTTATTTGGTGCATTAACTTTGTCCAACATATAGACAAACAAAAAGATGGTTGGTATAATTTGAAGTACCTACAATTAACCTACGAATAACTTTATATTCCTCCTAAAATGTAACCGTTGTCAAATCATGATAAAGGAGGCATTCTTATGCCTGAAACTTTGAACAATCGCTCATTAGTGATTGAAAAAAGACTTGATGATTTGATGGCGTCTTTGACATGTGAAGAATTAATTTCACTACTCTCCACTCATCAAAGTCCCATTACACGCTTGAATATCCCTGAATATCACATTGGTGGTGAGGCGGCTCATGGCATTGTTGACCGTGAGGGCTTAGCTTTTACTGTTTTCCCCCAACCCATTGGATTGTCCCAAACATGGCATCCAGCGCTCATTAAACGCGTTGGAAATGCGATAGGAATCGAAGCACGTAGTTTTTATCACGTTAAAAATAAATCAACCGGATTAACGCTTTGGACACCAACGATTGACTTAGAGCGCGATCCGCGTTGGGGAAGAACGGAAGAAGGATACGGCGAAGATCCATTACTAACGGCAACATTAGGAGTGGCGATCATCGAAGGCATGCAGGGAGAAGATCCCGCTTGTCTTCAAATGGCCGCCGCGCCGAAACACTTCTATGCAAATAATAACGAAGAAAAAAGAGAGTCAACGTCAAACAGTGTTGATTTACGAAATAAATATGAATATTATCTACAACCATTTAAAGCCGCTTTCACAAGGGCTAAAGCAACGTCCATGATGACAGCTTATAATGGTATCAACGGTATACCCGCAATGCAACACGCTGATATTAACCAAATAGTAAGACAACAATATCAAATGGACGGCTATATTGTCAGCGATGGTGGGGCATTAACGCTTAATGTGACAGACTATCACTATTATGACACGTACAAGGAAGCCCTTGCTGATAGTCTGAAAAAGGGCATTGACTGTTTTGTAGATGATAAAACTCTAGTTGAAACGGCCGCAAGAGAAGCCTTAGCGGAAGGTTTAATTAATCGATTTGATATATCTTCAGCTGTCCGTCGCACGCTACGTATTAGAATGCTGCTTGGTCAACTCAATCAGATTGATCCTTATAATTCTTACGTATCGGTTAAGGAAGCGCGTGAAAAACATCGTTCATTATTACGCCAAGTCACGGATGAATCAATCGTATTATTAGAAAATCAAGACTATTTACCCCTTAGAAAACAACCGGCCTCTCTCCTTGTCGCCGGCCCAATGGCTAATCAGGTGATGAGAGATTGGTATACCGGTGTGATTGACTCACCAGTCACACCGCTAGACGGGATAAACTCCCGCTTTAAAGAAAGTCAAGTACACATGGCTGATGGGTTTGATACAGTCGTGATAGCGTCTGGGACCGGTTATATAAAATTTATAGATAGTAGAAAAGTGACCATTGTTGATAAAAGTGACGCCACAAGATTTATTGATGAAAATTTCGGGGAAGATGTTCATGTATTATATGAACCAGTCATGAAGAAATACTTAACCCTTAACACCGAGGCTCAACGTTTTGAGCTAACGGCCGATGAAGTTTTTAGTTGGTTTGTGAATGAGAAGCTCGTTATAAACGAAAAGAATGGCTCAAGGGTATTAACTTCACGTCATCACAAACCACTCGACGTCGCACAACATCACCTAATTGAATCAAGTGATAATCTAGGGAGTTGTCACCTTGAAATTGTCATTTCAGGTGTAAAAGAAGTCGAGCAAATGGCCCGAGAAGTAGAAACGGTGGTGCTTTGTGTAGGGAATCATCCGATGATTAATGGTCGAGAAACAGAAGACCGGCGGACACTCGCTTTACCTGAGCACCAACAACAATTAATAGAAGCTGTTTTAAGGCAAAATAAACAGGTCATTTTAATGATTATCGCCAGTTATCCCTATGCGTTTACTTTTAAAAATCACCGACCACAAGCGATTCTTTATTCTGCACATGGCTCAGAAGTACTCGGTGAGAGCATAGCTAAGGTGATCGCAGGGGATGTTTCTCCTACAGGAAAATTATCTATGACGTGGTATCAATCCGAAACAGACTTACCATCTCTTACGAATTATGACATAATTAGAAATAATCGAACGTATTTATATTTTCAAGATGCCGTCTTATACCCGTTTGGTCACGGTTTAACTTATCACTCATTGACAGTTGAAGATGTGAAAGTGAAAGCAGCTGGCCTGTTAACAAGTGGTCTAGAGATTGATGTGACTTTCAGCAATCCTCATGATTTGGCGGTGACGGATGTGTGCCAAGTTTATGCCCGTACAATAAAATCACAACAACAACGACCGAAAAAACAGCTCATTGGTTTTGAGAAAATCATGCTTGAACCATTTGAGCAGCGTGTTGTCTCATTTGAAATAAATGAAGAAGCCTTTCATCAATTTGATCCACGTTGTCGAGAGATGCGACTTATTTCAGATACGATTCAAGTCGCATTGGGATTTTCTTCGAGAGATATTTTTTACCGCTCGAGCCCATTGACGTTGCCAGGTCAAAAGTTAGCTGAAAGACAAAAAAATCACGTGTACTTCGCAGAAACGTTTGATGACTACCAATTAGCTAGTGGCGATCTGTTACATTTAGACCGTGACGAGTTAGAACAGACCGTCGTGAAGGTTGATTCTTCAGGTGCCTTTCATTATGGTGGTGTGTCAATGGGACCTAAAGATACGTTAGCCTTAACGATACACAATCATGTAGAGCATCAGCTTGATGTTCAACTTAATAGCCATTCTCTAACACTTATAGACAGTCAACGATTAGAAGGCTATACAATCCTGTACTATCAAGGATCAATGGATATAGTCGATGCGACCTTAACGATGACTACTGATCTACCAGTGACACTCATAAAATGGAAAATTGAAGAAGGAGGAAGACGTTTATGACTTTTATAGAAAAACCAACGAAAGGTATTTGGCATGACCAACCAGCCAACAACTGGGAGGAAGGCCTTGTCTTAGGTAATGGTAAGATGGGGATGATTGTGTTTGGTGACCCGGAAAGAGATACCGTCATTGGCAATCATGGTCAACTGTTTTTACCAACGAAAAACCAACAACCGGTACCTGACTTGTCTGATTTATTTGGACAGCTGCGTTTGGATATTCAATTATTTGGCTATGACCAAGCGATTGAACGTTACGAAAAAGAGGCACTCAGACGAGGGTATCAAGGGTTAACGATGTCAAACCCTTACGTGCCAAGTTTTGAATGTTCCTTTGATTTTCATCACGAGGAAGAACCAAAGGCCTATCGACGTCAGTTAAATTATCAAACAGGTGAAGCAACCGTAACCTATGAACATCGAGAAGAAAGAATCGTCACCCAATCCTTTGTTTCACGTCGAGACGATCTTATCGTATATAGAGTAAGAAATTTAGATGGTTTGCTTGATGTGACGATGATACCAACAATCTATGACAAAGAAGAACTCTCTGGTGCCTTCTTCTTCCAAAATAATCAGTTTAAATGGCACTATAACTACACCTTTAAAGAGGGTGGTTATACAGTGAATGGACAGTTCGAGACACACGGTGGAAAAGTTGCAACAAAGGGTAACCATATGCGTATCTCCGATACGAAAGAAATCGTGTTTCTATTTAGAATTGAACCAACACTAATGTCACCGCCATTATGTGAAAAGATTACCGATTACCACTGGTTATTGAGTCGACATCGTGCCATCCATCAAGAGTTATTTGACCGCGTACAATTAACATTGAAGAAAGATAAGAAAATAGATGACAGTTTCACGGCTTTAATGGTTGATGCGCAAAATAAACAAACATTACCCCTTACGCTGCTTGAAAAAATATATGATGCCAGTCGCTATATGTATATCGCTTCTTCTGGTCAAGTGACACCCAATCTTCAAGGGATTTGGAGCGGAACATTTTCACCGGCATGGAGTGGTGATTATACGTTTGATACGAATGTCCAACTATCGATTGCTCAAGCATTATCGGGACACTTTGAAGAAGGTTTGTTTGGGTTCTTTGACTTAATTGATTCGTTACTACCGGACTTTAGAGAAAATGCTCGAAGATACTATGGTTGTCGCGGGATTTTTTCATCCATCCACGCGAGTTCACATGGTCATCACATTCATTGGAATAAAGACTGGCCACTCTTATTTTATACCGCAGGTGCTGGTTGGTTAGGTCACTGGTATTATCAATACTACCGGTATACACAGGATACCCAGTTTCTTAAACATAGATGTGTTCCGTATTTAGAAGAAGTCGTCTTATTTTTCCAAGATTTTCTCATAGAGGACCCAGACGGCACCTATCGCTTTAGTCCGTCTTACTCTGCTGAAAATGGTTGTGCGGATAATGCCACGCAAGATATTGCGGTATTAAAAGAAGTATTGACGAATTTAATTGCGAGTTATCACGTGTTAGATGTCGATGAGAAAAAAATAGAAACTCTCACACATATGAAAGAAAAACTACCAGCTTATCGGATCAATGAAGCGGGTGCTTTAAAAGAATGGTTACCAAATGAAAAGGAAGAAAACTATAATCATCGTCATTTTTCTCATCTTTATCCCATTTTTCAAAGCCGTGAGTTTACCGAAGAAACGGCACCCGAACTTTTTAAAGCCGCGCGAATAGCCTTTGATAAAAGAAGAGAAGCCTGGTTAGATAGTGATGAGGGTGATACGACATCGACACATGGAAGAATGCATAGCGCGCTTCTAGCAACGCAATTTCATTTGCCAGATATGATTAAGGATATTTTTATGATGTTAATTAATCATGATTGTTTTTATCCGTCATTAATGATGAGTCACTATAACAACCGGGAAGTATTTAATGTTGATGGAAATGGTGCTTTCCCGCAAGTGATTCATGAAATGTTGGCTGATTATCATCATCACACGCTCTATCTATTACAAGCCTTACCGACAGATATTGAAGCGGGTGAAATCCAAGGCTTACAGCTACCAGATATGATGGAAGTGTTAAACTTAAAGTGGGATTTAATAGAAAAACGCGTCAAATTATCGCTTGTAAGTCGAGTGAGACAAGCGGTACAATTTAAATTACCGCTATATCCAAAGGCAAAGATACATAACCATTTAGCTAATGGTTATGTTGCTGAATTAAACAAAGACCAACCAGTCATTATCGAAATTGAGTTGTAAAGGAAAGGAGGTCAACGGATGAGAAGGCTAAAAGAGCTGTTACTCAATCTGAAAATCAGTAAAAAACTCATGGGGGGTTATTTAATTGCCACAGCTTTCCCTCTTATTTTAGTTGGCCTTTATTTAAATATTAGTGTCAGAGACGTTGTTGTGAACAATGCCATTTTTGAAGCAGAGGCAAACTTAGAAAAAGTAGAATTACAACTCGAAAATGCGATCAATCGTGTGACACAAGCATCAGATCTTGTTTATTTGGATAAAGGGATTGAATCGCTTTTAACAGAGACGTACGATTCTAACTTTGAAGTATATCAAGCCTATGCAAACTATCCGGTTTTTGATAATTTTTTAGAATTTTACGAGGAGATTGAGAATATTCAATTCTTTATGGAACGTTCCATGATTTCAAACTCATACTTTATTTCCGTTGATGAGGCAATTGAACAAACCGATTGGTATCAAGAAGCCAAAGAAAAACAAGGACGGATCAGTTGGCTCATTAAAGAAGAACACTGGACAAAAGAGCGATATCTTACCTTAACCCGAGCCGTGTATGGGACAGAAAATCAATACTTAGGCGTGGTCAATATCTATGTGTCAATGGATAAATTAAGACGGATGATTAATAGCGAGATTCATGACACGTATATCATTTTAGATAATGATACGATTGTGTATGCGAGTGATTCAGAAAAACAATTTATGAAACCAACGTTTCTGTCCGGTTTCACTGACGAAGAATTAGATCAAACGTTGTTATTTGATGATATGTATGAAGGAGAAGATGTAAAGATAAATGTTCGCCGTCTAAAGCCTGAAAAGTCACTCCAAAACGATTTACAACTGGCTTCAATCATCCCGTTAGAGATGTTAATGGCCCAACCAAATCAAATTTTCTTGCAAGGTTATCTGATTATTATCGGTGTACTTATTGTCTCCTTGATTGGCTTTAGAGTGTTCATTCGGACATTTAACACGAGAATTAACACATTGAAAAGTGCAATGGGACGTGTCGCTCGTGGTCAATTTAACATTGAACCAAAGATGGTCGGAACAGATGAAATAGGCGAGGCGTATGATGAGCTTTATGAGACATCGCAAAGTCTACAAAAACTCATTGATGAAGTGTATATCCATAAAATAAAAGAAGAACGTTGGTACCGTCAACAGAAAGAATCTGAGTTTAAGATGTTGTCTAGTCAGATTAACCCGCATTTCTTATATAACACATTAGAGATGATTCGGATGAAAGCCCTCGTAAATAAAGATCCAGATGTCGCCACGTTAATCAAAAAGTTAAGTAAAATGATGCGTCAAGCATTGGAAAGAACCGATCGTCCTGTAGCGCTGAAGGATGAACTGAATTTAATAGAAAATTATTTAGAGATTCAAGCGATGCGCTTTGGCGATCATTTTAGTTACACGATAGCAGTCGACCCGGGGTTAGATGATTATAAAGTATTCCCATTGTTGATCCAACCCATTGTAGAAAATGCGATCGTTCATGGACTTGAACCAAAAGAACAACGTGGACATCTGACACTTACAGTTAGAGAACAAGAAGACGATATCATCATCGCTGTCACTGATAACGGTGTGGGAATGACAACGAAACGGCTATTAGAGGTAAGGCAGGGCTTAACCGTGACAGACCATTTAAATGGTCGACGAATTGGGATTCGAAATGTTCATCAACGGATGATGCTGTATTATGGTCAAGATTATGGATTGACGATTGAGAGCACTAAAAACGTAGGCACAACAATGACGTTACGGTTGCCAAAAAGAGATTAACGTAAGGTTTGGGGAGGTAGTTAAGATGTATAAAGTCATGTTTATCGACGACGAACCGATTATTCGAGAGGGCATGCGTCATGTGATTGACTGGGAAGCTCTTGGTTTTTCAGTTGAAGGGGATTATGGCCATGCGAGAGAAGGCCTAAAGGCCATTATTAAACACCGCCCAGATGTCGTCTTTGTCGATATTAAGATGCCTGGAATGACCGGGCTTGAATTAGTAACGGAAGCAAAAGCAGCAGGATATGACGGTCGATTTATCATTTTATCAGGTTATTCGAATTTTGATTATGCCAAAGAATCAATTAAGTTAGGTGTCGATGCGTATCTACTCAAGCCCATTGATGAAGATGAATTAGTCGACTGTTTGTTAGAGATGAAAGAAAATATTAAACAAGAGGAACAAATCCATTCACAAATTTCTCAATTCAAAGAACAATCCATTCATGAAGCGTGGCGAGCCGTTATTGATGGCCGAACGAATGATTGGTTAGGTCATAGTGAATTAAAGACGATACCAGGACCATTTTTAATCGGCGCTATTTTCTTTCGTAAAGCATTAAGTCGGCGGCGCTTGAAAACTTTATTTGAAGAACATAAAATTACGAAGTCTTTTGTGATATTTAAGGATTATCTCAGTTACTTAGTTTTTCCAAGTGCCACAGACGATACGAAAGATGATTTTAAACAAGCGGTCGTCTTAATTAAAAAACTAATTGATGAACAGGCTTACGCGATTTTATCTGAACCGGTTGATGATATCCACAAACTGTCTTCCGAAGTTCAAACGATTCAAGACGCAGAGCAAGTCATTTATGTCCTTCCATCACAAGTTGTATACACGACCAAGCACGTTCTTAAAAGTAATCATGAACAAGAGCAACCACTGAATATACACGCCTTTATTCAACGGGTTATTCATGCGTTAGAATTTAAAGATAAAGTGATTCTTTCAAGTGTCAAAGAAGATTTTATTCACTACTTTCAAACAAACAGCGTGACGAAAGATCGTGTAGAACAGCGGATGTTTGAGTTTGTTTTACACCTCACTGATAAAGTTAAAGAACAGTATCCTGAAGTAACCATGACATCAAAAAATGAATGGTATGAAATTATCGTCGATGCGGATCATTTATTTGATTTGTTAGATGAGTTGATAGAAGAAATATGGGCGATGTCTAACCAGATGACCGGCTTTCAATTTAATGCTGATGATGATATGGAGAAAGTGGTCGCGTATGTCCATCACTATTACGCCAAGGATTTGAGTTTAAAAGTGCTGGCTGAAATGTTTAGTTACAATAGTTCTTACCTCGGTAAGAAATTTAAAAAATATACAGGAGACTACTTTCATGTCTATTTGGAACGATTCCGTATAGAAAAAGCTAAACAACTCCTAACAAATCGAACCATTAAAATCTATCAAGTATCAGAAGCTGTCGGCTTTAACAATATGGATTATTTTTATAAAAAGTTTAAAAAGCATGTTGGCAAAAGTCCGAAAGAATATCAGTTATCTTTAGAAAGGGATTGACATCATGAATCAAAATATCATGGACCGGCTTATTTATCAGATAGCAAACTATGTCTATTGTTTCTTTATCACCAATGTCTATTTTATGGTGCTTATTAGTCCATTTATCTTCGTCTATTATTTTTCAGAATTTACTATAAAAAATATTTTCTTATATTATGTGTCGCTTTTACTATTCGGTCCAGCTTTTGCGGGGTTATTGAAAACAATGGATAAGTTGATTGAAGATAAAATTATCGCCCCAACAAAAACCTTTTGGCACTACTTTAGGGTGAATTTTAAAACGGCTATGAGTTACTGGCTGATTATATCAACACTGTTACTTATTTTAATTGTCGATCTCTATTATGCTAATCTGTTTGCGCCATTTTTATCGATGGTCTTTCTCATCTTAATGGTTGGTGTGATCGTGATAGCGATGTATGGTTTTCCTATTTTAACTCGATTTGAATCAGGGCTGAAAAGTTTGTTTGTTGTCTCTACTTATGCGGTGTTTCGATTTTTTAAAGTGACCGTTCTTAATGCGACAACATTGATATCTTTTGGGATTATCTTTTACTACATGCCAGGTATTTTAAGTTTGTTTTTAATGAGCTTCATTGCCTTCTTTATGATGTATAATTTAAAACAGCCGTTTATAATCTTACAAGATAGTTTTCAAAAGGATCAGGGAAAGGAGAAATAAAGCATGAAAAAGAAAGGACTTATACTTATCGTAGTCATCATCATTGCTATTGCAATACTCTTCTTTATTCAACTGACTAAAGAAAAAGACTTAGCGATTCAAGATCAACCGGCAGAAAAAACGCCAGAAGAAACGGAAAGCTATAGCTTTATTAAAGAACCAACGACTATAACCGCGATTAATTTTCTTACAGAGCAAGGTTTTGTGCTAGAAAAAACAGAGGGAAGTTGGACGGTGGCTGGACGTGCGGAAGAGACAGATCAAGCAATTGTAACGGAAAGTCTCCAACGTTTAAGTTTATGGGAAGGTGAACGAGCCAACGTTAACCGTAAAGATGTCGGATTAGATTTTCCACTGATTACTTTGAAAATCAAACAAGATGAAAAAGAGAAAAAGTTAGCGATTGGTGAACTAAATATGGCACAGACCGCTTATTATGTTAGCGATGATCAAACAGGCGATATTTATTTAGTGAATCGAGACCTTGTGGAGCAGTTCCCGTTCTATGCGGAAGCATTTTTAGATCGATCGTTGTTAAGTGAATTATCAACCATTGACACTGTCACCATTGACAATGAAACAGAAGTGATTGAGTTGACGAGAGAAAATCCTTTTACAGAAGCGGAGTCACTCGCAAACATTACAGGATGGTTCCTCAAGCAGCCTTTCAATTATCCGCAATTCACCTCTTATTCTGTCACGGAAACTTTCGTTCAAACGTTAAGTAGCTTATCGTTTGAAGAACTTGTCATGGTAGACAAAGCGGATGAGATAACGGGTTTAACAGAGAGTGCTTTCACGATCGCTTTTACATCTGCTGACAGTGAAAAGGTGATGATAATCGGTAAGCCAGCCTCGCAAAACACGTATTATGCTACGTTTAAGAATGATGATCAAGTCTTTACCTTAGCAAATGAGGTGGTTCGTGTCTTTAGTACCCCGTCAGAAGCGTTTCATGATGGCTTCATTAAAGTCATCGCACTCGACACATTAGATGAATTAATGATCACAACAAAAGATAGCGTGCACGCCTTACATGTCGAAACAGAAGGTAAAGGTGATGATAAAACGACCGTCTTTACCGCAAATGATGCGGCATTAGACGCAAGCATGGTTAGAAAACAATACACCGCACTTGCCGGCTTACAAGGGACAGAGCGAAGCAATGTTGAGGTGATGCCAACAAGAGACATAAGTTTAACATATAAAATCAATACCGAAGAC
This sequence comes from Halolactibacillus miurensis, assembly GCF_900116255.1. GTDB lineage: Bacteria > Bacillota > Bacilli > Bacillales > Amphibacillaceae > Halolactibacillus > Halolactibacillus miurensis. The sequence goes on from NZ_FPAI01000020.1 coordinate 32,823, forward strand.
GGTATAAAAGAAGTCGTGGTCGTTTTTAGTGAATATGATGCCACACACTATGCGGCATTTGTCGACGGTGTCAATGATTTTATTATTGAAAAGAGTCAAGTGAACGAAGTAGTCAACGCTATGGTTAGCGTCATACATTCGAATGAATAATGGTAGAAATGAGGCGCTACACTTGATAAGTGTTCACATGATGAAGAGTTAAATAATAGTCAATGAATGAAAACGAGAGACGACGTACTCTCGTTTTTACTTGTTTTTATCTCTTGTTTGTTAGGCCGTTTGAAGTCATCACTATTTTTGACTGGATTTTAACACTTATTCATTAGGTTTTCGTTGTAAGCGATTTCTAATACACTATAAGTAGTTAATTCGTAGGGAGTTATCGAGACCTTAAATGTAAGGGAGAGAGAAAAATGAGTAAACATACGACAACGGTTACCGTAGGAGGGACAGCTTCAAAAAACGCAAGAAAATTAACGGTCGCATCAAACAGACAATCATTTTTTAAACGAATGATGTCGCAGAAAATGTTGATTGCGATGTCATTACCTTTTGTTCTTTGGTTAATAATTTTTCGTTATATTCCAGTTGTTGGTTGGCTAATGGCCTTTCAAGACTATAAACCACAAAACGGATTTTTCGGAAATGAGTGGGTAGGGCTTAAACATTTTAGAGATTTATTCAATGAACCGACATTCTTCAGGGCATTAGAAAATACGATCGGGATGGGTGTGTTAGGACTGGTTTTTACCACACTAGCTGCGATTACCTTTGCTTTATTATTAAATGAAATGCGTTTCTTGAAATTCAAGAAATTAACACAAACGATTTCCTATTTACCTCACTTTGTGTCATGGGTCATCGTTGCTAATATTGTCACGACGATGTTATCGATTGAAGGACCAATCAATGGTTTACTAACCTCAATTGGAATTTTAGATGATCCGATAAATTTCATGGCTAAACCGGGGATGTTCTGGGGCATTGTCACTTCAGCTGAAGTGTGGAAATCGACCGGTTGGAATGCGATTATTTACTTTGCGGCTATGGCGGGTATTGATCCACAACTTTATGAAGCAGCCAAAGTGGACGGGGCTTCTCGCTTGCGTCAGATGTGGCATATCACGTTACCAAGTATTCGTTCTGTTATCATTGTCTTACTTATTTTAAGTATTGGAAACTTGATCAATATTGGCTTTGAGAAACAGATGCTACTGGGGAATAATATCGTGATGGATAAAGCTATTGTGATCGATTTGTATGCATTAAATTATGGTATCGGTATGTTCCGCTACTCCTTCGGTACAGCGATTGGTATTTTCAAATCTGTTGTTAGTGTGATTTTAATCTTAATTGCGAACGGATTTGCCAAGAAAATCGGTGAAGGACGTGTCTTCTAATGAGACCGTATACATGTGAGGAGGAGCAAAAATGAAAAAGAAAAAATTTACCGCATTCGACATGGTATTGCTTATTTTTATGCTGGTTGTCGTTGTCGTGACGCTATATCCGTTTCTTAATATCTTAGCTATTTCATTTAATGATGCGACTGATACAGCTCGAGGTGGCTTGCACATTTTCCCGCGACAATTCACGTGGGCGAATTATGAATATATTTTTAATGGTAATGATCGGTTGCTAGGAGCATTTGGTATGTCTGTTTTACGTACGGTTGTCGGTACGGCAACCGGCATACTTGCAAGTACGATGCTTGCCTACACATTGAGTCGACGCGATTTTGTTTTTAATGGTCCGGTTAGTTTTATCTTAGTCATTACGATGTTTGTTAGTGGTGGATTAATTCCTGAATTCTTACTGATAAGAGAACTCGGTTTAATGAACAATTTCTTAGTGTATATTTTACCGATGTTACTCAATGCCTTTAACGTCATCGTCATCAGGTCCTTTATGGACGGGATTCCAATAGCGTTAACAGAATCGGCAAAAATGGACGGGGCTCATGACTTTACGATTTTTTGGAAGATTATTATTCCTTTATCGTTACCGGTCATCGCGACCGTGTCGTTATTTTTAGCCGTTGGTCAATGGAACAACTGGTTTGATACGTATTTGTATGCTCGAGCAAATGAGAATCTTACAACACTGCAATTTGAATTAATGAAAATACTTGACAACACCCAAATGTCAGGTGGCGATATTACCTCAGGTAATGCTGAATACGTTGCAGGTAGAACGAATCCCCAATCAATTCAAATGGCGATTACGATTATTGCCACTGTTCCAATTTTGATGGTATATCCATTTTTACAACGATACTTCGTTACCGGTTTGACTTTAGGGGCAGTTAAATCTTAATCGTTATTAAAATGTGTGAATGATGTTGGTATTAATGAAAATTAATATAAATATTTAAACAAATGGAGGGTTAAAGAAATGAAAAAGCATTTATCCGTTTTATTTATGTTGATGTTGGTAGGATTGTTAACACTTGCTGCCTGTGGTGATGACTCATCAGATGGCGGTAGTGATAACGATAATACCGATAATAGTTCCGAAGATAATGGTTCAGATGAACCGGTCACCTTGACATTTTTCAGTTCAGATGGCGCTGAAAAGACATTTGACGATCCAGTGGCTAAAAAAATCACTGAGGCAACAGGTGTCTATTTAGAGATGGATTATCCGGTTGGTGGTAATGATGAAGCCATTCCTTTAATGATTGCCGGTGGAGAATATCCTGACTTAATCTTTGCTAAAGGTGATTTAGGTAAGTTAATCGATGCTGGTGGTGTTATTAAGTTAGATGACATGATTGAAGAGCGTGGTGACAATTTAAAAGCCCTTTATGGTGATCAAATTGACCGTTTACGTAACTCCGTTGATGACCCAAGTATTTATCAAGTAGGAACGTACGGTGTTGAAAATCAACCATTAGAAACATCAGGAACATTCCAAATTCAATTAGAAGTATTACGTGAATTAGGCTATCCTGAAATTGATACATTAGAAGACTTTGAAGCAGCACTTTCGGAATACCATGACATGTATCCAGAAATTAATGGTCAGTCAACGATACCTTTATCACTTCAAGGATCTGATTGGCGCTGGTTAATTACTGTCGGAAATCCAGCTGGATTTGCGGGTGGATTCCCAGATGATGGCCAATGGGTCATTGATAATGATACAGGGGAAGCAACATATAAGTTCGTGTTAGATGAATTTAGAACGTATTTCAAATGGTTAAATGGTATGAATGCTAAAGGATTACTTGACCCAGAATCATTTACCCAAACACAAGAGACGTATATTTCAAAATTATCTACCGGTCGCGTGCTGTCAGTGGCTGACCAAGATTGGAATATTGGTGATGCGCGTAGTGCCCTTATTCAAGATGGCATGGAAAACCGTACTTTCGCACCACTTCCAGTTGTATTAGATGAATCAAAAACACATCAAGCATTAAAAGATTATGGTTTTGCTGGTGGATGGGGTATTGCGATTTCTTCGACTTCAGAACATCAAGAGGAAGCTTTTGATTTCTTAGATTGGATGGCATCAGAAGAAGCACAAATCCTTGTCAACTGGGGTGTTGAAGGTGAACACTATGAAGTTGTTGACGGCGAACGCGTCATGTTTGATGAGGTTCGAGAAAAACTTGAAACAGATGCTAATTACTCTAAAGAATCAGGTGTTGGCTATTATATCTATCCATTCCCACAATGGGGAACTGCGGCAGTAGATTCAAATGGCCAATCCATTACTCGTGACAATAAAGAACAGGTCATTGAAGGCCAACTCGCACCAGAAAAAGACGCGTTAGCCGCGTATGGTATGGAATTGTGGATTGACTGGTTCCCAGCTCAAGATGAATTAGAGATTTCTAATCACGGTGCCGCCGCAAACTTCTCTATTCCGTCAGGTTCTGATTTACAAATCATCCAACAACGTGCGGATGATATTACAGAACAACGGATTACCGAAGCCATATTAGCTGACCCAGCTGAATTTGATGGCCTTTGGGATAATATGCTACAAGAATTAGAAGATGCGGGTGTTGAACAGTTAAATCAAGAAATGACAGAATTGACTCAAAGTGTCCGTGAGTTATGGGGAACGAATTAAGTCGTTTTTGGATTAGCTTCTAAGCGTATATAAAATGAACAAATAATTTAAGATGGCCTAGTCCCAATCGGATTAGGCTCATCTTATTCTATACATATGGAGCGCATTATATTGAAGAATCATTGACATACATACCTTTCGCAAAAAAAGGCAAAGGGAATTAAGCATCAAGTGAAGGAGAGAACAAAAAATGAAATTTACTGATGGAAACTGGTTAGTAAAAGAAGGTTATGAGATACATTTTCCAAGGATCGTATATGATACAAAAGTAGAAGAAGAAGCGGTGACATTGTATGCACCGTGTAAATATATTAATCATCGTGGAGACACACTCGATGGTCCACTGTTAACTATTACCTTATCGTCACCGATGGAAAATGTGATTCATGTAGAAACGTGGCATTATCAAGGGGAAAAACCGAAATATCCAAACTTTCATCTTCATGAAGAATTAAAAAAAATAGAGATTGATGACCAAGAAAAAACCATTACGTTGTCTTCTGGTGAGTTGAACTTATCGATTGATAAGGAAGATTTTCGGATGATTTTTGCTGATGCCGTTGGAAAGATTGCTGAAGCAGATCAAAAATCACTCGCATGGATTACTGGTCCAGATGATCACACATATATGCGTGGCCAATTGACTTTAGGTGTTGGTGAGTATTTATATGGATTAGGTGAACGCTTCACACCGTTTGTTAAGAATGGTCAGTCAGTTGATATCTGGAATGAAGATGGTGGGACAAGTTCTGAGCAATCTTATAAAAACATCCCCTTCTTCTTATCCAATAAAGGCTATGGTGTGTTTGTGAATCATCCTGAAAAAGTAAGTTTTGAATTGGGATCAGAGCTCGTCTCACGCACACAGTGGAGTGTTCCAGGTGAGAAATTAGATTATTACTTTATTTATGGCCCAACCCCTAAACAAGTGATTAATCGTTACACCGCACTAACAGGCCGTCCTGCTTTACCACCAGCATGGTCGTTTGGTTTATGGTTATCGACATCATTTACGACTGATTATAATGAAGAGACGGTCACCCACTTCGTTGATGGGATGGCCGAGCGAGGGATCCCTTTAAGTGTTTTCCATTTTGATTGTTTCTGGATGGAAGGCTTTGAATGGACGAACTTTATTTGGGATAAGAAAAACTTCCCTGACCCTGAAGCGATGCTGAAGCGTTTAAAAGATAAAGGCTTAGAAATTTGTGTCTGGATTAATCCGTATATTGCTCAAAAATCTCCCTTATTTAAAGAAGCACATGAACAAGGATACTTGATTAAAAAGTCAAACGGTGATACGTGGCAATGGGACCGCTGGCAAGCGGGCATGGGGATTGTGGACTTTACCAATCCAAAGGCGGTGAAATGGTATCAAGACCATTTACGACAGTTAGTGGATATGGGGGTTGACTCATTCAAGACCGATTTTGGTGAGCGAATTCCAACGGATGTCGTCTACTTTGATGGCTCAGATCCGATGAAGATGCATAATTACTATAGTTATCTATATAATCAAGTCGTTTTTGATTTATTAAAAGAAACAAAAGGTGAACAGGATGCTGTTGTCTTTGCCCGGTCAGCAACTGCGGGAGGTCAACAATTCCCGGTTCACTGGGGTGGAGACTGTGATTCAACGTATGAAGCAATGGCTGAAAGTCTCAGAGGTGGCTTATCACTTACTACATCTGGCTTTGGTTATTGGAGTCATGACATTGGTGGATTTGAAAGTACTGCCTCGCCAGATGTATTTAAACGATGGACGCAATTTGGGTTATTATCGAGTCATAGCCGGTTCCATGGCAGTGCTTCTTATCGTGTGCCTTGGAACTTTGATGACGAGGCAGTGGATGTCGCTCGCGAGTTTACCAAGCTTAAAAACACACTAATGCCTTATCTGTATCGCTTAGCGGTTGAAAATAGTCAAACAGGTATTCCGGTTATGCGTTCAATGCATGTTGAATTTCCAGAAGATCCGATTTGTGATACACTTGATCGACAATATATGTTAGGTGAGAGTATCCTAGTGGCGCCAATCTTTAATAAAGTGGGACAAGCGTCTTACTACTTACCAAAAGGTAAATGGACGCACCTGTTATCAGGTGAAGTAAAGGACGGTGGCACGTGGGTGAAAGAGACTTACGACTTTATGAGTCTCCCACTATTCGTGAGAGAAAATACGGTGTTACCAATCGGACACTATGATGTAAAACCTGTTTATGATTATCTTGAAGACTTAACGCTAAAAGTCTATCATTTAGATAAAGGAACAGACGTTGTCTTACCTGTTTACACAACAGAGGGTCACTTAGGTGCCACTTTTACGGTTAGTCACAAAGATAAGATTGAGACTCATGTAGACCAAGAAGTAAATTATCACGTCGAAGTCGTCAATGATGAAAAGTAAAAGGAAGAATATATAGATGAGTACCAGGCCAAGCGGCCTGGTTACATCTGTTTGTGCGGAGGGGATGCAGGTGAAGCTTAAAGAAGCATTTCAAGGGATGACGACAAAAGAAAAAGTAGATTATGTGTGGGAATATTATAAAGGCATCATCATCGGCAGTCTTTGTTTTTTACTATTTATCTGGTTAATGGTTGATGGCTTCATGAGTAAGGACGAAGAACCTGTCGTGGTCACGATATTAAGCCGTACTTCTCTAGCAGGAATTGAAGAGATAGAGGAAGCTTTTTCCCATGAAACATTTGATGTGTATGTGGATCATATTTATCATGAAAATGGTAAGATTCCGGAAAATGGGATGCAATCTATTGAAAGATTATCTACTAGTCTTGCGGTCGGACAAATTGATTTATTTGTGATTGATCAAACGATGGCGGAATTAATGATGTTAGAAGAGGTGTTAGCGCCGATTGACGATATGATTGATACGACAACTATTCAGATAGATCAACAAGACCAACTGATACTAGAAAATGATTGGTATGGCATCCGGGCCAGTACGTTATCAGAACTTCAATCGTTAGAGAAGAGTGATCAGCTGTACGTCTTTATCCCAGCGACGGCAAGACATGTTAAGAAAATCGAACAATTACTAAAATAAGGATCATATAGGAAAAACACCTGTAAAACATCAATTTTACTGATGGTATACAGGTGTTTTTTCTCTGGTTATTTCTTTGTGGAAGCGTTATAATGGTTGGACATTTGAATGAATCACAAAATTACTTCGTACCGAATAGTCGATCGCCTGCATCGCCAAAGCCAGGATCGATATAGCTCTTTTCATTTAGACCTGGGTCAATCGCACCGGTATAAATCGGAACGTCAGGATGGTCTTGATGAATGCGATCGATGCCTTCTTTAACAGAAATTAAACAGAGGAATTTAATGTTTTTAGCTCCGCGTTTTTTAATAGCGGTTAAGGCTGCAGAAGCAGAGCCACCTGTTGCTAGCATAGGATCTACTACAATCAGTTCTCGTTCGCCAGCATCTTCTGGAAGCTTGGCATAGTACTCGATGGCTTCTAATGTCTCTGGGTCACGGTAAAGACCAATATGTCCTACTTTTGCGACAGGAATTAATGATAAAATCCCATCAACCATGCCTAAGCCGGCGCGCATAATAGGCACAATACCTAATTTTTTACCGCTCAATCGCTTGACAGTTGTCTTTGCGACAGGCGTTTGAACGGTGACATCCGTTAATGGTAAATCAAGGGTAATTTCGTAAGCCATCAATTTAGCTATTTCATTAACAAGTTCTCTAAATTCTTTAGGACCTGTACTTTCTTCACGAATAATGCCGAGCTTATGTTGAATAAGTGGATGATGAAAGACATGGACATGTTTTTCCATAAATAATAACCTCCTTGTGTATTCGGGTGTTTATGTTACAGAAGGTCTATTCGCAAAACAAGGTCAAAACTAGACAATAATTTAATAAAAATTAGGCAAAGGATGATAAATATGTTATCAATTGAACGACTATTAGAGATGACACCATTTAAAGATGTGACGGTCATCGCAGGACGCGGGGGCTTGTCTCATGAAATTAAAAGCGTCAATGTTATGGAAGTGCCTGATATATATCCTTATGTGGATGAGCAAGGATTGCTTTTTACGACATTATTTCCGATTTATGATGATGAAGACGCGTTGCATGAATTTATTGTGCGGTTGAGTGAACAAAACCTGGCTGGCGTGGCCATTAAGCTAGGGCGCTATTTACCCGAAGTGCCTGATTATATGATTGAACAAGCAGAAAAACATCAATTCCCGATTCTCATCTTACCGAGTGATGCTAATTTATCGACCTTAACGAATTATATTCTCACTGAACTACTAGATAAAAAGACAACCTTATTAGAGTTTCGCGAAACGATCGCTAGCCGTCTGCATCACTTTTTATTAGAAGGTTCCGATATGACACAGTTTGTTGAGGCGTTATCCGAACTCTCAGAAGCTCCGATTATTATTTTAGACGCACACTTACAAATCGAAGCCACAAGTATAGAGCTTGAGTCAGTAGTCATGAGTGAAAAAGGTCTTTATTATTTAATGAATGAAGAAGATATGAGACAGCAGGTCATCGTGGAATGTTTAAATCAAACATATACAAAAGATGATGTGTTATTTGAACCGATTATGGCAGGTAAAAAACTGTTTGGTTACTTAATGGTGTTAAAGAATGAGACGAGTAGCCAAGAGACGTTAAGCATTATTGTGGAACAAGCCATTATTCTGCTTGCCTACTTGATGCAAACAAAGGCCGCGATTCAACAAAAAGAACGTAATTATCTAGACAGTTTCTTACGTGATATTTTAAATGCCCGTTATCAATCTCAATCAGAGATTATTGATAAGGCTAAAGTGTTTAAATGGCACTTGCATTTTCCTAATGTTATTTTAGTCATTCGTTCAATGGAACAGAACACGGAAAAGAGAATCTCGTCGTATACGAAAGTATTGGACTCTGAAAAAATCGAACAAGCGGTCAGTCATGTGTTTGATATTCCTTTGTCGAATGGCAAGGTTGCTTATTTTGAAGAGGAGCTGGTTGTGTTTATTAGTTTAGCTTTTGAGACGCGGTTACAGGAAAAACTAAGAACGCTGGCGGAGTTAATTGTAAAAAACTTAACCCCTCTAGGGGCTTTTTCAGTGAGTATTTCTGAACCGATCGAGCGACTGCAAGACATTAAGTCGGGTTATCAACATGCACGTCTTGTTCATGATATTTATAAACATCAAAATAAAGCGCCCTATATCAAGTTTTATCAATCACTGGGCTTATTTAAATTATTCCCATTAATGAAAGATGAAGAGAAGATGCAAGCATTTATTGAAGAGTATATTGGTGATATCATTCAATATGATAATAAAAAGGATATGGATTTAATGCATACGTTGTCTGCCTTAATTAAAAATAATGGTAACGTACAAAAAACATCAGATGAGATGTTTATTCATTATAATTCATTACGCTACCGAATCCAGAAGTTAAAGGACTTAGGGGTAGATTTAAATGATGGGGATAAGATGATTGAAGTGGCTGTCGCTTGTCAAATGTATCGTTATTTACATCTATAATCAGACGTTTTTAATGGTTTTTGTATCGTTTTACAGGTGAAGACTTCTTCGACTTTATCCTGGGTGATGTTAAGCGGAAGGTAGATAGTGGTACCATATTCTCTCATTACTGGATGACAAGAGCTGCAGTGTAGGCAGGAATATTTAATAAGAGTTGCAGATAAACAACGTTCATTTTTTATAAGAATGAACGTTGTTTATTTATGGCTTATTTTAATCCATTCCAAGAGTTTTACGAATAAAACTATCAAAGAGTGACGAAATAAAGCGATTACATTTAGCGTTTTTCTACAATGTTTTATTGAAACGTGGTTGCTATAATCAATTTGTAAGACGAATTCGTGCTACATAACAGAAGGGGGGAAGAACATGTCTGAGTTAAAAGTTAAGTTATGGCAACGCTCAGACATCGATGGCTTTTTTGGTTTATTTACGAATAACTTAACGAATATGCTTGTCATGGCAGGTTTGCTGATCGGTGTCGGTTTTCCAACATCCATGATTTTTGGAGCAATCTTACCAGCTGTTGGGTTATCTATTTTTGCGAGCAGTGTCATCTATAGTGTGATGGCTTATCGCTTAGCCAAAAAAGAACAACGTAATACGGTGACGGCTTTACCATCAGGTACGAGTGTCCCTCATATGTTCCTGATCGTGTTCCTGATTATGGGTCCTGTCTACCGCACAACAAATGATCCTTATATTGCTTGGTTTGCTGGATTGAGTTGGGGATTTATTGAAGGAGCGATTGAACTGGTAGGATCATTAATTGGTCCGAAAATTAAAGCAGCTGTCCCTCGTGCAGCGATGCTTGGTTCACTTGCCGGTGCTTCCATTACGTTTATTGCGATGTCGCCCGCCATGCAATCTTTTGATTTACCATACATTGGTCTCGTTTCATTCACTATTATTCTACTAGGATGGTTTGGTAAAGTGTCCTTTCCAAAACATGTGCCTGTCGGTCTTGTGGCGATTGTCATTGGAACGGCTATCGGTTGGATGACAGGTGTCATGGATGTTTCATCTTTTATTGAAGCGCTAAACACCATTGATATTGGTTTACCTACTTTTTCAATCAGTCGTATTATTAGTGGATTTAATGAAGCGGCACCATTTATTGTCGCTGCCATTCCTTTAGGTATCTATAATATGTTTGAAACCATCGATAATATTGAAAGTGCAGAGGTAGCAGGTGACCGTTATGACACAATGACGACGATGATTGCTGATGGGTCCACGAGTATATTAGCAAGTTTGTTTGGTAGTCCTTTCCCAACAGCGGTGTTCATTGGACATCCGGGTTGGAAAGAAGCTGGGGCAAGAATTGGTTACACCCTTGCTACTGGTATCACTATTTTAGTTATTTCATGGTTAGGACTTATCTCATTATTACTTACTATTATCCCATTAGAAGCCATCTTACCTATTCTTATTTACATCGGTTTAATTATCGGTGCGCAAGCTTTTCAACAAGTGGATAGAAAATATGCCCCTGCGATTATTTTAGCACTGATCCCGTGGTTAGCGGATTGGGCTAAAAACTTAATTGGGGATACACTCGCAAGTATTGGGACAAGTGCTGAAGAAATTGGTTATGAAGTCATTGAACAAACAGGACTTCATTATAGTGGCTTAGTCACTTTAGGAAGTGGCGCCATTATTATTGGCATGGTCTGGTCAACCATTCTCGTCTTTATTATTGACCAACAGTTTAAAAAGGCAAGTGTTGTAAGCGTTCTATCAGGTGTGTTGTCCTATTTCGGAGTCATCCACTATGACACAGTTGGGATCCATGTAGGTTTCCCTATGTTTCTCAGTTATTTAGCTGTTGCTGCCTTGTTATTGGTGATGGGAGTTAGAAGCGAAAAGTCATCCATTAGCAATTTAAATAACTAAATAACAACGAAAAAAAGCATTAATGAACAAACGATAGTCATCTGTTCTCACTAAAAATGACACAATATATTTAATGGAGGGTTTTATTATGACAAACAAATTAGCAGTAGAAGCAAAACCGTATGAATTTACTTTTGATCCAGACAAGACAGCACTCGTAATCATTGATATGCAGCGTGATTTCCTTTATCCAGGTGGATTTGGTGAGCAATTGGGTAACGACGTATCAAAAACAAATGTGATTATTCCTACCGTACAAAAAATGTTAGAAAAAGCGCGCGAAAAAGACATGTTTATCATTCATACTCGCGAAGGTCATCGTCCAGATTTATCAGATGTTCCACCAAGTAAACAACGACGTGGCGGTAACATTGGTGAAGTTGGTCCAATGGGACGCATCCTTGTCCGTGGCGAATATGGTCATGATATTGTGGATGAATTACAACCGAAGTCAGGCGAAGTCGTGCTAGACAAACCAGGTAAGGGTGCCTTTTATCAAACAGATTTAGATAGTATTTTAAAGAATAAAGGGATTGAATCACTTATTGTCGCAGGTGTCACAACACATGTTTGTGTTCAAACAACGATTCGTGAAGCAAATGACCGTGGCTTTGAGTGTTTAATGTTAGAAGATGCGTGTGCCGCTTTTGATCCAAAAGATCATGAAGATTCTATTCGTATGATCAATCAACAAGGTGGTATTTTTGGTTGGACAGCACCAACTGAAAATGTCTTACGCGTATTAGGATAGGAGTGGAGAAAAATGAGTAAACAAACAAAAGGAACGCCTTGGTTTGTCAAAGGCGATACAAACGGATTTTTCGGTTTATTTAGTAACGTATTAACAAACTTTTTAGCGGCGATTGGTTTACTAGCGGCGATTAATATGCCAAGTGATATCCTTTACGGAAAAATCGTACCAGGTACAGCTGTAGCGATTGGTCTTGGTGGTATTATCTTTGCGATTCAAGCAAGAAGAAAATCGCTTGAGACTGGAAAAGAAGATATGACGGCGATGCCGTATGGTCTTAGTGTTCCCCATTATTTCATTGTCGCCTTTGGTGTTATTTTACCGGTCTATGCGGCAACAAATGATTGGGTGATTGCTTGGTCAACAGGGATTGCTTGGAACTTAGTACAAGGGATTATCATGACACTCGGTGCCTTTGTTGGACCGTTCATTCAAAAATATATCCCACGTTCTGCGTTACTTGGTTCACTTGCTGGTATTGCCTTAACGTTTATTGCAATGAACCCAATGGGAGAGATTTTCTCAACACCTTACATTGGATTGCTCACATTAGTGATCGTACTTGGTGGTTGGATTGCCCATAAAAAACTTCCTGGTAATATTCCAGCTGGTTTACTAGCCATTATTATTGGGATGGTACTGGCTTGGGCAACAGGTTACATGGAGTTATCTGCTGTACAAGAAGCAGCAAGCGGTTTTAGAATTGCCTTCCCATCAATCGCGATTGGTAACTTGATTGAAGGATTTGCTTACCTTTCACCATTCCTTGCAGCAGCTATTCCGCTGGCAATTTATGACTTCTTAGAGAGTTTAGATAATATTGAAAGTGCAGAAGTTGAAGGGGATAAATACCCAACCACTCAGTCACTGCTTGTACCAGGTTTATTATCTATTTTAGGTTCGTTTTTAGGTAGTCCTTATCCAACGATTATTTACATCGGGCACCCTGGTTGGAAGAAAGCCGGTGCACGTGTAGGTTACTCAATGGCAACAGGTGTCGGTATTATGTTAATGGCATTTGTAGGATTGATGCCACTTGTGATGTCCATCATTCCACTGGTTGCTCTCTTACCTATTTTAGTGTATATCGCCATGACTATCGGTACACAAGCTTATACAACAGCTGATCCTAAACACGTACCAGCCATGATTTTAGGTTTAATGCCTTTCATTGCAAGTTACGTGATCTTACAAGTTAATAACACCTTAACAGCTGCCGGTTTAAGCGCGAGTGAGATTGGTTTTGATGTATTAAGAGATAATGGTGTTTATTATGAAGGTTGGTCAACACTCGGTGCTTCAGATATCTTAGTTTCCATGATGTTGATTACTATTGTTATTTTCTTGATTGAAAAGAAATTCAAAGTGGCCGCAATATATAGTTTAATTACAGCTGTCTTATCATTCTTTGGATTTATTCACGCAGGTGCTTTTGGTTTCGGTACGGGTAGTGAAGCCGCTCTAGGTTATGTTGCAATGGCCGCTGGTTTACTGTTCTTAAATTACTATAAACATCCAGATGAAAAACACGAATAATAACACAATGACTGAGAGAAGGGGTGCTTTGTGAAATTAACCGGAAAACAAATAGATTGGGGACTTAAGCGTTATTTGCTCGGACAGAATATGGGCCAAGTGATTGGTCAAGTTGTTGGTGTGTATCAACAAGTGATTAATATTCAATTAATACAAGCCGACCGTTTAGTCACAATAGCGAAGTCACAGGTTGTGCAAACGCCCGATATGATAAAAATCTCTGAGGATGATGTGTTTAACGCATGCGTTAAACACATCAATCCGAGTGGAAATGTCTATTTAATCGGTTATAATACGTTGATGATTGAAGATGTCGTGATTGATTTTCACCACGCTGAACTATGGAGCGGTCGCTTTATTCGTTATCCAGACAGTGTCCAGGTCACAGAACAAATGATCAAACAATTGAAAAAGTTTTTAATTCGAAAAGGTCACGATCAAGGTATATTAGGTAGTTATCAAGTAGCTATAAACAATCAGCCATCCGATACTTTATCACTACATCAAGATGCGTTGAAAGACCGGTTAATGATGTTTAAACAGTGGCCAACTCTTGAAGTGATGAAACAATTTGTTGGTTTAGGTATTGGTCTTACCCCGTCAGGAGACGACTTTTTACTTGGGTTGTTTAGTGTCTTTCACTACTATCATACCTCCGAGTGGCGACTCGTTTTAGAATACAAAGATGACTTACTTCAGTACATCAAAGAACGAACAACGTCGGTGAGTTATCACATGTTAAAGCAAATGATTTACGGTCAGACAAACGAGGCATTAAAAACAGTGATTGAAAAAGGCCCTGACATGACGTTAAAAGATTTAGAAACATTTTTACACATTGGTTCAACCTCAGGGACAGACATGCTTGTCGGTGTTCTTGTTGGGTTGGAGCACATTCATAGAAAATATATTCAAGGAGGAATTAGTGATGGTATCGAAAGTGATCATAGAGAAGAATGCTTATCATGATTCAGTAACGCTTATGTCGTTATCTGGAAAAGTTTTAAGTAAAGAAGGCGTAAACGAAGCGGTTGTCTCAATGGCAACGGCAATGAATATAGAGTTATTAGATAATATTGGGTTGTTAACTGATGAAGCAAAAGAAGCAACGGAGAATGATTTAATTATTGCTGTTAAGGCAGAGAGTGAAGAGGCTTTAACGGATACGATTCAATTTATTGATGACGCATTGAATAAGAAAAAAGCGGGTAAAAAATCCGGTCAAGAAAAAACAGCTGAAACACTGTCTCAGGCACTTGATCATTTACCAGATGCCAATTTAGCGATTATTTCTGTGCCGGGTGAATATGCTGCCAGAGAGGCACGATTAGCTTTAAATAAAGGTCTTCATGTCATGATGTTTAGTGATAATGTCACGATTGAAGATGAACGCGCATTAAAAGAACTCGGTCGAGACAAAGGTTTACTTGTGATGGGGCCAGACTGTGGAACAGCGATGTTGAATCAAACGGGTTTATGTTTTGCGAATAACGTTCGCGAAGGAAGCATTGGTTTAGTCGCGGCTTCTGGTACAGGATTACAAGAAGTAGCTGTACAAATTGACCGTCTTGGTTACGGCGTGAGTCAAGCGATTGGAACAGGTGGACGTGACTTACACAAAGATATCGGTGGGATTATGATGCTTGAGGGCTTGCGTGCTTTAAATGAAGATGAACAAACGAAAGTCATTGCCCTCATATCAAAACCACCAGCAAAAGAAGTACAAGATAAAATATTAGCTGAAGTTAAAAAAGTAAACAAACCGGTTATTGTTGGATTTTTAGATGGTGACAAGGATGCCGTTGAAGCTTCAGGTGCAGCGTTTGCAAGTACGTTAATTGAGACGGCAAGACAAGCTGTATTAGCTCTTGATTCATCTGTCACGATCGATAAGGAAATGAGTAATGCCTTAACATTATTCACAGAAAATGAGCAAGCTCAACTTAGCTCATCTCAACAATATATCCGCGGATTATTCTGTGGCGGGACACTGACTTCAGAAGCACTCTCAATTCTTCGAAGTGAAGGCTTAGAAGTGAAAAGTAACGTCGCGAAAAAACCAGAAGAAAAACTGGAAGATATTCATGTGAGCGCGGGTCATACACTACTTGATATGGGTGATGATGATTTCACGAAGGGTAAACCACACCCAATGATTGAACCGTCATTAAGAAATGAACGGATAAGAGAAGAATTATTAAATAAAGAGACAGCTGTCTTACTCCTTGATTTTGAACTAGGTTACGGCGCGCATGAAGACCCAGTGGGTGAATCGATTGACGTATTAAAAGAAACATTAACTGAATTAAAGCAAGAAGGCCGTCACGTCACGGTTATTAGTTACATGTGTGCGACAAAGAATGATAAGCAAGGTTACGACAATCAAGTCGATCGCTTAAGCGCACTCGGTGTGTATGTGGCATCTTCAAACGAAGAAATGAGTCAATTAGCGGCGATGATTACGAAGAAGGAGGTTAAATAAATGGGTAACATTCAAGGATTATTTTCACAACCATTAAAAGTAATTAACATTGGAACATCGACATTTAAAAAAGATTTAGATTTACAACAAACGGAAGCTGTTCAATATGATTGGCGACCTCCAGCAGGTGGAAACATTCAATTGATTGAGGCGCTTGATCAGTTCATCGATAGCGATTTAGTACAAGCAGCAAACGAAGAAGCGATTAAGCGAATCAAAGATGCACATCCGTTCTTAATTGATATTGATCAAGCGAAAAATGTCATTCCAGGTATGCATGAGAAAAAGATTCTTCATTCTGGACCGCCTATTACTTGGGATAAGATGTGTGGACCTGTAAAAGGTGCTATTATCGGTGCGCTGATGTATGAAGGATTAGCTAAAGATGAGTCCGAAGCAACAGCGCTCATCGAACGTGGTGAGATTGAGTTTGGTCCAGCGAATGAACATCAAGCCGTTGGTCCAATGGCGGGTATTATTTCGCCATCAATGCCTGTTCACGTCATTGAAAACCGTACCCATGGTAACCGCGCTTATTGTACGGTGAACGAAGGTTTAGGTAAAGTGCTCAGATTTGGAGCAAACTCTAAAGAAGTACTTGACCGCTTAAAGTGGATTGAAACAACGTTCGCACCGGCGCTTAAAAAAGCCATCGCTTTATCAGATGGTATTGATTTAAAATCAATTACTTCACAAGCGTTGCACATGGGTGATGAGTGTCACAACCGTAATAAAGCGTCAACAAGTCTCTTCTATCGTGAGATCATTGATTATTTCTTACAGACTGACCTTACTCAAGCTGAGTTACGTGATGTCGTTGGATTCATTAAAAATAATGAACATTATTTCTTGAACTTGTCGATGCCAGCAAGTAAATCAGCCTTGGATGCGGCACATGGTATCCCTTACTCGACTGTCGTTACGACAATGGCACGTAATGGTGTAGAGTTTGGTATTCGGGTAAGTGGATTAGGAGAAAAAGAATGGTTCACGGCACCAGCGAACTTCGTGAAAGGACTCTTCTTCCCTGGTTACACAGAAGACGATGCGGCACCAGATTTAGGCGACAGTACCATCACTGAAACGATGGGTATCGGCGGTTTTGCGATGGGTGGTTCACCAGCGATTGTTCAATTTGTTGGTGGTGACGTTGAAGATGCCATTGCGTATAGTGAACAAATGTATGAAATCACCGTTGGTGAGAACACCAATTATTCCATTCCAACGCTTAACTTTAGAGGTGGTGCGTATGGTATTGATATTAGAAAAGTGATTGAAACAAACATCTTACCAGTCATCAATACAGGTATGGCTCATAAAGAAGCCGGTGTTGGTCAAGTAGGTGCAGGTATTGTGCATCCACCAAAAGCTTGTTTTGAACAAGCCTTACTACGATTTAAAGAAACATACGAGGAGGGAGCATCATGAGCAAAATTTTAATTGCGCTTGGCGGTAATGCTTTAGGGGAAAATCCAGAAGAACAACGAAAACTGACACATCAAGCAGCCAAACCCATCGTCGATATGATTGAACAAGGACATCAGGTGATTCTCTCACATGGAAATGGTCCTCAAGTCGGTGCGATTCACTTAGCTTTTGGTAAATACGCTGAAGAAAAAGGGTTAGATAAATTAATGCCGTTCGCCGAATCGGGCGCGATGAGTCAAGGGTATATTGGATACCACTTACAAAACGCCCTCCGAGAAGAACTAGCAACACGAGGCATTGAACGTTCTGTTGCCTCCATTGTGAGCCAAGTACTCGTTGATAAAAATGATCCAGCCTTTACATCACCAACCAAACCGATTGGGCCTTTTTATTCAAAAGAAGAAGCGGACCAATTGATGAAGGAAACAGGTGACACTTACATCGAGGATTCTGGTCGTGGCTATCGTAAAGTGATTCCATCTCCTGCGCCCATTGATATCGTTGAAAAAGACATCATGAAAGATCTCATTGATAACGGTCATATTGTGATCGGCGCAGGTGGTGGCGGTATTCCTGTTATTCAAGAGGGGAAACATAAGCTCACCGGTGTTGAAGCTGTTATTGATAAAGACTTAGCAAGTGAATGTTTAGCGGAAGTTCTAGATGTTGATTTCTTCTTTATCCTAACAGGTGTTGATCAAGTGGCGATCAACTTTGGTAAGCCAAACCAGACGGCTCTTGATTCGATGTCAGTGAAAGAAGCAAAAGAATATATTGAACAAGGTCAATTCCCTAAAGGAAGCATGCTACCTAAGGTAGAAGCGGCGATTAAATTTGTCGAATCTAAAAAAGAAAGAAAAGCGATTATTTCATCGCTCGAACGCGCAAAAGAAGCTGTGGAAGGTAAAACGGGGACAGTTATTTATAAAGACAGAGAAAGTATGTTAACGAACTAAAATGACAACACGATGTATCTTCGGATATATCGTGTTTTCATCGTTTCATAAGGTTGTTTCTTGTCATTAAAAACCCCAAGTGTTATTATAAAATGTAGACGTTTACGAAACAATGCGTCAGTATCTATTAGAGGAGCGTACATTTATGCGTGGAATACTAAAAAAGATTTTTGATGGTAATGAACGCCAATTAAAAGAACTGCGACCAACAGTGGAACAAATTGAGGCGTTAGAGAAAGACTTTGAAAGTTTATCAGATAGTGATTTTAAAAATAAAACAATGGAATTAAAACAACGTGTGGAAAACGGTGAAACGTTAGACGACGTTATGGTTGAAGCTTATGCGGTTGTAAGAGAAGCTTCGAAACGTGTGTTAAATATGCGTCCATTCCCCGTACAGTTAATGGGAGCGATTGTCCTCCATGGCGGTAATATTGCCGAAATGAAAACAGGTGAGGGTAAAACCCTGGCTTCAACATTACCGGCGTATTTAAACGCGCTTTCTGGTGATGGTGTCCATATCATTACCGTAAACGAATACTTAGCTGATCGTGATGCGAAAGAGATGGGGCAGTTGTTTGAATTCCTTGGCTTATCCGTTGGCTTAAATGTGAGTGGGCTATCAAAAGAAGAAAAACGAAAAGCTTATGAAGCGGATATTACGTATGGTACAAATAATGAATTTGGTTTTGACTATTTACGTGATAATATGGTGCTTTATAAAGAACAGATGGTTCAACGACCATTAAACTTTGCGATTATTGATGAGGTCGATTCCATTTTAATTGATGAGGCGAGAACGCCATTAATCATTTCTGGAAGCGCCCGTAAGTCAGCGTCACTTTATCAACAAGCGAATAGCTTTGTCAGAGGGTTAAAGAGGGAACACGACTTTAGCTATGATGAAAAAACAAAAGGTGTTCAGTTAACAGAAGAAGGAATCACAAAGGCAGAAAGCTTCTTTAATATTGATAACTTATTTGATTTAAAACATGTCACTTTAACGCATCATATTAATCAAGCACTTAAAGCACATGCGTCGATGCATCGTGATACGGATTATGTGATTGAAGAAGGACAAGTTGTGATTGTTGACCAATTTACAGGACGTCTCATGAAAGGACGTCGCTACAGTGATGGTTTACACCAAGCGATTGAGGCAAAAGAAGGCTTGCAGATTCAGAATGAATCGATGACGCTAGCTTCTATCACGTTCCAAAACTTCTTTAGAATGTATAATAAATTATCAGGGATGACGGGTACCGCAAAAACAGAAGAGGAAGAGTTCCGTAACATTTATAATATGGATGTTGTGGCTATTCCGACAAACAAACCAATCATTCGTGATGACCGTCCAGACCTTATCTTTAAAACAATGGATGGGAAATTCAAGGCAGTGATTGACGACATTAAAGCGCGTCATGAAGAAGGACAGCCAGTCCTTGTCGGTACAGTTGCGGTTGAAACATCAGAAGTGATTTCAGCGTTACTTAAAAAACGCGGGGTGCCACATAACGTGTTAAATGCGAAAAATCACTACCGAGAAGCTGAAATCATTGAAAATGCCGGACAACAAAAAGCCGTCACCATTGCGACAAACATGGCGGGACGTGGGACTGATATCAAACTTGGTGAAGGTGTGAAAGACCTTGGAGGTTTAGCGGTTATTGGTACCGAACGTCACGAATCACGTCGGATTGATAATCAGTTGCGTGGTCGTTCTGGACGTCAAGGTGACCCAGGTGTGACCCAGTTTTATTTATCGATGGAAGACGATTTAATGCGTCGTTTTGGTTCTGATAATATGAAAGCTGTGATGGATCGTTTTAAGATGGACGATGCCCAACCAATTGAAAGTAAAATGGTCTCAAAAGCCGTTGAATCGGCACAAAAACGCGTGGAAGGTAATAACTTTGATGCGCGTAAGAATGTCTTAAGTTATGACGATGTGTTACGTGAACAACGTGAAATTATTTATCAACAACGCTATGATGTCATTGATTCAGAAAACTTAAAAGAGATTGTGTTGAATATGATTGACACAGTTGTCCAAAATCAAGTAGAACTCCATACCCAAGATGAAGATAATGCGAAATGGGAACTTGACGGACTAACCGAATATATTCATGCGAATCTAGTGGAGTCAGAGTATCTCACCCGTCAGGATCTATCAGATAAGTCCCCAGAAGCACTTGTCTCACTGATTATGGATAAAGTAAAAGAGAAGTATGAGGTGAAGGAACAAGACATGGGTGAAGAACGGATGCGTGAGTTTGAGAAAGTTATTCTCTTACGTGTTGTCGATACGAAATGGATGGACCACATTGACCAAATGGATCAACTTCGTCAAGGGATTCACTTACGTGCTTATGCACAAAACAATCCACTGAATGAATACCGGATGGAAGGTTTTAATATGTTTGAAGCCATGGTTCAGTCTATCAATGAAGACGTGTCACGCTATGTGATGAAGGCACAAGTACGTGAGAACTTACAACGTCAAGAAGTGGCGAAAAATGCCACAGCTGTCTCAGGTGATGACGGGAAAAAACAGAAGAAAAAACAACCATTCGTGAAATCTGATAGCATCGGTCGTAATGACCCATGTCCATGCGGTAGCGGAAAGAAATACAAACATTGTCATGGTAAATAAAAGGAATGGACATCCTTGTACTAAGGGGATGTCCATTCGATTGTAAAGAATAGATGAGGTGAAAGGTAATGGAACTAGTAGAAATTAAACAAGAGTTAGAAAAGATGACAAACCGCTTAGCGGATTTTAGGGGGTCTCTTTGACTTAGATGAAAAGCGGACCAAAATTGCAGAGTTAGAACATGAAATGACGGCACCTGATTTTTGGGATGATCAAAAAAATGCGCAAAAAGTGATCGATGAAGTGAATAGTTATAAAGATGTTGTCAATCGCTTTGATGCGCACGTAGAAACGTTAGAAAACTTAGACGTTAGCTATGAACTCGTAAAAGAAGAGGCGGATGAAGATCTGCAGAGTGAGCTCGAGGAAGAGTTAGCTCAGCTACAAGAGGACTTAAATGCCTTTGAATTACTGATGTTGTTAAGTGAGCCATATGATAAAAATAATGCGATATTAGAACTGCATCCGGGTGCTGGTGGAACAGAATCACAAGACTGGGGCAGTATGCTTCTTAGGATGTACACCCGTTGGGCCGAGAAAAAAGGCTTCAAAGTCGAGACGCTTGATTATTTACCGGGTGATGAGGCTGGCATTAAAAGTGTGACCTTACTGATTAAAGGACACAATGCGTACGGTTATTTAAAAGCAGAGAAAGGTGTCCACCGTTTGGTGAGAATCTCACCCTTTGATTCACAAAACAGACGTCACACGTCGTTTGTATCTTGTGATGTGATGCCTGAACTATCAGATGATGTCGATATTGATATTAAGACTGAAGATTTAAAAATTGATACGTACCGTGCCTCAGGTGCTGGTGGGCAGCACGTCAATACGACGGATTCAGCGGTCCGAATTACGCACTTACCGACAAATTCAATTGTGACGTGTCAATCAGAGCGGTCGCAAATTAAAAATCGTGAACAAGCGATGAAAATGTTAAAGGCTAAGCTCTATCAATTAGAAATTGAAAAGCAACAAGCAGAAGTCGATGCCCTTCGCGGAGAACAAAAAGAAATCGGTTGGGGTAGTCAAATCAGGTCTTATATCTTCCAGCCGTACACGATGATTAAAGATCACCGGACGAACATTGAAGTTGGTAATGTCCAAGGTGTGATGGATGGAGATATCGATCCATTTATTGATGGATACTTGCGTCAACAAATGAGATAATTTGATTTAAAAAGGAAAGAAGCACAGTCATATCTTAGAAGAAGTAACCCCCTTAGAGTGAAAGATTTATACACTTTAAGGGGGTTTTTTAGGGAGTCGTTGAGAACTATCGTTACTCCTGTCATGGGTTGTGGACGATTAAATGTCCTTAAAGACATATGAAGTGATGCCTTAGCTGGATAGTTATCGGAAATATAACAATGACCTTATACTTTTTTGTAAATATGTTAGGGTAGAGATAGAGAATCTGTATTAACACTGTACATACTGATAAAAAAGGAGAGGCTTATGCGAAAACAGATGAAGAATAAGGGTGTTATTTGGGTTATTGTTGTGTTGGTTATGTGTCTGATCGGGACAAGTGTGTTGTTGTATCAAGAGAAACAACAAGAGACACAAGCATTTCGAAGTTTATTAAATCGTTTCTATGTGGAAGTAGATAAGAGTCTACATATCACTTCACTCATTATAGAAAATGATACGGCGGATGATGAGTATATTGAACGCCTATTCATTAATTTAGAAGTCAGTTTAAATAATATGACGACACTATTAGATTTTGTTGAATTTGCTGTTGATGATACAAACTTTCCAAATGGTGATTTTGCTGCGATAGCCTCTTATACAAGTGTAGAAGATTACGGGGAAGTAGCGTATGTTAGGCGGGTAAAAGAGATGTTAACGGATGTAAAACAAGCCATGTATTCAGAAGAACATAACCAAGAGGACCCGAATCTTACTCCAGAGGCATTTAACACCATTGTAGAAGAAGCGACAAATCAAGCTTGGAAGTATTTTAATTAAAAAATAAAGTCCAAAAAATAGACAACAGAGATGTTCAGTTAAATGCGAGGCCACTGAAAATCTTACGATTTTCTTAATGTAAGTTTAATTAGAATCAAAAAAGACGACACATTTATTCAAAAATATGAATAAGTGTCGTCT
>NZ_FPAI01000004.1 GCF_900116255.1 Halolactibacillus miurensis
AGACGACACTTATTCATATTTTTGAATAAATGTGTCGTCTTTTTTGATTCTAATTAAACTTACATTAAGAAAATCGTAAGATTTTCAGTGGCCTCCATTGGTGGGAGTATTTCTTTAAAACCCATTGCCCGACGGGCAATGACATAAGCGGCTGCCATGTGAATGGACAGACCGAGTCGCTTCATATATTTCATCTTACCAATTTGACTGGTATAAGCGGGATTCACAACGTAGACAGCGACCCCCATTTTTTCAGCTCTTGACTTGATCGCTAGGATCATCTTTTGATAAGCAAACTGACTCATTCGACGATTGGCTTTCCTATTTCCATAGGGACGCGACACTTTGGACCGCGTCGTATCCAATCTTTCGATGGCGAGTGGTTTATGATGTTTAACGGCATAGTCAACGAGGGCAATAACCTCTGCTTCTATGATTTTCGCCTGCTGTCCACTGGTTTTACCCTCTAAGTTAAACGGAAGCGTAAAGGCATCCACACATTGACCTATGGCGTTGACATTGGCGACAGCGATATGATTCACATTCAAATCAACACCAATCATGCCCGTTGATGTTGAGGTATTCAGATAGGGTGTAGCTGGCACATCGATTAAGCATTTAACGATGTAGTAGTCACCATGATCCTCAAGTGACCATCCAATAGGCTTCCCATACTTTTTCTTATCTTTCAGGTTCATTTGTGTCTGAATGGCATGGTTGACATGGTCTTGGCCATAAGGAAAAACAACGTCAGCGAGACGAATGACGCATTGGTCGATTGCTTTGAAGGTAAGGGTATGCGTCTCTGGGTGATAATGAAAGACAAAGTTACCTGATTTGGCGTCTTTCCGTCCCGAAATGGTCATCTTACCGTAACGCGCCGCTGCCCAATCTTTCTGCCAACGCTCAGGATGAGCGTGATAAGACTTTTGTGTTAACCGGCCGCGCGCGAGTTTCTTACTCCCGAAACACACACCCGTCACTTTGTTTGTCAATTGAATCAATTGTTTTTCATATCGATCTTTCTTAAAGTTTAACTGGCCCAAGCGAGACTTTAGGTGTTTGATTTCAACATCAAGGTGTTGATGCTCAAAATCATAAGCACAGTAAAATAAGCGTGTGGAATGCTTATATGCCACAACAAAAAAGGCCCCTTTTTGTTGTTCACGTGACGTTTTATTGAACATCGGTGTTCTTTTGACAAAAGAACCTTTTATCTTTTGAAGTGTCGTCAATCGCGCCTTCGTCGCTTTTATTTTTCTTTTAACGGCGTTGATTTGTTCTTTTTTATTACGCATGTACATGTTCTTCAATTCTCTTTGCGCGGATAGAAGGGCGCGTCCTTCTTGAACAGCACTGTTCGCATAATAATCATTTAATCCGTAACGTTGTTTCAACTGTTGATGGAGGGAGACGGAACTTTTCTCTTTCGAGCCCCTAAGCTCCCGGACCTCCGCTTGATAGCGAAAATGTTTGGCTTGATTAAACACCCGGAGGGTGTGATCCATGGACGTAACAAAATTAGGGTCAATCTTATGCTTATATAAGCGATTTGAAAAAAAGGCCTTCATGCCCATGATACCCACCCTCTCTTTGTTTTGTGACGGTCATTGTTAATGATTTAATTATACCGCGAAGAATATATGTTTGTCACTTCAAAAATATTCAAAACAAGCGATTCATCACCCACCTAGTGCTGACGCACTTGAGGAAGGTGTCTTCTCGCCCTAAAACGATAAAAAACCATTCAATAGTCATATGAAAAACTCCATCATGACCTATATAAATATGCTATAATTTAGGGTAGAGACACGATGATTACTTTATAGATAGAAGGCGTTAATAATGACCGAAGAAAAAAAGGTAGTATCGATAGAAGATCGGATACCAAAACTGAGAGAGACGCGCCGAAAGAAAGCGAATCGGCGCTTTATTTTTTATTTAACATGTTTATTAGTTCTTATTGTCTTTGTTGTTTACTTGCAATCTCCGCTAAGTTATGTGCGAGAAATAAATGTGACAGGATCACAATTTGTATCAAAAGACGTTATTCTAAAGCAAAGTGATATATCAACAGAACGGAGTCTATGGTCATTTCAACTCGAAAATATCGAAGCGAAGATCTTGGAACTACCAGAAATTAAAACCGCTAAAGTGACACGCTCATGGACACACGAAGTGACGGTGGCCGTCACAGAGTATAAGAAAATTGCTTATATTGACCAAGGGGAAAGTTTGTCGCCATTGTTGGAGAGTGGTCATACATTAGACCATGTTGAAAAAGTCGATTATAAAGGCGATGCCCCTTTACTCATTGGGTTTGACAATGAAGAGATTCGCAAGTTAATGATTGAAGGTATGCAAGCCTTACCGACCTATTTATTGAGTCATATTTCAGAGATTCACTATTCTCCAACAGAAGCGAATCCTTATCAAGTCCATTTAAATATGATTGATGGCTTTGAGTTGTTGACGACCATTAGAGGTTTTAGTGAACACATAAAGGCGTACCCATCTGTTGTGAGTCAATTAGATCAAGCCAATCCTGGTTTGATTGAAATTGATCACTCTGGGGCCATTTTTAATCAGTTTTCAGAACAACCGACGACTGATCCAGATTTAGAGATATATGAAGAAGGCGAAGAAAATCAATTGATTATAGAAGAGGATGAATAGGTTTATGCATGTGAAAGGTAAACATGTCATATTATCGCTTGTTTTATTTGTTTTTGGCTATTTAGTCGCTGTAAGTTATGAACAAGCACAAATATTGTTAGATGACGATCCGGTCTCGGTTGAAGAATGGGACCGTGCTTTTTACTATCGGCAACAGCTGATTGATTTCGAAGAGCGAAATAATGCGCTTGAACAACAAATTAACGATTTGCGGGTAGAGTTGCTTCAGATGGAAACTTCTCTTAGTGAAGAACAACAAAATCTAATGTCAGCTGTTGAATTAAAGCGAGAGTTACAAGCTTATGTCGGTGAGTTAGCGGTAGAAGGTCCGGGTGTGTTTATCACTTTGAAAGACCAGGATTATGTACCGGATGAAGCGAATGTGAATGACTATATTGTTCACGACCGACATGTCCAATTAGTCATTAATGAGCTCTTAAGTGCTGGGGCTGAAGCGATAGAAATTAATGGTCAGCGGATATTCCACCATAGTCATGTGTTTTGTGTTGGCCCTGTGATTACCGTTGACGGCAAAACACATCCTGCACCATTTACGATTGAAGCGATTGGTGACCAAGACACGCTTCGGCAGTCCCTTGAATTAGAGCAAGGCGTGATTGATCAGTTAGTGAATGAACGGATTGAAGTGGAATACGGTGAAAAACGAGTAGAAATGACACCACAATAAGAAGGATGACATATTTATGAAAAAACAGACAGTGATTCTCGCGGCGGCTGCCTTTTTTATCGGTGTCATGATTAGTTTGCACCTCTCAATTGAAGAGAAGCCTAAAACGCGTGATACGAGAGATTTATGGGAAATCAGAACAGCACTGTTAGAGGAACAAGAACGTCAACAAGTGTTGCAAGAAGAATTAAATGAATTGAAAAACATTCAAGCGGATTATGAAGACAATGTATACGTCACACAAACTCAGACATTGCGGAATCAAATTAGTGCCTTACAAGACCAAGCGGGTTTAACAGAAATGACAGGACCCGGCGTTGAGTTAACCCTTGTGGCGGATTTTGAACAGGCAAGTGAAACCGAAGGTTTCCCTGAGTTAACGAGTGAATTATTGAATCGATTGGTTAATGAGTTAAACGTCTATGGTGCTGAACACTTAGCCATAGGTGCTGAGCGCATTGTCAATCATACGGCGATTCGTGACGTAATGGGTCGTGTCTATGTCAATCAACGACCATTAAGGGATTTGCCAATCACCATTCTAGTCTTGACCGAAGAACCTGAGCGGCTCATTAACTACATGGAAGTAAGCCAAGCGATCAATGACTTAGCTATTCACAATATTAAACTTACCATGGACGAAAAACAAACCATCACCGTCCCTAAATATTCAGATGAATTATCGCTTAATTATGTTAAAGTAACAGATTATGAGGAAGGTGAAGAATAATGTGGTTAATGGTATTATTTTTAGGGCTAGGGATTGGGTTAGGATTGTTGTCAGATTTGACGATTCCAGCCGTCTACTCCAATTATTTATCGCTCGCGATCTTAGCGGCGTTTGATACCTTGCTAGGTGGTATACGGGCCCACTTTGAACATGTATTTAATCAATATATATTTGTTACGGGTTTTTTCTTTAATATTACCTTGGCTGTTTTATTAACGTTTATTGGTGAGCAATTAGGGGTAGACCTATATTTAGCAGCTGTGTTTGCGTTTGGCTGGCGTTTATTCCAAAATATCGCCATCATTAGACGCCGTTTATTTGATAAATGGCAGCAACAAAAAGTATTAAAGAAACAAAACCAATCGTCCTCGACTGCTGAATAGTCGAAATACATCGACAAATCGTGAAATACGTAGAATGAATCATGTAAAAACAATGGATTTCATGGTAAAATCATTAAAAAGTATGATATTTTTTAATAGACTATTAAATGTCTAGCAATTAAATGATATACTTAGCGTAGTGCATACCTTTTTAACAAAAAATTGTTGTTTTCATCACATCTTATTATAAAATATGATGATATGAAGGTAGAACATAAAAGAAATGAAAATCATGAATAAAAATCAAACATGTGAACATGGACAAAAAAAGAATTAAAGCGAGTGAAATAAGTGGTGTCACTTATAGGAGGTGCTAGTATTGGCTAACGAAGTGTTAGTAAGTTTGGACATAGGAACGTCCCAAATAAAAGTGGTCATCGGAGAAATAGCTGATGAACGTTTAAACATTATTGGTGTAGGTACGGCCAAGTCAAAGGGCATAAAAAAAGGTGGAATTGTCGACATTGATAAAGCGGTTCAATCGATTCGAGCAGCCATTGAATCTGCTGAAAGAATGGTAGATATGCACATTCATTCTGTTATTATTGGCTACAATGGCAATCAAGTAGAATTACTTCCTTGTCAAGGGATTGTGGCAGTACCAAATGATGATAAAGAAATAAACGATGAAGATGTGCTTCGTGTAATTGATAATGCTAAAGTCATCTCTTATCCACCCGATCGTGAATTTTTAGATCTTGTGATCAAACAATTTATTGTTGATGGTTTAGCAGGAATCAATGACCCACGCGGGATGATCGGTGTTAGGCTTGAAATGGAAGGCACGATTATTACGTCGTCACGAACAATGATACATAATACAACGAAGTGTGTGGAAAGAGCACAGCTTGATATTCAAGACCAAGTCTTACAACCACTAGCCGCCGGTGCCATTGCCTTGTCAGACGATGAGAAAGAACTAGGCGTGGCGTTAATTGATATCGGTGGTGGCACAACAACCGTCTCTATTTTTGATGATGGACAGTTAAAGGGCACACGAATGATTCCTATTGGTGGTGAGAATATCACTAAAGATATTTCGTATGGTTTAAAGACAAGTTTTGAAGAAGCAGAACAAATTAAAATCAAACACGGATATGGCTATTTCCCTGATGCCAATGAAGAAGAACAATTTGAAGTAAAAGCGATTGGTACAGAGGAGATTTCTACATTCAATCAAAAAGATTTATCTGACATGATCGAGGCACGACTAGAAGAGGTTTTTGTGTTAGTGGCTAAAGAAATTTCTAAATTAGGTTATCGTGACTTACCAGGAGGGTTTGTGTTAACTGGTGGTACGATGTTAATGCCAGGAGCATTAGAACTAGCTAGAGATCTCTATCAAGGTAATGTTCGTGTGGCTGTGCCTGATTACATTGGCGTAAGAGAACCACAATACACGCCTGGTGTAGGTATTTTGAAATTCGCGTATGATAATGCGAAAATACAAGGGAAACCTCTATCAGATGCTGTCTCGGACCAAGCGCAATATGAGGAACGACCGGTCAAAAAAGACAAGCCAAAACAATCGAAACCAATGAAACAGAAAAAACCAAAAGATGAGACAAAAGAGTCAGGTGTAGCAAAATTATTCAAAGTATTTTTCGATTAATAAAATAGAGAACTGTTGCGATTAGGAGGAAAGAATATGTTAGAGTTTGATACAGAATTAGATCAATTAGCAAAGATTAAAGTTATCGGGGTTGGTGGCGGTGGTAACAACGCTGTCAATCGTATGATTGAACACGGTGTTCAAGGAGTGGAATTTATTGCGGTGAATACCGATGCGCAAGCACTAAACTTATCAAAAGCAGAAGTGAAGATTCAATTAGGTACGAAACTGACACGTGGCCTCGGTGCAGGTGCGAACCCTGAAGTTGGTCGCAAAGCTGCTGAAGAAAGTAAGGAACAGTTAGAAGAAGCCTTACAAGGGGCGGATATGATCTTTGTGACAGCTGGTATGGGTGGCGGTACCGGAACGGGTGCGGCACCCGTCATTGCTCAAGTCGCAAAAGAAATTGGTGCCTTAACGGTGGGTGTTGTGACGCGTCCGTTTATGTTTGAAGGTCGCAAACGTTCAACACAAGCGATTCAAGGTATTGATGGATTAAAACAAAATGTCGATACGTTAATCGTGATTCCAAATGACCGTTTATTGGAAATTATCGACAAAAACACACCGATGCTAGAAGCTTTTAGAGAAGCTGATAATGTGTTACGCCAAGGTGTGCAAGGGATCAGTGATTTGATTGCCACACCAGGTATTATTAACGTCGATTTTGCGGACGTGAAAACAATTATGCAAGATAAAGGGTCAGCTTTAATGGGCATCGGGATTGCGACAGGTGAAAATCGTGCCGCTGAAGCAGCGAAAAAAGCCATTTCGTCACCGTTACTTGAAACAACCATTGACGGTGCTCATGGTATTTTGATGAATATCACGGGTGGTGCTGGCTTTACCTTGTACGAAGTACAAGAAGCAGCAGCGATTGTTACTGATGAAGCAGACCAAGAAGTGAATGTCATTTTTGGTGCGGTGATGAATGAAGAATTAAAAGATGAGATTGTTGTAACGGTTATCGCGACGGGTTTTGATGAGACAAAGAAAAAGTCAGATCATACGCGTCCGACTCAAACAACAAGACCAACTCAAGAAACAAAACAAAAACAAGAACAATCAACACCAGATGAACCGGCGTTTAACGAAGACGACACTTTGGATATTCCAACGTTTTTACGGAATCGCAACCGTCGTCGATAAGCTGATAAAATGACATGTTGAATAAATAGTGAACCACGTAGGATGAGAGAATAACTTTCATCCTACGTGGTTTTTTCATTTCTAAAGTAGGTCACTGCATAAGAGGGGGGACTGATTTTTATACAAAACCTCCATCATAAACGGTTTATTTGCACAATCATTTGACAAGCTTTGCGACATGGCTCTGATATGATGGTACCTATAAGGGAAGGAGGCCGGTTTACGTGTACGTTGATCTCGTATTTTTGCTGACTTATGGCGCGCATATACTACTCATTACTTTAACGTGTCACATTATGGGTATGAAGACATCACGTGTCTGGTGTCACGTAATTTCTTTTCTACTCAGTCTTATCGATATTATGCCAGTACTTATGTCTTTCTCCCACTACCGTTTTATACAACTGTTACTCTCCCTTATTTGTTTAAGCTGGTTATTTTTCTCACCTAGTAAAGCTAAAATAAGTCAACGATTTGTGACAATGACAATGGTATCTTGTTTTTTTGCAGGCGCGTTATTACTCATTAAGTCACACATAACGGCATCACTTCCATTGATGCTGATGTTGTTCATCGTCAGCTATCATTTATACTTACGTTTTTATCAACATGGTGTCTGTCGCCATATTCAAACAGAACATCTGTATGATATCACGGTAACGATGAATCAACAAACCGTTCAATTAAAGGCGTTTTTTGATACTGGTCATCAATTAATTGACCCCATTACACATGCTTCCGTACTATTTATTGATCCCATCACGTTTAATCAATTCAACCTTCATCTTGAACAAACGGATGAGGATAAAAAAAGACAGTTATTTTATCAAGATATCAATGCGAATGTACAGGCTATGACGTGCATCAAGCCTGATTGTGTTACCGTTATTGATCACGGAGAGGTAAAAGAAGTGAGTCATGTGTTACTCGGGTTAAGGCAACAGAACTTTAGAGAGGAGGAAGGATTTCAAGCGTTATTCGGTCCACAGCTATTGACGTTATTAAAATCATAAAGGAAAGGGTGCGGAGGAGTATGAAAGTGTGTCGTATTATGTTTAAGCGTTGTCGAGAATGGCTAATCAAACGAATGATGAAGAAACAAGCCGTTTATTATATCGGCGGGAAAGAAGCGCTCCCTCAGCCGCTTAACCGTGAAGAAGAGTATCAATTATTGGAACGTTTAGACCAAGGTGACCAAGCAGCGAAAGCGAGTTTAATCGAACGTAATTTACGTCTTGTCGTGTATCTGGCGCGTAAATTTGAAAATACCGGTGTGCATATTGAAGATTTAATTAGTATAGGGACGATCGGACTCATCAAAGGCGTGAATACATTTAAATTGGAAAAAAAGATTAAATTGGCTACATACGCGTCGCGTTGCATTGAAAATGAAATTTTGATGTTTTTGCGTAAAACAAGTAAGCGAAAAACAGAGGTGTCATTTGATGAACCGCTTAATGTAGATTGGGACGGTAATGCCTTATTACTTTCAGATGTGTTAGGGACAGAACCGGATGTCATTGAAAAAGATATTGAACAACATGTCGATCATGCCCTATTGAAAGAAGCACTCAAAAAATTATCAACGCGTGATCAATATATTATGACGCTACGCTTTGGTTTGAATAAAAAAGATGAACTCACACAAAAAGAAGTGGCAGATTTACTCGGCATTTCTCAATCATATATTTCACGTTTAGAGAAGAAAATCTTAAAGCAGTTACAGTATAGTTTTCAAGAGTCGATGTAGATTCACCAGATACTTCCTGCATATTCATAGGTGACTTGGTGATACTTCCTAGTAGACGTAATATTCAACTAGGAGGTTCACAATGGCCAGATTTAAGGTTGACTTATGTGGTGTTGATACAAAGGCATTACCGGTACTAAAGAATGAAGATATGCGCATCCTTTTCAAACGTTATCAAGCAGGCGATCAAACAGCGCGTGAAACAATTATTGGTGGCAATTTGCGTCTAGTATTAAGTATCATTCAACGCTTTCAGCACCGAGGAGAATCAGGCGATGATTTATTTCAAGTGGGGTGTATCGGTTTAATTAAAGCGATTGATAACTTTGATTTAAAACATAACGTTAAGTTTTCGACTTATGCGGTTCCAATGATCTTAGGAGAAGTTCGACGTCACTTTAGAGATCACCAACCTATTAGAGTTTCTCGGTCCATAAAAGATTTAGCTTATCAAATTATGAAAACACGAGAAAAATTGATGAATGAGCGACATGTTGAACCAACATTAAAGGAAGTGAGTGAAGTCCTAGGCGTGAAGCTCGTCGATGTCGTTTTTGCGTTAGATGCCATTCAAGAACCGATGTCGTTATTTGATCCGATTTATGACGATGGGTCGGACCCTGTATTATTAATGGATCAAGTTACGAGTGATAAAGAGCCCGAAACAGATTGGGTAATGAACCTTGCCTTAAAACAATCGTTAGACGGTTTAAATAAACGGGAATTTTTCATTTTAAATAAACGCTATTATGAAGGATTAACCCAGTCAGAAGTCGCAGATGAAATTGGTATTTCACAAGCCCAAGTGTCCCGGTTGGAAAAACAGGCGCTAAAGGCGATGAAACAGAAGATGAAAGAAGTTGAGTAATGTTTTGAAGGGAAAGAAGGTGACCTATGCGTTACACAGATTTAAAAAAACGTGAATGTGTCTCAACGACGACAGGAGAGCGGTTAGGTTTTATTACCGACGTCATCATTGATGAGAACAAAGGTGTTGTGACCCATCTCGTCATCGGAGAAAAACGTAAAATGTCCATGAGAAAAGAGGCAGAAGAACACGTGATTGATTTAAGGGAGATTGAGACAGTCGGAGAAGACGTCTTAATTGTTGCCTTAAAAAATAATCAAAGAAGATGATTAAAGAGAACCATTTCTTTCATACGTGAGAGAAATGGTTCTTTTTCCATGCGTATATATGATAAAATAAAAACGAATGAAAGAAATTGTGTGAGGAAGCGATAAAATGGAACTATTCAAAAGACAATCACCTCGGCGACTGCATGCGGAGGAGATTCAGAACCACTATCAGATTAATTTAGGGATCTCTACACGTATCGGTGGGGTATCAAAAGATCCGTTTACGAGTTTGAATACAGGCCTTCATGTGGGTGATGATGATGCCGACGTAATTGAAAATAGAAGACGTGTGTTAAATGAAATGAACCAATCATTAAGTCAAGCCGTCTTTGCAGAACAAGTGCATGGTAAGCGTGTGGCGGTGGTGGAAAAAGTAGATGCTGGGCGCGGTGCCTACACCTTAACCGACCACATACCAGGTGTAGATGGGCTGATTACGAAAGCCTCTGGGGTCGTGTTGGCTCAGTTTTATGCTGATTGTGTGCCGCTTTACTTTTTTGATCCCGTTCAGCGCCTCATCGGGATTGCGCATGCAGGGTGGAAAGGGACGGCGAAAGGGATGGCTAAAACGATGCTCGAGACGTGTCTGTTACTTGGTAGTGAGATCGAACATATACACGTCGCGATCGGACCAGCGATTGAAAAAGAGCATTATCAAGTAAGCCGTGCGGTGGTAGAGCAAATGCCGCTACCTATCACAAATGAGCTAGCAACTAAGTTATCAGAAGATCAATATGTTTTAGATTTAAAAGCAGTGAATGAACATTATTTAGTGACATTAGGGGTTAAGCCCCATCACATCAATAAATCATCTATCGATACGTACAGTCATCCGGATTTATATTCATTTAGGAGACAACAACAAACCGGACGTATGATGGGCTATATTTTTCAGTAGAAAAAGAATGGGTAAGAGGGGGACATGACATGACACTAGACCGACGTTATCGCAAACTACAAGAAGACATTAAGGCAGCTTGTGGCAAAGCTCAACGCGATGTGAGTGAGTTAACACTCATTGCCGTGACGAAATATGTTACAATAGATGAAACAAAGAAAGTAAAGGCGCTTGGTATAAGCGATTTAGGTGAAAATCGGGTGAAAGAAGCCCAAGAAAAGATCGAAGCCATAAAGGACGTTGCCTGGCACTTTATTGGGCCACTGCAATCGCGCAAGGTAAAAGAAATTGCAGAGAAAATCGATTATTTTCACGCGCTTGACCGGATGAAAATCGCAAAAGAACTCAATAAACGGCGCTCAAGTCCATTGAATTGCTTTATTCAAGTCAATATTAGTGGCGAAGCAACGAAGGGTGGCGTTGAACAAGAGGCACTTCAAGCCTTTGTTGAGTCATTATCAAGCCTTGAAAACATCCGTATCGTAGGGCTCATGACGATGGCGCCCCATTCGACTGATGAATCACTTGTACGCGGTGTATTTAAGGAGTTAAGAAGGTGCTGTGATCACATTAAGTCACTAGAGTTACCTCATGCGCCGTGTGACTATTTATCAATGGGGATGAGTAATGACTTTGAGTGGGCTATTTTAGAAGGGGCAACCCATCTTAGAATTGGCTCGACATTAGTAAATCCTGAAAGGTAGGGAGAAATATGAGTATGAAAAATAAGTTTCGGACATTGTTTTCTGTCGATGAAGAAGAATACTATGAAGAAATACCAGATGACTCTTACGAGGCTTTTCAAAAAACACGTAGTGACAAACACGACAAAGACGAACCGAAAAAGAAAAAAGAAAATATTGTGAGTTTACAGTCGGTTCAGTCTCAAGCTAAAGTAGTCTTGTCTGAACCGAGACGGTATGATGAAATTCAAGATATTGCCGATCACGTTGTCAATAGACGGTCTGTTGTCATTAACTTGCAACGCGTATCAAAAGAAGAAGCCACGCGGATTGTCGATTTTTTAAGTGGCACTGTTTATGCGGTCTCAGGCGATATTCAAAAACTTGGACCCCATACGTTTTTATGTACACCTGATAATGTTGAAATCGAAGGTGCGATTTCTTCACTTACAGATGACGAATTTGATGAACAAGGAAGGTATTAACGATGGAAAGTATATTATTAAGATTGTTTGATTTGTATCAATTTGCGATTATTGGCTATATTTTGATGTCTTGGTTCCCAGGTGCACGACAATCCTCAATTGGTCGCTTTTTAGGTTCGATTGTGGAACCATATTTGGAACCATTTAGACGGATTATTCCGCCGATTGGCATGTTGGATATTTCAGCCCTTGTCGCGTTATTTGTCTTAAGCTTTGCGCGTCGTGGACTGATTTATATTCTTTATGTTTTATAGGTGAGTGCGATGGAGTTATATCAACATTTCAGACCAGAAGAACGCCCATTTGTCGATAATGTTCTCAATCTCAGAGACCAAGTCGAACGACAATTTATGACGAGATTTACCGATTTTTTAGATCCGAGAGAGGCGCATATTTTTGAATCCATTATTGGGAATGATGATCGGTTCAACGTCACGTGTTTATTTGGTGACAACCAGGTGGAACGGACGATGTATGCATTAAGTCCTTATTATGAATCGGTTGAAGATGATGATTTTCCGGTTTGTTTACTTGAAGCTTCCTTTCCAACGAAATTTGTAGACATTAAGCACCCCGATGTGTTAGGCAGTTTTCTATCACTCGGGATTGACCGAAAGAAGTTAGGGGATATCACGATAGAGGAGGCAACGGGAACCATTCAATTGCTTGTCCATCAGGATATATGTCCGTTTGTTTTACGAGAATTTACTCAAGTAAAAAAAGCGCAAGTAGCTTTTATTGAAGCCCCTTTAATCACCTACCGTCCACATCCATCGACGTGGACGACTCATCAAACGACAGTATCGTCCTTGCGTTTAGATGTATTAATCAAAGACATGTATCAGATGAGTCGTAAAGATGCGAAGGCGTTGGTGGAACGTGAGTGGGTGAAGGTGAATTTTAAAGTCGTGGATTCTCCGGCCTTTACCGTTGAACCTAATGATTTGATTAGTGTGAGAAAAAAAGGTCGAGCTAGGTTATCGTCAATTGAAGGGCAAACAAAGAAAGAAAAATGGCGCATTTTGTATCAACGTTTGGTACAATAGAAGAAAGGGTTTTCTTTTAACACATGTTGTCGAAAGGCATAAACGATACGAAGGAGGAATACATAATGGCATTAACACCACTAGATATTCACAATAAGGAATTTTCCAGAGGGATGCGCGGGTATGACCAAGATGAAGTCAATGAATTTTTAGATCAAGTCATGAAAGATTTTGAACTGGTCATTCGCGAAAAGAAGGAATTAAAGCGTGAGATCGAATTACTAGAAGATAAATTAACGCATTTTTCAAACATTGAAGAAACATTAAATAAATCTATTCTCGTAGCGCAACAAACCGCCGATGAAGTGAGAGGCAACGCGACGAAAGAATCGAAGCTAATTGTCCGAGAAGCTGAGAAAAATGCTGATCGTATCATTAATGAAGCTCTAGAAAAAGCACGTCGGATTGAAATTGAAGTAGAAGAACTTAAGAAGCAAGGGAAAGTCTTCCGTACGCGTCTGAAAATGTTGATTGAAGCTCAACTAGAACTTGTTGAAGCAAACGATTGGGACCAATTATTAAATATGGAACTCAATGAATTGGACGAAGACGACGAATAAAAATATTGACACGACTTGACGGCTGTGCAATAATTACCTATAATTCATGGACAGGGTATTTAATTAAATGAAACGATAAAGCGATGCGAAGAACAGTAAGTCATTTATTATCATAAGAGCGAACTAGGGGTGGTGAAAGCCTAGTATGATCCCTAAATGAACGAATATCATCTTCAAGCTTTCATTCTGAACTCATAGTAAGAATGAACGTCTACGTCACGTTACGACAAAAGAGTGAGCTTAATAAGCTAACTAGGGTGGTACCGCGAGTTCTCCTCGTCCCTTTTGGGATAGGAGGACTTTTTTTATTGAAAATTTTAAGGAGGATGAACAATGGAGTATAAAAAAACGTTACTCATGCCACAAACAGACTTTCCAATGCGAGGAAACTTACCGAATAAAGAACCAAAAATGCAAGAAGAATGGGACGCACAAGACCTCTATGAACAAGTACAAGCCCGTACGAAAGATCGTCCGCTTTTTGTTTTGCATGATGGACCGCCGTATGCTAACGGTGACTTACACATGGGACACGCGTTAAATAAAATTTTAAAAGATTTTATCGTGAAATTTAAATCAATGACAGGTTTTAACGCACCTTACGTCCCAGGTTGGGATACACACGGGTTACCGATTGAAAATGCCCTGCAAAAGAAAAAAGTCGATCGTAAGAAATTAACGGCGGCTGAATTCCGCGAAAAATGTGCCGATTATGCGATGAAGCAAGTCGATAATCAACGGACACAATTTAAACAACTTGGTGTACGTGGAGACTGGGATCATCCTTATGTTACGTTAGATAAAAATTATGAAGCTGCTCAAATTAAAGTGTTTGGTGACATGGCGAAAAAAGGTTACATCTATAAAGGCCTTAAGCCGGTATACTGGTCACCATCATCTGAATCAGCTTTAGCTGAAGCAGAAATTGAATATCAAGATAAACGTTCAGCTTCTATTTATGTTGCTTTTAACGTAAAAGATGGTGGCGACTTATTAGATGGTGACGAACAGTTCCTCATCTGGACAACAACACCATGGACGATTCCGTCTAACTTAGCGATTGCTTTGCATGCGGATCTTGACTATGTCGTTGTAAGTGTGAATGATGAAAAAATCATCGTCGCAGAAGAGTTGCTCGAGACTGTAAAAGATGAGCTCGAATGGACTGATTATGAGATTGTTAAAACCTTTAAAGGACAAGCAGCTGATAACTTAGTTGCGAAACACCCATTATATGACCGTGATTCTTTAATTATTTTAGGCGATCACGTTACGACCGATGGTGGGACAGGTCTTGTCCATACCGCCCCAGGTCATGGTGAAGACGACTTTATCGTTGGTAAAAAGTATGGCCTCGATGTTTTATGTCCTGTAAATGATAAAGGGGTCTTTACTGAAGAAGCTCCTGGATTTGAAGGCCTGTTTTATGATGAAGCTAATAAATTGGTCACAGAAAAATTAGATGAAGCGGGTGCGCTTAAGAAGCTGAGCTTTATTACCCACTCGTACCCACACGATTGGCGTACAAAAAAACCGGTCATTTACCGCGCAACGAATCAATGGTTTGCGTCGATTAAAGACTTTAGAGATGATATTCTCTCAGAAATTAACCGCGTGAATTGGATTCCTAAGTGGGGCGAAACGCGTCTTTATAATATGGTACGTGATCGTGAAGATTGGTGTATTTCTCGTCAACGTATTTGGGGTGTGCCTATTCCAGTATTTTACGGAGAAGACCAAACGCCAATTATTACAGATGAAACAATCAATCATGTCGCTGAGCTCTTTAAAGAACATGGTTCAAATGTTTGGTTTGAACGCGAAGCGAAAGATTTATTACCAGAGGGCTTCACATCAGAACATAGCCCAAATGGTGAATTTACGAAAGAACTGGATATCATGGATGTCTGGTTTGACTCAGGTTCATCTCATGAAGGTGTCCTCGAAGAACGTCCTGAATTACGTCGTCCGGCTGACCTATACCTTGAAGGTTCTGATCAGTACCGTGGTTGGTTCAACTCATCACTGTCAACATCGGTAGCTGTAAGTGGTCGTTCACCGTATGAATCGGTATTAAGCCATGGTTTCGCACTTGATGGTCAAGGCCGCAAGATGAGTAAATCGATTGGTAACGTCGTACTGCCATCAAAAATTATGAAACAATACGGTGCGGATATTTTACGTCTTTGGGTGGCGTCTGTTGATTACCAAGCAGATGTGCGTGTATCTGATGATATTATGAAACAAACATCAGAAGGCTATCGTAAAATCCGTAACACGTTCAGGTTCTTACTAGGTAACATCAGTGATTTTGATCCAAGTAAAGACGCGGTAGCTGAACAAGATTTACATGAAGTTGATCGCTACATGTTAATTAAATTACAACAGTTAATCAAAAAAGTCACAAAGGCGTATAACGAGTATGACTTCCAAAAAGTTTATAATCGTGTACACCAATTCGTCTCACAAGAACTAAGCGCGTTTTATCTTGACTTTGCGAAAGATATTCTATATATCGAATCGGCTGACAGTACACGTCGCCGCGCAATTCAGACGGTGTATTATGAAACAGTTGTCGCCGTCACAAAACTTATTGCGCCAATTTTGACGCATACTGCAGAAGAAGTGTGGCAATATATCCCGCAAACAGAAGCGAGTCATGTCCAGTTAACGGATATGCCAGAAGCGCGTGAAATTGGTGGGGAAGCGGACTTACTTAAGAAATGGGATCATTTCTTAGTCGTGCGTGACGATATTCTAAAAGCATTAGAAGAAGCACGTGCAGAAAAAGTCATTGGTAAGTCGCTTGAAGCGAAGATTACCGTAAAAGCTAAAGATGACTTGACGCATTCCGTCCTTGAACAGATTGACCGCCTCGATCAATTGTTTATCGTATCAAAAGTGGATCTCGTCACAACCGGTGACATCGCTAAAGGATATGATTATGTTGAAGTGGCTGTAGAAAAATATGACGCTGACAAATGTGAACGCTGCTGGGTAGCAGATGACACGGTCGGTACAGTTGAAGCTTATGAGACACTATGTGAACGCTGTGCAACGATTGTTGATGAACATTATCAAGATGTAGAATAATGAATGTAAAAAGAAACGTCTGTTTGAGCCTCCACCCTACGTGGTGCCGGCTCATGTAAAGACGTTTCTTTTTTTAATTGAAGAAAAATACCGCAAAGTGTGGTAAAATCGAGAAAGAGTAAAAAGAAAGTGGGGAAAATGCGTGTATTATGTGATTGCTGTGGTCATGATTATCATTGACCAGTGGACGAAGTATTTAGTCATTGAAAATATGACGATTGGTGAGAGTATTCCGATTATCGACAATATCTTTTACTTAACATCACACCGAAACCCTGGAGCGGCGTGGGGGATTTTACAAGGTCAAATGTGGTTCTTTTATGTAATCACGCTCATCGTGGTTGGTATTATTATCTACTACATCGAGCACTATGCAAAAACGAATCGCCTGTTAGGGATTAGTTTAGGTCTTGTCTTAGGTGGCGCGATTGGGAATTTTATTGACCGTGTGAGATTTCAAGAAGTCGTCGATTTTCTTGATGTATATATCTTTAGTTATGATTACCCGATTTTTAATGTCGCTGACTCGAGTCTTGTCGTTGGCGTGATTCTGATTGGTATTATCACCTTATTTGAGGAAGTTAGAAAGGATAAAAAAGCATGAGTGAAACGTATGACGTATTAGAAGAAGAAAAAAGCCAGCGGATTGATAAATATTTATCTGAAAAACGTGAAGATTTATCAAGAGCCCAGATCCAAACATGGATCAAGGAAGGTTATATAACAGTTAATGCACGGACGGTTAAAGCGAATTATAAAGTACAACCGAACGACCAGATTGTCATAGAAGAAAAACCGCCAGAGGAATTAGATATTCAACCGGAAAATATTCCATTAGAAGTGGTGTATGAAGATGCGGATGTCGTCGTTGTGAATAAGCCAAAAGGCATGGTTGTCCATCCGTCAGTTGGACACCCAAACGGGACACTTGTTAATGCGTTAATGTATCATATTAAAGATTTATCGGGCATTCATGATGTGGTTCGAC
Organism: Halolactibacillus miurensis; assembly: GCF_900116255.1. Lineage (GTDB taxonomy): Bacteria > Bacillota > Bacilli > Bacillales > Amphibacillaceae > Halolactibacillus > Halolactibacillus miurensis. The sequence goes on from NZ_FPAI01000004.1 coordinate 17,879, forward strand.
CAGGTATCGTTCACCGAATTGATAAAGATACAAGCGGCTTACTTATGGTGGCGAAAAACGATCACGCTCATCAATCGTTGGCACAACAATTGAAGGATAAGACGGTAAAACGGTCGTATATCGCCTTAGTGCATGGAGATATTCCACATGAATACGGCACGATTGATGCACCGATTGGTCGCGATACGAAAGACCGTCAAAAGATGACGGTTGTGACAGGTGGGAAGGAAGCTGTCACCCATTTTGAAGTGCTTGAACGGATTGGGCAACAATATACGGTCATTAAATGTGTGCTTGAAACAGGGCGTACGCACCAAATTCGTGTGCACATGCGTTACATTGGCTTTCCGCTCGTCGGTGATCCAAAGTATGGACACCGAAAATCAATTGATACTGAAGGTCAAGCACTACATGCACAGGAAATTGGTTTTCATCATCCAACAACTGAGGAATGGTTAACGTTTACCTCAGAACCACCAAAGATTTTAACCGACACATTAGAAAATCTACGCCAAAGCTATTGACTTTAAAGCGTATGTCGGGCATAATGGAAACAGAATTAAATAACACCTTTAAAGACAGTCCCGTGAGACTGAAAAGGCCGATTGTATGATTAGCATATCTGACTAATCCCTTTTCTCTGTGCGCGGAGAAAAGGGATTTTTTGATTATAGGTCGAGTAAAGGACAGTTGAGGGGAGGCATAAACAAATGAAAGAAAAAGCACAAATACTTGATGAAGCGGCTATTAATCGTGCCCTCACACGTATTGCACATGAAATTCTTGAACGTAATAAAGGTGTGGATGATCTCGTCTTAATCGGGATTAAAACACGAGGTGTCCCGTTAAGTAAAAGGTTAAAAGAAAAAATCAACCACATTGAAGGGATAGACGTTCCAATTGGTGAGATTGATATAACGCTTTATCGCGATGATTTAACGCACGTATCGACAGAATCATCACCACAAGTCAATGATGCGACGATTGAGACAAATATTGACGGTAAAAAAGTGATTCTCGTGGATGATGTGCTCTTTACAGGTCGAACCGTTAGAGCTGCGATGGATGCACTCGTTGATCTTGGACGTCCGGCACAAATTCAGTTAGCGGTCCTTGTTGATAGGGGGCACCGAGAACTACCGATTCGCGCGGATTATATCGGAAAAAACATTCCGACCTCACAAGATGAGATTGTGACGGTTCAGTTATCAGAACATGACACCATCGATTTAGTGAGTATTAATGAAAAATAAGCACAAACCTTTAATGTAAGTCCAGAGAGGCTTCGAAGGTTGTAAATAGGATACGTGTACCTAAATGGACACGTCTACCTCTTTATGACGTTCGAGCGTCGTAAAGAGGTTTTTTTAATGCCTTGAAACAGATAAAACAAATGAGAGAGATTAAAAGGAGGAAGTCATGTCGATGGAAAGATTAGATATGGTCATGGACGTTAGAGACGTTCCAAAAAAATCAAAATGGTTTATGTTAAGTTTACAGCACTTATTCGCTATGTTTGGAGCCACTGTGCTCGTTCCGTTTTTAACCGAATTACCCGCATCAGTTGCCCTCATTTCAAGTGGGACAGGGACATTAAGTTACTTATTAATCACAAGAGGACGTATCCCCGCATACTTAGGTTCAAGTTTTGCGTTTATCACGCCAATCATCTCAGCTCGAGCGGTCGGTGGTGGGATTGAAGGCGCGATGATGGGGAGTTTTGTCGCAGGTCTACTATACGGCCTTGTGGCGCTCTTAATTGCTTCATTCGGTCTTGACTGGATCATGAAAGCTTTACCACCTGTTGTTGTCGGCCCGGTCATTATCGTGATCGGTTTAGGCCTTGCGCCAACCGCTGTTGATATGGCGATGAACGTCCAAGGCGAGTATAGTGCGACGCATTTTTCAGTTGCGATTCTTACACTGGTTGTCACGATTGTGGGTTCCTTGTTCTTTAGAGGATTCTTTGGCCTCATTCCCATTCTTATCGGGATCATCGTCGGTTATACGTATGCATTGATTCAAGGGATTGTAGATACATCCGCTATTCAAGCAAGCTTTACCAAGATTATTGAAGCCGGCTCATTTACAGAATTTCTAAGTGCAGTTTTTGTCGCACCGGAGTTTGTTATCCCGTTTGTGCATTATCAACCGCTCGACGTCTTAAATTTAAATATTATGGCGATTATGGTACCTGTCGCACTCGTCACAATTGCCGAACACATTGGTGACCAGATGGTCCTATCAAAAGTTGTTGGACGTAACTTCTTAAAAGACCCTGGTTTACACCGCTCGATTTTAGGTGATGGTGTTGCAACCATGATCGCCTCTGTATTAGGTGGACCACCTAATACAACGTATGGTGAAAATATCGGGGTACTAGCGATTACGAGAATCTTTAGCGTCTTCGTTGTTGGTGGGGCTGCGGTTCTGGCGATTACTTTCGGATTTATCGGCATTATTTCAGATGTGATTATCTCAATTCCAACACCAGTAATGGGTGGGGTATCGATTCTTTTGTTCGGGATCATCGCCTCAAGTGGACTTAGAATGTTAGTGGATAACCAAGTCGACTTAGGTAATAACCGTAACTTAATTATCTCATCGGTCATCCTTGTGATTGGGATCGGTGGCGCCATGGTTCAATTCTCCATTGGTGACTTCGGATTTAAAGTAGAGGGTATGGCCCTCGCAGCTTTTATCGGTGTATTTTTAAACTTAATCTTACCAGGCAAAGAAGCCGCCTTTGGTAACGGTAAAATGTTTGGCGATACCGATATGGATCAAGAATAAAATGGGCTAGCTTCGGCTAGCCTTTTCTAAAACAATGATGTACATAATTCAAGAAAGGGTGACGGACTAATGAAAGATTTTGTATCGATGAAAACAATGACAAAAGACCAACTACTCGGATTATTAAAAAGAATTGAAGCGATTGAAACCGGTCAAGTTAAACCAAGTTATAAAAAAGAAGAGATGTTTATTGCGAATTTATTTTATGAACCGAGTACACGGACAAAAATGAGTTTTGAAGTAGCTGAGAAGAAGCTCGGGCTTAACGTGCTCGATTTTCATGTCGAATCTTCAAGTGCATTAAAAGGTGAAACAGTCTACGATACGGCTAAAACATTTGAAGCTATTGGTGCAAAAGCCATTGTCATCCGTCATCCAAAAGAAAATGCGGTACAAGAACTGGCGGCCCAACTTGACATTCCTGTCATTAACGGTGGCGACGGTAAGGGTGAGCATCCGACCCAATCACTACTGGACTTATATACAATGTATCAAGAATTCGGTTCATTTGAAGGGTTAAAAGTAACGATTGTTGGAGACATTCTCCATTCACGCGTGGCACGTTCCAATGCGATTGCTTTATCAACACTTGGCGCTGACGTACGGTTATCCGCAAAAGAAAGTTACCGAGATGACACGCTTGATTTTCCTTATCTCGAGATTGATGAGGCGGTTGAAGATAGTGACGTGATCATGTTGTTGAGAATTCAACTGGAACGCCACTCAAGTAAAGAAGCACTCAATAAAGCCGATTACTTAAATCAGTACGGCTTAACCATCGATCGGTATAATCGATTGAAAGAACATGCGATTGTCATGCATCCAGCGCCTGTAAATCGAGGGGTGGAAATAGACGACACGCTCGTTGAAGCAGAGAAATCAAGAATCTTTAAACAAATGGCCAACGGTGTTTATAGCCGGATGGCTGTCATCGAAATGGTTTTGTTTCAACAACAGTTAAAAAAGGGGGAAATTAAACATGACTTTACTTATCCAGAACGCTTATACAGTTAATGATCAACAACAAACGATTGATATCTTGGTAGTGGACGGAAAAATCGACCAAATGGGGCAACACATCGAACCGACAGAAACAGATACGGTAATCGATGCGACGGGCCTTATCCTTGCGCCAGGTTTTATTGATGTCCATGTCCACTTAAGAGAACCAGGTGGGGAACATAAAGAAACAATTGAAACAGGAACAAAAGCAGCAGCTAAAGGTGGCTATACGACGATTTGTGCGATGCCAAATACAAACCCAGTGCCGAGTGATGTGTCCTCGCTTAAAGTGGTACAAGACAAGATTAAACAAGATGCCTTCGTGAAAGTCTATCCTTACGCGTCGATTACGAGCGGATTAAAAGGCGAAGCGCTTGTTGACTTTGACGCTTTAACACAAGCAGGAGCGTTTCAATTTACTGACGATGGTGTCGGCGTTCAAACGGCTGGCGATATGTATGAAGCGATGAAGCAAGCAGCCAAAAATAATAAAGCGATTGTGGCACACTGTGAAGATAATTCACTCATTTACGGTGGCTGCGTGCATGATGGTGACGTGGCGAGTCGACTAGGTGTCAACGGTATTCCATCGATTTGTGAAGCGACGCAAATTGCGCGTGACGTTTTGTTGGCTGAAAAAGCAAACTGTCATTATCATGTGTGTCACGTCTCAACAAAAGAAAGCGTGCGAGTAGTAAGAGATGCGAAACGAGCCGGTATTCACGTAACCGCAGAAGTATCACCCCACCATTTGATCTTAACGGAAGATGACATTAAGGAACGTGACACGAACTTTAAAATGAATCCACCCCTGCGCGCAAAAGAAGATCGCGACGCACTGCTTCAAGGTTTACTAGATGGTACGATTGATTTTATCGCCACCGATCATGCGCCGCACCATAGTGATGAGAAAAATCAGCCGATTGAGACAGCGCCGTTTGGTATTGTCGGGTTAGAGACAGCATTTTCTCTCCTATATACTCATTTTGTAGAAACAGGTGTGATGACGTTAGCGGATTTAATTGGCTACTTAGCAGTGAAGCCGGGTGAAGTTTTCGGACTAACACAAGGGAAACTAGAACTAAATAGACCAGCGGATTTAGTTTTATTAGATGTACAGGCAAAAACAGTTATTGATAAAAGCACATTTGAATCAAAGGGCAGAAATACCCCATTTGATCAAATGAATGTAACGGGTCAAGTTATGATGACGTTCGTTGACGGAGAACTTGTCTATAAGGGGGAAACAAAATGAAACGACAACTCATACTAGAAGACGGAACGGTATTTACCGGTGATGCCTATGGTGATTTAAATCAAAAAGAAGGCGAAATTGTCTTTAATACAGGAATGACAGGGTACCAAGAAATTTTATCTGACCCTTCTTACTGTGGTCAAATTGTGACGATGACATATCCGCTGATCGGTAATTACGGTATTAATCGTGATGATTTTGAATCGATTGATCCGTCAGTGTTTGGCTTTGTCGTAAAAGAAATGTGTGAAGCTCCGTCAAACTTTAGACATGAAGAGACACTTGATGAATTCCTAAAACAGAAAGAGATTCCAGCCATTAGTGGCATAGATACGAGAAAGCTCACGAAAATTATTCGAAAACACGGAACGATGCGCGCCGTCCTAACAGCCGCAGGAGATGAGCATAACGACAAGCCGATATTTTCACAAGGCATGACAGACCAAGTCAGTCGTGTCTCAACGAAAAACCCTTATGTGGTGCCAGGTAGAGGACACCGGGTTGTCCTTGTTGATTTTGGGATGAAGCACGGTATATTACGCGACCTCACGAAACGCAACTGTCACGTGACCGTCGTACCTTATGACTATACCGCCAAACAGATTTTAGCATTAAAACCAGAAGGTATTATGTTGACCAATGGACCAGGAGACCCGAAAGATGTGCCGGTGGCGATTGACATGATTAAAGACATCATGCCACATGTACCCGTGTTCGGTATTTGTCTTGGTCATCAACTGATTTCCCTCGCCGCGGGTGCGGATACGGAAAAAATGCGCTTCGGTCATCGCGGATCGAACCATCCCGTGAAAGACTTAACAATTGGTAAAACACACTTAACTTCACAAAATCATGGCTACGCGGTGACACGTGCGTCATTAGAGGGAACGGATTTGGAACTGACGCACATTGCCATCAATGACGATTCAGTTGAAGGGGTCAAACATACGACGTACCCAACATTTTGTGTGCAGTATCACCCAGAAAGTTCACCAGGTCCAGAGGATACGAGTTACTTATTTGATCAATTTATGACGAATATTGAAAACGCAAAACGATTAAACAAGGAGGCGCTCTAATGCCAAAACGTACAGACATCAACAAGATCCTCGTGATTGGTTCAGGTCCGATTATTATTGGTCAAGCCGCAGAATTTGATTACTCAGGAACACAAGCGTGCCAAGCATTAAGAGAAGAAGGCTATACAGTCGTGCTTGCGAACTCTAACCCAGCGACCATTATGACTGATCATACGGTTGCAGATACAGTATATATGGAACCTTTAACCGTTGAATATTTATCAAAAATCATTCAAAAAGAGCGTCCAGATGCGATTTTACCGACCTTAGGTGGACAAACAGGTTTAAACTTAGCCATTGAGTTAGAAAAAAGTGGCATACTAAATAAATACCCAACCGAAATGTTAGGGACCAGCCTTGATGCCATTCAATTGGCAGAAGACCGTGAAAAGTTCCGTCAGTTAATGCATGATTTAAATGAACCGGTACCAGAAAGTGAGATTGTTAATTCTGTTGATGAGGCTCTCGCCTTTGCAGATCAAATCGGTTACCCACTGATTGTTAGACCAGCCTATACGCTCGGTGGTTCTGGTGGGGGTATGTGTTATAACGAACAAGACTTACGGGAGATTACCCGCAGTGGGTTGCAGTATTCGCCGGTTAATCAATGTTTAATTGAACGTAATATTGCCGGATTTAAAGAAATCGAATACGAAGTGATGCGCGATAAAAATGATCAAGCGATTGTTGTATGTAACATGGAAAATATTGATCCGGTTGGGATTCATACCGGAGACTCCATCGTTGTTGCCCCGTCACAAACACTCAGTGACCGTGAATACCAAATGTTGCGAAATGCCTCACTAAAAATTATTCGCGCATTAGAAATTGAAGGTGGCTGTAACGTTCAGCTCGCCCTTGACCCGGATAGTTTCCAATATTACATCATTGAAGTGAATCCGCGTGTGAGTCGCTCAAGTGCCCTCGCATCCAAAGCAACAGGTTATCCGATTGCCAAGATTGCCGCTAAAATTGCGATTGGTTTAACGCTTGATGAAATAAAAAATCCTGTGACCGAAACGACTTATAGTGCGTTTGAACCCGCACTTGATTATGTTGTGACAAAATTCCCACGATTCCCATTTGATAAATTCACCTCTGGTAATCGCACGCTAGGAACACAAATGAAAGCAACTGGTGAAGTAATGGCCATTGGTCGTACCTTCGAAGAGTCATTCTTAAAAGGGATTCGTTCTCTTGACTTTAATGATGATGATTTCTACTTGCCAGAATGTGTGGATTTAACGGATGAAGATTTACTCGAACAAGTCGTAAAAGCTGATGACCGACGCATCTTTGTCTTAGCAGAACTACTGCGTCGTCATTACACGGTTGAACAGCTATTTGAGCTAACGAAAATGGATCGCTTCTTCTTAACGAAACTACAAAAAATTATTCAGTTTGAACACGTGTTATTAAATGAAAAACTAACAGCCGTATCGTTAGAACAAGCCAAAAAACTCGGGTTTTCAGATCGCCAACTGGAGCGAATTACCCGTCTTTCTGAAGATGTCATTTATAACATGCGTATGGAACATAACATTAAACCGGTCTATAAGATGGTTGATACGTGCGCGGCAGAATTCGAATCAAGTACGCCGTACTTTTACTCGAGTTATGAAGAAGAGCAAGAATCACTTGTCTCTAACCGTGAAAAGGTGATCGTCATTGGCTCAGGTCCGATTCGAATTGGACAAGGGATTGAGTTTGATTATGCGACCGTCCACTCTGTCCTTGCCTTAAAAGAAATGGGCTATGAAGCGATTATTATGAATTCAAACCCAGAAACCGTCTCGACTGACTTTAGTGTGTCAGATAAATTATATTTTGAACCACTAACATTAGAAGATGTGATGCATGTGGTTGAACTTGAACAACCTGTCGGTGTGATTGTGCAGTTTGGTGGACAAACGGCCATTAACTTAGCAGACGGTTTAACGAGACGCGGCGTCACGATTCTTGGTACTGACTTAGAAGCCATCGACCGGGCAGAAGACCGTGATAAATTTGAACAACTGCTTACAAGCTTATCGATTCCACAACCAAAGGGCGAGAGTGTCAAGGCGCTTGATGAAGCGAAAGTTGTTGCGAACCGTATCGGTTACCCAGTTCTAGTTAGACCATCATACGTTATTGGTGGGAGTCAAATGGAGATTGTCTATAATGACACAGAACTTGCCCATTATTTAGAAAAGACGACGCATATTAAACGTAAACATCCTGTGTTAATTGATAAATATTTAACAGGTATCGAAGTTGAGGTTGATGCGATTAGTGACGGAGAAACGACGATTATTCCCGGCATTATGGAACATATTGAGCGCGCGGGCGTGCACTCTGGTGACTCGATTGCGGTGTATCCAACCCAGCGCCTAAGTAAGGAAACGAAACAACAATTAATTGATACGACCATTAAGATTGCTAAAGCCTTAAATATTAAAGGCCTGATCAATATTCAGTTTGTCGTCCATCAAGATAATGTCTACGTACTTGAAGTGAATCCGCGTGCGAGCCGGACGATTCCATTCTTAAGTAAAATTACCGATGTCACGATGGCAAATCTCGCAACGCGTGCCATTATGGGTGAATCTTTAGCGAGTCTTGGCTATGAAGAAGGGCTATTAGAAGAAGCGGATCACGTGTCAGTTAAAGTACCGGTCTTTAGCTTCCAGAAACTAAAAAGTGTCGATACGATTTTAGGGCCTGAAATGAAATCAACAGGTGAGGCGATTGGACGCGATAAAACACTCGCAAAAGCACTGTTTAAAGGGCTTGTCGCTTCAGGTATTGAGATTCCGTTTGAAGGTGCGGTGTTATTTACTGTCGCAGATAAAGATAAAGCAGAAGCAACAGACATTGCGCGTGGCTTCCAACAACTTGGTTTTGATATTTATGCGACGCAAGGGACAGCGGAACATTTGATAGAGAACGGTGTGATTGCGACAGCGGTCGATAAGATTGGTTCAGATCAAGAAAATGTTTTATCATTGATTGAAAAGAACGCGGTACACTTTGTTGTTAATACGCTGACATCAGGTAATAAACCGCTTAGTGATGGGTTTAAAATTAGACGAGCAGCAGTAGAACATGGTATTGCCTCACTCACGAGTCTTGATACAGCGCGCGCGATTCTTAATGTCATCGATCAAACAACGTTCCAAGCACGTCCGATGGTTGTTAATCAGGAGGTCATTCGCTAATGAAAAAGTTAGAGACACACGTGGTGTCGATTGAGAATATTGCAAAGGCAACGTTTAAGTTAGTGATTCATGTTCAGGCAGACATGTTAAATACGATAAAACCAGGTCAGTTTGTTCACATTAAGGTGGGGGAAGGGACGGAGCATATGCTTCGTCGCCCTATCTCTATTTGTGATATCAGTAACACAAATGAAACGATGACGCTGATCTTTAAAGTGTTTGGTAAGGGGACAGACCAATTAGCTAAACTGACAGAAGGTCACGCGATTGATTTGTTGATTCCATGTGGTAACGGTTATCCAATGGATGACATTGAAGCCGAACATGTGCTACTTATTGGTGGTGGGATTGGTGTGCCCCCGCTTTATTATCTCGGTAAACAGCTTATTAAAAAAGGCATCAAAGTGACAAGTATCTTAGGCTTTCAATCAGCAGCGGATGTCTTTTATGAAGATGATTTTCAGACGCTTGGGGATGTCTTTGTTGCTACGAACGATGGTACTTACGGGATACATGGGTTTGTGACCGATGTTATTAATGAACAATCGCTCTTTGGTGATTACTATTTTAGTTGTGGTCCGACTCCGATGCTTCAAGCGGTTGAAACAAAATTAAAAGATACAACCGGTTATTTATCACTTGAAGAACGTATGGGTTGCGGCATTGGTGCTTGCTATGCGTGTGTTGTTAAAACAACGGACGGTGAATCAACGAAAAAGGTCTGCCAAGACGGGCCAGTTTTTAAAGCAAATGAGGTGCAGTTATGAGTCTATTAAAGGTGGAATTACCAGGGTTAGCATTAAAGAACCCGATTATGCCTGCGTCTGGTTGTTTTAGTTTTGGAAAAGAATACAGTCAGTTTTATGACTTAAGTAAACTTGGCTCAATTATGGTTAAAGCAGCGACATTACATAAACGACTTGGTAATGATACCCCGCGAGTGGCGGAGACAAAGTCGGGTATGCTGAATGCGATTGGCCTACAAAATCCTGGTGTGGAAACAATTATCAATGAAGAACTACCATTTTTAGCTGGATTTGATTTACCGGTTATTGCTAATGTTGCTGGTAGTACGATTGAAGAATATGAACAAGTGGCAACAGCCTTAAGACGTAGTGATATTGCGGCAATTGAACTCAATATTTCATGTCCGAATGTGAAAGAAGGTGGCGTCCAGTTTGGTACCGACCCAGAAGTAGCCGCGGAAGTGACCCGACGCGTAAAACAAGCGGCAAACGTACCGGTCTATGTTAAGCTTTCACCGAATGTGACGGATATCGTCGCCATCGCTAAAGCAGTTGAACAAGCGGGGGCTGATGGATTAACAATGATTAATACACTGACAGGGATGACGATTGATTTAAACAAACGTCGTCCGTTGTTAAGTAATGGTGTAGGTGGATTAAGTGGGCCGGCGATCAAACCCGTGGCCATCCGGATGATTTATCAAGTATATGAAGCGGTCAATATCCCGATTATTGGTATGGGCGGGGTAAGAGATGCAGAAGATGTCTTAGAATTCTTGCTTGCAGGCGCAAGCGCGGTCGCGGTTGGTACAGCGAATTTCGAAAATCCTCTCGTTTGTTCTGAGATTATTGATGACTTACCATTTGTTTTAAATAAGTATGGGTTTGATTCAGTGACCGATGCGATAGGAAAGGGGCATATCGATGCGTAAACCGATTTATTTAGCACTAGATTTTGAAGACTTTCAGACAGCTGATCAGTTTTTAATTAAACACCAATTGACCGATGTACCGGTGAAGGTTGGGATGGAGTTATTTTATAACGAAGGCCCCGATGTCGTCAAACGTTTACGCGCAAGAAATCAAGAGGTATTTCTTGATTTAAAACTGCATGATATTCCGACGACGGTCTATAAAGCGATGAAAAATATTGCGCGCTTAGATGTGCAAATGACCAATGTTCATGCACTTGGTTCAGCAGAGATGATTAGGCGAGCAAAAGAAGGATTAATAGAAGGTAGTTTAAACACGGTCGCAGACTTAATTGCAGTCACGATTTTAACGTCACATAATGAGCATACACTGCGTGAGGAATTAAAGCTTAATCAATCTGTGGACGAGGCAGTGATCGACCTTTCGGCATTAGCTAAACAAAATGGGGCTGATGGCGTGGTTTGTTCAGCTCTAGAGGTTCCGAAAATTAAAGCAGCACTTGGACAAGCGTTTCTCACTGTGACACCAGGCATTCGCCTAGTGAATAGTGGAGCAGATGACCAACAACGTGTAGCGACACCCGAACTTGCCAAACAAAATGGGGCTGATTACTTAGTGATTGGGCGTAGTATTACTCAAAGTGACAACCCAAGACAACAATATTTAAAAGCATTGGAGGCAGTTAATTATGACATATGAACACCGAATCATTAAACATTTACTTGATATTGATGCGGTTCAAATAAAGCCTGATTGCTCATTTACTTGGACATCTGGAATTAAGTCACCCATTTATTGTGACAATCGGTTGACGATGAGTTATCCAGACGTAAGAAAACTGATCACAACGGGCTTTATTAATAAACTCGCTGATATGAAAGATAACATTGATGGTATTTCAGGTTGCGCAACTGCGGGTATTCCACATGCAGCATGGTTAAGTCAGCAACTCGATTTACCGATGAGTTATGTACGTGGGTCAGCAAAAAAACATGGTAAACAAAATCAAATTGAAGGTGTTATTAAACCAGGTGATAACATCGTCGTTATTGAAGATTTAATTTCAACTGGTGGGTCTGTCATTGAAACAGTCCGTGCGATTGAAGCTGTTGGCGCAAACGTCGTTAAAGTGCTCGCGATATTTAGTTACGGTTTGAAAAAAGCAGAAGCAGCGTTTGAAACAGTGAACGTCCCATATGAAACGTTAGCAAACTTTGATCAACTGATTGAATACTTGCTAGATGAAGGCACCATTACTGCCGAGGAGCAACAAGACTTACTTAGCTGGCGCGATGAGTTAAAGTAGTCAAGAGTTCAGACCATAAAAAGAGACGCTCCCATGACAATAGGAGGCGTCTCTTTTCTATTAATGTGTATGAGCTTGATCATTTTCTTTTAATTGTTCTACGATGGCTCTATTCGGTGTCACGGCGACGGTTTTCTGATGGTCATAAATCACATACCCTGGTTTTGCGCCGTTTGGTTTATGCACATGTTTGATTTCAGTATAATCAACCGGAACGGCACTTGACTGTTGAGCTTTACTGAAATACGCCGCTAAGAGAGCGGCTTCATTTAACGTCGCCTCACTTGGGGCATCAGAGCGAATCACAACGTGTGAGCCTGGAATATCTTTTGTGTGTAACCAAATATTTTGTTTTCCGGCAAGCTTCATCGTTAAATAGTCATTTTGTTTATTGTTTTTTCCGACCAAGATGATCGTCCCATCACTTGATTGATATCGATCAGGTGATGGTTTTTTCGGTTTATTCTTTTTCTGGTTTTTAAGCACTTTCTTTTTAATCAGACCTTCATCTTCTAATTCTTCTCTAATCTCATCTAAATCTTCTAAACGTGCTTTTTCAATTTGTTCGATGAGTTGGTCAAGATAGTCAATCATCTCATACGCTTTTTGGATTTCAATGTCTAACATCTTCTTAGACGTCTTCAATTTTTGATACGTCTTAAAATAACTCTGAGCATTCTCACTCGGTGATTTATTCGGATTTAATTCGATCGTCAGTGTGGGTGTATCTTCTTCGTAATAATCTAATACATCAACAGAGGAATCACCTTGCTTAACTAGGTGCATATGCGCCGTTAATAATTCGCCTTTCTTTTGATAGCTCGGCGCATGCTCGGCTTTTTTTAACGTCTGTTGTTGCTTTTTGATTTTTCTTAAGGTTTTACTGCGTTCATTTTGTAATACCCGAATCAAATCACCCGCGCGTTGTTTAACTAAATCACGTTCGGCTTTATCGCGATAGAAATAATCAAGTAAGGCATTGACTGATGCAAAATGTTTTAAGTTTTCACTAAAGGATTTAAGTGGAAACAGATAAAACGCATGTTTCGTTTGATCAATCACAGGATCAATCTGACCGTTTTCAATATCGACTAAAAGTTGATGAAAACCATGGATTTGTGAGTCAATATCATCCCCAAAAGTCTGTAGTTCTTGCTCAATTTGAGGGGAGACACCCATGAAATGTGTCATGAACGCGCGCTCATGTAAAGATTGTTTTACGATTGTTTCTCTATCTTTTTTGTTTAAATCAAAGGGATTCACTTTATCTTGTGTCGGTGGATAAATATAAGGTTGTCCCGGTTGAATCGTACGGAAGCGATTTTGATACGGTGATAAATGTTTCATCGCATCTAAAATGTGTCCTTTATCAGCATCGACTAAAATAATATTGGAATGTTTACCCATGATTTCAATGATCAGTCGCTTTCGAATATCATCACCGATCTCATTCTTCCCTTGAATAGACAGCTCAATGATGCGTTCATTCTCATATTGGATAATCTCGCGGATAAAACTACCTTCCAAATGCTTTCTTAGTAACATACAAAACATCGGTGGTTCCTTTGGATTAGTAAATTTCTCATCCGTTAAATGGATACGTGCATACACAGGATGCATCGATAATAATAACCGGTGTGTTTTTCCATTGGCGCGGATATTTAAAATTAATTCGGTTTTTGTTGGTTGATAAATTTTCAATATACGACCTGTTGCAAGTAATGCCTGTAATTCTTTACTTACCCGTCGTGTCACCATACCATCATATGTCATACGTCATCACCTCGTGTTGTTATTATAGCACGGATAGACGTGTGATGATACCGACGAAATAGCCGACTACTTTTACTATGAACACGAGAGGGAACGAGTGAAACATTTACAAAAACGAGCATCATTGTGTATACTGAAGTTACGAGATGACGTGATTAAGATGGTTAAATCGATGATGAATAAAAGAATTTCGTCAAGAAGCATTCCAAAATGGCGCATTTTATACTATAATTATAAAGATTATTATGTCATTCATATGATGAGCGGCTATAGTTTAAGGGGGAGCAAAAATTGAGTTTACGATTAATTAATATCGGATTTGGTAATGTTGTCTCAGCCAACCGAATTATCACGATTGTTTCACCAGAGTCTGCGCCAATCAAACGTATTATTTCTGTCGCAAGAGAGAATAATAAACTTATTGATGCAACATATGGTAGACGGACACGTGCGGTGATTATCACAGATAGTGACCACGTCGTTTTATCTGCGGTTCAACCAGAGACAGTTGGTAACCGTGTTGTGACACACGAAGAAGAATTATTAGATTAAAGCTAACGGTATTAGCTTGATTGGGGGATTAACGTTGTTATTTAAACAAAAAGGCATTCTTTTCGTTTTATCTGGACCTTCCGGTGTAGGTAAAGGAACAGTGAGAAAAGCGCTGTTTAAAAAAGATACATCATTAAAATATTCGACATCGATGACGACACGTCCAATGCGACCGGGTGAACAAGAAGGTGTGGATTATTTCTATCGTTCAAAAGAAGCTTTTGAACAAATGATCGAGAACAATCAACTACTCGAGCACGCTGAGTATGTCGGGAACTATTACGGTACACCGCGTGAGTATGTTGAACAACAATTAGAAGACGGTAATGATGTCTTTTTAGAAATTGAAGTTCAAGGGGCACTGCAAGTCAAAGCAAACTTCCCAGAAGGTGTGTTTATCTTCTTATCACCACCAAGTTTGGAAGAATTAAAAAATCGGATTGTCAGTCGTGGCACAGAAACAGAAACACTTGTGATGAATCGATTGAATGCCGCAAAAGAAGAAATTGATATGATGGACGCTTATGACTATGTTGTTGTGAACGATCAAGTTGATCACGCGGTAGAAAACGTCCAAGCGATTGTTAAAAGCGAGCACTGTAAACGTGAACGTGTCGCATCTGAATACAAGAAAATCCTGGAGGTGAGTCAATCATGATGTTAGATCCATCTATTGACCAATTATTAACGAAAATTAATTCTAAGTATACCCTTGTGACCTTATCATCACGTCGTGCACGTCAAATTCAAGATGAAAAAATTGTTCAAATTGAAGAGCCGACCTCAGCAACAAATGTCGGGATCGCACTAGAAGAAATCTATGCAGATAAGTTGACATTTATTTCAACTGAATACAAAGAACGTCGCTAAATTTACACACGTTAACCCCCTTGTTCGCCAATTACGGTGGCTTGGGGGTTTTCATGCATAAAGAAAGGGTGAAGAAACGATGACATTATCCGGAAAAAAGATTGTCCTTGGGGTGACGGGTGGCATTGCGGCATATAAAGCCATTAGTTTAACGAGTAAACTCACACAAAGTGGGGCGATTGTCAAAGTGATTTTAACAAACGGCGCACAAAAATTTGTCACACCGCTATCATTTCAAGCCATTTCAAGACAACCTGTTTATTTAGATACATTTGATGAATTAGATGCATCAGAAATTCAACACATTGCCCTCGCTGATTGGGCTGACTATGTTGTCGTTGCACCAGCGACGGCTAATATGATTGGTAAATATGCGCAAGGTATTGCGGATGACTTATTATCAACGATGCTTCTTGCGACGACATGTCCCGTGTTTTTTGCACCTGCCATGAATGTGCATATGTATGAGCACCCAGCCGTGATTGAAAATATGAATACGCTACGTAAAAGGGGTGTGTCCTTTATTGAACCAGACGAAGGCTACCTTGCTTGTGGCTATGTCGGTAAGGGCCGTTTAGCTGAACCAGAGGAGATTGTGCGATTTCTCGAACAAACGACTAATAAACGCGCACTTTTAAAAGGAAAGCGACTATTAATATCTGCTGGTCCAACACAAGAAAAAATAGATCCAGTCAGATACTTAACGAATCATTCATCAGGCAAGATGGGGTATCAATTAGCCGCGGTAGCACAAGAACTCGGAGCGGACGTGACGTTAATAAGTGGTCCCGTTCACTTAGAGGCACCTGTTGGTGTCACTAAAATTGATGTCACAACGGCAGAAGATATGTATGAAGCGGTGACGTCGCGCTACCATGAAGCAGATATTGTGATTAAGACTGCCGCTGTTAGTGACTATACGCCTAAAGTGACGTATGATCAAAAAATGAAGAAACAAAAGCAACCGCTCGTTCTTGAGATGGTGCGCACAAAAGATATTTTAAAAACACTCGGTGAGAAGAAAACGCATCAATATTTAGTTGGTTTTGCGGCTGAGACCGAAGATGTCTTAACCTACGGTAAAGGAAAATTACAGCATAAACAATTAGATATGATCGTGATTAATGACGTATCAAAGCCCAATCAAGGGTTTCATGCTGATACAAATGCGGTCACCATCGTGACGAAAAAAGGTCAAGAACAAACCTTACCGCTTCAATCCAAACGAAGGGTTGCAGAGGAAATTTTACGGGTGATTAGTGAGGAAGTTGATTAAGTATGACAGAAAAAATAGCCCGCGTTGTCGTGGATGTTCCTGCAAGTAATATTGATCGTTTCTTTGATTACCTCATCCCAGACCATTTATTAGGTGCCTTAGAAGTTGGGATGCGTGTCATTGTGCCGTTTGGTAACCGAACGATTATGGGTTATGTGCTACATACAGTCAATGAAACAACGCTAGATGAGTCAAGATTAAAAGCGATTAAAGCGACACTTGATGTGCAGCCGGTGCTAACCAAAGAACTGATTGACTTAGGTCAATGGCTGGCTGAATCAACGATGAGTTTCTTTATCTCTAGCTTTCAAGCGATGTTACCCCAAGCACTAAAAGCGACGTACGATAAATCGCTCCACCGTCTGGAAGAACCGAAAAATCAACAGCTAGCGGATTTATTTGACGGCCGTGACTATATCGCCTTTGATGAATTGAGTGAACATATACCTTTGCGGGTGATTAACGAGGAGATAAAAGAAAAAACGGTCGAATGGGATTATCACGTGACGACGAATGAAAGTTATAAGTTTGTCCAAATGGTAGAAGTGGTTGGAACAGAGGCCGAATTTGATGCTTATCTTGCCGAATTAACGAAGCAGTCAAAAAAACAATTTGAGCTGGTTCAATACTTTTTGGATCATCCAGCGACACAGCCTTTAAAACAAGTGTTGTCAGAGAATCAAACGACCCGGAACACGTTAAATAAATTAAAGGATCATCAATTAATTCGATTGGTTAAACAACAAGTTAATCGAGATCCTTATCAAGGACAAACAGAAAAAACAATACCGCTCACATTAGCCCCGCAACAACAAGCGGCCTTAGATGCGATCGTGTCCAAGATGGATCAAAATTTACCGGACACCTTCTTGCTGCATGGGGTCACCGGTAGTGGTAAAACTGAAGTGTATCTTCAAGCGATTGATCATGCGATCAAACAGGGCAAAGAAGCGATTGTTCTCGTACCGGAAATAAGTTTAACACCGATGATGGTGGAACGATTTAAACGTCGCTTCGGTGACGCGGTCGCGGTGTTACATAGTGCGCTATCTAAGGGTGAGCGATTTGATGAGTGGCGAAAAATTCAAAAGAAACAAGTGAGTGTTGCCGTTGGTGCGCGTTCAGCTATTTTTGCCCCGTTTGAAAACCTCGGGATGATTATTATTGATGAGGAACATGAGTCAACGTATAAACAAGAAGATCATCCGCGTTACCATGTGCGTGATGTCGCCAAAAAACGTGCTATCTATCACGCTTGTCCCGTTGTGCTAGGGACCGCAACGCCGACACTTGAAACGTATGCGCGGGCAAAAAAAGGCGTCTATCACCTGATTGAGATGCCAGAGCGAATCAATCAATCTGTTATGCCAAAAGTGACAATTCAAGATATGCGAGAAGAACTGCACCAAGGAAATAGAACGATGTTTTCACGTCAATTAAAAGAAGCCATTCAACAACGGATTGATAAACAAGAACAAGTCGTCTTATTCTTAAATCGCCGCGGCTACTCAACGTTTGTTATGTGTCGAGATTGTGGTCACACCGTTGAATGTCCCGATTGTGATATATCACTGACTTACCATCAACGTGATCATCGATTGAAGTGCCACTATTGTAATTACAGTGAGCCGATGCCTAAAGTCTGTCCAAATTGTGAGTCGGAATCGATTCGCTTTTTTGGGACCGGGACTGAGAAGGTCGAAGAAGCTTTAAATGAAACTTTTCCCGAGGCACGCATCATCCGAATGGATGTCGATACGACTAGAAAAAAAGGCGCGCATGAACGTTTATTAAAACAATTCGGAAAAAAACAAGCGGATATTTTACTGGGGACACAAATGATTGCTAAAGGATTAGATTTTCCAGATGTGACGCTTGTCGGTGTGTTAGCAGCTGACGGATTGTTAAACTTACCTGACTTTAGAGCCGCAGAAAAGACGTTTCAATTACTTACACAAGTATCAGGTCGAGCGGGCAGACACGAATTGACGGGGGAAGTGATTATCCAGACGTATACCCCGGAACATTACAGTGTGTTATTTGCGAAAGAGTATGATTATCACGGTTTCTTTAAACAGGAGATGACGCTAAGAAAGGCCTATCAGTATCCGCCTTATTATTTCCTTACGTTAATAACCGTGACGCATGAAAACCGCTTAAAAGCAGAGGAAGTGACACGCGTGATTCAAAAACTTCTCAATAAACATTTAACAGAACAGGCTATCATCCTCGGACCTACGCCATCACCCATTGAAAGAATTAAAGGTCGTTATCGCTTTCAATGCATGGTAAAATATAAAGATGAACCGGACTTAATGACAGTGTTAAGAAAAATATTAAAACATTATGAGGCTGAAAGTAATAAAAATCAGTTAATGATCCATATTGATTTAAATCCACAACAACTTATGTAGAAAGAAGGTTAAACATGAAGCGTATTGTATTTATGGGAACACCGGATTTTAGTGTCCCTATCTTAGAACAATTAGTGAAAGACGGTTATGATATTCCGCTGGTCGTCACTCAACCTGACCGACCTAAGGGGCGTAAAAAAGTGTTAACGCCACCGCCAGTTAAAGTGGCCGCCAAACGATTAGGCTTGCCGGTCTTTCAACCGGAAAAAATAAAAGAAGATTATGCGCCAGTTCTTGAAGCGAAGCCAGATTTAATTGTGACAGCGGCGTTTGGCCAAATTGTTCCTAATATTTTGTTAGAGGCACCGATAGACGGATGTATTAATGTTCATGCCTCGCTATTACCCGAATATCGCGGGGGAGCACCGATTCATCAAGCGATTATTGATGGGAAAAGCGAAACAGGCGTGACGATTATGTACATGGTCGAAGCGCTAGATGCAGGCGATATCTTAACCCAACAAAAAATCTTAATTGAAGAAGATGACCACGTGGGGAGTCTATTTAATAAATTGAGTCACATAGGACGTGATTTATTACAAGCTACGCTGCCGGCATTATTCGCAGGTGAGCTTACGCCAGTGAAACAAGATGAAGCGCAGGTGACGTATGCGCGAAATATTACCCGTGACCAAGAGCGAATCGATTGGAAAGAAACAAATACGCATGTTTATAATCATGTGCGAGGTCTGCATCCATTTCCTGTCGCAAGCACGACCTTAGACGGAACTAATTTAAAATTATGGTGGGTGGAAAAAACGCCCGCTCAAACGGATCATGCGCCTGGTACCATTACCGCATTAGAACAAGATGGGGTGATTGTACAAACAGGGGATGGTTCAGTAAAATTAACAGATATTCAACTGGCAGGGAAGAACCGCATGCCAATTAAAGACCTCTTAAATGGACAACATCCATTAAGTGTAGGGAAAGTATTAGGTGAAAATGATGAGTAAAACAGTCCGAGCACATGCTTTAGATGTGCTAGTTAAAGTAGGAGATAATGGCGCGTTTAGTCATTTATTGATTGATCAAACATTAAAAAATAACGCCTTAGATATCAGAGACCAAGGTTTATTCACCGAACTCGTTTATGGTACGTTGAATCGTAAATTAACACTCGCGTATGACCTTGACCAGTTCGTGAAAAAAACAGGGAAACTCCAAAGTTGGGTAAAGTGGTTACTTTATTTATCTTTTTATCAATTAAAGTATTTAGATAAAGTACCTGACCATGCTGTTGTCAATGAAGCGGTTGAAATTGCTAAAAAGCGCGGACATCAAGGTATCGTTAAACTCGTCAATGGTGTTCTGCGCCAAGCGCTACGTCAAGGGTTTCCTTCATACGAAACGATTGAACCAGTAACGAAACGATTGAGTATCGAAACGAGTACACCAGAATGGTTAATGGAACGCTGGATCGATAGTTACGGCTTAGAAAAAGCAGAAAAAATCGCCACCGCTCAACTAATCAAAGCAGATAAAGCCGTTCGAGTAAACTTACTTAAGATGACACGCGAAGACGTCAAACAACAATTAATTGAAGATGGTTTTGAGGTAGAGGCCTCTCCTTTTTCATCGAAAGGGCTTATTATTAACGCGGGCAACATTTTAAAACATCCTTTCTTTGACGAGGGGATTGTCACAATCCAAGATCAAACGTCTATGTTAGTCGGAGAGATGATGGCTGTTGAAAAAGATCAAGTCATCCTTGATAGTTGTAGTGCACCAGGTGGTAAAACAACCGATTTAGCTGAACGGTTATCGAATACGGGTCGAGTGTATAGTTATGACTTACATGAGAAGAAAACAACATTAGTTGACAAAAAAGCGGCGCAATTGGGCCTGATTAATATTAAGACAAAAGCGATGGATGCGCGCGAGTTAGATCAACTATTTGAGGTCAAAACATTTGACCGGATTCTTATTGATGCACCGTGCTCTGGTTTTGGTGTGATTCGAACAAAACCTGATATCAAGTATACAAAGACTAGTGAAGACGTGTTAAATCTCTCGATGATTCAATTTGATATGTTAAACACCATCATGCCACTATTGAAAGAAGACGGGAAACTGATTTATAGCACGTGTACGATTGATCCAACTGAAAATGAAGCGTTGATTGCTGAATTTTTATCAGGACAAACGCGATATGAAGTTGATCCGACATTCTTTACCGAATTGCCGGCATTTTTACAACAATCCGTTGGGGTTACCCCTTTTGGTCTGCAAATTTTCCCGGATGATTTTCATACGGACGGGTTCTTCTTAACGCGTTTACAATATAAACAAGCAACTGATGAAACATAATCAGTCGGTGAGGTGAAAAGATGACACATGTATTTATAACGGATCAAGGACGCGTCAGACCCTACAATGAAGATACGGGAGGCGTCGTCTGTAATCAAGACAAGCAAGCGCTCTATATTATTGCGGATGGTATGGGGGGGCATAATGCGGGAGATGTTGCTAGCGCGATGGTGCTCAAGTATTTTCAAACGCATTGGTCGAAAGAACAACGATTGACACGTGTCGATGATGTCGAACAGTATCTTACTCAGTCGTTACAAAATGTGAATGAACATATTTATCAAAAAGCTTTGGAAAATGAGGCCTATCGTGGTATGGGGACAACCGTTGTGGCTGTCATTATTGTCGATGATATGGCTGTTGTCGCTCATGTCGGTGATAGCCGTTGTTATAAAATGTCGGGCATAAAGCTGCGACAAATCACAAAGGATCACTCACTAGTGAATGCCCTTGTGAGCGCAGGTGAAATTACCGAACAAGAAGCAAGGGTCCACCCGAAGAAAAACATCTTAACTCGCGCTGTTGGTACTGACCAGCCAATCGACATTGATGTCACCATGGTCAGTTGTGAGCCCGGTGAACAATTGTTGCTTTGTACTGATGGATTAACGAATAAACTGTCGGATGAGGATATACAAGCGATTATTTTATCGGCAGAGACGCTTCATGAAGCTGGAGAAAAGTTAATCGCTGAAGCGAATGCACGTGGCGGTGAGGATAATATTTCCCTCGTCTTAATTAGTGAAGATACAGGAGGTGAAGCCTCTTGTTAGAAGGTAAATTATTAGGCGAACGTTATAAAGTCCAGTCACTCATCGGTGGTGGTGGTATGGCAAATGTCTATTTAGGGTTTGACACCATTTTAAAGCGAGAAGTGGCGATTAAAGTACTAAAGCTTGAGTATGCCAATGATGATGATTTTATCAGACGATTTCATCGTGAGGCACAAAATGCGACGAGCTTATCTCATCCGAATATTGTCACCATTTTTGATGTAGATGATGAAGATGATATTTATTATATGGTCATGGAGTATGTGGATGGTATGACGCTCAAGCGTTACATTCAACTTCATGCCCCGCTGGACCCAGATGAAGCGGTCATGATCACGTCCCAGATTGCCGAAGCGATTCAACATGCCCATGATCATCATATTATTCACCGTGACATCAAACCACAAAATGTTCTAGTGACCCATGATAAGCAAGTAAAGGTCACTGATTTTGGGATAGCGCTGGCTTTAAGTTCGACGTCAATGACTCAAACAAATGCCGTCTTAGGTAGTGTCCATTACTTATCACCGGAACAGGCCCGTGGAGGTTTGGCGAATACGAAGTCAGATATTTATTCACTTGGGATTGTCTTGTTTGAATTATTGACCGGACGCTTACCGTTTTCAGGCCAATCAGCGGTTTCTGTTGCATTAAAGCATTTACAACAAGTCGTACCCCCGGTGAAGAAGTGGGCGGAAGATGTTCCACAAAGTGTGGAGAATGTCGTACTAAAGTCAACGGCAAAAGATCCATTAAATCGTTATCAGTCAATGGATGAATTTATTGAGGATTTACGGACGGTCTTAAATGATGATCGGCTTCATGAAGCACCGTTTCAAGTGCCTTTTATTGAAGGAGATGAAACGAAACAAGTTCCCGTGATCCAAGCAAACTTATTTGAAAATCAGTCAGCACACGATACGGTTGTTCACCGAAAGCCAGCCATGGTTCAAGATGAAAAAAAAGCTACCTCTTCGCTTGAGAAAAAACAAGCGTCGAAGAAGAAAAAAATTATTTGGGGCAGCTCTATTGCCGCCATTGTTATACTGTTGAGTGTATTGTTTAGTTTGTTTGTCCTTCCGATTTTATTACAACCTGATGATGTTGAACTGATTGAGTTAACGAATCGCGATGTTGAAGAAGCGAAACGATGGTTAGAAAATAATCATTTAACTTATGACATTGAAGAAGTCTTTGACGATACAGTCGAAGTGAATATGGTTATAAGTCAGTCGCCTGACTCCGGACGGTTCGTGAAAGAGGAAACGGCTGTTAGTCTTGTTGTTTCATTAGGTAAGGAACCGATTGAGATAAGTGACTATACCGATCAATCATATAGTCAAGTTGAAAGACTGTTATTGAGCCAAGATTTTCAAAATGTTCAGCGGATCGATGTGTATTCAGATGAACCGGTTGGAACCATTCTAACCCAGGTTGAGCCTCAGCCAGGTACAAAAGTCGTACCATCTGAAACGATTGTTGTGTTTGAAGTGAGTGTCGGTAAGCGTATGGTGACGTTAGATGATTTAACTGGTTTAGATGAAATAGAAGCGCGAGATTATTTGACGGATAAAAATTTAGTCGCAAAAGTAACAGAAGAACATCACGAGAGCGTGCCAGAAGGTGAGGTCATTCGTCAATCACCGGAAGGTGATGTCGAAGTAGAAGAAGGCTCTGTCGTAAACCTTGTCGTGTCACTTGGGGAAGAAGAAAAACCTGTCAAAACCTATAGAGAAGAGGTGACCGTATCTTATACGCTGGATGAATTACCTGCTGATGATGACAATACAACGGAAGAAGAGCGCTTAATTCCACAAGAAGTGAGAATATATATTGATGACATCTCACATGATTTATCGGAGACGTACCAAGTCCAGATGATTACATCAGATACTACCTTTACCATTCCTCTAGAAATTGCACCGAATGACCAAGCGGTTTACCGCGTGGAACGTGATGATCAGACAGTGGTTCAGAAAACAATCCGATATGATGACATTGAAGGTGGTGAATAAATGACCGAAGGAAAGATTATGAAAGCGCTAAGTGGGTTTTATTATGTAGAAGACCAGGTAGGGGAAATATTCCAATGCCGAGCAAGAGGTGTGTTCAGGAAAAATAAAGAAACGCCTCTTGTAGGAGATTTTGTTGAATTTGAATCAGCTAATAAGACAGACGGTACCGTTACCAAATTGTTACCGCGTAAAAACGCCTTAATCAGACCGCCCGTCAGCAATGTTGACCAGGCGCTGATTGCGGTATCCGTTAAAGAGCCGGATTTTAGTACGGTGTTACTAGACCGATTTTTAGTGTTGGTTGAAAAGCATAAGATTGAACCGGTGATTTTACTAACTAAAATGGATTTGCTGGAAGAGGATGATTATCAAACCGTTGCTCATTACCGAGAAATTTATGAGGCTATGGGCTATGTTGTAAAAGAATTCTCCACCATTATAGAGCAAGATTCAAGGCAATTAGAAGATTTATTAACAGGCAAAACGACAGTGATTGCGGGTCAATCGGGTGTGGGGAAATCTAGTTTTTTAAACCAATTAAACCCAGACTTAAAAATTAAGACAGCTGAAATTTCTGATAGTTTAGGGCGCGGGAAGCATACAACACGTCACGTGGAGTTAGTCCCTATCTTAGGTGGTCACGTTGCTGATACGCCAGGATTTAGTTCGTTAGATTTTGCCGAGATTGATTTAGAGGAGTTGCCGAAATTATTTGTTGATTTCGAACAATATAGTGACGCGTGTAAGTTCAGAGGATGTATGCATATGAATGAACCGAAATGTCGCGTCAAACAAGCGGTCGATACAGGAGAAATTGCCCTGTTTAGGTATGAGCATTATCAACAGTTTTATGAAGAGATTAAACAAAGAAAGCCGAGGTATTAATTATGTCAAAAATAGCCCCATCGATTTTATCCGCAGACTTTAGTAAATTAGGCGATGAGATTAAAGAAGTTGAACAAGCAGGTGCGGATTATATTCATGTTGACGTCATGGATGGGCATTTCGTCCCTAATATTACGATTGGTCCACTTGTCGTTGAAGCGATTCGCCCCATATCAACTTTACCGCTGGATGTTCATTTAATGATTGAAAATCCAGATCACTATATTGATCAATTCGCAGACAGTGGGGCGGATATTATTACCGTACATTATGAAGCGTGTACCCACTTGCACCGAACGATTATGCATATTAAAGAAAAAGGTGTGAAGGCAGGACTTGTCATCAATCCTGCGACACCTGTGGAGTTGATTCGACCGATTTTACCAGAACTCGATTTATTGCTGTTTATGACAGTGAACCCAGGGTTTGGTGGTCAGTCATTTATCCCGAGTGTACTCGATCAAATTAAACAAGCCGATCAGTGGCGTAAAGATATGCAACTTGACTTAGAATTTGAAGTAGATGGTGGCATTAATACAGAAACAGCTCGTTGGTGTAAAGAAGCAGGTATTGATGTATTCGTTGCGGGGAGCTTTATTTTTAATAAAACCGACCGTAAAGAAGCGATTGATCAATTACGTCAAGTCATCGAGGAAAAGTAATTATGACCGTTTACGGTATTGTTGCAGGAGGGCCAAAGGCTCTCCTTCCTTGTTTAAAGAATCAACCTGTTGATTATTGGATTGGTTGTGACCGAGGAAGTTTATATATTCTAGAAGAAAGTCTGCCGCTATTTCAAGCGATTGGTGATTTTGATTCTGTCACGGCGGAAGAACGACAACGAATTAAACAACATGCGAAACACATGCATCTTTTTCCGGCGGATAAAGACGATTCAGATTTAGAACTTGCGGTTAAATCAATACATCAACAACCAGAAGACACCTTGATTTTTTATGGTATTACTGGCGGTCGATTAGACCACACGTTAGCTAATCTCGCTTTGTTGAAACGCTTAGTTAAACGAAATATCAAGGCAAAAATGATCGATCGTTATCATACGATGGACGTCTATGTACCGGGTGTGCATAAGGTTCAACTAAACCCCGAACGTTATATTTCGATTTTACCTGCGACCGAAAAAGTTATCGGAGTGACGTTAGACGGGTTTAAATATCCGTTAGTGGATCGGACATTAGAAGAGGGCTCGAGTTTGACGTTATCGAATCATCTCCTAACGATTGAAGGGTCTATTTCCTTCACTAAAGGCATACTCATAGTAATAAGTGCTGAAGACCAAGAAACTTTTTAATGAGAGGGTTGAGGGGAATGCTCTTTTTTACAGTGAAAGTGCCAAGTTTTATCGGGAAGATATTGCAGCGGATGCGAAAGCATTAGCTTAAGGTGTCGTCATTAAGATGTAAAGGCATAAAAATAAAGCGCAGGCCATAAGTGGCAACTGCGCTTTATTTCATCATTAACGTATTATACACGTTCAACTTTACCAGATTTTAATGCACGAGCAGATACGTAAACACGTTTTGGTTTACCGTCTACCATGATGCGTACTTTTTGAACATTTGCTTTCCAGTTACGTTTGTTAGCGTTCATAGCGTGTGAACGATTGTTTCCAGAAACTGTCTTACGTCCGGTTACGACACATTTACGGCTCATATTTTTCCCTCCTACATACAACTATCTCATTTCATACTCATATAATTTATCATAGTTAATCGACAATTGCAATTAAATTTAAGTAAAAAACTTCTTTTAGAAGCTTATCACTTCAAGGTTTTTAGTCGCAAATCAAGGATAAACACTTGACAGCATAAGGTTTTTCATTCAAAGTAATGGGAGAAGAAAAATTTAAAAAACAAAGGGATAAAAGTGTTTCCTACGCTTTCTTTTGTTAAATCCTTTTCTTAAGTGAAAAAGTATTGTAAAATGTTTAATGGCTATGCATGTTTTTAATCGTGAAAGAAATGAAGAGATAATAAAAACGGTAGATTCAAATTAGGAGGTAAACAGATGACAATTGAATTAACAACAAAAGATGGTCACGTCACTATAACAAATGAAGTTATTGCTACTGTCGCTGGTGGTGCAGCCATTGAGTGTTACGGTATCGTTGGTATGGCGTCAAAAAATCAATTAAAAGACGGTATTGCCGAAATCTTAAGAAAAGAGAACTTTTCTAAAGGTGTGGTTGTGACACAACAAGAAGATGAAATTTCTATTGATATGTATATTATTGTGAGCTACGGTACTAAGATTTCTGAAATTGCTCACAACGTGCAATCACAAGTCAAGTATACATTAGATAAGACATTAGGCTTACCAATTAAAGCAGTAAATATTTATATTCAAGGCGTACGTGTTCAAGCTGACTAACGTCTATTTTTGTAAGGTTTAAAGGGAGGAACTCATTGTGGTATTAAAACAACTAGAAGGTGACAAGCTCCAAGAAATGGTGTTAGTTGGCGCCGATCACTTATCAAATAATGCAGATATGATTGATGCATTAAACGTATTCCCTGTGCCAGATGGCGATACAGGAACAAACATGAATTTATCAATGACATCAGGTGCTCAGGAAGTAAGTAAGCTAAAAAATCCAACGATTAGTGACGTAGCTAGTGCGTTTGCTAAAGGTCTTTTAATGGGTGCTAGAGGAAACTCAGGTGTTATTTTGTCTCAACTTTTTAGAGGGTTTAGTAAAGGGGTTGAAGGACTTGATGTTCTTACAACGAAAACTTTCGCTAAAGGTTTAGAGAACGGTGTGAAAACAGCGTACAAGGCGGTTATTAAACCTGTAGAAGGAACAATTTTAACTGTCGCAAAAGATACAGCAAATAAAGCGTTAGAAATTGCTGAAACGACAGAAGACTTAGAAGTATTTCTAGAAGAAGTTGTAAAAGCGAGTAAAGTATCTTTGGATTATACCCCAGAACTCTTACCGATTTTAAAAGAAGTCGGTGTTGTTGATAGTGGTGGTAAAGGACTTGTTGTGATTTATGAAGCGTTTTTAGCTTCATTAAAAGGTGAAGCCTTACCAGAACGTGAAGTGGCTTCTGTGGCGATGGATGACTTAGTAAGTGCTGAACATCACCAATCACATCACCAAGATTATATGGATACATCAGAGATTGAATTCGGTTACTGTACGGAGTTCATGGTGAAGTTCGAAGACGATAAGTTAAAAGATCATCCGTATGACGAAGAAACATTCCGTTCGGAATTATCAGAAA
Organism: Halolactibacillus miurensis; assembly: GCF_900116255.1. Taxonomy (GTDB): domain Bacteria; phylum Bacillota; class Bacilli; order Bacillales; family Amphibacillaceae; genus Halolactibacillus; species Halolactibacillus miurensis. The sequence continues at coordinate 46,309 of NZ_FPAI01000004.1, forward strand.
TGGGTGATTCATTACTCGTTGTTTCAGATGATGATTATGTCCGTGTGCATGTGCATGTGGAATATCCAGGTGAAGCGATGAACTTAGCGCAACGTTTTGGTAGCTTTATGATGATTAAAGTAGAAAACATGCGTGAACAACACAGTGCAATCGTGAACGAAGACCAACCGAAAGAAACGGCAAAAGAATTAAGTGAATACGGTATTGTCGCTGTTTCAGTTGGTGAGGGTATTGCTGAATTACTTAAGAGTCTAGGTACAACAGTCGTGATGCAAGGCGGACAGACGATGAATCCTAGCACAAAAGATATAACAGAAGCAATTAAAGCAGCCCATGCGAAAAAAGTGATCGTCTTACCTAATAATAAAAATATTATTATGGCCGCTGAACAAGCAGCTGAATTAGCCGAGTGTGACGTCGTCGTTGTACCGACAAAAACCATTCCTCAAGGCATGAGCGCCTTACTTGCGTTTAATTCAGAGGCGAATTTAGAAGAAAATAAACAACAGATGATTGACGGTGCAAAAGCTGTGAAGACGGGGCAGATTACGTATGCCGTTCGCGATACGCAAATTGACGGTTTGACAATTGAAAATGGCCATTTTATGGGCTTACTCGATGGCAAAATCAAAGCATCTAATAAAGATCAATTTGAAACAATCAAAGCGTTACTGAATGAATTAGTTGATGAAGATGATGAGATTTTCACGTTATTACAAGGTGAAGATGCAACAGATGAGTTAACGACAGCGATCGTTGATTACTTAGAAGCAGAATTTGAAGATCTTGAAGTTGAAGTTCATCAAGGACAACAACCCATCTATTCTTATATTTTCTCAGTTGAATAAGCGTGAATTTAGACGAAAAGTGTTTCGAATTTTTATTTCGAGACACTTTTCTTTATATCATTAATTTTTAAAGTTGAAGGGAAGATGACTGAATGGGGAAATTTCAATCAGTTTTTGATATTATAGGACCTATCATGGTTGGGCCATCGAGTTCTCATACCGCAGGAGCAGTGAAAATTGGACGAGCGACACGTTACTTGTTTGCTGAAGACATTCATTACGTCAAATGTCACTTGTACGGCTCGTTTGCAAAAACGTATAAAGGACACGGGACTGATGTTGCTTTAATCGCGGGGATTTTAGGATATAATACGGATGATGAGCGAATCATTGACGCTTTGTCTCACGCAAAAGATCAAGGCATTCATGTGGAGTTTATCGAAGATTATTCTGCGGTACCTCATCCAAATACGGTGAGAATCGAAGTAATGAATGCCACAGATCATTTAGAGTTGGTCGGTCAATCGATTGGTGGGGGTAAAGTTGAAATTGTTGAGTTAAACGGCTTTAACTTAAACTTGTCAGGTAACCATCCTGCCATCTTAGTGATGCATAACGACCGTTTCGGAGCGATCGCATCAGTGACAGAAATTTTAGCCCGTTACGAAATAAATATCGGACGGATGGAAGTAAATCGTAAAGATGTTGGTAAAGAAGCGCTCATGACAATTGAATTAGATCAGAACATTGAACCAGAGGTAGAAGCCGCTTTACGTGATGCTAAACATATTTTGCGGCTCGCTAAAGTCGTCGATTGATGTTTGGGTTCAGTTAATGTCGCGTCATATCGTTTGTTGTAAGTATAATCTCGATAGAGATAAATAGAGACAAGGAAAGGGAAGTTAGGATGTTTCGTACTGTAAAAGAATTAATTGAACTGGCAGAATTAAAAAATACAGCCATTGCAGATCTTATGATTGAACGTGAAATGGCTTTATATGAATTGAGTTATGAAGATGTATTTAGTCGAATGGAATCTCAGTTAGTAGTGATGGAAGAAGCTATTGAGCGAGGTTTAGAGGGCGTGCGCTCTGTTACTGGGCTGACTGGTGGCGATGCGGTGAAAATCAATAAGTATCTCACTGAACACGAGCCTCTCTCAGGTCCTATTTTACTAGATGCGGTTAGTAAAGCGGTGGCGACAAATGAAGTTAACGCTGCGATGGGGAAAGTGTGTGCTACACCAACAGCAGGGAGTGCCGGCTGTGTCCCTGGTGTGTTATTTGCGGTAAAAGACCGATTACACGCGTCAAGAGAAGATATGGTCAAGTTTTTATTTACGACAGGCGCCTTTGGGTTAGTGGTGGCGAATAATGCCTTTATTTCGGGCGCGCAAGGGGGTTGTCAAGCAGAAGTTGGGTCAGCCTCTGCAATGGCGGCGGCTGCTGTCGTTGAAATGGCAGGCGGGACGCCCGAGCAGTCCGCGCATGCTTTTAGTATCACACTAAAAAATATGTTAGGGTTAATATGTGACCCTGTCGCTGGTCTCGTTGAAGTACCTTGTGTGAAGCGCAATGCACTAGGCGCCTCTCAAGCCATTGTATCTGCCGATATGGCCTTAGCCGGTGTGAAGAGCGTCATTCCAACGGATGAGGTTATTTCAGCGATGTACCGCGTCGGTCAACGGATGCCTGTAGCATTTAAAGAGACCGCAGAAGGTGGTTTGGCTGCCACACCAACGGGGAAACGACTAGCTCAAGAAATATTCTCAAATCAAACGACAAAGTGAGTGGATAACGATGTTGGATAGTCGAGTAACGACAATAAAAGGTGTTGGTGAGGCACTAGAAGAAAAACTCAATCAATTACACATCTATACGGTTAGAGACTTAATTTATACTTTTCCATCACGTTATGATCATCATCAAATCTTACCGCTAAGCGAACTGATCCACGAACAAAAGGCGACGATTCAAGGGACAATCGTCGCCGATAGTTTAGTGAGCTTTTTTGGTAAGAAAAAATCTCGTTTAACTTTTCCCTTACAAGTCGGTGATGTGATAGTAAAAGTCATCATGTTTAATCGCCACTTTTTAAAAACACAATTACAAGCAGGTAAAACGGTGACTGTCACAGGAAAGTGGGATCAATACCGTCAACAGTTAACAGCGGAGCATCACTTTCTTGGTGAGAAAGGACCGGATGAGCCGATTGAACCTGTGTACCTATTAAAACAAGTCGTTCCGTCAAAACGGTTTAAAAAACTAATCAAACAAGCCTTAGAACAAGTCGAAGGACAACTAGATGAATTTTTACCCGATACATATATGACGAAGTATAAATTGATTTCTTTAGCTTACGCGCTTAAACAGATGCATTTCCCGGAAAGTTTTAAACATTTAAAACAAGCAAAGCGACGACTCGTGTATGATGAATTGTTGTTGTTTCAGTTAAAACTTCAGGCGATTAAAAAGTTTAACCGCGAACGAACGACCGGTGTTAAAAAACAACCGGATTTTGAGCTGGTGCAACAGTTTATCCATGCGTTACCGTTCACGCTGACAGACGCTCAGATGAAAGCGATGAAACAGATTCAGGCAGACTTAACCTCACCTTATCGCATGCACCGCTTACTGCAAGGGGATGTTGGTTCAGGGAAAACGATTGTGGCGGCGATTGGCATCTACTTGACACATACGGCTGGTAGTCAGAGTGCGTTAATGGTGCCGACAGAAATTCTGGCAGAACAACACTATCAAGGTTTTTGTCAGCTGTTTAAAGACACGCTCCACATTGAATTGTTAACAGGGTCAGTCAAAGGTAAAAAACGGCGGGAGATTTTAGCGGGACTTGCGAGTGGCGAAGTAGATGTCGTCATCGGAACACACGCTTTAATTCAAGCTGAGGTTGATTTTGATTCCCTCGGCTTTGTTGTCATTGATGAACAGCACCGATTTGGTGTGAATCAACGGAAAGTGTTGCGTGAGAAAGGCATGGATCCTGATGTGCTATTTATGACCGCAACCCCAATCCCGCGGACATTAGCGATAACAAGTTTTGGGGATATGGATGTGTCTATTATTGATGAGATGCCCGTTGGTCGAAAACCGGTTGAAACGTTTTGGGTGAAAGACACTATGTTAGACCGTATCTTAGCATTTATTGAAAAGGAAGTAAATAAAGGGCATCAAGCGTATATTGTTACACCGTTAATAGAAGGGTCTGATAAGATGGATATCCAGAATGCGGTTGATCTGTATCAACAGTTAGCGGTATATTATGACAGCCGGGTATTGATTGGCTTACTACATGGGCGTATGACAAATGATGAAAAAGATGCGGTCATGAAGGAGTTTACTGAAGGAAAGCGTGATGTATTAGTCTCGACAACGGTCATTGAAGTCGGTGTGAATGTCCCAAATGCGACCGTGATGGTTATTTATGATGCGGAGCGGTTCGGTCTTTCACAACTACACCAGTTACGTGGTCGAGTAGGAAGAAGCGATACACAAAGTTATTGTATCTTGATTGCTGATCCAAAAGGTGATGTCGGAAAAGAGCGGATGCGGGTCATGACAGAGACGACCAATGGATTCGAACTGGCTGAGTATGATTTAAAGTTACGTGGTCCGGGGGATTTCTTCGGTAAAAAACAAAGCGGTTTACCAGAATTTCGTTTAGCGGATTTAGTGGAGGATTATCGTACGCTTGAGACAGCAAGACGCGATGCGACTGATATTATATACGGTGATTTGTTAGATAATGACCTAGACTATGCCCCTTTAAAACAACATGTGGAAACGATTTTAAAACAATATCAACAAGGATTTGATTAATTTAGACTTGCAAAAACAATCAAAGTCATATATATTACTATTAGTACCTAGTCATAGGATGAAGAAACGGCACAGATATAGGTGGTGAAAACATGCGATTACCAAAGAAAATTCGCCAAGAGAAATTAAAAGATAAAATTGAAGAAACGCCTTTTATTACTGACGAAGCCTTAGCGGACTTTTTTAGGGTCAGCATTCAAACGATTCGGTTAGATCGGATGGAGTTATCGATTCCAGAATTACGTGAACGAATCAAGTCGGTAGCGACAGATCAGTGGAATGAAACAGTGAAGGCACTCCCGCTAGATGATGTGATAGGAGAGATCATTGATCTTGAACTTGATCACCGAGCGATTTCCATATTAGATATTACGAAAGACCATGTATTTAGTCGCAATGATATCGCGCGTGGGCACCATTTGTTTGCCCAAGCCAATTCACTTGCGGTGGCCGTGATTGATGATGAACTTGCCTTAACTGAAAAGGCTGAGATTAAATTTACTCGACAAGTGAAACAAGGCGAACGTGTCGTAGCTAAAGCACACGTAGAAACGTTGGAAAAACACAACCGGACACGTGTGGTCGTGGAAAGTTTTGTAGAAAGCGAACCCGTTTTTAAAGGGAACTTTACGATGTATCGCCAGAAGGAACAGTAGGAGGCAAAATTCATGCGAATTGTCATAGATGCAATGGGTGGCGACCATGCACCAGAAGCCATTGTAAAAGGTGCGATGTTAGCAACCAAAGCTCATAAAGATTTAACGATTATTTTAGTCGGTGATGAATCAAAGATTCAGCCGTTTTTAACTTCAACCGAGCGGATTGAGATGATCCATACGACGACCGTGATTTCAGGGGACGATGAACCCGTAAAAGCGGTACGTCGTAAAAAAGATGCTTCTTTAGTCTTAATGGCTAATGAGGTGAAAGAACACCGCGCGGATGCGTGTATTTCAGCCGGGAATACGGGGGCATTAATGAGTGCGGGGTTATTTCAAGTTGGCCGAATTAAAGGTATTGAGCGCCCAGCATTAAGCCCAACGTTACCGACGATTGATCAAAAAGGCTTCGTCCTGCTTGATGTCGGAGCGAATGTTGAAGCGAAACCGAAACATTTACTACAATATGGTATCATGGGGTCAATTTATGCCGAAAAAGTACGCGGGATAAAACAACCACGCGTCGGTTTATTAAATGTTGGAACAGAAGATAATAAAGGAACAGAATTAACAAAAGAAGCGTTTCAATTGTTACAACAGGCACCGATTAACTTTGTTGGTAACGTGGAAGCGCGTGACTTACTCTCAGGTGTGGCCGATGTGGTCGTAACGGATGGTTTTAGTGGCAATATTGCTCTTAAAACAGTCGAAGGGACAGCGATGAATATGTTTAAGATGCTTAAAGCAACTTTCATGTCATCACTAAAAACTAAACTCGCCGCCGCCGTCTTAAAGAAAGATTTAAAAGGTTTAAAAGACCAATTAGATTACGCAGAGTACGGTGGCGCGGCTTTATTCGGTTTAAAAGCGCCTGTGGTTAAAGCGCACGGGTCTTCCAATGACCGAGCGATTTATAGCGCCATTAAACAAACTATGACCATGGTTGAACACCGGGTGAGCGAGACGATTGCTGACACGGTTCAATCAATGAAGGACATGGAGGTGAGCGAATGAAACGTGTTGTCTTCATGTTTCCTGGACAAGGGTCCCAAGACTTAGGGATGGGCATGAGTCTATATCAACATGACCAAAAAACCAAACAAACGATTGACCAAGCAAATGATTGGTTAGGTTTTGATCTGCGCGGGTTAATGTTTGACGGTCCAATCGAATCATTAACAGAAACAAAACATGCTCAACCGGCGCTTGTTTTAACAAGTGGTGTATTGTTAGACGCTCTAAAAGCAGCAGGGGTTGAACCTGTTGCGGTCTTAGGACATAGTTTAGGAGAATATAGTGCCCTTGTTGCGAGTGGGAGTTTAACTTTAGAACAAGCAACGACACTCGTCTACCAAAGAGGGGTATTGATGGAACAAGCCGACCCAGAAGGTAAAGGCGGGATGAGTGCGGTCCTTGGTCTAACTGAGGATGTGCTTGAAGACGTATTAAATACGACAAATAACCAAGTAGAAATAGCTAACCTTAATTCACCTGGTCAAATTGTTATTTCAGGTGACAAACAAAAGATTGAAGAAATAACGCCGTTATTAAAAGAAAAAGGCGCCAAACGTGTCATTCCTTTAGCGGTAAGTGGGCCGTTCCACTCGTCATTTATGAAGCCGCAAGCAGACAAGTTTGCATCTGTCTTAAAGGATGTGGATGTTAAAGTCCCGCAAGTCCCGTTATTACATAACGTGACAGCGCAAGCGGAAACAGACCCGGATGAAATTAAACACAGGTTAACAGAACAGCTCTATAGTAAAGTACGGTTTGAAGAAAGTATCCGCCATCTGTTAGATCATGATGAAATTGATGCCTTTGTCGAAGTCGGTAATAAAAAAGTATTAACCGGCTTAGTGAAAAAAATTCATCGACGGGCACGTGTTTTTCAAGTAGAAGATCAAGACTCATTGACGGCCTTTGTTCAATGGTACAAGGAGGATGAATCATGACAAAAGTTGCCCTTATTACTGGAGCATCGCGAGGAATTGGTCGAGAAATCGCCTTAACTTTTGCTGAAAATGGCTATAGTGTTGTGGTAAACTACAATGGTAATGAAGACAAAGCGTTGGCTGTGAAGGCTGAAGTAGAAGCTTTAGGTCAAGAAGCCCTTGTGGTAAAAGCAAACGTCGCCGATGAGACTGATGTCAAAAGCATGGTCAAAGAGACGATCGATACGTTTGGACAGATTGATGTTGTCGTTAATAATGCGGGTATTACGCGTGATAATTTGCTTATGCGCATGAAAGAAGCCGATTTTGATGCGGTGATTGATACGAATTTAAAAGGTGTCTTTCTGATGATGAAAGCTGTCGCACGTCCGATGATGAAACAAAAAGGTGGCGCGATTGTTAACTTAAGTTCTGTTGTGGGCTTGTCAGGAAACCCTGGTCAAATTAACTATGTCGCAGCGAAGTCAGGTGTGATTGGCATGACAAAATCAGCCGCGAAAGAACTCGCAGCCAAACAGATTCGTGTCAATGCGGTGGCTCCTGGGTTTATTACGACTGATATGACAGATGCACTCTCAGATGAACAAAAAACATTATTGCTCAATCAAATACCACTCAAAGCTCTTGGGGAACCGAAACAAGTGGCTGATGCTGTGTATTTCTTAGCGTCGGATGCGGCAAGCTATATTACAGGACAGACGCTGTCGGTTGATGGTGGCATGTACATGTAATCATAATATTATTTGAAAGGGGGTGAATGACAAATGGCAGAAACTTTCGATCGCGTAAAGAAAATTGTTGTTGACCGTTTAGATGTGGAAGAAGAAAAAGTAACACTTGAAGCATCTTTCAAAGATGATCTTGAAGCAGATTCACTAGATGTTGTTGAATTAGTGATGGAACTTGAAGATGAGTTTGATATGGAAATTGCTGATGAAGAAGCAGAAAAAATTCAAACAGTAGCTGATGCTGTGAACTACATAGACAGTCAAGCTTAAAAAATATTGAAAAAGGTCTCGTTTTTTTAAACGAGACCTTTGCTTTTTTCACTAAATAAAGATAAGATATAGGGAGAAAAAAAGGAGGTGAAGGAATGAATTTTAAAGATTTACAAAAAGAGTTAAGGATTTTCTTTCATGATCAAAAGATACTTGAACAAGCATTTACTCATTCATCCTACGTCAATGAGCATAAAAATCGGATTTATCAAGATAACGAGCGATTAGAGTTTTTAGGTGATGCCGTTTTAGAACTGGGTATTTCTCAATATCTCTACCGTGAATTTCCAAACAAAGCCGAAGGTGAATTAACTAAATTAAGAGCATCCATCGTTTGTGAACCGGCCCTGGTGAAATTTGCGAAAGAATTGCATTTTGATAAATTTGTCTTACTAGGAAAAGGTGAAGAACGCACCGGAGGAAGAAAACGACCGGCACTCTTAGCAGATGTATTTGAAGCTTTTATCGGGGCGTTATATCTCGATCAAGGATTTGAAGTCGTGGTTTCGTTTTTAAAACAGCATGTCTATCCCAAAGTCAAAGAAGGGGCCTTTTTACATGGGCTGGATTATAAGAGTCAACTGCAAGAATTGATCCAACAAAATAAACATGCTGAAATTGAATACGAAATTATCGCTGAACATGGACCTGCCCATGACCGTGAGTTTGTCGCTCATGTGAAAATTAATCAAGAAGTATCAGGAAAAGGCCACGGCCGGACGAAAAAAGAAGCAGAACAACGTGCAGCTAAACGGGCGCTTGATTTGCACCAATCCTAAAAAAATAAAGTGTACAAAACATCGCTTGAATCCCTGTAATTAACATAGATTCAAGCGATGTTTTATTTTCGTAAGGCTTTTAATTCAGTAATGACAGCCTCATTTTCTTGTAAAGATAAATGCGAGCGTGCTTCGATAAAATTGACAAGTGCAGCTAAATCATCTATCTTGTCTGGATCAAAATCTTCTGGATTAAATACACCTTCATTCACAACATTTAACCTTGATTGTAACGTCTTTAGCAATGACTCAAGTGATTGGTTCGTTGACATTTGTTTATCCCCCCTCATATCTCATCTTCTAACTGTCCTTAATCTATGATAAAATAAAGTCGGCGAAAAAGAAACAAGGAGTGCCTAAACTCTTTGGTTTAATTAGAAAAGGTGACGACAATATGCATTTAAAAAAATTAGAATCGGTCGGGTTTAAATCCTTTGCCGAAAAGATTCACGTTGATTTTGTCCCAGGTGTGACAGCTGTTGTTGGTCCAAATGGCAGTGGTAAAAGTAATGTGACAGATGCGATTCGCTGGGTACTAGGTGAACAATCAGCGAAATCATTGCGTGGAACGAAAATGGAAGACATTATTTTTCAAGGGAGTGATACGCGTAAGCCACTTAATATGGCTGAGGTAACCTTAACGCTAGATAACCGTTCAGGAACCCTTCCGCTGGATTATAATGAAATCAGTGTGACACGCCGGGTCTATCGCTCAGGCGAGAGTGAGTTCTACATAAACAAAGAGTCTTGTCGACTGAAAGATATTGTTGATTTGTTTTTAGATTCTGGTTTAGGACGCGAAGCCTTCTCTATTATTAGTCAAGGTAAAGTTGAAGAGATTTTAAGTTCAAAGGCGGAAGAACGCCGGGTGATCTTTGAAGAAGCGGCGGGTGTTTTAAAATATAAACAACGCAAGAAAAAAGCTGAGTTTAAATTGGTTGAAACAGAAGAAAACTTAAACCGCGTAGAGGATATTCTTCATGAAATTAATCAACAGCGCGAACCGCTCTTAGAACAAGCGACAGTGGCTAAAGATTACTTAGCGAAAAAGAAAGCATTGATGACTGTTGAAAAGTCCGTTCTTCATACAGAAATTGATCGTATGCTCACAGAATGGCGTGCACAGTTAGCGAAAATTGACCAATTAAAAGATCATGTGATTCAAGCGCAACTGGAGTTAGATCAAAAAGAGCAAAAAAATGATGATATTCATGCGCAGTTAGACCACATTGACGAAGAGGTTCAGTCTTTTCAAACGTCCTTATTAGAAGTAACAGAAACACTTGAAAAACAATCGGGTGAACAAAAACTCTTATTGGAACGTGAACGTCATGCACAAGCTTCGCTAGATAAAATAGTAGAAGATAAAGAAAAAAACGAACAAGCACTCACTGATGAGCGAAAGAGAAGACAGTCACTTGAAACGACGTATAGTACGATGCTTGAATCTGTACAAGATTTGAAAATTAAAATCGCTCATATGAAAGAAAAATTAGCGGTGTCTGTCGATGACCTTGACCGACAATTAGCCGATAAGAAAAGTGATTATATCGAGCTTTTAAACGAAGAGGCACGACTCAAACACGCCAGAGACTCATATGAAAAAGACTATCACAACTTGTCTAACAAAGAGTTAGATTTTAAAGCGCAGGTAAACGATAAAAAATCTCTATGCGCTGAACTAAATGACGAGCTAAAAGAGCTCACGCAAGAAACGGCAGCGTTAGGTGAGACGCTTGAACGTCAGAATAAGGATGTCAGTGCTTTAAAAAGCAAGTTAGACGAAGAGTCAGCGCGACTTCAAGACATGTACGATAAACGCCGCCATGCAGAAAGACAAATTGATCAGTTAGAATCTAAGAAAGATATGTTAGAAGAGCTTAAAGAAAGCTTTCAAGGTTTTTATCAAGGGGTTAAAGCTGTCCTTAAAGCACGCGATAAAAACGCTCTAACAGGTATCCACGGAGCCGTGATTGAGCTGATTGATATTCCGCGTGACTATCAAATGGCTATGGAGTCGGCAATGAGTGCGCAATCCCAGCACGTGATTGTCTCAGATGAAAAAGCCGCCCGAGAAGCTATTCAATATTTAAAAACACATAACCAAGGGCGAGCGACTTTTTATCCGCTCACGACCATTAAACCGCGTGTGCTGCCACATGTCTATAAAGAGCGATTACAACATGAACCAGGCTTTATTGCGGTCGCAAGTGACGTGATTCATACGAGTGAACCTTATCGCCCTGTGCTTCAATATTTACTCGGACAGACGTTGATTGCTAAAACGTTAAAAGATGCGAATAGTATCGCAACCGCTGTTGACCGGAAATTCCGGGTAGTTACGCTTGATGGGGATCTTGTCAATCCTGGTGGGTCGATGACCGGTGGAGCGATGAAACGTCAACAGTCCTCTTTGTTTTCGCGTGAAACGGAATTAAAGCAAGTAACAGAAAAGTTACACGCATTTGTGACACGAACAGACGCGTATATGGACTCGATTAAAGCGAAAGAAAAGGCTTATCAAGCGTTAAAAGAAGAGCTTCAGTCACTGGAAGAAACGATGTCAGAACAGAAGGCACACTTTAATGCATTGGAAGATGTGCGTAAAGCAAAAGTACTTGAATTAAAGCATCAAGAAGAAAGTTATCACTACAATGAGCGCTTACTTCAGACGTTTAATGATGATCAAAATCAATTGAAAAATAAACAAGAACAGTCTGAAGAAAAGTTAACGAAAACAAAGGCCCAGCTAGATGCGCTAAAAGAAGCCATTGATCAGCTAGAAGAAGAAAAAGAGCACCATGAAGCGTATAAGAAACAATACGATCAACAGTGGCAACAACTTAAGATCGACTACGCCGAACAAATGAAGGCGCTCGAATATCAATTAGAAAAATTGACAGCAGTTAAAGCAAGAGAACAAGAATTGTTAGAGACGGTTCAACAATTAACCGACGCTTATGATCTGCATAAGGATGAAGATAAACATCAAGCAGCAAAACAAGCCCTCGCTCAAACGCTGAAAACATTGGAAGAAGAAAAACAGACGTTACTACAAACGATTCAGCAAAAACGCGAGCAACGGTTAAACTTACAAACGACGCTTGAAACAAAAGAAGCTGAGTTAAAAACAGAACGTCATCAGCTAACAGCAAAAAAAGAAGAACAAAACCGTTTAGAAGTGAAAGCGAATCGTTTGGATGTCGAATTAGAAAATCGCTTAAACTACTTACAAGAAACATATGAAATGAGTTTTGAGCGGCTTCAACAGGAGACGGACAAAACCGAGACCTTAGCTGAAGACCAGATGAAAGTTAAATTATTAAAGCGTGACATTGATGAATTAGGTGTCGTTAATCTTGGGGCGATTGATGAGTATGACCGTATTAATGAACGGTTTGAATTTTTAACAAACCAAGAACAAGATCTACTTGAGGCAAAGGAAACATTATACGATGTTATTTTTGAAATGGATACCGAGATGGAGAAGCGGTTTGATGAAACGTTTAGCCAAATTAAATCGGCCTTTAGCGAAGTGTTTCAACAATTATTTGGTGGGGGACATGCAGAACTTAAGTTAACGAATCCAGATGATTTACTTGAAACAGGGGTTGAAATAAAAGCCCAACCACCAGGTAAAAAAGCCCAACAATTAGCGTTACTCTCAGGTGGTGAACGAGCACTCACCGCGATTGCCTTACTCTTTAGTATCTTACGCGTGAGACCCGTGCCATTTTGTGTTCTAGATGAAGTGGAAGCCGCGCTTGACGAAGCTAATGTCGAACGTTTTAGCCGCTATCTGAAGGATTATAGTCAAGAGACACAGTTCATCGTCATTACTCATAGAAAAGGCACGATGGAAGGTGCAGACGTCTTATATGGGGTTACTATGCAAGAGTCAGGTGTCTCTCGCTTTGTCTCAGTAAAACTAGAAGAAACAGCTGCTATTTTAAATGAAGCATAAGAAAGAAGGAGAATTATGAGTTTTTTAAAGAAATTAAAGGATAAGTTTACCCAAACAAAAGAAACAGAGGAAGTATCAGATAAGTATAAAGAAGGGTTGTCTAAAACAAGACAATCGTTCTCATCCAAACTTAATGATCTTGTTGCTAGGTACCGCAAAGTTGATGAAGAGTTTTTCGAAGACTTAGAAGAAATGTTGATTTCAGCAGATGTCGGTGTCAATACAGTGATGACGCTTGTCGAAGATTTAGAAATGGAAGCGAAGCGTCAAAATATTAAAGATGCGCGTGAATTAAAAGGTGTCATTTCAGAAAAATTAGCCGAAATTTATGCGGGAGATGATTTTGAACAAGCATCACCGTTAAATTTACAGGAAAACGCCTTAAGCGTCATTCTTTTCGTTGGTGTTAATGGCGTAGGTAAAACGACTTCAATTGGTAAATTAGCGTATCAATTGTCTCAAGAAGGGAAAAAAGTCTTGCTTGTAGCAGGCGATACGTTTAGAGCGGGCGCGATTCAACAATTATCAGTCTGGGGTGAGCGCGTCGGTGTTGACGTGATCAAGCAAAGCGAAGGTAGTGACCCAGCAGCCGTCATGTTTGACGGGATTCAAGCGGCTAAATCGCGCGGAGTGGATGTATTACTTTGTGACACGGCGGGACGCTTACAAAATAAAGTGAACTTAATGAATGAGCTTAGTAAGGTCAAACGCGTGATAGAAAGAGAAATTCCAGGTGCCCCGCATGATGTGTTACTTGTCTTAGATGCAACCACGGGACAGAATGCGCTTATTCAAGCTAAACAATTCCAACAAGCGACGGATGTGACCGGTATTATCTTAACAAAATTAGATGGTACCGCTAAAGGTGGGATTGTCCTTGCGATTAGAAAAGAACTCAATATTCCCGTGAAGTATGTCGGTTTAGGTGAGAAAATGACTGATCTTGAACCATTTGATCCGCAAGCGTTTGTTTACGGGCTATTCAGTGACATGTTGACGGAAGAGTGACGCTTGACGGACGACGTGTTATCGTCTAGTATGCTTAATGTAAAGTTTTTTTACTTAACAAGGAGTGATCGAGATGATGTTAGAGAAAACCACGCGGGTGAATTTCTTATTAGACTTTTATCAAGCGCTCTTAACGCCAAAACAGCGGAGTTATATGGAATTATACTATTTAGAAGATTACTCCTTAGGGGAAATTTCTGATACCTTTGATGTGTCAAGACAAGCTGTCTATGATAATATTAAACGGACAGAAAAGATGCTTGAATCGTATGAAGAACGCTTGAAATTGTATGAAAAGTTTCTAAAACGTCAAGCGTTGATTAAAACATTAGAAGAAAAAGTGACCGATAAGGCGTTATTATCAGATATTAACGCGTTAAAAGAATTGGATTAGGAGGGATTTCTCTATGGCATTTGAAGGCTTAGCAGATCGTCTGCAAAGTACGATTAAAAAAATGACCGGTAAAGGGAAAGTATCCGAACAAGATGTTAAAGAAATGGCCCGCGAGGTCCGTTTAGCACTCTTAGAGGCGGATGTTAACTTTAAAGTTGTGAAAGATTTTGTAAAGAAAATTAAGGAACGAGCGGTTGGTACGGAGGTCATGGAAAGTTTAACACCTGGCCAACAAGTCATCAAAATTGTAAAAGAAGAATTAACCGCGTTAATGGGCGGGGAACAGAGTAAAATTGCGGTAAGCGAACGCCCGCCAACCGTGATAATGATGGTCGGTTTACAAGGGGCAGGTAAAACAACGACTTCTGGTAAACTGGCGAATTTGTTGCGTAAAAAACATAACCGTAAGCCATTGCTAGTCGCTTGTGATGTGTATCGTCCAGCGGCGGTCGATCAATTAGAGACGGTCGGTAAGCAACTCGGCATTCCGGTCTTTAGCCAAGGAACCGAGAAAAATCCGGTCGATATAGCCAAAGAAGCGATTGAGCATGCGAAAGCGGAACATTTAGATTACGTGATTGTCGATACGGCTGGCCGACTGCATGTTGATGAAAATTTGATGGGTGAATTGACACAAATTAAGGCTGATATTAACCCAGATGAGATTTTCTTAGTTGTTGATGCGATGACAGGTCAAGATGCGGTCAATGTAGCAGAAACATTTGATAGTACGCTTGATATTACGGGTGTTGTTTTAACGAAACTTGATGGTGATACGCGTGGTGGGGCGGCATTATCAATCCGCGCTGTCACACATAAGCCGATTAAATTCGCTGGTATGGGCGAGAAGTTAGATGAATTGGAAGCCTTCCACCCAGAACGGATGGCCTCGCGTATTTTAGGGATGGGCGATGTCTTATCTCTTATTGAAAAAGCGCAAGACAATATTGATGAAAAGAAAGCAAAAGAACTGGAACAAAAAATGCGCACGGCAAGTTTTACGTTCGATGATTTTCTTGATCAAATGGAACAAGTCAAAAGTATGGGGCCACTTGATGAGCTCTTAGGCATGTTGCCAGGAGCAAATAAGATGAAAGGTCTAAAAAATGTCCAAATTGATGACAAACAATTGGTTCATGTTGAGGCTATTATTCAGTCGATGACGAAAAAAGAAAGACAAGACCCAGGGCTAATGAATGCAAGTCGAAAAAAACGGATTGCGAAGGGTTCGGGTCGTCCGATTTCTGAAGTCAATCGTCTCTTAAAACAATTTGATGAAATGAAAAAAATGATGAAACAAATGTCTGGAATGCAAGGCGGGAAGAAGGGTAAGAAGAAAAAAGGACTTAATTTTCCGTTTATGTAATGTAAAAACACTTTACAGACTTAAAACAATCTGATACAATCTAAACTTGTGAAATACATTTTTAATGGAGGTGCAAAAACATGGCAGTAAAAATTCGTTTAAAGCGTATGGGTTCAAAGCGTAATCCATTTTATCGTGTAGTAGTTGCAGATGCGCGTGCGCCACGTGATGGACGTATCATCGAACAAATCGGCACATACAATCCGGTAGCAAACCCGGTTGAAGTGAAATTAGATGAAGAAAAAGCAATGAGCTGGATGGCTAATGGTGCAAAACCATCAGACACTGTTCGCAATTTATTCTCTAAAGAAGGCATCATGAAAAAATTCCACGACTCAAAAAACCAAAAATAAGGTAGTGTGATCACATGGAAGCCTTGATAACATCAATCGTGACACCCCTTGTCGATCATCCAGAAGATATCCGTGTTGACACAAAAGAAGAGCACAACAAGCTTGTGTTTCATCTGACGGTCAATGAAGCGGATGTTGGTAAGGTGATCGGGAAGAATGGTCGTATTGCTAAGTCAATTCGTACGATTGTTTATGCAGCTGGAACGGATACTAAAAAACGTATTTATCTAGACATTATGTAGAACAGGGAAAAGGGTAACCTTTCCCTGTTTTCTGCATCATGTGACTTTTTAATAACGCATGATTGATTACGTGAGTAACAAATAAAACAATCGACGTGTTTTTTTATCTGAATGACGATTCATTTTGTCGTCCTTGAGATGAAAAAATAACTATATGAGGTGAAGATATGACAACTTATTTTAATGTCGGTAAAATTGTGAATACGCACGGTATTAAAGGAGAAGTGAAAATCGTAAGAATCACTGATTTTGACGATCGCTTTACGCCAGGTCAGCGCTTATTTCTGTTTAAAAAGGGCAGTAACCAACCAGAAATCGTGACTATCAAATCACATCGTCAACATAAAGGGTTTGATATGGTGATGTTTGAAGAGTATAACAACATTAATGATGTTGAATTATTCAAAGAAGGTATGCTTAAGATTACTGAAGCTTATCAAACGCCGCTGGAGGAAGATGCGTATTATTACCATGAAATTTTAGGGTGTGAAGTATCAACGAGCGAGGGACGCGTTCTCGGTGAAATTAAAGAAATTTTATCTCCTGGCGCTAACGATGTCTGGGTAGTCAAACAAACAGGCAAGAAAGATATTCTTATTCCTTACATTGAAGAGGTCGTTAAAGAAGTAGACGTTAACAACAAACGCGTGACCATTGAACCTATGGAAGGTTTGTTGCCAGATGAAGATTGATATTCTTACTCTCTTTCCAAGCATGTTCGATGGTGTCTTACAGTCATCGATTATGAAAAAAGCACAAGATAATGGTGTGTTTCACTACAACGCGATTGACTTTAGAGACTATGCTGATAACAAACACAATAAGGTCGATGATTACCCTTATGGTGGCGGTGCCGGTATGGTATTGATGCCGCAGCCAATATTTCGTGCGGTTGAGGCAATTGAGAAGAGTGAAGAAAAACCCCCGCGTGTGATTCTTATGTGTCCACAAGGTGAGCGTTATACACAGAAAAAAGCAGAAGAATTAGCGGAAGAAGAGCATTTGATTTTTATTTGTGGACATTATGAAGGTTATGATGAAAGAATTAGAGAGCATCTTGTCACTGATGAGATCTCAATCGGAGACTTTGTTTTAACTGGCGGTGAACTTGGTGCGATGGTGGTCATAGATAGTGTCGTTAGATTATTGCCAGATGGTTTAGGTAATGAAACTTCTGCAAAAGAAGATTCATTTTCTACTGGACTACTCGAGCACCCGCATTATACCCGACCAGCTGAGTTTCAGGGCCATATCGCACCTGAAGTGCTGCGTTCCGGTCATCACGGTAAAATAGATGAGTGGCGTAAAAAAGAATCACTGAGACGGACGTATTTGCGTCGGCCAGACTTATTAGAAACGTATCCACTCTCAAAACTTGAACAAGCCTTACTAGCGGAAGTTAAAGCAGAAGAAAAAAACAAATAAACAGTTCAAAAACCTTGTTTTTAAGCTGTAATTATGATATAGTAACTGTTGGACTTGAGCGAAAGCTTAAGTGAAAACGATGTTCCGCTGTAAGAATTCCTCTTATATGAACATGAGTGGAGAAGGAGTGTATACACATGCAACAATTAATTGCAGACATTACAAAAGAACAACTTAAGGATCGCCCAGTATTCAAAGCTGGTGATACGGTTAAGGTACACGTGAAAGTAGTCGAAGGTACACGTGAACGTATCCAGGTTTATGAAGGTGTCGTTATTAAACGTCAAAACGGCGGCATCAGTGAAACTTTCACTGTGCGTAAAATTTCTTATGGTGTTGGTGTTGAACGTACTTTCCCAGTACATTCACCACGTGTCGATAAGATTGAAGTTCTACGTCGCGGTAAAGTACGTCGTGCGAAACTTTATTACCTACGTAACCTACGTGGTAAAGCTGCACGTATTAAAGAAATCCGCTAATTTAACGAGAAACGATCAAAAAAGGAGCTTGAAGTTTCAAGCTCCTTTTTTCAACGCTAAAATTGCAATTTATTGAGGTCATGTGTCAAACGTACTGAAAATAAAGATGAGCCTATCATGAGAAAAGATAAGTAAACACAATAAATAGATCAATATTTGATACACTAAAGTAAATGCCGACGTTAACGCGTCACTTGCGGAGTGAGAGAAAAATGAAAAAAACATTAAGTCATTTGATGACAATTCTGGCGATTGTTTTGTCCGTCTATCTCATAAGAACATTTGTATTGACACCCATTTCAATCGATGGTGATTCGATGGAACCGACACTACATAACCGTGACTTCTTAATGATGGAGAGGCTATCGTACTATATTGATGAACCTGAACGATTTGATATTGTTGTTTTTCAGGCAACAAAACAAAAAGACTATATAAAGCGTGTTATTGGCTTACCCGGTGATACGATTGAATATAAAGATAATCAGTTATACATTAATGGTACAGAAAAACAGGAGTACTTTTTAACAGACCCGAATGCGTTTACGAATGATTTTACTGTGAACGATATCGAACCAGGTCATGAAAGTATTCCGAATGGTTACTATCTTGTATTAGGTGATAACCGGAGTAATTCAACAGATAGCCGGACGATTGGCCTTGTGCCAAAAGAAAGGATTATGGGTCGAGCGTTTTTACGCTACTGGCCACTAGATAATTTTAATATAGTTCGGTAAGGAGTGATAAATATGCCGATTCAATGGTTTCCAGGCCATATGGCCAAAGCGAGAAGACAAGTGCAAGAAAAATTAAAACTTGTAGATTTTGTGATTGAACTGGTGGATGCACGAGCGCCATTTGCTTCAGAGAATCCGATGCTTAAACAAATTCTGAATCAAAAACCAAAAATGCGCGTCTTAATGAAAAAAGATCTAGCGGACCCAAAAGTGACACAAGCGTTTATCGATCACTTTAACGCATCAGGTGAACGTGCGATTAGTGTCGATGTCAATCAAAAAGAAGACATTAAAAAAGTAGTAGAAACAGCTAAAATCATGGCACATGATAAGATGGAGCGTATGCGTAGAAAAGGCATCAAGCCACGTCCGGCCCGGGCAATGATCATTGGTATTCCCAATGTCGGCAAATCAACACTGATCAACCGTTTAGCTAATAAAAAGATTGCGAAAACAGGGGATCGTCCAGGTGTGACAACCAGTCAACAATGGATTAAAGTGAAAAAGGACTTTGAATTACTTGATACACCAGGGATTCTTTGGCCAAAATTTGAAGATGAAGTCATCGGTTATCGCTTAGCTTGTCTTGGGACAATTAAAGACCAAATTCTTCATATGGATGACTTAGCTGTCTTTTTATTGCGTTACTTAAAAGAACATTATCCACATGTCCTGATGGAACGATACCAAATTGAAGATATTGATCAAGACGTTGTACCACTTTTTGATCACGTTGGTCGCTTAAGAGGCGCGATTGCCTCAGGTAATCAAGTCGATTATGATAAAACCGCTGAGCTAATCATACGTGACTATCGTTCAGGTAAACTTGGGTTAATTTCATTAGAACGTCCAGAAGACGCATCGCTATAGGTGCGTCTTTTGTCTATCTCTCAGTTAAATGAAAATAGTTCGAAGAATCGCGTTCACTTTTTTTCAATACATACGATATAAACAGTAAGAGAGTAGGGGAAAGTATGAATCAGGTAGAGTTAAGTAAACAACCTATTACCACAATCAAACAACTATTAAGTCAGCCAGTAGACGATGAAACATTAGCCATACTAGACCAAGATGAACGTAAAGGCGTAAAAGAATTACTCCTGCGCTATGACAAAGTACAAAAAAAGCGCGCGCAATTAAAAGAAGACTATTTGCGTAAGTTTATATACGAGCAAGCGGTTAAAAATGAAGGCTATCAGCTGATTTGTGGAGTGGATGAAGTCGGCCGTGGTCCTCTTGCTGGTCCTGTTGTCGCAGCGGCAGTTATCTTACCGGAAGCATGCGACTTAATGGGATTGACAGACTCTAAGCAATTGTCATCAACAAAGCGTGAGTTTTTCTTTGAAGCGATTCAACAACAAGCGCTTGCTGTTGGTGTTGGTATCGTTTCACCGGATGTTATTGATGATATCAACATTTTAGAAGCGACTAAACAGGCCATGATTGAAGCGATTGATTCCTTGCCCCTCACACCGGATTATTTGTTGCTTGATGCGATTAAGCTAAATACGCCTATCCAACAACAATCATTAATTAAAGGTGATATGAAAAGTATCTCTATTGCCTCCGCGAGTGTGATAGCCAAAGTGACACGTGACCGTATCATGGCACATTACGATGAAGAGTATCCGGGTTATGATTTTATTCATAATCAAGGCTACGGCACAAAGAGCCACCTAGAAGGGTTAAAAACACATGGGGTTACATCGATTCACAGACGATCATTTGCGCCTGTGAAGGCATATTTATGAGCGTTTAAGGGGAAGGGTGAGAGGATGCAAGTTCAAAGACAGTATGCTAATCAAACATTAAATCACGCGCAATCAAATAAAAAACTTCCGTTATCAAAAGGGCAAATTGTGAAAGGGACAATTGAACAATTGCATCTGGACCAAATAGCCACAATTAAAATGGGGCATAATCGCGTTACCGCCAAACTTGAAGTGCCGGTTGAAAAGGGCAAGAGTTATGTGTTTGAAGTTATCTCATCGGGTGACATACCAGAACTGAAAATGGTCGAACAACAAGCGGTAAAACATGATGCACCACTTGGAGCGCTTCTTAAAAAAATGGCGTTACCTGTAACGAAAGAAGCAGAGCAGCTATTGCGTCAGTTGTTAGCAGAAAACATCCCAGTTAAACCGCAGCAGTTTAAAGTAGCGTTAGATATTTATAAAGCGCAACCACAACCAGAAGTGAAGAATGCGTTAATGAGTATGATCAAACATCAATTACCGCTGTCTAGTGAAACGGTCGCATCATTTTCCCGGGTGATAACCGAGTCGACAGCTATGTTAGTCGATCAATTAATGCAGGCCTTAACAAATATGGCACCATCAGAAAAGCTAGCGCAACTGATAGATCAACTGTCAATGATTAAAACACCGATCACGTCACCTAATGAAACGACACCGTCTTTGACCGATAGGCAAATAGAGCAGGTGATGACGTTATTTAATCAAAAAGGTCTATCAATTGATCACACAACTAACATCCCAAAAGCAGTTGAACAATTACTTAAAAGTCAGATGGGATTAAATGAGCAAACAGCCCAACAATTAAAACAATGGGTCTCACTCGAACGTCTCCCACTCAATCAACAAGAACGACAAACGTTTTTGAACCAAAATCACGCCCAGATAAAAGAGGTTTTCCCTCAAGTTAATGTGTCAGACATCAACAATGAGGCGCTCGTTTCAAAAGAAATAATTCAAGCAACAGTGGCAAAAGTCTCTAATGAAAAGCTCATGTTGATCGAAAAATCACCGACAGAACAGATGCTTGGAACCGAGAA
Organism: Halolactibacillus miurensis; assembly: GCF_900116255.1. Taxonomy (GTDB): domain Bacteria; phylum Bacillota; class Bacilli; order Bacillales; family Amphibacillaceae; genus Halolactibacillus; species Halolactibacillus miurensis. Next base: position 68,083 of record NZ_FPAI01000004.1, read on the forward strand.
GTTGCAGACATTTCTTAGAGAAAACCCGTCAATATATCAAAAGGTATCGCAACAGTTAACGGGTGACAACCAACAGTTACTGAAACAATTTATTGAGAGTCCGAATGGTGAAACAAGTCAAAATATTCAGCAGCTATTGCGTCAATTGTTTGACCGTCAACTGACGCAAACGGACTTTAAAACACTTACACCACTTGTGAAAGAGACACAGTTACTTCAAACTTTGCCCGTTGAACATCAGTTTTTAGTAGGGGTTAAAGATTTCCTCTTAAGATCCGGACTAACATATGAGCAGCAATTAATGGATGGATCTGAACAGGGTGGGACCTTGAAACAACTCTTGCTAGATGTCCAACAATCATCTCAAACAAAGATACCGGCTCTAGATCAATTGATTCAATCATTGACGGATCAACAGTTATCGATTGTAAGGCAAGATGAACATTTTATTCATTACGGGATTGCCCTACCAATGACGACAGGGGAAGAGCAAGAAGTATATTTAGACATGTATGGACAAAAGCGAGAGTCGGGAGAACTCGATCCGAATTACTGCCATATCGCTTTTTATTTAACCCTTGGTTCATTAGGAGAAACCATTGTTGATATGGCGATACAAAATCGCTTAATCCAAGTGACGGTGATTAATAACCAAGAGGTAAGCGCCCTATTAGAACCGTTAAAACCGCAACTAAAAGAAGGTTTAGCGTGCATGGATTACCAATTGACCTCTATTCACCATCGCCCTTTTAAAGACAAAGAACCAACGGTGACTCATAATGAGATGTATCAAGCGACCATAACTGACCAAAAAAGATGGGATGTGCGGGCATGACAGAAGAAAAAGAGCGACCGCACCATTTAAAGAAAGCGATGGCGCTGCGATATAATGAAACCAAAGACTTAGCACCTGTCGTATCAGCTAAAGGTCAAGGCTATGTCGCAGAGGAAATCATCAAACGTGCACATGAAGCTGGCGTTCCCATTCAAGAGGATCAAAGTTTAGTTGAAATGCTAGGGCAAATTGACATTAATCAAGCAATACCTGAAGAATTATATCTAGTAGTCGCAGAAGTGTTCGCGTTCATTTATCATGTCGATCGGTCAAATGAAACGAACTAATCAACCCATTAAACGCGTAAAAATTTAATAATGAGGCACATACTAAGGAGGGTTTTTATTAAAAACGCCTCTTTTTTCTTTTTTAGTGCCCTATTTTAGTTTATATAAAGAAAACGTTCGTTTGCTTTAAGAAGACGTACTGTCGACATGAATATGACCGTGTCTTACACTAAAGAAAAAAGTCATTGGAGGCGTCTTATGTACAATCGTGAATGTATCATCTATTTATATGAAGAAATAGGGATTGGTAGGAGAAAGCTGTACCGACTTATTCAATTAAATCATGATGTCCTAATAGAAGCGATTATAAATCAACACCCATCAGTTTTATCGGTCTTAACAACGAAACAGTGTCAGCACATGACCAATCAAATCAAAAATGGATTCAAGACATTTATGAAACAATTATCAAATCGAACATGTAAAACATGGACCATACTCGATCAAGACTATCCGCACGTGTTTCGGACCATCCCAGATCCTCCTGTTGTTTTGTACGGGTTAGGGAAAGAACGTTTACTCCGTCATGTGAACCGAATAAGTGTCATCGGTTCGCGTAAACCAACGATTCATACAGAAAGAAGAATGCAGCAGTTACTCTTGCCGATTGTAAAAGACTTTGTGATTGTTTCAGGACTAGCGAAAGGCATTGATGGGTTTGCCCATCAATTGGCCGTTGATGCGGGTGGAAAAACAATTGCGATTATTGGCAGTGGATTTTCGTACCCATATCCTTATGAAAATCGGGCGTTGTTTCACGAATTAGCGACCCATCATTTAATTTTATCGGAATATCCACCAGAAACAAAACCGGCGCGATTTCATTTTCCAGAGCGTAATCGTCTCATCAGTGCCCTAGGATTTGGTACATTAATCATCGAAGCAAGGCAAAAAAGTGGCACGATGATCACGGCTGACCAAGCGCTAGAACAGGGGCGCATCGTGATGGCTTTGCCGGGTGATATTCTTAATCCGAATACAGTAGGGTGTCACACCTTAATCCAACAAGGGGCAAAATTGGTACAAAATACCCAAGATATTGTTGAAGAATGGCTTGAGAATAAGCTTAACTGGGAAATTATTAATCAAAATTCTAAGCGATAAAGAGAGAAATCCGGCCTTTTTTTCATTCTTCATTTGACAAATGCTAATCTTCTATTTAATAATAGTGGAGATTTCACAGATATTTTTAAGCATGAAAAACGAAACCTCTTGGAGGGGAAGAAATGGCAGATTATTTAGTAATAGTAGAGTCGCCGGCGAAGGCGAAAACAATTGAACGATATTTAGGTCGTAAATACAAAGTAAAAGCCTCAATGGGACACGTGATTGACTTACCAAAGTCTCAAATGGGTGTTGATTATGACAACGATTATAAACCAAAATATATTACCATCCGAGGCAAAGGACCGGTATTAAAAGAATTGAAAACAGCCGCAAAAAAAGCAAAAAAAGTTTACCTCGCAGCTGACCCCGACCGCGAAGGGGAAGCGATTGCTTGGCATTTAGCCCATGCCTTAAATATTGATGAAGATTCAGAGTGTCGCGTCGTCTTTAATGAGATTACAAAAGATGCGATCAAAGAATCATTTAAGCAACCGCGCTCGATTAATATGAATCTAGTAGATGCCCAGCAAGGACGTCGTATTCTTGACCGTCTGGTCGGCTATAATATTAGTCCATTACTATGGAAGAAAGTTAAAAAAGGCTTAAGTGCGGGTCGTGTTCAATCGGTCGCTGTTAAAATGATTATTGACCGTGAGAATGAGATTAAAAACTTTGAACCGGAAGAATATTGGTCGATTGATGCGAAGTTTAAAAAGGATGACGAACTATTTGATGGCCAATTTTATCGAGTGGATAATAAAAAAGTAGCGTTATCAACAAAAGATGATGTCGATCAAATTTTAGAGAAAATACCATCAAAAGATTTTGACATTGAGTCAGTGAAAAAACGTGAACGTAAGCGGAACCCGTCACTACCGTTCACGACGTCTTCGTTACAACAAGAAGCGGCGCGTAAATTAAACTTCCGAGCGCGTAAAACGATGATGCTAGCCCAACAGCTTTACGAAGGTATTGATTTAGGTAAAAAAGATGGTGGGATTACAGGTTTAATTACGTACATGCGTACAGATTCAACCCGACTGTCTGAAACAGCTCGTAATGAGGGACAGCAATATATTAAAGAGCAGTACGGTGAAAAATTCTTAGGTGCTGATCGAAAATCTAAAAGTAAACAAAAAACCCAAGATGCTCACGAAGCGGTTCGTCCGACAAGTGCTTTCCGGACGCCGGCCTCGTTAAAATCTGTGCTCTCTCGTGATCAATATCGCTTATATAAGCTTATATGGGAACGATTTACGGCGAGTCTTATGGCGCCAGCTATAATGGATACTGTTACGGTGACATTAAATCAAAACGGTGTGCAATTTAGAGCAAATGGCTCTCAAATTAAATTTAAAGGGTTTATGGAAGTATATGTAGAAGGTAATGACGACAATCAAAAAGATGAAGATCGCTTATTGCCAGAACTTGAAGAGGGGATGACCGTTAAAGCTGATAAAATCATCCCGAATCAACACTTCACGCAACCACCACCGCGGTATACAGAAGCGCGTTTAGTGAAAACGATGGAGGAAAAAGGTATTGGCCGACCGTCAACCTATGCCCCGACGTTAGATACGATTCAAAAACGAGGGTATGTGAGTCTTGATAATAAACGCTTTGTCCCAACGGAACTTGGTGGCATAGTGATGGATCTTATTGTTGAGTTTTTCCCTGAAGTCATTGATATTGATTTTACGGCTCAAATGGAACATGACCTTGACCGAATTGAAGACGGCGATATTAAATGGGTCAATCTCATTGATGATTTCTATCAAGGTTTTGAGAAACGCTTAACGAAAGCGGAAGCTGAGATGGAGAAAATCGAAATAAAAGATGAACCAGCTGGTGAAACGTGTGAAAAATGCGGATCGGAAATGGTGTACAAAATGGGTCGTTATGGTAAATTCATGGCTTGTTCAAACTTCCCTGAATGTCGTAACACGAAACCAATTTTAAAAGAGATTGGCGTCGCATGTCCGAAATGTAAGAAAGGTCAAATAGTCGAACGGAAGTCTAAGAAGAAGCGAACATTTTACGGATGTGATCAATATCCTGAGTGTGACTTCTTATCATGGGATAAGCCGATTGAACGGCCATGTCCAAAATGTAGTGAGATGTTAGTTGAAAAGAAAGTGAAAAAAGGCACGCAAATACAATGTTCAAGTTGTGATTATAAAGAAGAACAACAATCTTAAACGGTACTAGGGTACGCCTTCGGGCGTACTCTTTTTTGATTGTATCTGAAATCTAAACAGCAAACGGTCGTCAGTAAAGTCACAATCGTTTTAATTGATGCATTTGTGAGAAAATTCATTGACAATTATTTTAAACAACTATATAATTATCCGTTGGTAAGTAAATATACTTGACATAATGTCGCGGATCCAACAGTGAACGCGAAGTAACGACAAAATGTTAGACGATTCAGATTGTTAGAGCAATTCGGTAAATTAGTTGCTAAATGATGAAGAATATGGTACGTTTGATTTAATCGGTTGACTAGGAGGATATTTTTAATGCAAGCATTTTCAATGTATAAAAATCAGTTTAAAATGTATTTGCAAATCGAAAAAAATGCCTCTTATTATACGATAAAGGAATACTTACATGATATTGATCAATTTTTCTTGTTTATGCAGAAGGAACAAATCAATGAAATGAATGAAGTAGATGACGCATGTGTACGTCTTTTTTTAATGGATTTATACGAACAATCGCTTTCTCGTCGAAGTGTATCAAGAAAGTTATCGACGTTAAGAACTTTTTTTAAATTCATGGAGAGAGAACATTATGTATCAGATAATCCTTTTATGGGCACCCGATTACCGAAACAAGATAAAAAATTACCTGAATTTTTATATCAAGAAGAGCTTTCAAAGTTATTCGAAGTAAGTGACTTAACCGATCCATTAGGTCAAAGAGATCAAGCTCTGTTAGAGTTGTTATACGCGACAGGTATGCGTGTAAGTGAATGCCAAGGCTTGATGTTAAAAGATGTTGATTGCTCACTTAATATCGTCAAAGTCTTAGGAAAGGGCAACAAAGAGCGATACATTCCTATCGGTTCCTATGCTGAAGTTGCGCTTACTCGGTATATTAATGATGGTAGACAGACATTACAACAAAATAATGAGACAGAAGCACTTTTTTTAAATGCGAGGGGAAAATCGCTGACCACTAGAGGGATGCGATTGATATTAAATAAATTAACAGAAAAAGCCGCGTTGACGGTTCACGTACACCCCCATATGATCAGACATTCGTTTGCGACACATTTATTGAATGAAGGCGCAGACTTACGGAGTGTACAGGAATTATTAGGACATGCGCATCTTTCTTCTACACAGCTTTACACACATGTAACGAAAGATCGATTAAAAGATGTCTATGATCATAGTCATCCGCGGGCAAAGAAGAAGTAAATGAGGTGAAAGAATGCCAGAACAATTTCATGCGACGACTATTTTTGCTGTGCGCCATGAAGGCAAATGTGCGATGAGTGGTGATGGACAGGTGACAATGGGAAATGCTGTTGTCATGAAACATAAAGCAAAGAAAGTGAGACGTTTATTTGGAGGGAAAGTACTTGCAGGTTTTGCAGGTTCTGTCGCCGATGCGTTTACATTATTTGAGAAGTTTGAAGTCTATTTAGAAAAATTCGATGGTAATTTAACCCGTGCCTCGGTTGAATTGGCGAAAGAGTGGCGCAGTGATAAAGCGCTTAGACAATTAGAGGCGATGTTGATTGTTATGAACAAAGACACCATGCTACTCGTTTCAGGTACAGGGGAAGTGATTGAACCAGATGATGACATACTAGCCATTGGATCTGGTGGCAATTATGCTCTTGCAAGCGGACGTAGTTTGAAGCGATATGCTAAAGATTTAACCGCAAGAGAAATCGCTCAACATGCTTTAACGATCGCTGGAGAGATTTGTGTTTATACAAACGATCAAATAGTCATTGAAGAATTAGTGTAGTAAAGAGGTGACAAAATGAAAAAAGAATACACACCAAAAGAGATTGTGAAAGAACTTGATCATTATATTATTGGTCAACGTCAAGCGAAACGTTCTGTTGCGATTGCACTTAGAAATCGCTATCGACGCATGCAACTAGCGGATGACTTAATCGATGAAGTGGTACCTAAAAACATTTTAATGATTGGGCCAACGGGTGTAGGTAAAACAGAAATCGCCAGACGTTTAGCAAAACTTGTAGGGGCACCCTTTATCAAAGTGGAAGCAACAAAATTTACTGAGGTAGGTTATGTCGGGCGTGATGTTGAATCAATGATTCGTGATTTGGTTGAGTCAGCTATTCGATTAGAGAAAGAAGAGCGGACATTGCTCGTACAAGACGAAGCAGAAGCGCTTGCTAATGAGCGGTTATTAGATTATTTAGCCCCAAGTGGTAAAAGAGGACAGAACGCAATTAAAAATCCATTTGAAATGTTCTTTAATCAACCTTCCAATCCGGAAGAAGACGATGAACCAACAGAAGATAAAAAGCAAAAACATGATCAGATGAAACGACAATTAGCTTTAGGTGAATTAGAAGATCATCTGATTACTATTGAAGTGGAAGAACAACTGCCGGGTATGTTTGATACTGGGAATAATCAAGGAATAGAACAGATGCAAGATATGTTATCAAACATGATGCCGAAAAAAATGAAAAAACGCAAATTATCCGTAAAAGAAGCGCGAGAAGTGTTAAAGCAAGAAGAAGCACTAAAGCTTATTGATTTGGATGACGTTTACCAAACGGCGTGTGATCGTGTAGAGAATACGGGTATTGTGTTTATTGATGAAATTGACAAAGTGGCGGGTCAATCTTCACGTGATGCGAACGTTTCGCGTGAAGGAGTACAACGGGATATCTTACCGATCATTGAAGGATCTACTGTCATCACAAAGTATGGCCCGGTAAAGACAGATCATATTTTATTTATTGCAGCGGGTGCCTTCCATATGTCAAAACCATCAGATCTAATCCCTGAGTTACAAGGCCGATTCCCTGTTCGAGTAGAACTTGAAAAACTGACGGTGGATGACTTCGTTAAAATTTTAACAGAACCTTCAAATGCGTTGCTTAAACAATACCAAGCGTTATTAAAAACGGAAGAAGTAACGGTGACGTTTTCTGATGAGGCAATTAGACGCATCGCTGAAGTTGCTTTTCATGTGAATCAAGAAACCGATAATATCGGCGCGCGACGTCTGCATACGATATTAGAAAGACTACTAGAAGATTTATCATTTGAAGCAGATGCGATGGCTATGGTCGAGATTGAAATTACACCACAATATGTCGATGATAAGTTAGAAAAAATAGCAAAAGACAAAGATTTAAGCCAATATATTTTATAATAATGGAGGATAACTATGGAATTATTACTACGCGCAAGAAAAATTAATTCAATATTACAAGGGACAACGGGAAAGTCGGTTAACTTTAATGATGTAGCATCGACACTTCAAGATATTATGAGTGCGAATATCTTCGTCGTCAGTCGTAAAGGGAAGTTGCTTGGCTTCTCAATTAATCAACAAATTGAAAATCCGCGAATGAAAGCTATGTTAGAAGAACGTCAATTCCCGTTAGAATATACGGAAAGTTTATTTAATATTAAAGAGACCACATCAAATATGGATATAAATAGCCCATATACAGCTTTCCCTGTGGAAAATAAAGATTTATTTAAAGATGGCTTAACGACGATTGTACCGATTATTGGTGGCGGGGACCGATTAGGAACATTGATTCTAAGCCGCTTAAATACTGATTTTAATAATGATGATTTACTTTTAGCTGAATACGGTGCAACCGTTGTTGGTATGGAAATCTTGCATGAAAAGTCAGAAGAAATCGAACAAGAAGCACGGTCAAAAGCTGTTGTTCAAATGGCCATTAGCTCATTGTCTTATAGTGAGTTAGAAGCGATTGAACATATCTTTGCTGAACTTGATGGTAAAGAAGGTCTTTTAGTTGCAAGTAAAATAGCTGATCGTGTGGGTATTACCCGTTCAGTGATTGTGAATGCTTTGCGTAAATTAGAATCAGCAGGTGTGATTGAATCACGCTCTCTTGGTATGAAAGGGACTTACATTAAAGTCTTAAATGACAAGTTCCTTGTTGAACTGCAAAAATTAAAATCGTCTCAAAATTAAAGTGATTAAAAGTATGTCATTAAAAGTCAACATCGATCTCACGTATCGATGTTGACTTTTTAGTTTGAGGTATTTTATTGGTAGCATAAACGTCGAACTGTCGCCGTCTTATACTCAACTTAATAAAATTTCAGTCTAAAGATATAGGAGATTAAACTCATTCACTCATCCAGCCGTAACAAATATAAGAATGGGAGGAACAAATAGTAAATTACAAATCCTGATATTGACTATTTTTCTTAGGATTTAGCCTTTTGAAGAAAAATAATGCTAATGAGAAATAAAAATGATATAATATACCCATGTGTTAAGACGGTGTAAATCGCGTTGCTATAATAAGGAATTTCATGCTAATGTTTAGGTGGAATAATACTAAAAAATACTAAAACAAATCCATAAAAAGTAAGATTAAAACGTGATGAAATTCAGATTAAAAACACATGAGAAAAAAATAAAAACGCAATGGTTATATGGACTTAAATACATTTTTTTAGATAGGTAAAAATGCGTTCTATGCCCTTGTTCTGGAATCGCTATCAAACATAGACAATCCCAATCTTTTCATCTACAATGACAAGAGATTACTATCTATGTAACTATAAGGAGAGAATTAGAATGACGTTTTTTAGTCGAACTTTTGATTCGCTGCAACACGGTTTAGATTATGCCGCGCTCAATAACAAAACAATTGCTAATAATATCGCAAATGTAGATACGGCGAATTACAAAGCAAGAGAAGTAGCATTTAAATCAATATTAAACAATGAATTAACAGCTAACATGCAAACAAAAAGAACACATGACAAACATTTCAACTTTAATGAAGTAAACAGTCAATTTAATGTGACAACGAACAACAGCACATCGTATAACCATAATGGGAATAATGTCGATGTCGATAAGGAAATGTCGAATTTGGCTACAAATCAGATTTATTACAATGCCTTGATTGATCGAATGAATGGACAATTTAATAGCTTACAGTCGGTTATTAGAGGAGGAAGTTAAGGATGTCAGTATTTAATGGTATGAATATAAGTAGTTCAGCACTTACCGCCCAGAGACTAAGAATGGACACCGTTTCTGCAAATATTGCTAATGCTGACTCAACGAGGGCGAGAATGAATGAAGACGGAGAGTTTGAACCATATCGCCGTAAAATCGTGAACTTTCAGACAGACTCACCAAGTTTTAGGGATCAATTTTCCCGGATAAAAAGTGATGAGAATAAGAGTGTGAATGGTGTGAAAGTAGCAAGTATCACAGAAGATGATGCCCCGTTTGTTACTGTTTATAATCCAAATCATCCAGATGCAGATGAGGCTGGTTATGTACAAATGCCCAATGTCGATCCACTACAAGAAATGGTAGACTTAATGAGTGCCACGCGCTCTTATGAAGCAAACGTGACGGCGCTTAACGCGACAAAAGGCATGTTAATGAAAGCATTAGAAATTGGTAAGTAATTAAGGAGGTAAACTATGACGATTCAAACAAATTTCATCCAACCTATGACTCCTCCAACAATGAAAACGGACATGACAACTGAACCGAAGGCCAACAGTGCCTCATTTAAAAATGTGCTGACAGATGCTTTAAATGATGTGAATCAGTTACAACTAGATTCACAGGCTAAGACAGAACAACTCGTGAACGGACAAATTGATGACCTTCATGATGTGATGATTACAGCTCAAAAAGCTTCAGTCGGGCTGAATTTAGCTGTTGAAGTTCAGAGTAAAGTTATTACCGCTTATAATGAAATGATGCGAATGCAACTTTAATTTATAAGTGATTTTTATTGGTATGGAGGCGCAGAATGAAAGAGAAATTACAACAACTTAAAGAAACAATTGAAAACTTCTGGCGTCAACGTTCAACTAAACAAAAGGGATTGATGATTTCATCAGTTATCTTGTTTTTGATTATCGTTATTGGCGGAACCATCTTCTTTTCACGTACCCCAATGGTTCAGCTGTATTCAGACTTATCGCAAGAAGAGGCAGGACAAGTGAAAGTCGAACTCGATACACGCGGGATTGAACATGAAGTGCGTCATGGTGGAACCACGATTTATGTCCCAGAAGGACAAGCGGAAGGTTTGCTCGTCGAACTCGCAGCCCAAGGTATTCCGGACTCTGGTCAAATTGACTATGGGTTCTTTAGTGCGAACACGTCATGGGGTGTGACAGATAATGAGTTCGATATGATTAAACTCGATGCGATGCAATCTGAGTTAGGGAATTTATTGTCAGGGTTTTCAGGCATTGACCAAGCAAATGTGATGATTAACCTTCCGGAAGAATCCGTCTTTATTACGGAACAGACAGACTCAACATCCGTTGCTATTAATTTGAGCCTTGAGCCGGGGCATCAATTTAATAACGAACAAGTAAGGGCGCTTTATCATCTCGTTGAAAAAGCTGTTCCGAAACTTACTACTGATAATATCGTCATAATGGATCAATACTTTAATTATTATAACTTAGATAATGATAATATTAATTCTACGTCAGATGTGTTTGCGCAACAACAATCGATCAAAAAAGAAATTGAGCGTGACTTGCAACAGCGCGTGCAACAAATGTTATCCGTCATGATTGGACCAGAAAAAGTCATCGCAACGGTGACGGCTGACTTAGATTTCACGCAAGAAAATCGGGTTGAACAGCTCGTTGAACCCGTTGACGAAGAAGCAATGGAAGGTATTCCGGTTAGCTTAGAGACGATTCGTGAATCGTATGAAGGCGAAGGTGCGCTTGACGAGGCAGCTGCTGGTACAGGTGAAGAGGATGTAACTGAATATCCTGTTGGTGATGGAAGTGGTGTTGGTGAATATGAGCTAGAGCAAGATACCATCAATTATGAATTCAATCGTATTCAACGCGAAATTAGCGAAAGTCCTTATCGTTTGAGAGATTTAGGTATTCAAGTCGCTGTTGATAATACAAAAGCAACGACGGATGAAGAAGGAAATTTTGAACTGTTAACTGTAGAGGAACAACAACAGGTACAAGCAAGCGTTCAATCCATCCTCGATTCAATTATTACGACATCTATTGATGGTAATATCACGGATATAAACCCTGCAGAAAAAACATCCATCGTTTTCCAAACGTTTAACGGTATTTCAAGAGAGACAAATGAAGGAGGCTTTAACTTGCCTATGTGGGCTTATGTGGCGATTGGTGTCGTATTATTAGCGCTTATAGGAGTTATTGTCATCTTAATTATAAGAAAGCCTAAACAAACGACCGTTACAGGAGAAGGCATGTACATGTCTGAAGAAACAAGAACGACAGAAATACCGGAGATTGAAGAGCCAGAAGATACTGAAAGCTCTATTAAACGTAAGCAATTAGAGAAAATGGCGACTGAGAAACCGGATGATTTTGCGAAATTACTCCGCAGCTGGATTTCTGAGGATTAGGGGGAGTCTAAATGGCAAAACAACAAGAGTTAACAGGTAGACAAAAAGCAGCAATCCTTCTTATCTCACTTGGACCAGATGTGTCTGCTCAAGTCTATAAACATTTAACAGAAGAAGAAATTGAAAAACTCACACTTGAAATATCAGGAGTGAAAAAAGTTGATAATAATCAAAAAGAAGACGTCCTAGAGCAATTCCACCAAATTGCTCTCGCGCAAGATTATATTGCACAAGGTGGTATAGCTTACGCTAAAACGGTATTAGAAAAAGCGATAGGAGCGGAACAAGCACAAGCCGTCATTAGTCGACTAACGTCTTCGCTACAAGTAAAGCCGTTTGATTTCGCGCGCAAAACGGATCCGAATCAAATTCTAAACTTTATTCAAGGGGAACATCCGCAAACGATTGCACTTGTTTTATCGTACTTGGATAATGAACAAGCCGGTCAGATTCTCTCTGAGTTACCGCAAGAGATGCAAGCGGATATCGCAAAGCGTATTGCACTAATGGATTCAACCTCACCCGAAATCATTTATGAGGTGGAACGTATTTTAGAACAGAAACTCTCATCAACGGTAACACAAGATTATACCCAAACGGGTGGTATACAGGCAGTTGTCGAAGTGTTGAACGGGGTCGATCGTTCGACTGAGCGGACAATTCTCGATGCGCTAGAAATTCAAGATCCTGAACTGGCTGAAGAAATCAAAAAGCGGATGTTTGTCTTTGAAGATATTGTTACGCTTGATAACCGAGCCATTCAACGTGTCATTCGAGAAGTTGAGAATGATGACTTACGTCTTGCGCTGAAGGTCGCTAGTGAAGAAGTGCAAGAAGTCGTCTTTAGTAACATGTCTTCACGTATGGCGGAAACATTTAAAGAAGAAATGGAATTTATGGGACCTGTTCGTCTAAAAGATGTAGAGGAAGCCCAGACGCGTATTGTTGCATCGATTCGTCGACTAGAAGAAGTGGGTGAGATTGTGATTGCACGTGGTGGAGGAGATGATATCATTGTCTGATTTTAAACCGCTTAAACCTCGCGAAATTAAATTGAAACCGATTCAGTTTAAAGTCGAAGATACAGCCTCTGCTAATCACATAATCGAAGAAGATGAGTCGCTCTCAGAAATTGAACAATTAGAACAACAAAAAGCACATTTAAACGATGAAGTAGCACAGTTGAACCAAGCGCTAGTAAACGTACAACAACAAATAGAACAAGAGAAACAACAGGCGCAACAAGACATCGAACAAGCTAAAACTAACTGGGAAGCTGAAAAGGAAGCGTTGATTGAATCGGCTCAGAATGACGGCTATCAAGCTGGTTATGAAGCGGGTGAGGCACAAGCGATGTCGGACTTTTCATCACGTATTGAAAAAGCCAATGAAATTATTCATCAAGCGGAACAAGAACGAGAAATCATCATTGATAAAGCCCATACCGATATAGTAGAACTGTCTATGTTCGTGGCGAAAAAAGTCGTATTTGATTCAGTGATGTCAAAAGACGCACTCTTACCAATCGTAAAAGAAGCTATTAAAGCGTATCACGATCAAACAATTATCCGTATTCGAGTGAGCATTCATGATTTTGATTTGATCCATTCTCAAACAGATGAACTATCTCGCGTGTTAACTCGCGGCGTTATGTTATCTGTTTTACCTGACGATAAGTTGCCAACAGGTGGTTGTGTCATTGAGACACCTAGTGGCCAGTTAGATGTGAGTGTTGATCGACAATTAGAAAAAATTCATGAGGCATTAACGGAAACGATGGAGGAGATGCAACGTGGATATTAATCAACTTGTTGATACTATCGATGCTACTGAGACTTATACCCATTTTGGCAAGGTCAAACGTGTGGTTGGTTTGATGATTGAATCAACAGGACCTGAAGTGAAAATGGGGGAAGTGTGTTACATTCATACATCAAAGTATGACAAAATCATGGCAGAGGTCGTTGGTTTTCATGATGATGTTGTGGTGTTAATGCCATACACTGAGATAAACGATATAGGGCCAGGTAGTTTAGTTGAAGCGACGCGTAAACCTTTAACGGTTAAAGTGGGACAAAGACTCGTCGGTAAAGTGATCAATGCTGTTGGCTTACCTTTAGATGGTTCAGAACTCCCGCTAGGACTACTGACGATGAATACAGAACAATCACCGCCTAATCCGTTAAAACGTCCACGTATCTTAGAACCTATTGAGATTGGCGTTAAAACGATTGATACGTTGCTTACAGTTGGAAAAGGACAACGCGTCGGTATTTTTGCGGGAAGTGGTGTCGGTAAAAGTACGTTACTTGGTATGATTGCCCGAAATAGTGAGGCTGACATTAACGTCATTGCACTTATTGGCGAACGTGGGCGTGAAGTGAGAGAGTTTATAGAAAAGGACTTAGGTCCAGAAGGATTAAAAAAATCAGTCGTTATCGTTGCCACATCCGATCAACCCGCTTTGATGCGGATTAAAGGTGCTTATACCGCCACGTCTATTGCTGAATATTTTAGAGATCGTGGTTATAATGTCAATCTCATGATGGACTCCGTCACCCGTGTCGCGATGGCGCAACGGGAAGTAGGCTTAGCAACTGGCGAACCACCAACAACGAAAGGTTATCCACCTTCTGTTTTTGCGATATTACCGAAGTTGTTAGAGCGAACAGGAACGAGTGACTTAGGGACCATTACAGCTTTTTATACTGTGCTCGTTGATGGTGATGACTTAAATGATCCAATCGCTGATACAACGCGAGGTATTTTAGACGGTCACTTTGTCTTAGATCGAAAATTAGCTGAACGTGGACAATATCCAGCCTTAAACGTTTTAAAATCTATCAGTCGGGTGATGCCACAAATTACAACCGAAAAAGAACAAAAACTTGCGAATGAATTACGTAGTTACCTAGCGAGCTATGAAGAAAACTATGAGCTCATTCAAATCGGTGCTTATAAGCGCGGCTCTAATCCACAAGTCGACCGAGCTATTCAACTGCATCCGAAAATTATCACGTTCTTAAAACAAGGTATTGAAGATAATTGTCATCGAGATGTGGCTTTTGATCAGGTGGAATCCTTACTATATGGAGGGTAAAATCAGATGACCAATATCCAAGCATTCGAAAAAATATTACATCACCAAGAAAATTTAAAAAACGAAGCCCAGCTAGAGTACACATCAGCCGTTAGTGAATTTGAAACGGTTGCTGAAGAGTTATATCAATTACTAAAACAAAAAGAGACGATTGAAGATAAATATCAACAAGCGCTTCATACGTCAGGTTCAGTGACGTCATTAATGACCCATCATACATACTTGCAGCAATTAAAAAAGCGGATACGACACGTTGAAACAACGGTTAATGAGAAACGGTCCATTATGGAAGGCAAGCGATTATTATTAACAGATCAACATGTTGAAGTGAAGAAGTATGAAAAAATTATTGATCACAAGTGGGAACTGATTAAAACGAAAGAAAAAGAGACGGAAAGTAAAATGTTAGATGAGGCATCCATCAGACAATATTATAATCATGGGGATCGGTGAAAATATGGCGAAGAAACAAAAAGAAAAAAAGAAAAAAAGTTGGCTAAGTTATTTACTTTTAGCTATTATTCCGCTCGTATTATCTGTCACGATTATTTATATTGTTTTGTCACTTTTAGGCATGGAGCCAGTCAAAAATACTAAAATCTTTCTCAATCGTGTGCCTGGGATTGAAAAGTTGATTACGACAGAAGAAGAATCAAATATCGATGCGATGGAAGCAGAATATTTAGCTCAAATTGGTGATTATCAATCACAAATTAATCGTTTAATGATGGAGTCATCAGAAAAAGATGACGAAATTGAAGCACTTGAACAAGATATTGTCGATTTAAATAATCAATTAGCCGAATATCAATCAGAAATCGTCAGTCAAAATGAGCAACAAGCACGGATAGAAGACATGGTATCGACTTATTCAGATATGGAACCTGAGAGTGCTGCGCGTATTCTTTCTGAAACGTCGACAACAATTGCGGTTGATATTTTAAAAGGCGTACCATCAGAAGAACGTAGTGAGATTCTTTCATTTATGGAAGCAGAAAAAGCTGCTGAATTAACAGAATTGTTATATCAGTAACATGACGAGCTTCTATTGAAAGGGGGTGAAATAATGAATACGATGGACATGTTATTTAATCAACCGGCTATTTTAGCGTCTAAACCTGCAAGTCATTTAGGTAATTCCATCAACAATAGAGATGCACAAGCCTTTAAAAAGACGTTGGACCAATCGAGTCTAAATATGATTGATTCTACTAATGACGCATCGTCGAACATTCGAATGATTGTTAATAATCTATCTCATACAAATGATACGATGTCTTTAGAATCAATGATGCAAGATCTAAATATAGATGCTGGTTTTTCTGTGTCATCCTTATTATCAATGTTAAAAGATGCGGCGGATTTAAGTGAAAAAGATATCACATCTTTACTAGAAAAACTAGAGGTGCTAGGTCTTGAGACAGAATCACTTATGGAGACACTCAATATAGACATAGACAATCTTAGTCAAGAAGATATGTGGCAATTGAGTACCTTAATTCAATTACAGCCTGTGTTAGAACAAATACTGCCTATGTTGAAGGAATTAAATACGGATCAATTATCAAGTAAAGATTGGCTCAAGCTACTTGATCAGTTCACTGGTTTACCTAACGATATGAAGCAAGTGTTATCTAGTAAACTTTTAACAGAAGAAAATCAAACACTATTAAAAGATATGCTAGCTAAATTCCAATCGCGCATGGCATTAAGTGAAAAGGGATATGTCACTCATGGTAAAGTCACGACCGATGACATAACGAAATGGTTAGCTCAAGCACTCGATCGTCAATCTGGTAAGTCACAATCGACATTTGGAGAAGCTTTTGCCACATCAAAAGGTACCCAGCCTTTAGAACAATTAACGATTCATTTAAGTCAATCAGCCTCAACTAATCAACAAACGTTAAATCAAGAGTTGATGGATCAATTTGAAGCTGTCTTACAAAAGATGCAAGTTGGCAAAAATCTCTTAGGCCAGCAACAGATTAAGCTTCAACTAAACCCGAACAACTTAGGTCAGATTACCGTTGAGATGATGGAGATTGATGGTGAAATGTTTGTTAAACTGATAGCTACGTCAGAAATGGCAAAAGAAGCGTTAGAAGCGAATATGAAAGAATTGCGTCACATGTTCTCGCCACATCAAGTGATCGTGGAACAAGAAGAGCAAGCGGGTATCGCACATGCATCTGAATTACTGGATTATCAAGAACAAGATGAACAAGCAAGTAATCAAGAGGAACCCATCATTTATATTGAAGAAGACGAGGAAGCCGAATTAAGTTTTAGTGAGATACTCAGTCAGGAAGGAGTTTACCAGTGAAAATAGATTCTTCGTATTACTTAAGCAATCAACCAAAACGAGAACCAAGTAGTGACCTGGGTAAAGAAGAGTTTTTACAACTATTAATGGCACAAATTAGAAATCAAGATCCACTTGATCCCATGGATGATAAAGAATTCATCGCACAAATGACGACCTTCTCTTCACTTGAACAAATGATGAATATGAATAATTCTATTCAACAATTGGTTCACAATCAAACGGTATCACCGGTTATTCAATATAGCCATATGATAGGAAAAGAAGTGAGTTATTATAAACTGGATGAAGAATCTGGTGAAATCATTGAACCAAAAGAGATTATCACAAGTCAAGTGAAAGCCATTTCTGAAAAAGAAGGATTTGCGGTGATTGAACTTGAAAATAATCAAAAAATTTATACCGATGAAGTGTTAAGAATATCGACACAAAACACATCAGAATAGGAGGGTCTTATGGGGATTAATATTCATCCACTACCTAAACAGGCCATGTTGCCCTCATCCAAACCGAAAACATCGACACAGAAACCTGTGCAGGCGTTTCAATCGATCCTTGAACAAAAACAATCGACACTTACGTTAACAAAACATGCAGAACAACGTATGGTTGAGCGCAACATTGTTATGAATGAATCAAAGTGGCATTCAATAGCCGAACAAGTTGAAAAAGCAAAGGCTAAAGGTATTACAGATTCACTTGTGTTAACCGATGAAGCGGCACTAGTAGTCAGTGCCAAAAATCAAACGGTCATTACGATGATGAACCGAGAAGAAGCAACAGAGAAAATTTTCACTAATATAAATGGAACTATCATAATTGATTAATGCTGGACCCAGATTGGGAGGCATGTGTATCTACTGACTGATTGATGTAGATACAAGAAGGAGGAACTTAGATGTTAAGATCAATGTACTCAGGTATCGCAGGTATGCGTGGATTTCAAACACAACTCGATGTCGTAGGTAACAATATCGCAAACGTAAATACAACAGGCTATAAAAAAGCGCGGACAACTTTCCAAGATATGATGAGTCAAACAACCTCAGGAGCATCAGAACCAACCAATGTTCGTGGGGGGATTAATGCGATTCAAGTAGGACTGGGATCGCAAATGGGATCTATTGATAACATCCATACCCAAGGTAATCGTCAAACGACAAATCGTGTATTAGACTTAGCTCTTGAAGGTGATGGGATGTTTATATTTGCATCAAATGTCGATGCACCTGAGGATTCAGCTACCTTAAATACCGCCATTGATATTACCGATGTTAATTTAGAGTATTCACGAGCGGGAAATATGTACTTAGATCAAAACGGCTATATCGTCAATGCAAATGGACAATATCTCGTAGGTGATAATCCAGCTGGAGGAAACGCTGGTATTATTCGTATTCCAGAAAACGCGGCGAGTTTTAGTATTCAGGGTAATGGGACGGTGAACTATATTGATGGAGAAGGTCAAACTCAAGTAGCTGGCCAAATACTTCTGGCTAAGTTTTCTAATCCAGGGGGATTAGAAAAGATTGGTGGCAACATGTATCGGTCT
Organism: Halolactibacillus miurensis; assembly: GCF_900116255.1. Taxonomy (GTDB): domain Bacteria; phylum Bacillota; class Bacilli; order Bacillales; family Amphibacillaceae; genus Halolactibacillus; species Halolactibacillus miurensis. The sequence continues at coordinate 86,897 of NZ_FPAI01000004.1, forward strand.
TCTGTCAATGATGGCATGGTGAGTAATGATGTCGAAGGTTATCCGGATTTAATTGTGCCGGAATCAGATGGAACAGCGGCTATTGTTTCTGGTGCATTAGAAATGTCTAATGTAGATTTAGCACAGGAGTTCACAGATATGATCACCGCTCAACGTGGTTTCCAGGCGAATACACGTATTATTACAACGTCTGATGAGATCTTACAAGAACTTGTCAATCTAAAACGATAGGAGGTAGGAGTAAGCCTTTTTAAGGCTTACTCCCAACTTAAATTATGATTACATTGACCAATTTTAAAGGAAGTACGTTTACATTAAATGCGATGTATATTGAAAAGGTTGAGGCTTTACCGGATACGACGATTACGCTTGTGAATGGTAAGAAATATTTTGTTAGAGAAACTGAAGCCGAGGTAAGTCAATTATCACAAACCTTCTATAAAAATATCGGCATGTTTCCTTGGCATCAGCAGGTAGGTGAAACAAATGGCAAGTAAAGTATTTAAAAATATTATCATCGGCCTCGTTTTAGTTTCTATTTTAGGTATGGCGGCGATTATTTACATACTGATGAATCAAGATGATCCTAATCGCGAGTTGACGATTGATGAACAAATCCAGTATTCATACACGACAGAATCAATCAATATTGATTTAGCTGATAATCGTTATGCACAACTTCAATTTAATATCATTACGAATAATGAAGATGCTAAAGAGGAAGTAGAAAAACGCATGTTTCAGTTTAAAAATATTTTAATTAAACAAACAGTAGATTTGGAGTCCAGTGCCTTACAAAGTGATTTATCTGGATTTGAAAATCGATTAAAAGATGAAGTCAATGTGTTAATGGAAGAAGGGGAAGTTACGGACATCTATCTTATTAATAAGATTGTTCAGTAATGACGACTCCGAACCGGAGGTGAGTTTATGGCAGATGAGGTTTTATCCCAAAATGAGATAGATGCTTTACTATCCGCACTATCCTCAGGGGAAATGGATGCCAATCAATTAAAAGAAGAAGAGAAAGAAAAGAAAGTAAAAAGTTATGACTTTAAACGCGCGCTGAGGTTTTCAAAAGATCAAGTGCGAAGTTTATCGAGAATCCATGAAAATTATGCCCGTATGTTGACGACTTATTTTTCAGCACAGTTACGAAACTATGTGCATATTTCTGTCGCTTCAGTTGATCAAATTCCATATGAAGAATTTATTCGATCCATTCCAACAATGACGGTCTTAAATATTTTCAGTATGGAGCCTCTCGAGGGCCGAATCATTTTCGAAATTAATCCAAACGTTGCCTATGCGATGTTGGACAGAATTTTAGGTGGTCGGGGAACAAGCTTAAATAAAATAGAGAACTTGACGGAGATTGAATCTACCATTATGTCAAATCTATTTGAAAAGTCACTAGACAACTTACAAGAAGCGTGGGCGAGTGTGATTGATATCGATCCCATGCTTGAAGAGTTTGAAGTGAACCCCCAATTCTTACAGCTTGTATCACCAAATGAAACGGTAATTGTTGTGTCATTAAATACGACGATAGGTGAGACGAGCGGGATGATTAATATTTGTATCCCACATGTGGTCTTGGAGCCGATTATCCCGCGGTTATCTGTTCATTATTGGATGCAGAATGAAGCCCAAAAAGAACGGAAACCTGGTGAGTATGAGAAATTAACAAAAAACATTTCATCAACGGTGCTTGAACTCAGTGTGGTATTAGGTGAAACACGTATTACCATTGATGATTTACTTGAATTAGGTAAGGGCGATGTATTGAAGTTAAATCAATCGATTGAAGAGCCTTTAATCATGCAGTCAAGTGAGGAACCATTGTTTTATGTTCAGCCTGGTAGCCAAAAAAATAACGTCGCTGTGCAGGTGATTGATGAAATTAAAGGAGGGTCTTCCGATGATGAGTGATGGTATGTTATCACAAGACGAGATTGATGCTCTACTAAACGGAACATCAGATGAAGAAGAAACAGAAACAAACGACGTGACAAATGAGACACTAGAAAATACCGCAAATATTCTCTCAGATATTGAAATAGATGCATTAGGTGAAATTGGTAATATCTCTTTTGGTAGTTCAGCAACGACACTTGCGACATTATTAAATCAAAAAGTAGATATAACGACACCAGAGATCTCAATTGTTAAACGTAATCAGTTAGAACAAGAATTTCCGCATCCTCATGTCGGTGTTGAAGTCGAGTACACAGAAGGTTTTGAAGGGGATAATTTATTCGTCTTAAAATCAAGTGATGCGTCAATTATTGCAGACTTAATGCTAGGTGGTGATGGGTCTAATAGTGAAACTGAACTTAATGAAATCCATATGAGTGCCGTCCAGGAAGCAATGAATCAAATGATGGGAACAGCCGCCACGAGCATGTCAACGATGTTCTCAAAACGCATTGACATTTCTCCCCCTCAAACGGTGATGTTAGAAGTGGGGACAGAGGAAAGTGATAAATATATTCCGGATGATGAATTTATCATTAAAGTTTCATTCCAGTTAAAGATTGGGTCATTGATTGATTCGAAAATCATGCAGTTATTACCGCCATCTTTTGCGAAAGCAATGGTTGATGAGTTGTTAAATGGTCCAAAAGAAGAACCAAAACAAGTCGCGCCACCAGTGCAAGAGGCTCCTAATCAGGTATCGCAAGAGCCACAACAACAGACACAAACGCAAGTGAATATGAATCAGGCGCCGCAACAACAAATGTATCAACAGCCACCACGTCAGCCTAGAAATATGGGTGAACCGATGGCGAATCAACAAAACATCGAACAAGCAAGTTTCCAAGCGTTTGAACCGATCCAATTGCCGGAACATGAAAAGCGCAATTTAGATATGCTGTTAGATATTCCGCTACAAGTGACAGTAGAACTCGGTCGCACGAAACGAGCAGTTAAAGACATTTTAGATTTATCGACAGGCTCTATTTTAGAACTTGATAAACTCGCCGGTGAACCGGTTGATATTCATGTAAACAATAAGCTTATTGCACAAGGTGAAGTTGTCGTTATTGATGAGAACTTTGGTGTGAGAGTAACAGAAATTATTAGTCAAAGTGATCGACTAAAAAAACTAAGATAATAATGGAGACATTTTAGGAGGAAACAACCATGGCAAATACAGTATTAATCGTAGACGATGCAGCATTTATGAGAATGATGATTAAAGATATTTTATCTAAAAATGGCTTTGATGTCGTAGGGGAAGCTGAAAATGGACAAGTTGCTGTAGAAAAATATACTGAACTAACACCAGACCTTGTGACAATGGATATTACCATGCCAGAAAAAGACGGGATTCAAGCATTAAAAGAAATTAAAGCACACAATCCAAATGCGACTGTTATTATGTGCTCAGCAATGGGACAACAAGCAATGGTAATCGATGCTATTCAGGCGGGAGCGAAAGACTTTATTGTTAAGCCATTTCAAGCTGACCGTGTGTTAGAGGCCATCAATAAAGCATTAGGATAATATGATGAAACGTTGGATTAGCCTTTGTTTTATTATGTTTATTTGTTTGTTTCCGCATACTGTCCTCGCTGAAGACGATAATGGATCCGTACTTGATGCTTATCGCCAATCTTCCACAGATGAATCAGAAACAAACCAATCGGAATCAGATGATGGCAACAATCAGGTTCTGAACGATCAAGCAGAAACACCAGCGGAAACGACGCCATCTTTATTTGAAGATAATGATGACACGCTTAGTTTTTGGGGCTTAGTCATTCGATTTCTATTAGCATTAGCACTTGTCGTTGTGCTTATTTACGTCTTACTTAAACTGATGAATAAATTCACGTCAAAACAGGGGCAATTAAAAAACCTTGAAAACCTTGGAGGAATTTCTGTTGGTATGAACAAGTCGGTACAACTTGTAAAAGTTGGTTCCACTGTGTATCTACTTGGTGTAGGTGATACGGTTGAATTATTAACAGAAGTAACAGATCAAGCGTTTATTGATCAACTGTTAAGTAACAAAGAGGCACCAGGTGCTGACCTTTTTTCAAAAGTTACGCAATCTTTACAGCAACAAAAACAATTTAAAAACAATGATATAACATCTTCCGATCACACAAATAAAGCATCCTTTTCGGCGTTATTCGAAGGTGAATTAAAACAGATGAAAAATAAACAGTCAAAGATAAGAGAAGATATTAAGGGGCATGATCGCTATGAATGAATTTATTGATATATTTAGTTCAAGTGATCCGGAAAATGTAGCGACCTCTGTTCAGTTACTACTGCTACTAACGGTATTTTCACTAGCTCCTGGTATACTAATCTTAATGACCAGCTTTACAAGAATTATTATCGTGTTGTCTTTTACACGTACCTCACTCGCAACTCAACAGATGCCACCTAATCAATTATTGGTTGGCCTTGCCTTATTTATGACTTTCTTTATTATGGCGCCAACTTTTTCAGAGATTAATGAACAAGCCTTAACGCCATTATTAGACGAAGAAATCAACATAGAGGAAGCGTATGAACGAGCGAGTACACCCATTAAGATGTTTATGGCAGATCATACCCGTGAACGGGATTTAGCTTTATTTTTAAACTATATTGAAGCACCTGAAATTGAAACAATCGAAGACATTCCACTGACAGCTTTAGTCCCGGCATTTGCGATTAGTGAATTAAAAACTGCTTTTACAATGGGTTTTATGATTTTCATTCCGTTTCTTGTCATTGACATGACCGTTGCCAGTGTCTTAATGTCGATGGGGATGATGATGCTGCCACCAGTTATGATTTCATTGCCGTTTAAAGTGCTTTTATTTGTCTTAGTGGATGGGTGGTATTTAATATCAGAAGCATTATTATCGAGTTTTAATTAGAAAGAGGCGAAAGTATGAGTGGAGAATTTGTTATTTCATTAGCTGAACGTGGCATTACGACCGTATTAATGGTGGCAGGCCCCCTGCTTATTTTAGCACTTGTCGTCGGTCTACTCGTCAGCATATTTCAAGCAACAACACAAATCCAAGAGCAAACCTTAGCCTTTATCCCAAAGATTGTCGCTGTTTTATTCGGCTTAGTTATTTTCGGTCCGTGGATGCTCACGCAAGTGGTGCAATTTACTACGGAGATTTTTCAGAATCTTACTACGGTTATTAGATAACGATGCTAGCTGTTATTGAACTCGATTGGGTGACGGTTTTTTTACTTGTTTTTGGTCGACTTGCAGGATTTTTTGTGACGTTACCGATTTTTTCTTATCGCAATATTCCCACGCAATTTAAAATCGGTTTTGCTGCTTTTGTGAGCATGATGATGATGTTTACCATGGAGTTACCGATTATTGATTTAGATTTAACCTTTGTTTTCTTGCTTATAAAAGAAGTCATTATCGGTTTAATTATTGGCTTTGTCGCTTATATTATTATGTCCGCTATTCAAATTGCAGGTAACTTTATTGATTTTCAAATGGGCTTTGCGATCGCAAATGTCATCGACCCACAAACAGGTGCGCAAGGACCTGTTATTGGTCAATATTTATATATCATTGCGTTAATGTTTCTCCTTGCCGTCGATGGTCATCATCTCCTGATTCAAGGAGCAATCCATAGCTTTGATGTCATCCAAGTGGACCAACTCATTGATTTAGGGCAAGATCAATTGTTAGTGACGGCCGTTAATATCTTTAATCAACTCTTTTTAATTGCCTTTCAGATGGCGATTCCCATTGTGGGCACGTTATTTTTAGTTGATGTGACGTTAGGCATTATCGCTCGTACAGTACCCCAATTAAATGTATTCGTCGTCGGCATTCCGCTTAAGATTGGCGTGGCACTTTTTGTCCTAAGTTTGTTTATGATCGCTTATATTGATTTAGTGAAGCGTCTCGTACATTATGTTATTGAAATGATGCAAGTGCTTATGCGTATTCTTGGAGGTTAATTACATGACTTATTTACAACTGAATCTCCAATTTTTCTCTGGTGAAAAAACAGAAAAAGCAACACCAAAAAAACGAGAAGACACAAGAAAAAAGGGACAAGTCGCTAAAAGCCAAGATATCAATACGGCTGTGGCGCTATTTATGATTTTTTTAACCTTTATGTTGCTCGGTTCATTTTGGAAGATGCGATTAACGAATCTATTAACGAAAGTATTTTCAGAATATACGCAGTGGACGTTAACCTTTGATTCCATTCAATTAATTATTGTCGAAGTACTAGGTTATATCGGCTTAACGATTGCACCTGTATTAGGTGTCGCACTCATAAGCGGTGTAGCGAGTAATTTAGCGCAGATTGGCTTTTTATTTACGACAGAACCACTTGCCTTTAAGTTAGATAAAATTGATCCGATTTCAGGATTTAAACGCTTATTTTCTCCCCGTGCTTTAGTTGAACTGGTCAAGTCATTACTTAAAATTAGTTTTGTGGCGGCTGTGACGGTGACGGTTGTATGGATGAGAAAAGATGACGTTTTTATGTTAGCCTTTAAAGATTTAGATACCGCCCTTGCCTTTTTTGGTGAGACGACTATTTTTATCGGTATTGCTGGCGCGATTAGTTTATTTATTATTGGTGTATTAGATTATATATACCAACGATATGATTATGAAAAAAATATTCGTATGTCTAAACAAGACATTAAAGATGAATATAAAAATATTGAAGGCGACCCGCTAATCAAATCAAAAATTAAAGAGCGACAACGTCAGATGGCGATGAGTCGTATGATGAGTGAGGTACCTGAGGCTGACGTCATTATTACTAACCCTACACATTATGCGGTGGCGATTAAATATGATGAAAGTAATGGGTCCCACCAAGCACCTTTCGTTGTGGCAAAAGGGGTCGATTATGTCGCCCTTAAGATGAGAGAAATTGCGACGCACCATGAGGTGACGATTATCGAAAATCGTCCATTAGCACGCGCCCTATACCGGGACGTTGAGATTGGTCAAGATATTGATGAATCGTATTATCAGGCAGTGGCTGAAATACTTGCCTATGTCTATCGTTTAGAGAAAAAAGCTTAGTTTTCTGAGGGTAAGGAGAGTAAACATTTATGCGAGCAAGAGATTTTACCGTTGTGTTATTTGTCATCACGATTATCGTGATGTTAATTATTCCACTACCAGATATACTTTTAAGTATTTTAATATTGACGAATATTTCACTTTCCCTCATTGTCATTTTAGTTGCGATGAACACATCAGAACCATTAGAGTTCTCGATTTTGCCATCGCTCTTACTATTACTGACCCTATTTCGGTTAGGTCTTAATGTTTCAACGACACGATCTATTTTAGGTACAGGTTCAGCGGGTAATGTGGTTGAAACATTTGGAACGTTTGTTATTGGTGGCAATCCGCTTGTTGGTTTTGTTGTGTTCGTCATTTTAATCATTATTCAGTTTTTAGTTATTACAAAAGGTTCAGAGCGTGTTTCAGAAGTGGGTGCGCGTTTTACGTTAGATGCGATGCCTGGTAAGCAGATGAGTATTGATGCAGATTTAAACGCAGGACTGATCAATGAACAACAAGCGAAACAGCGTCGTGAAAAAATCGAACGCGAAGCTGACTTTTACGGGGCCATGGATGGTGCGAGTAAATTCGTCAAAGGAGACGCCATTGCCGGTATTATTATCGTCATGATCAATATCATTTTTGGTTTAATTATCGGTATGTTGCAAGAAGGGATGAGCTTCAATGAAGCCTTATCAACCTACATGCAGTTAACAGTTGGGGATGGGCTTGTCAGTCAAATACCTGCGCTTCTGATTTCAACAGCAACAGGTATTATCGTGACCCGTGCGGTATCTGAAGGTAACTTAAGTACCGATGTTACCGGGCAATTACTACAATATCCTAAACTATTATATGTAGCAGGTGGAACCATCTTTCTATTTGGATTTACTCCGATTAATTCAGTATTAACGACGATCATCGCTTTGATTCTGATTGGAGGTGGCTACTTACTAGAACGTCCCAAAACGGAAGCGTTTGTCGATGAGGCAGAAGTCGAAGAAGAAGAAACAACAGAAGATATGCGTTCTCAAGAAAATGTGGTCGACTTAATCAGTATGGATCCGATTGAATTTGAATTCGGATATGCTCTCATTCCTCTGGTTGACGCGAGTCAAGGCGGTGACTTAATGGACCGCATCGTGATGATCAGACGACAACTGGCGATTGAACTTGGTTTAGTCATTCCAGTAGTAAGAATTAGAGACAACATTCAACTACAGCCGAATGCTTATTCACTAAAAATAAAGGGTAATGAAGTAGCAGCAGGTGAATTATTGTTGGATCACTTCTTGGCCATGACTGGTGGTTTAGATGGTGATGATTTAGAAGGTATTCAAACAACGGAACCAGCCTTTGGTCTTCCAGCGAAATGGATCACAGAAGAACTAAAAGATGATGCTGAGCTCAATGGCTATACTGTGGTCGATCCGCCATCTGTTGTGGCAACGCATATTACCGAGGTCATTAAAAAACATGCGCATCAATTACTCGGACGTCAAGAAACAAAACAACTGATTGATCATTTGAAGGAATCGTATCCTATCTTAGTCGATGAGGTCACGCCAGACGTCTTATCTGTAGGGGACGTGCAAAAAGTATTAGCCAAACTATTACGCGAGCAAGTCTCGATTCGAAATCTTCCGGTTATTTTTGAAACGTTAGCTGATTTTGGGAAGATGACAAACGATACGGAATTACTTGGTGAGTATGCGAGACAGTCGCTCGCATCACAAATTACGAAGCAATACTCGCAAGGTAAATCAGAACTGAAAGTTATAACCGTGGCTGGTGAAGTAGAACAAACGATGGCTGAACACGTTCAACAAACGGAGCATGGTAATTATTTAGCGTTAGACCCCGATAAACAACAGCGTATAATCCATGCGGTGAAAAATCAAATTGAGAAGATTTCTCTTCATGAAGAGTACCCGATTATTTTGTGCTCACCGACCATTCGTATGTATATGAAACAACTGTTGGATCGGTTCTTCCCTCATGTTGTGGTGTTATCGTATAATGAATTGGAACCGAACTTAGATGTCCAAAGTGTAGGGGTGGTGAACATGACGTGAAGTTAAAAAAGTATATCGCAAAATCAATGCCTGAGGCGATGCAACAAGTGAGAAAAGAACTCGGACCGGATGCGGTTATTTTAAACAGTAAAACAGTCGAAACAGGTGGGTTTTTAGGTTTATTTAAAAAGAAGAATATTGAGGTGGTCGCAGCTGTTGACCCACAACAGAAGCCATCACCGATAAAAAAGCCATCACCTCAAAGACCTGTTTCACAAGCGCAACCGTACCAAATAGCTGACCAGCAAGGGAATCAAAAAAAAGCCTCCCTTCAATCTTTTATTACAAACGAAACGAAGGCGGAAAAAGAGCAACAAATCGTGCTTGAAGAACTTCGTTCACTAAGGAAATGGATGGAAGAATCAACGGATCAAAAAAGTCAATTTCCTGCTAGTTATGATATGGTTTATCAAGAATTATTAGCAGAAGACATATCCAAATCACAGGCAGAGAGGCTCATTCAAGCAGTAATGGATAAAAACGATGAGCAAACCCTCGTGTATGATGATATAAAAAATCAAGTGAAAGAAAGACTGACGAACTATTTTTATGAAACAGCCTCAGGTGTCATGAATTTTCAAACAAAATTCATTCACCTTGTCGGCCCTACCGGTGTTGGTAAAACAACGACCATCGCTAAGCTTGCCGCTAAGAGTTTAATGGAAGACAAGCTATCTGTTGCCATGATTACGACAGATACTTACCGGATTGCGGCTATCGAACAACTAAAAACTTATGCGAAAATCTTAGATATTCCGATTGAGGTTTGTTATACCGTGGAGGATTACCAAAAAGCACGGCTAAAGTTCCAAGAATATGACCGTGTGTTTGTTGATACGGCAGGACGTAATTTTAAAGATGAAAAATATATTCGGGAGTTAGGCCAAATTGTTGATTTATCAAAAGATATTGAAACATATTTAGTGTTAAGTTTAACAGCAAAGCCGAAAGATATCCTTGCGATCTATCATCAATTTGATAAGATTCCTTTAAAAGGGTTTATCTTAACGAAGCTGGATGAAACAGATACACTAGGTGTCATCGTTGACTTAGTGATGGAATCATCGCTAGGTGTCAGCTATGTCACGACAGGACAAGATGTACCAGACGACATTAAACGTGCGACACCACGTTACTTATCTTCACACATTATGAGGTCACAACAACATGAATGATCAAGCACAACAATTACGAAGACAAATGAATAAAGGCGCACACGAAGCGAAAACCATCGCCGTTATCAGTGGCAAAGGTGGCGTTGGAAAATCCAATATTACACTTAACGTAGCGATCGATCTTGTTAATAGAGGTAAAAAAGTAATGATTTTTGATTTAGATATAGGTATGGGTAATATAGATATCTTACTCGGACTCCAAAGTAAGTACTCCATCGTTGACATGTTTCAACAACATTTAAATATTGAAACGGTGATTGAAACGACAAGTCAAGGACTCGCTTACGTTACAGCTGGTTCTGGTTTGACGGATATTTTTCAAATGAATGAAGAAAAAATACATTTCTTTCTAGATCAGTTTAATCGCGTACTTGCTCAGTACGATTATATCTTTTTCGATATGGGCGCAGGAGCGACAAGGGAAAGTTTGTTTTATATTTTATCGGCCGATGAGTGTTTTGTCGTAACAACCCCAGAGCCGACGGCTATGATGGATGCTTATGCCATGATTAAACATGTTCATGCCCGCAATAATGATCTGCCATTTTATTTAATTATGAACCGTGTGCAAGCAAAAAAAGAAGGTATGATGGCCATTGAACGCTTGAAGCGGGTGGTATATCAATTTCTAAATAAAGATATCATGTCACTTGGACAGCTATCTTATGATAAAATTGTATCAAAAGCTGTGTCCAAACAGACACCCTTTATCCTATCCGATCCAAAATCAACGATTGCCAAAGACATACATGACTTAATGTCTCATTATTTAATCAATCCCGGTGCAGAGCCAACGACGCAAACGTCAGGATTTATATCAAAATTAAAGAAGTTAATCAAGGAGAGGTAGATCATGATGAAAAAAGTAAACGTGCTTGTTGTTGATGATTCCGCCTTCATGAGAAAAATGATTTCAAATATCTTAGCAGACCATGCGCGTATCCATGTCATCGATACGGCTAGAAATGGTCAAGATGCGCTAGATAAGATTAAGCAACATCAACCAGATGTCATTACATTAGATATTGAAATGCCGGTTATGGACGGGATTACAGCCTTAAAAGAAATAATGACTAATGATCCAAGACCTGTCGTTATGCTGTCAAGTCTTACGCGAGAAGGAGCGGATAAGACTTTAGAATCAATGGAATATGGTGCTGTTGATTTCATTCCAAAACCTTCTGGGTCTATTTCTCTAAACATTCAAGACATAGAAGACGAAATAATAAGTAAGGTGTTAGAAGCTGCTGAAGTTGAAGTAAAAACACTGAAGCGAGATATGCCAACTTTACCGATTAAAAAGCTCGTGCCAAGACCAGAAAGAACCCACATGCGTCCAGCCAAACCGCTCGGCGACCAACCAGAGGCATTTAAAAAAATTGTCGGTATTGGTACATCAACAGGTGGGCCACGTGCCTTGCAACAAGTCATCACGCAATTACCTGAAGATTTAAACGCGCCGGTTGTTGTTGTACAGCACATGCCAGCGGGTTTCACAAAATCTTTAGCCGACCGACTCAATCAATTGTCAAAAGTGACGGTAAAAGAAGCCGAGGACGGAGATATGTTGCACCCTGGTGTAGTCTATATTGCCCCAGGTGGGTTCCAAATGCGAGTAAAAAAATCTAGTAAAGGCTTCCGCATCAGTATTTCCAAAGAAGAGAACAGAAATGGCCACCAACCGGCCGTTGATGTGTTATTCGAGTCATTAGCTGAACTTAGAGGTGTTGAACTAATAAGTGTGATTATGACTGGTATGGGATCCGATGGTACGAATGGGTTAATACAAATGAAAGAACAGCATCCATTCACTCAATCGATTTCAGAATCAAAGGAAACATGTGTTGTCTACGGTATGCCTCAAGCAGCGGAAAAAACAAAATTAGTTGATTTTGTTGAACCTTTAACGCTGATTAGTGAGCGTATTGTCAAATTAGTTTAAGTGAGAGGTGAATGTGATGGAGATGAATGAGTATTTAGATGTATTTATTGAAGAAAGTAAAGAGCATATTCAAGCGTTAAATGATCATCTGTTAACATTAGAAAAGAATCCAGAGGATGTTTCAATCGTTAATGAAATTTTCCGTTCTGCTCATACGTTAAAAGGTATGTCAGCGACAATGGGATACCAAGATTTAGCTGACTTAACTCACAAAATGGAGAATGTGTTAGATGCCATTCGTAATCATAAAGTGACACTTAATGAAGCGATGTTAGATGTCATCTTTAAGGCTGTTGATGCACTTGAAGCGATGGTTTTAGATATCATCGATGGTGGTGAGGGTAAAAAGAACGTAAAAAGTCTTGTGAACCAATTAGAAGCGATGGAAAACGGAGAGAACGTTGAAGCTGTTACAACGTCAGCTTCAAATGAACCGACCGAAGCGATGGTTAATACTGATGTCTCTTTAGATGAATTCGAACTAACAGTTTTACAACAATCAGCTGAAGGTGGATTTAACAATTATCAAGTCACTGTCACCTTACAAGAGACGACTTTATTAAAAGCAGCACGTGTCTATATGGTATTTGAAATTCTCGAAAAACTCGGAGAAGTGATCAAATCGTCGCCATCTGTACCAGAACTTGAAGAAGAAAAGTTTGATTATAGCTTTACGGTCGTTTTAGTTACGAAAGACTCAGCAGAAGATGTTTCCGCTAAGATAAACAAAGTGTCTGAGATTGATACTGTTGTTGTAAAAGAACTAGAAATTCAAGCGTATGATCGTGATGTTACGGCGGAAAGATCAGTTGATACGGATGAAGTATCTAAACAGGAATCAGCCGAACAAGAGCAAACATCGACCGATACAAATGCGAAGAAAAAGTCACAACTTTCTAGTAAAACGATTCGTGTGAACATCGATCGTTTGGATGCTTTGATGAATTTATTCGAAGAATTAGTCATCGACCGAGGTCGCTTGGAGCAAATATCAACGACATTAAAAAATAATGAATTACAAGAAACTGTGGAACATATGTCACGTATCTCTGGAGATTTGCAGAACATTATCTTAAAAATGCGGATGGTACCTGTGGATCAAGTCTTTAATCGTTTCCCACGTATGGTGCGTCAATTAGCTAAAGACTTAAATAAAGACATTGACTTACAAATCTATGGTGCTGAGACAGAACTTGATCGAACGGTGATTGATGAGATTGGTGATCCACTTGTGCACTTAATCCGTAACGCCTTAGATCATGGTATTGAAACACCAAGTGAACGGGAAACCAAGGGTAAACCTACTCAAGGTACGCTTAAATTAAACGCTTATCATAGTGGGAATCACGTCTTTATTGAAATTGCTGACGACGGGGCTGGGATTGATCGTGAGAAAGTTCTTAAAAAGGCGATTGCCAATGGTGTATTAACACTTGAAGAGTCTAAGAGCTATTCTGATCAACAAGTATTCCAGCTTATTATGGCCTCAGGGTTCTCAACAGCTGATACGATTTCAGATATTTCAGGTCGAGGCGTAGGGTTAGATGTTGTAAAAAATACGATTGAATCTCTCGGTGGTAATATTACCATTGACTCTAAATACAATGAAGGATCAACCTTTGTTATTCAACTACCTTTAACATTGTCAATTATTTCTGTCATGTTAACAGAAGTTAAAAATGAAAAATATGCTATTCCATTATCTTCAATCATTGAAACAGCTATTGTTAATAAAAAGGATATCCTTTCAGCTCATCATCAGCCGGTGATTGACTTTAGAGGACGCGTTGTGCCACTTGTATCATTGTCAAATATCTTTAATGTTCCTGGTGAAACAGAGGAAGATGACTTTTACTCTGTTGTCATTATTAGACAAGGTGAGAAGATGGCGGGTCTTATTGTTGATTCCTTTATTGGTCAACAAGAAGTGGTATTAAAATCATTAGGAAACTATTTAACAGACGTCTTTGCAATTTCTGGTGCAACCATCTTAGGTGATGGTCAAGTAGCCCTAATTGTTGATACGGATGCATTAATTAAGTAAGAGGAGGTATAACAATGGCTTTAGAATTTTTAAAATCGATTGTCTTTGAATTAAACGATGAAGAGTATGCATTACCCGTAGACTTAGTAGGCGCGATTGAGCGTGTTATGCCCATTACACGTATTCCGGGCGTTCCACCGTTCGTTAAAGGCGTCCTTAACTTACGCGGCGTTGTGACGCCTGTCATTGATCTGCGCGAGCGCTTTAATTTTGAAGCTCAAAAAGAAACAGAGGCTACACGGGTTATCATTATTCAACATGATGAAAAGGATGTAGGCCTTATTGTTGATGCATGCTACGATGTCATAGATATTCCGAATGAATCAATTGAACCAGCACCTGAAACAATCGGTACAGTAAAAATTGATTATATTAATGGCGTGGCAAAGTATGATGAACGCTTACTCATTTTACTGAACATTGATGAGATTTTATCTACAGATGTGCTAAAAGAATTTTATGAAGAGAAGTAGGTGATGAATTGGCTTCTATCGAAACATTAACCCCACTTCAATTAGATGTTATGAAAGAGATTGGTAATATTGGATCTGGTAATGCGGCAACAGCCTTATCAAAAATGTTAAATAAAAAAATCGATATGCACGTACCATCGGTACGTGTCGTTGATTTTGAAGAGATGATGAATCTAGTTGGGGGACCAGAAGAAGTTATTACAGCCGTTTTTCTCCGCATTGAGGGTGAAGCGCCAGGACAGATGTTTTTTATTCTCTCTCCGGAGGAAGCAGAAAGTTTTGTTAAACAATTAACCGGTATCGATGATTTTTCGGTTGTTAATAACCCAGATAATCCTATGGCTTTATCAGCACTGCAAGAAATCGGTAATATTTTAGCCGGTTCCTATTTATCTGCCTTGTCAGATTTCATCGGTGGAAGTCTTCAACCTTCTATTCCGTTACTCACGATCGACATGGCAGGTGCAATCCTCGCAGAAGGGTTGCTCGAAATTTCCCAAGTAAGTGATTATGCAATGGTGATTGACACGTTAATTGATGACCATGAAGATGAAGGCGATCCGATTAAAGGACACTTTTTCTTGTTACCTGATCCCGACTCATTTGATCACTTATTTGACAAGCTTGGAGTTAATGATGAATGAAAACATTAGTAGACCATATAGTTAAAGTCGGTATTGCTGATTTAAAGTTTGCTGAAGCACCGATGCATTTGCGAACGTCAGGCTTAGGTTCATGCGTAGGTGTTGTTATTTATGATACCCGACTTAAAATTGCTGGGATGGCACACGTCATGTTACCTGATTCAACCTCAGCTAAAAAAGATAATATCAATGTCTATAAATATGCCGATACGTCGTTACCTGTATTGTTACAGACTTTATTAGACAAAGGAGCAAAGCGCTATCAACTAAAGGCTAAAATTGCCGGTGGCGCTCAAATGTTTTCATTTAGCTCAACGAATGATATGCTGAGAGTAGGCGAACGTAACGTTGTGGCCGTGAAGCAGTTTTTAGAAACAGAACGTATCCCTATTGTGGCGGAAGATGTCCGTGGCAAGAGTGGGCGCACGATTGAATTTTCTACTGAAACCTTGTTACTGAATGTTCGAACAGTCAATCAAGGGACGCAAGATTTATAAGAAATGGAGGCGATTACCTGTGACTTTAGACAAATTAAATCAGTTATGGTTAGCGTGGAGTGATTCACGTAGTCCTGACATAGCTAATCGTCTTGTCGAACATTATCAATACTTAGTAGATTTTCACGCGCAACGGATAGGTGTGCATTTACCGAAAAGTGTCCAACGCGATGATATTCGAAGTTTGGGCTTTTTTGGTTTATTTGATGCACTCAATAAATTTGAGCCGGAACGAGATTTGAAATTTGATACATATGCCTCTTTCCGCATTAGAGGGGCCATTATTGATGGATTAAGAAAAGAAGATTGGTTGCCTCGGTCTGCGCGAGAGAAAACAAAGAAAATTGAACAAGCGATTCAGTCATTGACTCAAAGCTTACAGCGTGAGCCAACAGCCGATGAAATTGGTGAGCATGTAGGTATTAGCCGACAAGAGGTTGAAGAGACGATTAAAGATCAACTGTTTAGTAACCTCTTATCTATTGAAGAAAAAAGCGGTGAGAATAGTGATGATTTTAAAGAAGGTATCGGTCATTCGATTATTGATAATCAGCAACTTACTCCTGAAGAAGCCATGATAAAAGAAGAATATCATGAAGAGCTTGCCGAGGCGATAAAAGCTCTGAATAAAAATGAACAACTCGTTGTCAGTTTATTTTATTACGATGAACTAACCTTCACTGAAATTGGACATGTTCTTAATTTAACCACATCACGAATATCACAAATTCACAAACAAGCTGTTTTTAAATTGCGACATGTTTTACAAAAAATATAAAACAGTCAACAAAAGGAGCCGATCATGTGGTAGCATTTGATGATTTTTTTGAAATAACAATCACAGAAGATAAGCTAGCAGCTTATCTCACATTAAATGAGGGATGGCCTGAAGGGGAAATTGAAGCAGAAGCATTTAAACGGTGGTTAAAAGCCCAACATGTCAAAGCAGGATTGATAAATGCGTCACTGAACCGCCTTATCGAAAAAGATTCGGGCTTGTCGTTTCCTGTTTTACTTGCTGAGGGTAAAACAGCAGTCGATGGTGAGGATGGTACGATTCGTTTTCTAACAAAAGACTCAGATACTGTGAATATAGAAGAACGTGAAAGTTTTAGAGATATACATAAAATCCCGACGGTTGAAAAAGATGAAAAGATTGCTACGATCACGTTGCCTACGAAAGAACAGGATGGTTTTAAAGTTAATGGCAAAGTCATTCATGGAAGAAAAGGAAAAAACGTCAAATATACCGCAGGTGAAAATGTCTATTTTGATGATGAGACGTTGAGTTTTTATAGTAGTATCATCGGTAAGCCGAGTATTGGCCATACTAAAATTAGTGTTTTTAACACTTATGAGGTAAACGAAGACGTATCAATGAAAACAGGGAATATTAAGTTTGAAGGTTCAGTTTCAATTCGGGGTAACGTACCTGAAGGTTATTCGGTAGAAGCGACAGGTGATGTGTACGTTTATGGCCTCGTTGAAGCGAGCCAACTGACAGCGGGGGGATCTGTACATATTACTGAAGGTATTGTTGGTATGAAAAAAGGCATGATAGAAGCGGGTGTGGATGTTAACATCGGTTATATTAATCAAGCGACGGTGATTGCTGGTCAAAATATCAATGTGAATAACTCAATTCTGCATAGTGAATGTACGGCACAGTCCCACATATATTGTCAATCGGGCCATATTATTGGTGGAGTTTGTTCTGCAGGAGAATCGATTGAAGCCAAAGACATTGGCAATAAAATGGACACAAAAACAACCGTGGCTATCGCTGTCAACCAAAAATCAATGGAAATATTAAAGCAATTGGATTTAGCACGTGACACGTTACTCGAAGACGTAAAAAAGTTAAAAAAATTAGGTCAGGGTTTAGAGGCAAAAGCACAAGCAGGTGGTCTCAGTTCAAAAGAACGGATTTTGTTATTAAAACAGAAAAATACGTTACAGCTGACAGAAGATAAATTAATGAAAATTGAAGCTAAGAAAGCGACATTAACTGTTTCGATCGGAGAAGAAAATGAAGCGAGTCTATTAGCGAAAGGTACACTCTATCCAAACGTTGACCTTTGTTTCGGAAAATACCAAGAAACAACGAAAAAAGCGTATAAATATTCGCGCGCTTACTTAGAAGACGGTGAAATTATGATTACACCGATATCAAACCGAGGATCTTGAGAGAAAGGTAGGTAATGTCAATGGAATACCTCCTTATTTTACTAAGTTTTTTATTGCATATGGTGACGTTTATTGTTCTAAGACATTACTATCTAAAGCAACAATCGTATCAATCTGAGCAACATACATTCCAAGAAGAGAAAAAAGAACTTGAGCAACTGTTGATGTCGTATCTCATAGAAATGAAAGAAGAGAATGACCGGTTATTAGATGCATTTAACACTATGCAGAAACAAGACATAGAAAAGAACGCTTCATCAACTTCCGTGACGCATCATTTAGATGAAGATGAACAAATAAGCAAAGACCAAGCTGAAAAGTCAGTGTCTAAGGAACAGAGTTATACGCCACTCGTTGATGCGATAGAAGACCAGCCCGTTGCTTATCAAAAATCGTATCAAGCGGAGATTATTGAACGGTACGAGAAGGGTGAGACGCCTGAGCAAATTGCTAAAGCATTAAACCGAGGGAAAACGGAAGTGGCATTGATCATAAAATTTCACAAAAACTGAAGTGGAAGGCTTGCCTTCATGTATGAAATGTGATATATTAGTTCTCGGTGTTAAATACACACGCTAGTTGAAATGTAAAAGGGTGCTTAATTATTTTCATGTTTAAGTCTTTTATATTGAGGATGTTAGCGGAGGAAAATAAAAAACCTATTAGGAGGAAAAAAAACATGGCAGTTATTTCAATGAAACAACTACTTGAAGCTGGTGTACATTTCGGACACCAAACACGCCGTTGGAACCCAAAGATGAAGAAATATATCTTCACAGAGCGTAACGGCATCTACATTATCGATTTACAAAAAACAGTGAAGAAAGTGGAAGAAGCTTATAACTTCATTAAAGAAGTTGCTGAAAACGGTGGAACAGTTCTTTTCGTTGGTACGAAAAAACAAGCACAAGAATCAGTTAAAGAAGAAGCAATCCGCTCAGGTCAATACTTCATTAACCAACGTTGGTTAGGTGGTACATTGACTAACTTCGGTACAATCCGTAAGCGTATCACTCGTCTTAAAGACATCGAACGCATGGAAGAAGATGGCACATTTGATGTCCTTCCAAAGAAAGAAGTTGTAGGACTTCTTAAAGAAAAAGATCGTCTGGTTAAATTCTTAGGCGGTATTAAAGAAATGAAGAAAATTCCTGATGCTTTATTTATCGTTGACCCTCGTAAAGAGCGTATTGCGGTAGCTGAAGCTCACAAATTAAATATTCCGATTGTTGGTATCGTTGATACTAACTGTGACCCAGATGAGATTGATTATGTCATTCCAGCAAATGATGACGCAATCCGTGCGGTTAAATTACTTACTGGTAAAATGGCTGATGCTATTTTAGAAGTAAAACAAGGTGAAGAAGAAGCTGTTGAAGAAACAGTTGAAGAAGTAACTGAAGAAGTAGCTTCAGAAGAGTAAACGTTAACGGAGGTGATAAGAGGGTAACCTTTTATCACCTTTTTTAAAGCGACGTCTAAGCAACTTACATTCTAAGGAGGAATTTTACATGGCAGTAACAGCGAGTATGGTAAAAGAATTACGTGAAAAAACAGGCGCAGGTATGATGGACTGTAAAAAAGCACTTCAAGAAACTGATGGTGATATGGATCAAGCCATTGATTACCTACGCGAAAAAGGTATTTCAAAAGCGGCTAAAAAAGCTGATCGTATTGCAGCTGAAGGTTCAGCTTATACATTGACTGAAGGTAATACAGCGGTATTATTCGAAGTCAACTGTGAAACTGACTTCGTAACTAAAAATGATCAATTTAAAGCACTATTAAGTGAATTAGCTAAGCACTTACTTAGCCAAAAACCAGCGAACGTAGAAGAAGCGTTACAACAACCATTACACGGTGATGGCGAAACAGTTGAAACATTCATCAACAACAATATCGCTAAAATCGGTGAGAAACTTTCTCTTCGTCGCTTTATCATTGCTGAAAAAACTGATAACGATGCTTTTGGCGCTTACATCCATATGGGTGGTAACATTGGTGTCCTTACAGTTGTAGAAGGCACTACAGATGAAGCCTTCGCAAAAGATATTGCAATGCACATTGCTGCTGTCAATCCACGTTTTGTATCACGTGATGCAGTAGATGCTGAAACAGTTGAAAAAGAGCGTGAAGTTCTTAAGCAACAAGCTCTTAACGAAGGTAAACCAGAAAATATCGTTGAGAAAATGGTTGAAGGTCGCTTAGGCAAATTCTTCGAAGAAATTTGTCTATTAGAACAAAGTTTCGTTAAAGATCCGGATCAAAAAGTGAAGAAATTAGTCGCGGATAAAGGTGCATCAATTGTTGATTTCGCACGTTATGAAGTAGGCGAAGGCATGGAAAAACGTCAAGAAAACTTTGCTGAAGAAGTTATGAATCAAGTTAAAAAATAATGAGGTAAACATGTTTGAATTAAAAAGGGAGCACACCGTGTTCCCTTTTCTTTAGGAAAACTTTAAAAATATTTGTCTAGAATTAAAAGTTCATGTAAGATAGAATTAAATTCTACATAATGGAGGTAATTATGGTCGCAGCACGTTACAAACGCATTGTATTGAAATTAAGTGGAGAAGCATTAAGTGGTGAACAAGGGTATGGTCTGGAACCAAAAATTGTTCGATCGGTTGCTGAACAAGTAAAAGAAGTCGTCGACTTAGGTGTAGAAGTTGCCGTTGTTGTTGGTGGTGGAAACATTTGGCGCGGAAAAGTCGGTAGTGAAATGGGAATGGACCGTGCAAATGCTGACTATATGGGTATGTTGGCGACGGTTATGAATTCACTTGCTTTACAAGACAGCTTAGAAAACTGTGGAGTTGAAACGCGTGTTCAAACATCCATTGAAATGCGCCAAGTAGCTGAACCATACATTAGACGTCGGGCAATGCGCCATCTTGAGAAAAAACGCGTCGTTATTTTCGCTGCTGGTACAGGTAATCCATATTTTTCTACGGATACGACAGCGGCACTTCGTGCAGCAGAAATTGATGCAGAAGTCATTCTAATGGCAAAAAATAATGTTGATGGTGTTTATACCGCAGATCCGATGATCGATTCAACCGCAACAAAATATGATGAACTCACATACATGAAGATGTTAAATGATGGCTTAGGTGTGATGGATTCAACAGCGTCATCATTATGTATGGACAACGATATACCTCTATTAGTCTTTAATGTCACAGAAGAAGGTAATATTAAGCGGGCCGTTTCTGGTGAGGAAATTGGTACCATTATAAGGGGGAAATAAACCATGTCAGAACAAATTATTAAAGAGGCAAAAGGTAAAATGGAACAAACGATTGGGTCATACTCACGTAATTTAGCAACTGTTCGTGCTGGACGTGCGAACCCTGCCATTTTGAACAGCGTGTATGTTGATTATTACGGTGCACCAACACCACTGAACCAACTGTCAACGATTTCTGTTCCTGAAGCGCGTTTACTAATGATTACGCCATTTGATAAATCTTCTATTGGTGACATCGAAAAAGCTATTCAAAAAGCCGACTTAGGCCTTGCGCCTTCAAGTGATGGCAATGTTGTTCGTATTGCCATTCCTGCACTTACTGAAGAGCGTCGCAAAGAATTAGTAAAAGTGGTTGGTAAATTCGCTGAAGAAGCAAAAGTTCAAGTGCGAAATGTCCGTCGCGATGCTAATGATGGATTGAAAAAAGCTGAAAAAGGTGGCGACCTAACGGAAGATGATTTACGTGGCTACCAAGATGATGTACAAGAACTCACAGACACATACATTGCTAAAATTGATCTCTTAACGAAGGAAAAAGAAGCAGAAATTATGGAAGTTTGATGATGTGATTGAATAAAGAGGTGTAGCACAGCTGCTACACCTCTTTTCACTTGGTATCTTTTTAATCAATCACATTTTTTGATGTTTTAGTCAAAGAATTTGAAAAAGACAACCAGCAAAAAAATACACCCATACATAAGAAAATAATTGAAACTAGTGAATATATATAGAATACATGATAAACTGTATGAAGAATCTTTAAAGTCTTCTTTTTGATTAATCAAAAAGAGTGGTTAGGGTGAATAAATGAATGTCATGGTATAAACCAAAAAATATGTTAGGTCACTTATTAAATCGATCTGACAGCACAAAGGTATCTAAAGATAAGAGAAGTGATGCTTCAGAGGTTATTCCTCATCATGTTGCCATTATTATGGATGGTAATGGACGTTGGGCAAAAGATAAGGGGTTTCCGAGATTCAAAGGACATCAAGAAGGGATGGACAATGTAAAACGGATCGTAAAGGTTGCGAATCGTGAAGGAGTAAAAGTATTAACCATCTATGCTTTCTCAACAGAAAACTGGAAACGTCCGAAGGCAGAGGTTGATTTTTTGATGAAATTACCAACCCAATTTCTCAATCACTATTTACCAGAGTTAATTGAAGAAAATGTGAAAGTAACAATGATTGGATTCTTTGATCAATTACCGACACATACAAGAAAATCGATGGATGAAGCGGTCGAACGAACGAAGTCAAATACAGGTCTTATCCTTAACATTGCTTTAAACTATGGTGGAAGGTTCGAAATTACAGAGGCTGTTAAACAGATTGCTGAAGAAGTACAAAATGGTAAGTTATCAGTAGCGTCTATTACCGAAGACGTTATTACTGAACATCTGTACACAAAAGCATTGCCTGATCCGGATTTATTAATTAGAACGAGTGGCGAAGTAAGGTTAAGTAATTTCCTGCTCTGGCAACTTGCCTATAGTGAGTTTTGGTTTAGTCCGGTCCACTGGCCTGCTTTTGATGAAGAAGAATTTCTGAAAGCATTGGGTGCCTATAGTCAGCGTAAACGTCGGTTTGGTGGATTAAACGAGAAAGAAGAGGATTGATATGAAAACACGAATTATTACAGCGATTGTCGCCATTTTGCTGTTTTTCCCATTTGTTATATTTGGGGGATGGCCTTTTTACATAGTGATGCTGTTCATTTCATCGCTAGGGTTATACGAGTTATTTAATATGCGCGAGATGCATAAATATTTAGTGCCAACAATTTTCTCAATGGGGCTTCTATGGGTATTTTTACTACCGCAAATTGATTCGCTTATGCCATTAAAAAATGCGCAACAAGAAGTGCTGATTGGTTTAGTTATACTGTTATTAGGTTATACTGTGCTCGTTAAGAACAAGTTTACCTTTGAAGATGCTGGTTTTATGGTTATAACAGCTATTTACATCGGTTTAGGCTTTCATTACTTTATTGAGACACAACGCGTTGGATTAGAATATATTTTCTTTGCGATTATCGTGATTCTAGCCACAGATACAGGGGCATATTTTTCGGGTCGTATTTTTGGGAAACGAAAATTGTGGCCAGAGATTAGTCCCAATAAAACGATTGAAGGTGCCGTCGGCGGGATGTTGTTGGCGACGACGTTAGGTGTCGCCTTTCACTTAATATTCCCTGTCCATGAATCGATTATCATCGTCGGACTCGTCGCTTTACTCTCAAGTGCCGTTGGGCAAGTAGGGGATTTAGTGGAATCGGCTTTCAAACGATATTATCACGTAAAAGATTCTGGTAAGTTATTGCCAGGACACGGTGGTATATTAGACCGTTTCGATAGCTGGTTATTTGTCTTTCCTTTTTTATATCTCATTCAATTTATCGGATGAAAAAGGCCATGTAAGTAAATAGATTGACATGAAGGGAGCAACTTGATTGAATACTGTCATTGCGTTTATATTAATGTTTGGTCTGCTTGTGTTTGTGCATGAGTTCGGCCATTTTATCGTTGCTAAAAAAACAGGTATGTTAGTAAGAGAATTCGCCATTGGTTTTGGTCCTAAAATATTCTCAATCAAAAAGAATGAGACGCTCTATACGATTCGCATTCTTCCAATGGGGGGATATGTCCGTGTCGCGGGTGAGGACCCAGAGATTATTGAATTAAAACCCGGTCAGCATATTGGCTTATTGTTTAATAAAGACAGAGACGTTTCGGATATTATCATCGATCACAAAGAAAAGTATCCGCTCGCCGAAGTGATTGAAGTAAGACAAGCGGATTTAACGCACGATTTATTCATCGAAGGAAGTATCGTAGGTGAAGAGGAAACGACCCGTTATACAGTAAGTGAAACGGCGGATTATGTGATGAATGAAACAAAAACACAAATCGCACCGTATCACCGCCAGTTTGGATCTAAATCAAAAACTAAACGAGCGCTACAATTATTCGCCGGTCCATTCATGAATTTCGTCTTAACGGCGGTGTTATTTTTCTTCTTAGCGGGATTGCAAGGCATTCCTGTAGAAGAAGCGCAAGTTGGTGACGTTTTACCTGATACACCTGCCAGTGAAGCGGGACTTATAGAAGGGGACGTCATTACAAATATTGATAATCAAACTATTAACACGTGGATGGAATTTCAAACCTATGTGGCTAGTCGTCCGAATGAATCGTTGTCACTGATAATTGAACGACATAATGATTCAATCGCACTTGAAATGGTTCCAGAGGCTTATCAAGTCGATGATCAAACGGTTGGGCGCATCGGTGTGATGCGCGGCGTAGAACGGTCATGGTTAAAAGCGATTCCTTATAGTTTGAATGAAACCTTTTACTGGTCGAAAATGATTATCACAAATGTCGCGATGCTCATCAGCGGTCAATTTACTGTCGATGCCTTGTCAGGTCCCGTGGGCATTTATGATTTTACCGACCAAGTCGTCCAATCTGGTTTTTATAGTTTCTTGACATGGACAGCGGCGCTTAGTGTCAACTTAGGGATCATTAACTTATTGCCATTACCCGCGCTTGATGGTGGGCGGTTATTATTTATCGGTATTGAAGCCGTTCGTGGTAAACCCATCTCCCAAGAAAAAGAAGGATTGGTGCACTTTATTGGCTTCGCCTTACTGATGCTACTCATGATTATTGTTACATGGAATGATTTACAACGATTATTCTTTTAAGATTACGTTTAAGAAGGTGGAAGAGAAAATGAAACAAAGTCAAACATTGATACCAACATTAAAAGAAACACCAGCAGATGCTGATGTCATAAGTCATCAGTTACTCCTTAGAGCGGGATATATTCGTCAGAATTTCTCAGGCGTCTATACATTCCTCCCTCTTGGTAAGAAAGTTTTAAACTTAATAGAGAAAGTGATCAGAGAAGAAATGGATGCGATTGGTGGGAATGAAGTGCTTATGCCAGCACTTCAAGCAGCTGAGTTGTGGCAAGAGTCGGGCCGTTGGGATAAGATGGGGCCTGAACTGATGCGCTTAAACGATCGACATGATCGTGCGTTCGTGTTAGGGCCAACACATGAAGAAGTCGTCACAAGTATTGTGCGTGATGAAGTCAGAAGCTATAAACAATTGCCACTCACTCTGTATCAAATTCAGACGAAATTCCGTGACGAACGTCGTCCGCGATTTGGTTTGTTAAGAGGCCGTGAATTTATTATGAAAGATGCTTATTCTTTCCATTTAACAGATGAAAGTTTAGATGAGAGTTACCGTGCGATGTATGAAGCCTATAGTCGTGTTTTCACCCGATTAGGTTTAAACTTTAGAGCAGTGATTGCCGACTCAGGTGCCATGGGTGGTAAAGATACGCATGAATTTATGGCTCTTTCAAAAGTCGGAGAAGATACGATTGCTTATTCTACGGAGTCAGATTATGCGGCGAATATTGAGATGGCAGAGGTATATGATGACTATGAGCCATCAACTGAAACACCACTGACTCTTGAAAAGATAGCAACACCGAATCAAAAAACGATGCAAGAAGTCGCAGACTTCTTAGGTCATGCACGTGAAAAAGGCTTAAAATCATTACTGTTTAAGGCAGATGAGAAATATGTGCTCGTTGTCACACGTGGGGATCATGATGTGAATGACATCAAATTAAAGCACGTCTTACAAGCGGAAAATGTCGAAATGGCTACTGAACGTGAGGCGCGTGAACAGTTAGGCGCTGATTTTGGCTCACTCGGACCGGTTGGTGTCCATGAAGACATTCAAGTCATTTGTGACTTAGCTGTGAAAAGTGTTGCCAACGCAACATGTGGGACAAATGAAGATGGTTACCACTATATTAATGTCAACCCGACACGCGATTTTGGTACGTTTACGTATGAAGACATTCGCTTTATCCAAGTAGGAGACAAGTCACCTGACGGTAAAGGTGTGATCGCCTTCGCAGAAGGTATCGAAATTGGTCAAGTCTTTAAGTTAGGGCAGTTTTATGCGAAAGAATTAGGGGCAGAAGTCTTAAATGACCAAGGTCGAAGTGAAACATTGACCATGGGTTGTTATGGTATTGGTGTCTCTCGTACACTTGCAGCTATTGTTGAACAACATCATGATGATGCAGGTATTGTTTGGCCGAAACAAGTGGCGCCATTTGATCTTCATCTTGTTGTCGTCAACAGTAAGAATGATGAACAAGCACAGCTTGGCGACACCTTATATGAACAATTAACGGATGCTGGTGTTGACGTGTTATACGACGATAGAAAAGAACGGGCAGGCGTGAAGTTTGCTGAAAGTGACTTGATTGGCTTACCTGTCCGTGTAACGGTCGGTAAAAAAGCAACAGAAGGTATTGTAGAAGTTAAAGAACGAACACGTGATGAAAAACAAGAGATGACGATCGAACAATTAATGGCCTATATCAAGACTATATAAGTAATCGAAGCCCTTGTTGAAGAACAAGGGTTTTCCGTTACAAACAGTGAGGAGGATTGTCATGAAAACATCGCCAACTGAAAAGATGACTATTTTATTAGAGCAACTACAGATTGAAGAAGCCGATCGCGCCTCTTATTTTACGGAAGCACAACTTTTAAAGCTGGATGTCTATAAGAAAAAGAAACAATGGGTGTTTCATTTTGAGTTACCACATGTGTTACCCATTCAAATGTTTAAGCAATTTCGGATGAAACTGCAGCAGACGTTTCAGTCAGTCGCGACCATTGATTTTACGATTCAATCACGTGAACAATCTGTTGATGGTGAATTGATGCAATATTATTGGCGTGACTTTCTAGAATCAAGTGCGGCACTCTCGCCGGCTTACCGTGATTGGATTGAACAACAGTTGCCAGTCGTAAAGAATCAAAAATTATATTTAAAAGCACGGAATGAAACAGAAAGTGTGGTTCTTAAAAATCGATTTAACGACTCATTCCGAAGCTACTGTCTAAAGTACGGCTTGCCGACATGGAAAGTCGAATGCGAAACAGAAGTGAAGACAGAAGATATTCAAAAGTTCCAAGAACAAAAAGCATTAGAAGATAAATTGATGGTCAAAAAAGCAATGGAAGATCAGCAAAAACAGCAAAAGGCAAAAGCTGACGATCCAAATAAGGATGAAGCTCTTGTCATTGGTTATCCAATCAAAGAAGAAGCCGTATCAATGGAATCAATCACTGAAGAAAATCGTCGTATTATCTTTGAAGGCTATGTGTTTGATGCTGAAATTAGAGAACTAAAATCAGGTCGTCATTTATTGATTGCCAAAATAACAGATTATACCGATTCCTTTAGTGTTAAAATGTTCTCCCGTGATGATCGAGATAAAGAACGGTTGGCTCGGGTGAAAAAAGGGATGTGGGTAAAAGTCAGAGGAACCATCCAGACCGATACTTTTAGCAATGAGTTAACGATGATGATGAATGATTTAAATGAAATAACAGTGGCGACACGAGAAGATACGTATCCAGAGGATGAGAAGCGGATCGAATTACATGCACATACGATGATGTCGCAAATGGATGCGGTACTCTCACCAGCACAGCTTGTGGAACAGGCAGCGAAGTGGGGGCATAAAGCGATAGCCATTACTGATCATGCCGGGGCGCAAGGCTTTCCTGAAGCACACGGTAAAGCCCAGCAATTAGGTATTAAAATGTTATATGGGGTTGAAATCAATCTGGTCGATGATGGTGTCCCAATTGCATACCATGCGAAAGATATTGTTTTAGATGAGGCTACTTATGTTGTATTTGACGTTGAGACGACAGGTTTATCAGCGGTTTATGATACGATTATTGAACTGGCGGCGGTCAAAGTAAAAGACGGCGAAATCATTGAACGATTTGAACGATTCAGTAATCCACACCAGCCACTGTCTGAGACGATCATTAATCTCACAGGTATTACGGATGATATGTTAGTAGATGCGCCTGAAGTAGAAGAGGTTTTAAAAGAATTTAAAGACTTTATGGGTGATGATATTTTAGTCGCTCATAACGCTAGTTTTGATATGGGTTTTATTAATCAAGGCTTTATTAAAGCGGGGTTACCAGAAGCAACTAATCCGGTGATTGATACGCTTGAACTTGGACGATTTATTTTACCACAACTCAAAAGTCACCGACTGAATGTGTTGTGTAAATATTATAATATTGAACTGACTCAGCATCACCGGGCCATTTATGATACGGAAGCAACGGCGTACTTATTATGGAAATTAATTAAAGAATCAGCGGAACGCGAGATTTATAATCATAACCAGTTTAATGACCATATGGGTGAGGGCAACAGTTATCAACGCGCAAGACCTTACCATGCCGTCCTACTCGCTCAAAACCAAGTAGGACTTAAAAACATGTTTAAGATTATTTCTATGGCACACATTGACTATTTCCATTATGTCCCCCGTGTCCCGCGTTCAAAGCTAACGCAATTGCGTGAAGGGATTTTGATTGGTTCAGCATGTGATAAGGGTGAAGTGTTTGAAACGATGATGCAAAAATCAAAGGAAGATGCCCTTCGTGTGGCAGAATTTTATGATTATATTGAAGTGCATCCACCCGCTAACTATTACCCACTCATTACCCGGGAACTTATTCAAAACGAGGCTCAACTGTACGATATTTTAAGAAACATCACCGAGCTAGCGGATGAGTTAGGTAAGCCGTGTGTAGCGACTGGGAATGTCCATCACATCGAAGAACGCGATAAGATTTACCGACAAATCTTGATTAAATCACAAAATGCCAATCCGCTCAGTCGTCAAACCTTACCAGATGCTTATTTCAGAACGACAGATGAGATGATGGAAGCTTTTCAATTTTTAGGTGAACAGAAGGCAAAAGAAATTGTTGTAACAAATACGCATAAAATCAGTGATCTCATTGAATATGTGACCCCGGTCAAAGATGATTTGTATACACCTAAAATTGAAGGAGCAGATCAAGAGATTCGTGATATGAGTTACCAGTTTGCGCATAACTTATATGGTGATGAGTTACCAGAACTTGTCGTCAACCGGATGGAAAAAGAGTTAAAGAGTATTATTGGACACGGGTTTGCGGTTATCTATTTGATTTCCCATAAACTCGTGAAAAAATCACTCGATGATGGTTACCTTGTTGGTTCCCGTGGGTCCGTTGGGTCGTCACTCATTGCAACCTTCACAGAAATAACGGAAGTAAACCCTTTACCGCCACATTACGTCTGTCCGAAGTGTCGACACCATCATTTCTTTACTAACGGAGAGTACGGGAGCGGTTTTGATTTACCAGATAAAGATTGTACAGAATGCGGCACACCTTATAAAAAAGATGGTCAAGATATTCCTTTTGAAACGTTCCTCGGTTTTAAAGGGGACAAGGTCCCTGATATTGATTTGAATTTTTCTGGTGCGTATCAACCGGTCGCTCACAACTATACAAAAGTACTCTTTGGTGAAGACAATGTTTACCGAGCAGGTACAATTGGGACCGTCGCAGAAAAGACGGCTTACGGTTATGTCAAAGGGTATGCTTCAGATAATGGCTTATTTATTAAAAATGCCGAAGTGGATCGCTTAGTTCAAGGATGTACTGGTGTTAAACGAACAACTGGTCAACACCCGGGTGGAATTATTGTTGTCCCTGATTACATGGATATTTACGATTTTTCACCAATTCAATACCCAGCCGATGACCGGAACTCAGAGTGGAAGACCACACACTTTGACTTCCATTCGATTCACGATAACTTATTAAAACTTGATATTCTCGGTCACGATGATCCGACAATGATCCGGATGCTGCAAGATTTATCAGGCATTGACCCGCAAGAGATCCCAACCGATGATGATGAAGTGATGAAAATCTTCGGTTCACCAGATGTTTTAGGTGTGACGCCGGAACAGATTATGTGTGAAACTGGGACGTTAGGGGTACCTGAATTTGGGACCAAGTTCGTTCGTCAAATGTTAGAAGATACAAAACCGAGTACGTTTGCTGAATTAGTCATTATATCAGGACTCTCTCACGGGACAGATGTATGGCTCGGTAATGCCCAGGAACTAATCAATAAAGGTATTTGCCAATTACCTGAGGTGATTGGTTGTCGTGATGATATTATGGTCTATCTGATGCATAAAGGACTTGACGCGTCACTAGCCTTTACCATTATGGAATCGGTGCGTAAAGGGAAAGGGGTTAAGGATGAATGGGTCGTGGAAATGAAGAAAAATGATGTCCCTGATTGGTATATTGATTCCTGTCGTAAGATTAAATATATGTTCCCTAAAGCGCACGCCTCAGCCTATGTATTAATGGCGATTCGTATTGCCTACTTCAAAGTGCATCACCCGATTCTGTTTTACGCGGCGTACTTTACTGTTCGTGCGAGTGACTTTGAAATTGATACGATGATCAAAGGTGAAACGGCGATTCGTAATCGAATCAAAGACATCTATCAAAAAGGAAACGATGCTCAGCCGAAAGAGAAGAGTTTAGTTGTCGTTTTGGAGTTAGCACTTGAAATGAATATGCGTGGTTTCCACTTCAAAAAAGTAGATTTATATAAATCAAGTGCAACAGATTTCATCGTTGACGGAGACGGGTTACTGCCACCATTTAATGCGATTGATGGTTTAGGGACGAATGCGGCTCTTAACATTGTGAAAGCACGTGAAGATGGTGAATTCTTATCTAAAGAAGATTTACGAGAACGAAGCCGTATTTCTAAAACAGTGCTAGAATATTTAGACCAACAAGGTTGTTTAAATGGGATGGAAGAAAAAAATCAACTATCACTTTTCTAAACCTTCCCTTTCTTTACAACTTCACAACTTGAATTCAATAGAAAGTTGTGCTATGATTGGTTTAGATTTTAATGGTCGTGAACGAAGAGTGCCTGGCACTTTTCACTGCTTTATGGTCATGTAGCTAAATGTTGTACACGTCAATCCCTTGTCTTACGGCAAGGGATTTAACATTGTAAAAATACTCGTGATGAATTGACAGATGTACCATTTTGAAGGAGGCGAAACAAGTGAGTGTAACAGAAATAACCCAAAACTTAGTAGAACCCATTTTAGCTGATTTAGGTTTAGAACTCGTTGATATTGAATACGTTAAAGAAGGTAAAAGTTTTTATTTGCGCGTGTTTATTGACAAAGAAGGCGGCGTAGATATTGAAGAATGTGGCCTTGTCTCTGAACGTTTAAGTGAATCTCTTGATGAAGATGATCCAATCAAAGATCCTTATTATTTAGAAGTGTCATCACCAGGAGCTGAACGTCCGCTAAAAAAACGTGAAGATTTTCAAAAATTCATGCACCATCATGTCTACTTAAAGTTTTATGAACCGATCAGTGGTTTTAAAGCGATTGAGGGAGACCTTGTTGGTTTATCTGAAGATGATATCGTCACGATTGAATACAAGGATAAAACCCGTAAAAAAACATTAGACGTACCGTATAAGAAAATAGCAAAAGCTCGATTAGCGGTATCATTTAACTAAAGGAGGAAACAACGTGAGTAAAGAGCTATTTGATGCCCTAAATTATTTAAGTAAAGAAAAAGGCATTGATAAAGATTTGTTAATGGAGGCGTTAGAAGCGGCCCTCATTTCTGCATATAAAAAGAATTTTAAATCAGCAAGTAATGTTCGGGTAGCGTTAGATGAAAACACAGGAAAGATGCAAGTGTTCTCTCGTAAAGAAATCGTAGAGGAAGTATTGGACCCTCAAGAAGAGATTTCCATTGACAAAGCAAAAGAAATTGACCCATCATACGAAGTTGAAGATGTTGTCGAAGTTGAAGTGACGCCACGTGATTTCGGCCGAATTGCCGCACAAGCAGCCAAACAAGTCGTGACCCAACGCGTCCGCGAAGCGGAGCGTAGTGTGATTTTCAGTGAATACCAAGAGCGTGAAGATGACATTATGAATGGGATTATTCAGCGGGTCGATCCACGCTTTGTCTATATTGACTTAGGAAAAGTGGAGGCGAAATTAGCTGAATCTGAGCGGATGACAACCGAATCGTATCGTGTGCATGACCGCATCAAAGTCTATGTGACAAAAGTAGAGAATACAAATAAAGGTCCGCAAGTCTATGTGTCACGCACACATCCGGGTCTGTTAAAACGTTTGTTTGAAACAGAAGTACCAGAAATTTATGATGGGACCGTTGAGATTAAATCAGTCGCACGTGAGGCGGGCGATCGCTCGAAGATTTCTGTCTATGCTGCTGATGAAGACATTGATCCTGTCGGTTCATGTGTTGGACAGCGTGGACAACGTGTTCAAACAGTGGTTGATGAGTTAAAAGGTGAAAAAATAGATATCGTAGAATACTCAGATGATCCTGTTAAATATGTTTCTAATGCTCTCAGTCCATCTAAAGTGACAAAAGTCATCGTTGATGAAGATAATAAAGCAACGACCGTCATTGTCCCTGATAATCAATTGTCATTAGCTATCGGTAAACGTGGACAAAATGCACGTCTGGCGGCGAAATTAACCGGTTGGAAAATTGATATTAAGAGTGAATCAGATGCAAAAGAACTGGGTATTGTTGCAGAAGAAGACTTAAAAGTCATCGAAACAAACGAAGAACATAGCCCATTATTTGAAGACATGGACGATTTATTTAATTAGGAGGTGTTTTAAGATGCCAAAGAAGAATAGAAAGACACCACTAAGAAAATGTCTCGTCTCGCAAGAGATGTATGAAAAAGATCAATTGATTCGGATCGTTAAAACAAAAGAGGGCGACATCTTCGTTGACCCGTCTGGAAAGAAAAATGGTCGGGGATATTATGTCGCAAATGATTTAGCTGTTATTGAAAAGGCGGAAAAAAATCATGTTCTTGAACGTCATTTACAAACGAATGACCTTCAATCTATATATAATGCATTAAAAAAAGTAGTAAATGGTGAAACCATTGAGTAATGATCAGAAAATCTTAAATTTATTAGGCCTAGCTACACGTGCACGCGCGATTGTTTTTGGTGAAGATCAGATCTTAAAAGTGATTCGGTCAAAAGAAGCAAAGCTCGTGTTGCTTGCATCGGATATCGGTACAAATACTAAAAAGAGTTTGACAGACAAGTCACATCATTATGGTATACCGTGTGTCACATTTGTTGAAGAAGCTTTGCTCTCTCAAGCAGTAGGCAAATCACGACGAGTGGCTGTGGCCATAACCGATCAAGGTTTTGCGAAAAAGATAGTATCATTGCTCGATTAGAAAACTCGGAGGTGACTGTATGGCTAAAGTAAGAGTCTATGAATATGCCAAAATGCACGAATTATCAAGTAAAGATGTTGTCAATACATTGAAAGAATTAGGAAGTGACGTCACAAATCACATGTCAACGATGACAGATGATGAAGTAGAGTTACTCAATCAGCATTATGCTGTATCAGGAGACGTAGCTGAAACTGTTGAAGAAGATGACAATGCGTTAACGTATTCGGGTACTTTAAATGTCACTGAACTTGGTGAATTGCTCGGCAAACCGGCCAATGACATTATTAAAAAGTTAATGTTTGCAGGTGTCATGGCAAATAAGAACCAAGATTTAGATGAAGATACCATTGAACTTATCGCAGGTGAATATGGTATGGCCGTTAAAAAAGAAGTAGAAGTTGAAAAAACAGACTTAACACAATATATTGAAATTGATGATGAGAAGGATCTTAAAGAACGCCCACCCGTTGTCACAATTATGGGACACGTTGATCATGGTAAAACAACTTTACTAGATTCTATCCGTAACACGCGTGTGACAGCTGGTGAAGCAGGTGGTATTACCCAGCATATTGGGGCGTATCAAATCCGTACCGATGCGGGTAAAAAAATCACGTTCCTTGATACACCAGGTCACGCGGCTTTTACAAGCATGCGTTCACGCGGGGCTCAAGTAACAGATATTGCTATTCTAGTCGTAGCAGCTGATGATGGGGTTATGCCTCAAACAGTTGAAGCGATTAATCACGCTAAAGCGGCAGAAGTGCCAATTATTGTGGCTGTGAATAAAATGGATAAAGAAGCGGCTAATCCTGACCGTGTGATGCAAGAACTCACAGAATATGAACTCATTTCCGAAGACTGGGGTGGGGATACGATTTTCGTACCGATGTCAGCTCTTCAAGGCGAAGGTATTGAAGAATTACTAGAGATGATTCTACTTGTTGCAGAAGTAGAAGAATTAAAAGCCAATGCCAATCGTCGTGCCAACGGTACAGTTATTGAAGCAGAACTTGATAAAGGCCGCGGTGCTGTCGCATCCCTTCTCGTTCAAAACGGGACGTTACGCGTCGGTGATCCAATTGTCGTTGGTAACACCTTTGGTCGCGTGAGAGCCATGGTGAATGATTTAGGTAAACGGATTAAGAAAGCTGGCCCTTCAACACCTGTTGAAATTACAGGTTTAAGTAATGTTCCTCAAGCAGGCGATCGGTTTGTTGTATTTGAAGATGAAAAAACAGCGCGTCAAATTGGTGAATTGCGTCAACAAAAACAATTAGAAGAACGTCGCGGCGAACAATCAAAAGTAAGTCTTGAAGACTTATTTGAAAAGATTAAGCAAGGGGATATTAAAGACTTAAATATCATCCTTAAAGCCGATGTTCAAGGTTCAGCTGAAGCTCTTGCGGCATCGCTGAAGAAAATTGATGTTGAAGGTGTGAAGATTAATATTATTCACACGGGTGCTGGTGCCATTACGGAATCAGATATCATTTTAGCATCAGCTTCAAATGCGATTGTGATTGGATTTAACGTGCGCCCAGATAATAATGCGAAAAAAGCAGCCGATACTGAGAATGTTGATGTGCGCTTACACCGTATTATTTATAAAGCGATTGAAGAAATTGAACAAGCGATGAAAGGGATGCTTGATCCTGAGTTCGAAGAAAAAGTTATTGGTCAAGCGGAAGTACGTGAAACGTTCAAAGTGTCTAAAATCGGTACGATTGCTGGAAGTTATGTCATAGAAGGCAAAATCACACGTGATGCAGGTGTACGAGTCATTCGTGATGGTGTGGTTGTTTTTGAAGGAGAAATTGATACACTGAAACGTTTTAAAGATGATGTCAAAGAAGTTGCCACAAACTATGAGTGTGGGATTACGCTGAAGAACTTCCATGATATTAAAGAAGGCGACGTATTTGAGTGCTTCGTGATGGAAGAAATTAAGCGCTAATGCTACTTTATGTTGAAGTGGATTGTAAAATTTATGATGCCCATTCATTAAAAGAAAAGCGTCATGTGTTAAAACGTATTCTGCATCAACTAAGAGGACTAAATATCAGTGTCAGTGAATTAGATCATCAATACCTCTGGCAACGAACGATGCTAGGTCTTGTCACTGTCGCTAATGCTCGCGTGCCATGTGAGCGGGTGATAGATCAAGCCATTCAATTACTTGATCAAAACCTGCGCATAGAATGTTTAAATATTGACCGTGAGTGGTATGACTAAAGAGAAAGATATTTGAAAGTTAGAGGTGACTTTATATGAGTCAACTGCGTGCAAATCGTGTAGCAGAGCAAATGAAAAAAGAGTTAGGCGATATTCTTAATCGCAAAATTAAAGATCCACGTGTTGGTTTTGTTACGATTACTGATGTTGAAGTAACGGGTGATCTACAACAAGCAACGGTGTATCTGACGATTCTAGGTAGTGAAGATGAGAAAGAGGCGACACTGACTGGACTAACAAAAGCCAAAGGCTTTATTCGTTCAGAAATTGGTCACCGGATTCGGTTGAGAAAAACACCTGAACTCTTCTTCGAAATCGATCATACGATCGAGACGGGTAATCGAATTGAAAAGCTTATTCGAGACTTACACGAATCAAATGATTAAGATAGCTTAAACTAGAACCCTTGTGCTACAATAGACAAGGGTTTTCCTTTGTTTTTTACACTAAGGAGTGTTGGAAAATGACAGATGGTATTGTGAATTTAGATAAACCTATTGGCTTTACGAGTCATGATTGTGTGATGAAGTTACGCCGGATTTTTAATACAAAGAAAGTCGGACATACAGGGACACTTGATCCTGATGTGCGCGGTGTGTTACCAATCTGTATCGGCGAGGCGACCAAAGTGGTGCCTTATTTAACAGATACGGATAAAACGTATCAAGCTGAAATAACGTTAGGTGTTTCAACAACAACAGAAGACCAGACAGGTGAAGTGTTAGAGACACAGCCTGTTTTGAAGCCTTTTGAAGAAGTCGAAGTACGGAAAGTGTTACGACAATTTTTAGGTGAGACAACGCAAATAACCCCGCTCTATTCTGCGGTGAAAGTAAACGGTAAAAAATTATATGAGTATGCTAGACAGGGGATGCCGGTTGAACGACCGACACGTCAGATTCATGTTAAAGAACTGACACTAGCACCTGGTTCTATACGAATAGAGGGTGACGTGGCTCGGTTTTCATTTGAAGCTACCGTTTCAAAGGGGACGTATATTCGAACATTATGCGTTGATATTGGCAAGGCGTTAGGTTATCCGGCGCATATGTCACACCTTATTCGCACACGTTCTGCTGCGTTTACATTAAAAGAAGCGGTAACATTAGATGAACTTGAACAATTAAAAGAACAACAAGCCCTACATACCATTTTGCACCCATTACAAACAGGACTCGCGCATTTACCTGTGTGGGAAGTAGATGAAAAGACAAAAATAAAGATTGGTTTTGGTCAAAAGCTCAAACGTCCAGAAGGCTTTTTAGCGGATACACCTTATCGGATGGAACATAATGGTGAGTTGTTAGCCATTTATCAAACCCATCCGAATGATCAAACAGTCATCAAGTCTTTGCGCGGGTT
Source organism: Halolactibacillus miurensis (assembly GCF_900116255.1). Lineage (GTDB taxonomy): Bacteria > Bacillota > Bacilli > Bacillales > Amphibacillaceae > Halolactibacillus > Halolactibacillus miurensis. Next base: position 124,037 of record NZ_FPAI01000004.1, read on the forward strand.
TAATCTGTAGAGGAGAGTTTTTATGGAAGTGATAAGATTATCAACAGAAACGCAAGATAAACCACAGACACCCGCTGTATTAGCCATCGGTTTTTTTGATGGCGTGCATTTAGGGCATCAACGGGTTATTCAAGAAGCGAAACAAATTGCCACAGATAAACAATTAGCATTAGCGGTTATGACCTTTACACCGCACCCTAAAGAGGTATTAATGAAACAACCTGGGGCAGTCGAATATTTAACAACGATGGAACAGAAGATTGTGATTTTTGATGAATGTGGTGTGGATTTCTTATATGTGGTTGAATTTACGAAAGAATTAGCTAAGTTAAAACCGAAAGTATTTATCGATCGGTTCATTATTGATTTGAATGTCAAACATTTAGTGAGTGGATTTGACTTTAGTTATGGACATAAAGGAAGAGGAAACGTCCACACCCTTGTCGATGATGCTGAAGGTCATTTTTCTGTGACCATTGTTGAGAAGTTTACGGATCAGACAGAAAAAGTCTCATCTACCCGCATTCGGGAATTATTAAAAGCTGGGCGTGTTGATGAAGCGCAAAACTTACTTACTCGTCCCTTAAAAACGAGAGGGACCGTTGTCCATGGCCATAAAAGAGGGCGGACGATTGGCTATCCAACGGCTAACTTAGCGGTCTATGAGTCACAAGCGCTTCCTAAGACAGGGGTCTATTATGTTACCGCCTTGATTGACGGTAAACAGGTCGATGGTATGGCTAACTTAGGCTACAATCCAACTTTTGAAGATTCAAAAGAACAAGTGAAGTTAGAAGTGCACTTCTTAGATTATGCAGGAGATTTATACGGTAAAACAGTTGAAATAGAATGGCAACAATACGTAAGAGAAGAATTAAAATTTGACGGGATTGATTCACTCGTTGCTCAAATTGAGCAAGACGAACAAACAATCCGACAAATAATTTTAAAAAATAAGAGCTAACACTTGCATTTTTCGTTGAAAAAGGTTAATCTAGTAAACGGAAACCATCCGCTTGGCAACACGATAACTCCAACGTTTGCTAGGGGATAGGGGTTTTTAATAAGAAACAATAGGAGGTGAACAGGATGGCAATCACACAAGAACGTAAAAATGAACTTATTAACGAGTTCAAAACACACGAAAACGATACGGGATCTCCAGAGGTTCAAATCGCTGTCCTAACTGCAGAAATCAATAGCTTAAACGATCACTTACGTACACACAAAAAGGATCACCACTCACGTCGTGGACTATTGAAAATGGTTGGGAAACGTCGTAACTTATTAACTTATCTACGTAACAAAGACGTTACACGTTACCGTCAACTAATTGAAAAATTAGGTTTACGTCGATAGAAGCAAAAAGCGGGAATTTTTCCCGCTTTTTCTATAGGTATAAAAAACTTAGCCACTACCCAGTTTAATACATAACAACCCTTGCGCTCGATTCTGATCAAAGATTATAGTGGACTGTAATTTTTGATCAGGATGGAGCAAGTTGAAAACCAGATGCAATAGGATTGTTCATTAACCCCGGTGAGTGGTCATACTTAATAAAAGAGAGGGTTTTTATATGTCAAACAAACAAGTATTCAAAACAGAAATCGCTGGCAAACCATTTATCGTTGAAGTGGGTGAATTAGCCAAACAAGCCAATGGCGCTTGTATGGTACACTACGGTGACACATCAGTATTAGCAACAGCAACAGGTTCTAAGGAACCAAAAGACCTACCATTCTTCCCGTTAACGGTGAACTATGAAGAACGTTTATACGCAGTAGGTAAAATTCCAGGTGGATTCATTAAACGTGAAGGTCGTCCAAGTGAACGTGCGATTTTAACATCACGCTTGATTGACCGTCCAATTCGTCCACTCTTCCCAGATGGCTACCGTAACGATGTTCAAGTCATTAGTATGGTGATGAGTGTGGACCAAGATGCTCCTTCAGATATTGCCGCAATGATCGGTTCATCTGTTGCTTTAGGCGTCTCTGACATTCCATTTGACGGACCAATTGCCGGTGTGATTGTTGGCCGTGTCGATGGTGAGTTTGTCATCAACCCAACGGTTGAACAACGCGAAAAAAGTGACATTGATTTAACAGTTGCTGGTACGAAAGAGGCCATCAACATGGTTGAAGCTGGCGCAGATGAAGTGCCGGAAGAAGTGATGCTAGAAGCCATCATGTTCGGTCATGAAGAAATCAAACGTCTTGTCGCTTTCCAAGAAGACATCTACGCCGCAATGGGTAAAGAAAAAATGGACGTTAAGTTATTTAATTTAGATGAAGTACTTCTTGCTGAATTAAACGAAACCGCGCGCCCTAAATTAAATGAAGCGATTCAGGTCATGGAAAAACATGCGCGTGAAGAAGCGATTCAAGCTGTGAAAACTGAGATTGTTGAATCTTTTGAAGCGAATGATGCTGATGAAGAGACGATTAAAAAAGTCAAAGATATTTTAGATAAAATGGTAAAAGACGAAGTTCGTCGATTGATTACGCAAGAAAAAATCCGTCCAGATGGTCGTCGTCCGGAAGAAATCCGTCCGTTAACGTCACGGGTTAATCTCTTACCACGTACACACGGTTCTGGTTTGTTTACACGTGGTCAAACCCAAGCTTTAAGTGTGTGTACGCTAGGTGCGTTAGGTGATGTGCAAATTCTTGATGGATTAGACTTAGAAGAATCTAAACGTTTTATGCACCACTATAATTTCCCATCATTTAGTGTTGGGGAAACAGGCCCGATCCGTGGACCAGGTCGTCGTGAAATTGGTCACGGGGCACTAGGTGAACGTGCATTAGAAAAAGTCATTCCTGCTGAAGAAGACTTCCCATACACGATTCGTTTAGTATCAGAAGTACTTGAATCGAATGGTTCAACATCACAAGCATCAATCTGTGCTTCAACACTTGCTATGATGGATGCGGGTGTCCCAATTAAAGCACCAGTTGCTGGTATTGCGATGGGTCTTGTGAAACAAGGTGACGATTACACTGTACTCAGTGATATTCAAGGGATGGAAGATTTCCTAGGCGATATGGACTTTAAAGTAGCGGGTACGGCTAAAGGTGTAACCGCGCTTCAAATGGACATTAAGATTGATGGTTTAAGCGGTGACATCTTAAAAGAAGCGTTAGAGCAAGCTAAAATCGGTCGGATGCATATTCTTTCACATATGTTAGAAGTCATCAATGAGCCGAAATCAGAGCTATCTGAGTATGCGCCTAAGATTATGACGATGTATATTAAACCTGAAAAGATACGTGATGTGATTGGACCAAGTGGTAAGCAAATCAATCAAATCATTGATGAAACTGGCGTAAAAATTGATATCGAACAAGATGGTAAAGTCTTTATCGCTTCAACAGATCAAGCGATGAATGAAAAAGCTAAAAAGTTAATTGAAGATATCGTACGTGAAGTTGAAGTCGGTGAAATGTATCTTGCGACCGTTAAACGTATAGAGAAATTCGGCGCTTTTGCTGAAATTTTCAAAGGTAAAGATGGTTTGATTCACATTTCTGAATTGCAAATTGAACGAACAAACAATGTAGAAGATGTTGTAAAAGAAGGCGACCAAATCATGGTTAAAGTGAAAGAAATCGATCGTCAAGGCCGTGTGAACTTATCACGTAAAGCTGTGCTTCTTGAAGAACAAGAAAAAAACAATAAATAATACTGTGTCAATCAGTGAATAGAAAAAAGAAGCCTTTGGGCTTCTTTTTTTTAGACTAATATTCTGTAAAGTTGTTTGAATTAACGTTCGTTGTCATCACATACATACAAGAGGTTTGTCATATATATCTATCATCATTTGTTACGAAGGAGAGGACGTCTATGCGATTCGAATCATTAAAAGGGAAGGAATTTATTGAAGCTAATAAAGGAAAGCGTCTTGGATTTATTCAAGAACTAGACCTTGAGTTTAACTTAATGAATGGCGAGATTCAGCAGTTGGTGATTCCGAAATATTCGATGTTAGGTTTAAGAAAAGATGAGCAAAGTTTAATGTTATCATGGGAGAATATTAGAGTGATTGGGCAAGATATTATTTTAATTGAAAGATAAAGCACGTGTGCTCGTTTACCACGTATACTGAATATATCACTATAATGATTAAGGGGGTGAAGGAATATGATAAAAAGAAAAATAGCCCTATTAGGCGGTGACCAGCGTTACTTAGCGTGTATGGAAAAATTGGCTGAAGTAGCTGATTTGTATCTTGTTGGATTTGATGCAATCTATCCGAATGAGAATGTGCCGCTTCATTTAATTCCTTTTGAGGAGTTAGACGCCGTCATTCTACCGATTACAGGCATTTCAAATGATGATGAGATTATGGCTAGTTTCAGTCAAGATCGCCTCTATTTACCAAAAGATAGCTTTAAACGTATGAAACAAGGGGCGTTTGTTTTTACGGGTATTGCTTCTAAGCGCCTGCGTGAGTTGGCTGATGACTCTGAGGTGACTGTTATTGAAATATTTGCCAGAGATGATGTCGCTATTTATAACGCTGTGCCAACGGCTGAAGGCACTATTATGCTAGCAATCAAGCACATGAAAAAAACGCTGTACCAATCACGCGTCGTTTTATTAGGCTTCGGTCGTGTCGGTGACATTGTTGCTGATAGGTTTTTCAAGTTAGGAGCCGATGTGTTTGTTGGTGTAAGAAAACAAAAAGATATCGCAAAAGCAAATAGTTTGGGCTATCATGGCTTTCACTTAAAGGATCTTGATGCATATATTAAATCAACTGACCTTTTCATTAATACGATCCCTGCCATGATGTTAACATCTACAGTACTCGATCAGCTCACACGTGAACAACTCATTATCGACTTGGCTTCCCTGCCAGGGGGCGTTGATTTTGATTATGCGAAAAAACGTGAATTACGTGTCATTCATGCTTTGGGCATACCGGCAAAGGTAGCACCAAAAACAGCAGGGACGATTATTGCGACAGCGATTATTGAAGAGCTCAGTCAAAACGAATAGAAAGACGGGTGAGTATGTGTGGATAAAAAACGTATTGGCTTTGGGTTAACCGGGTCTTTTTGTACCGTTGACCAAGTAATACCGATGATTCAAGAGATTAAATCACTTGGTCATACCGTGATTCCTATTGTGTCACATAACCTTCAAACAGTAGATACACGTTTTGGTTCAAGTGCACACTTTTTAGCAGAAATAGAAAAGTGTGCCGAATATAAGCCAGTCACCTCCATGGTAGAAGCTGAAGGTCTTGGACCAAGCACGCCTTTAGATGCACTGGTGATCGCGCCGATGACAGGAACTTCACTCAGTAAGTTTAGTCAAGGTATTAGCGATACGCCTGTATTATTTGCGGCTAAAGCCACATTAAGAAATAATAAACCGGTTGTCCTTGCCATTTCAACCAATGACGGACTTGGTCAAAACGGCGTTAACATTATGTCATTATTAAAGACGAAACATATATATTTTGTACCATTTACACAAGACAATCCAGAAACAAAACCGAATTCCATTGTGAGTGAGTTTTCACTTATTAAACCGACGTTGGAACATGCTTTAATGTCGAAACAACTCCAACCGGTGTTACATCAAAACACTAAATGATCTAATTTTCACAAATATCAAAAATCTATATATTTCATCGAATGATTTATGTTAAAATAGAGTTTAAAATTGAACTAGCTTGCAAGGGAGAGAATAAATTATGTCAAATCAACAAACTTATAACGTCGCTGTCGTTGGAGCAACAGGTGCCGTTGGAAGAAAGATGTTAGAAACATTAGAAAAGCGCCAATTCCCAATCAATGAATTAAAACTGTTATCGTCAAAACGTTCAGCAGGTAAGACGTTAACCTATAATAATCAGACGTATACCGTTGAAGAAGCCACACCTGAATCATTCGAAGGAATCGATATCGCCCTATTTTCAGCTGGCGGTGGGGTTTCTAAAAAATTCGCACCGGAAGCAGTTAAACGTGGGGCTGTTGTCGTAGATAATACGAGTGCCTATAGAATGGATGGAAATGTTCCACTTGTTGTCCCAGAAGTTAATGAGGCAGATATTAAAGATCATAAAGGCATCATTGCGAATCCAAACTGTTCGACTATTCAAATGGTAGCGGCTCTTCAGCCGCTAAAAGCTAAATATGGTTTAAAACGCATTATCGTCTCAACCTATCAAGCCGTATCCGGTTCGGGGGCTGAAGCGATTGAAGAACTTAAAACACAAACAGAAGACTTTTTAAACGGCGATGATATGAAAGCAGAATTACTACCGGTAAAAGGTGAAGACAAGCATTACCCAATTGCTTTTAATGCCTTGCCACAAATTGATGTCTTTACTGATAATGGTTACACCTTTGAAGAAATGAAAATGATCAATGAAACGAAAAAAATCATGCATGACGAGACGATCAATGTTGCAGCGACATGTGTTAGGTTACCGGTGTTCACTTCACATGCTGAAAGTGTCTACGTTGAATTAGACGATACACCTTCAGTTGAAGAGATTAAAACATTGCTCGCATCAAGTGATGGGGTGACATTACAAGACAAACCAGAAGAGCAAATCTATCCAACGCCACTTGCAGCGGCAGGACTGCCTGATGTCTTTGTTGGAAGAATCAGAAAAGATTTAAATCAAGAAAATGGCTATCATATGTGGATTGTTTCTGATAACCTATTAAAAGGAGCGGCGTGGAATTCTGTTCAAATTGCAGAATCACTCGTCAAAAATCATTGGTTATAAATTAGAGGTGGCATATGAAAATCGTTGTTCAAAAATTTGGTGGAACATCTGTTAGAGATGAATCAGCCAGAACACAAGCTATTAAACACATACAAGCGGCTAAAGATGAAGGGTATAAAGTCGTCGTCGTTGTCTCGGCAATGGGACGACTACCCGACCCTTATGCGACGGATGCGTTATTAACATTAGTGGATTATCCTAATCATGCGATTTCAAACCGCGAGTATGATTTACTGCTGTCATGTGGTGAAGTGTTATCAGCTGTTGTGTTCTCGAATCAATTAAAAAAATCGGGCGTATCGTCAACGGCCTTAACTGGTGTACAAGCTGGTTTTATTACGACGAATGACTTTACCCAAGCGAAAATTGTGGAAATGGACACAACGCGCTTAGTCAGGGAATTAGAAACTGTTGATGTTGTTGTCGTTACTGGCTTTCAAGGACAAACAAGAGAAGGCGATATTACAACGCTTGGACGTGGTGGCAGTGATACATCAGCGGCAGCGCTTGGTGCGAGCCTTAATGCTGACTATGTCGATATATTTACTGACGTTGATGGCATTAAGACAGCTGACCCGCGTATTGTACCGGGGGCAAGAACGCTTGATGTTGTCACATATAATGAAATCGTTAATTTAGCCTACCAAGGAGCTAAAGTCGTTCATCCACGTGCCGTTGAAATCGCCATGCAAGGGAAAGTACCTCTTCGTGTTCGCTCAACACATGCGACCGATGTTGGTACGCTTGTAACAGGTGCCATTGATCAGGCGCTTGGGCGTGATATTAATGACCGGCTCATTACGGGTATTGCGCACATCACAGGTATTGCCCAAATTAAAATTGAAACCGATTCGGATATAGAGACGCTACATGCGGATGTATTCGGTGCTTTAGCAGATGCGGGTATTTCTGTTGACTTTATTAACATGTTTCCAGGAGGATTAAGATTTACTGTCCCTGATTTACTAAGTGATAAAGCGATTCACATCATTCAAGCGCTTGGGTATTATCCTGTTAAAACCACTCATTGCGCAAAAGTCAGTGTGGTCGGAGCGGGGATGACAGGCGTACCTGGTGTGACGGCTCGGATTGTGCGTAGTTTGAAAAAGAAGAAAATAGATATTTTACAATCAGCGGATAGCCATACGACCATTTGGGTACTCGTAAAGGAAAGTGATGTGTGTGAAGCGGTTAATGCTTTACACGATGCTTTTGAACTAACTGAAAAGTCTTGGTTACAACATTAAAGCGAATCAATGGATTCGCTTTTTTGTTAGTGAAAATCAATGACATACGTGTCATAAGTGTTCCTGTATAGTTAGTGAAGATGCTTAATTTGTTAGACAGGTTATGAGAAAAATTATGCTATAATAGATGGGATGGGAGGGAATACAATGACAAAGAAAAAAACAAAATCAAAACGCAAATCAAAAACATCCAGAAAACCGATATCAGAAACGTTTAAATATGAATTATATGGTTTGAGCTTTATTTTATTAGCTGTATTTGGAAGTGGCGCTTGGTCGTTAAGCGAAGGAATTATTCCGCTATTTTTAGTCACCAGTTTCCGCTTTTTATTCGGCTTTTGGTACAGTCTGATCCCACTAAGTTTACTTGCTTTAGGTTTACATATGATGATCAAACAACGTTTTCCTGATATATTCTCCAGACGCTTTTTAGGTGTGTTTGTTTTTTTAACGTCACTTATGTTACTAACACATGCTATTCTTTACCGCGATTGGATTCTCACTAAAGACATATCAGTCATTGGTTATTCGTTTGATCAATTTAATGATTTTAGACTGGGTGGCATAACGAGCCAAAATCTTGGTGGTGGCATGGTAGGGGCCATCCTACTAAGTCTCACGTACAGATTATTATCGATCACCGGTTCACTTTTTTTAGCTGTCTTTTTATTAATTGTTTCACTTGTATTCATGTTCGATTTTTCATTAACGTCGTTTTTTGAGTATGTGATGAATAAAGGTTCAGCAGCGGTTAGTTTTCTAAAAGAAAAAAACAGTGCTTTTAAACAAAGGTCAAAAGAACAAACGCGAACGACAGCCGTCAAACAAACAAAACAAAAAAAACAATCCGAATCAAAAGAAGATATAAAAGAACCCGTCATTGAAGACTTTACTGATGTTCATTATCATGACGATACGCTTGAATCACAAGGGACCTTTCCGTTTAAGGAAATAGATTCCTTAAACTCGACGCCTAAAGCTGACATTAATCGGCGGACTAAAGAAATGTCCGACCAAGTCGTCACAGAAGGAGAAACTGATCTTCACGTAGAGCCGATGACGGAGAAAGAAAATATGGACTATGTTCTACCACCCGTGACTTTACTAGAGGCACCGGTGCAGAAAAAGAAATCGCAAGAAAAAGGGAAAATTCAAGAGATTGTAAGGAAATTAGAAACCACCTTTGATTCTTTTGGAGTGAAAGCAAAAGTGACACGGGTTCACGTAGGACCGGCTGTCACGAAATATGAAGTGTATCCTGAGGCAGGGGTAAAGGTGAGTAAAATTGTGAATTTACATGATGACTTAGCACTTGCTCTAGCAGCAAAAGATATCCGCATAGAAGCACCGATACCTGGAAAATCAGCTGTTGGTATCGAAGTCCCGAATCAGGAAGTATCCATGGTGACCATGCGTGAAGTATTTGAAGCTAAGCAGTTACCTGATGAAGCCGTCTTATCCTTTATATTAGGTCGTGATATTTCAGGTGAAGCAGTCGTACACGAATTAAATAAAATGCCGCACTTACTCGTTGCCGGTGCAACCGGGAGTGGGAAAAGTGTATGTATTAACGGGATTATTATTAGTATTTTAATGCGCGCAAAACCTCACCAAGTGAAATTAATGATGATTGATCCGAAAAAAGTGGAATTAAACGTCTATAACGGGATTCCACATTTACTAACGCCGGTTGTAACCGATCCGAAAAAAGCGGCACAGGCGCTTAAAAAGGTCGTAAGTGAAATGGAACGTCGCTATGACTTGTTTTCTGATACGGGAAATAGAAATATAGAAGGTTACAACAACTATATTAAGAAACATAATCAAACAGTGGATACACCAGAAGATGAACAGCCACTCCTTCCTTATATTGTTGTCTTAGTCGATGAATTAGCTGATTTAATGATGGTGGCCTCTAATGAGGTAGAAGATGCCATTACCCGTCTTGCGCAAATGGCACGTGCTGCTGGGATTCATTTGATCATTGCGACACAGCGTCCAAGTGTGGATGTTATTACAGGTGTGATTAAGGCTAATATTCCTTCTCGGATTGCTTTTAGTGTGTCATCTCAAACAGACTCACGCACGATTTTAGATAGTGGTGGGGCAGAGAAATTGTTGGGACGAGGGGATATGTTGTTTATGCCAGTCGGTGCGTCCAAACCAACCCGGATTCAAGGAGCATTTCTGTCAGATGAGGAAGTAGAAGCCGTTGTTGATTATTGTATTGAGCAACAAAAAGCAAACTACCAAGAAGAAATGATTCCAGATGAAGTGGATGACTCATCCAGTCATAGTGACGATGAACTATATCCAGAAGCCGTGCAATTAGTTGTAGAAATGCAGACGGCCAGTGTGTCTATGTTACAAAGAAGATTCCGTATTGGCTACAATCGTGCGGCGCGGTTAATTGATGAAATGGAGGCAAGCGGCATCGTGGGTCCTCATGAAGGATCAAAGCCGAGAGTGGTTCTTGTACAAGAGTTGTCAGACTAATTTCACAATTTCGATTAGTAGAAAAGATATCTTTTTCGCATTTTTGTGTTTATTTCTTATTGTTAAAGTGGTATATTGTAAATGACCGATCATTTTGTTTTATGTTACTGGGGGATGAAACATGTCGAAAGATTATTTAGACAGTAAGGAATATAATGAAACGCTTTCAAAAATGCGAGAAGATATCGAAAACGATATCTATCCACCAAATGAAAGGTTGCATCCTCTGTATGAATTAGCAACAAATTATCGTGTGTCACGAACAACAATGGAAGCGGTTATTGAACAATTAGTTGATGAGAATATGGTCACACGTCGATTAGGAAATGGCATCTTTGTTAATCCTAAACCGATCTATTCTTCAGGCATTGAGGAATTAGGAAGTGTGTCCGACATGATTAGACGTGCAGGTAAGAGACCGGGAACGCAATTTGTCGCTGCTGAGGTCGTTAGGCCGTCGGCCAGCGATTTAGCACATTTTAACTCGTTGGACGTCCAAGCATTAGCGAGAGTCGAACGCGTAAGAACAGCAGATGGTGAACCCGTGGTGTATTGTATCGATAAAGTTGATCATGATCTTGTACCGATTGGATTAATTCACTCACAAGACTCCATCTTCAAACTTATCGAAAATCATACAGGTAAGCGCATACATTATGCTGAGACATTCATTGAACCGATTGGTTTCCATGAAAGAATCTCAGCTATACTTCATTGCCGACCTGATCAAGCACTGCTCTTACTAAGACAAATGCACTACACGAAAGATCATGAACCGATTCTTTACTCCGCTAATTATTTTAAAAGCGATGCTTTCCAATTTCATGTTGTGAGAAAGCGCATTGATTGAGTTGCCTTTTGCAGAACTTAGTAACAATTTAAAACAATACAGGTCAAAATTTAACCATAAAATGGGGGTAACAAAATGAAGAACAAATTATTGTTAATCTTGTCAGTCTTGTTTGCAGCTGTATTAGTACTTGGTGCTTGTGGCTCAACTGATGATGAGTCAAGTGATGATCAAACAGATCAAGACACAGAGCAAAATGACGATGCTACAGGAGACGAAGGCTCAAGTGATGAAGAAGAAGGTTCTAGCGACTTCTCATTAGCAATGGTTACAGATGAGGGCGGTGTTGATGACCGTTCATTTAACCAGTCTGCATGGGAAGGTATTGAAGCTTTCGCTATGGATAATGGTTTAGAGCGTGGTACAGGATATGATTACGCTGAATCTCAAAACGCTGCTGACTTCTTACCTAACTTTAACAACTTGGTAAACCAAAACTACCAATTAATTTTTGGTGTAGGTTACCAACTTGCCAACGCAGTTGAACAAGTAGCAAGCCAAAATCCTGATGGCCACTTCTCAATTATTGATGAAGTTGTTGAAGGCGATAACATTGCCAGTGTAACTTTCGCTGAAGAACAAGGTTCTTTCCTAGTAGGTGTTGCAGCTGCGCTTAAATCAGAATCACAAAACATTGGCTTTGTCGGTGGGGTTACAAGTCCACTAATCAAGCGCTTTGAAGTTGGTTTTGTTGCAGGTGCTAAATCTGTTAACCCTGATATTGAAGTACAAGTTCAGTACGCTGAATCATTTGCTGATGAAGGTTTAGGCCGTTCAATCGCAAACAACATGTACTCTTCTGGTGCTGATGTAATTTATCACGCATCAGGTGCGACTGGTCTAGGTGTATTCACTGAAGCTAGAAACCGTGTTGAAAACGATCCAGAAGCAGGCGTTTGGGTTATCGGTGTTGACCGTGACCAATATGAGCAAGGTCAACAAGGTGACATGAACGTTACACTGACTTCTATGGTTAAACGTGTAGATGTTGCTGTTCAAGAAGTAGCAGCACGCGCAATGAATGGTGACTTCCCTGGTGGAGAGCACCTCGTATTAGGTATTGAAGACGATGCGATTGCCATCGCTGAAACAAATACAGAAGCTTATACAGAAGAGATCAAAGCGGCTGTAGCTGAATGGCAAGAAAAACTTCTAAGTGGCGAAGTTGTTGCACCACAAACTGATGATGAATTAGAAGAGTTTGTGAATAACCTTTAATTGATAAGTTTGGTTACCCCTAAAAAGGGGTAACCAACTTAAAAATCTTTAAATGAAAAGCTAGTAACTCTCCCCTTTTCATTTAGAGATTTTATTACGAGCCTTAAGATAAGGAGTGAACATTTTGGAAAAATACGTTATTGAGATGTTAAACATTCGTAAAGAATTCCCTGGCATTGTAGCAAATAATAATATTAACCTTCAAGTTAAAAAAGGGGAAATACATGCTTTACTTGGTGAAAACGGGGCAGGTAAATCAACCTTGATGAACGTCTTATTTGGTCTTTATCAACCGGAAAAAGGAGAGATTCGCGTTCGTGGTGAAAAAATTAAAATCACCAACCCTAATGTCGCCAACGAGTTAGGTATCGGGATGGTCCACCAACACTTTATGCTCGTGGAACCATTTACGGTCGCGCAAAACATTATTTTAGGTAGTGAGCCAACTAAAGGCGCGGGCTACGTTGATATTAAACAAGCTGAAAAAGAAATTAAAGAATTGTCTGATCGATATGGTTTAAGTGTAGACCCTAGTGCGAAAGTACGTGATATTTCAGTAGGAATGCAACAACGGGCTGAAATTTTAAAAACACTTTACCGTGGTGCTGAAGTGATTATTTTAGATGAGCCAACAGCTGTTTTAACGCCACAAGAAATTTTAGAACTGATTAGTATCATGCGTAACTTAACAAAAGAAGGCATCTCCATTATCTTAATCACTCATAAATTAAAAGAGATTATGGAGGTATGTGATCGCGTGACCGTCATCCGTAAAGGTGAAGGTATTGATACGGTGAATGTAAAAGACACCAACGTTGATGACTTAGCCGCTCTTATGGTTGGGCGTCAAGTTAACTTTAAAACAGAAAAAACACCAGCTAAACCAAAAGAAGCCATTCTTTCTATTAAAGATTTGCAAGTGAAAGATGCTCGTCAAGCTATGATGGTCAAAGGTTTAAATCTAGCTGTAAGAGCAGGTGAAATTGTCGGTATTGCCGGTATTGATGGTAATGGACAATCTGAGCTGATTGAAGCCATTACAGGGCTTAGAAAATCAGAATCTGGAGAGATTAAATTAAACAGTAAAACTATTACGAATCTATCTCCTCGTAAAGTGACGGAATCTGGCGTGGCGCATATTCCACAAGACCGCCATAAATTTGGCTTAGTTTTAGATTATCCTATTGCTGAAAATATTGTCTTACAAACGTATTACAAGAAACCATTCTCTAAAAATAAGGTATTATCATTTAAAGCTATTTATGAACATGCTGATAAATTAATCAAAGATTTTGATGTGCGAACACCGAGTCCTAAGACGAAAGCGCGGGCGCTTTCTGGTGGTAACCAACAAAAAGCCATTATCGCACGTGAAGTGGATCGCTCACCAGATTTACTCATTGCTGCTCAACCAACACGTGGGTTAGATGTTGGGGCCATCGAAACGATTCATAGACGTTTAATCGAAGAGCGTGATAAAGGACGTGCCGTTTTACTTGTGTCATTTGAATTAGATGAAGTTATGAACGTCAGTGACCGAATTGCTGTTATGTTTGATGGTCAAATCGTTGCTGAAGTGAAACCTGAAGAAACTAATGAGCAAGAGCTTGGCTTACTGATGGCCGGTAGTTCGAAAGAGAAAGCACGTCAGAAAGCAGGTGAAGAAAAATGATGGAAAACAAAAAATTAAACATTTTAATTCCGATTTTATCGGTTCTATTAGGTTTTCTAGTCGGAGCAATCGTGATGCTTGCTTTCGGATATAATCCAATTGAAGGTTACGCGGCTCTTTTCCAAGGTGCTTTTGGTAGTATGTATAATATTGGTGAAAGTATTCGTCGTACGATTCCTTTAGTTTTATCTGGTTTGGCAATCGCTTTTGCCTTCCGCAGCGGTTTATTTAACATTGGTGCTGAGGGCCAAGTCTTTGTCGGTTGGTTTGCGGCTGTATGGGTAGGGGTGGCCTTTGATCTTCCTGCCATCATCCACATTCCACTTGCGATTTTAGCCGCTGCTGTTGCCGGTGCTCTTTGGGCTTTTGTGCCAGGTATTTTAAAGGCGACACGTGGGGTCCATGAAGTTGTTGTGACAATCATGATGAACTATATTGCGCTTCATACAACGAACTATTTGATTCGTACGTTATTATCAGATGGCGGATCACAATCTGAGCGCATTGCCAACTCTGCTTGGTTAGCAACACCCGGACTTCAAGAAATGTTCGGTTATTCTCAGATTCACTGGGGTTTTATCGTGTCCATTATTTTTGCTGTGTTCGTCTGGTTCTTCTTAGAGAAAACAACTTATGGTTATGAATTACGTGCGGTTGGTTTCAACCCACATGCGGCAAAATATTCTGGTATGAGCGTTAAACGTAACATCGTCTTGGCCATGCTGATCTCAGGTGGTTTGGCTGGTATTGGTGGAGCGATGGAAGGTATCGGTACATTTGGCTATATGTACACACACGGTGCCTTTACTAACTTAGGGTTTGATGGTATTGCCGTAGCTTTACTCGGTGCTAACACAGCACCTGGCGTTGTTCTCGCTGCCTTCTTGTTCGGTGCTTTAAAGGTTGGGGCATTAAGTATGCCACCATTATCTGGGGTACCAGCAGAACTTGTCGAAATTGTTATTGCGATGATTATTTTCTTCGTAGCTGCAAGTTACATGATTCGACTTGTGATTATGCGATTTAAGAAGGAGGAGAACTAATATGCAATTCATCGATCAATTTATTGCTATGATGCCGATGGTATTATTCTATTCTGCTCCATTGATCTTTACAGCTCTTGGTGGAGTATTCAGTGAACGCTCCGGCGTTGTCAATATTGGTTTAGAAGGTTTAATGGTGATTGGTGCCTTCAGTGGTATTGTGTTCAATATCTTTATGGCTGATACGTTAGGGGCTTTCACACCTTGGTTGTCACTATTAGTAGGGGCTGTCGCTTCAGGTATTTTCTCTCTTATGCATGCGGTCGCGGCTGTCTCATTTAGAGCCAATCAAGTGGTTAGCGGTGTGGCGATCAATATGCTTGCTGTTGGTTTAGGGGTTTTCTTAACACGTGAAATTTTTGGTCGTGGTCAGACAGATTCTATTACAGAACCTTTCTATACAACTTCTGTTCCTGTTCTTTCTGATATCCCAATCCTCGGTGAGATGTTCTTTGATGGCACTTATTATACGACGTTTATTGCCATTATTTTTGCGGTTGCTGGTTGGTACGTCCTTTATAAGACATCATTTGGTTTGCGTTTACGTGCGGTAGGTGAACACCCTATGGCGGCAGATACGAATGGTATTAATGTAACGAAAATGCGTTATATCGCTGTTATTTTATCAGGTGTACTTGCTGGTTTAGGTGGAGCGACTTATGCTTTAACGATTTCTCTAAGCTTTGCTGGTTCTACTATTTCTGGTCAAGGTTTCATGGCACTTGCTGCCGTTATTTTTGGTAAGTGGCATCCACTTGGGGCACTTGGCGCAGCCTTCTTCTTTGGCTTTGCTCAAAGTTTAAGTGTTGTTGGCGCGAACTTTGACTTCCTTGCGAATGTACCAGGGTTCTATTTAACGATTGCTCCTTATGTTCTTACAATTCTTGCTCTCGCAGGTCTGATTGGACGTGCAGAAGCACCTAAAGCAAATGGTGACCCGTATATTAAAGGCAGCCGTTAATCTGATTTTTTTTGAATAAAGGGTTGTTAGTCCTCAACGGTTGAGGACTAACAACCCTTTTCAAATGATTCCTTTTCGTTGTTTGAAAAGAAATTTTACGGTAAAATGAGTAAGACTCAATTTATTGGTTAAGCTTGATATAAACGAAGGAGGTTCTATCTCATGATGAATGAAACAGTTATTGAAAAACAAGGGTATAGGCTACATATGATTCAATCAAATAAATTTAAGACGTTGCACTTTGTTGCGAAATTTATTGCACCACTCAGTAGAGAAGATGTGACAAAGCGGGCTTTACTTCCGTTTGTCATGCAACAAGCCACTGAAAATTATCCTACGTCAAATGCCTTTAGACAGAAATTAGATGATTTATACGGATCAACCTTTTCAATGGATGGTAGTAAAAAAGGCGAGATGCATATTTTAACAGCCCGCATGTCCGTTGTTAATCCCTCATACTTGTCAGCCAATGAGCCTATTTTAGAAGAAGCTGTTCGATTCTTTAACGAGGCGCTATTTGCGCCTAAAGTTGTGGCAGACGGTTTTGATCCAAAAATTGTTGCGCGTGAAAAACAATCACTTGGACAAAAAATTGACAGTATTAAAGATAATAAAATGCAACTGGCAAACATGCGCCTGATCGAAGAGATGTGTGAAGGTGAAGTGTACAAGACGCATGTTCATGGTTATCCAGAGGACTTTGACCATATTACGCCTGAAAATCTCTATCAATACTATCAACAAGTAATGAACGAAGAACCATTTGACCTCTATGTCATTGGGGACTTAACAGAGCTTAATGTTGAAGCTTTGTGTGATCAACATATTGAGCGATCAACGAATGCGCCGATGCCAAGCATGCAGGCGACAGAGAAAACAGTGGTTGAACCTAAAGAGATCATTGAAGAAGAACCCATTCAACAAGGTAAGTTGCACTTTGGCTTTAGAACACATACGCACTACAGTGATGATGACTATCCGGCTCTACACGTCTTTAATGCCATCTTTGGTGGATTCCCTAGTTCAAAACTCTTTATTAATGTGCGTGAGAAAAATAGTTTGGCTTATTATGCCGCTTCCCGGTTTGAAAGTCACAAAGGGCTTTTATTTGTCTTTAGTGGGATCGCCCCTGCTGATTTTGACAAAGCAAAAACAATTATTTTGGAGCAATTAGAAGCGATGCGTAAGGGTGATTTCACTGATGAACAAATCACAGAAGCAAAGTCATTAATTACAAATCAATATAAAGAAAATCTTGACGAAGCTTACGGCATGGTTGAAATGTTATATAACCAACAATTTAGCTCTAAAACAAAAACGATTGATTTTGTATCAAATATTGAAGCCGTGACAAAAGAGGCGATTGTAAGAGTAGCGAATCGCATTGAGCTCGATACGACTTACTTCTTAACACAGAAAGGAGCGGAATAGTATGGAGAAAAAGCGCTATCCTCAAATCAATGAAACGGTCTACCAAGAAACACTAGAGAACGGCTTGAATGTTCTGCTCGTGCCAAAACCTGAGCTCGAACAAACCTACGGAGTGTTTACAACGAATTACGGCTCGATTGATAATCAATTTGTTCCTCTTGGTGAAATGAATATGGTTAAAGTTCCAGACGGTATTGCCCACTTTTTAGAGCATAAATTATTTGAAAAAGAAGATCATGATGTTTTTCAAGAATTTACTGCGCTTGGTTCGTCAGCGAATGCGTTCACATCATTTACTAAAACAGCCTATTTATTTTCAACAACGACGGAAGTGAAGAAAAACACCGAGATTCTACTTAACTTTGTTCAAGATCCTTACTTTTCTGATAGTTCAGTTGAGAAAGAAAAGGGGATTATTGCTCAAGAGATTCAAATGTATGATGACCAACCCAATTGGCGGGCGTTCTTTGGTATTATTGAAACGATGTACGAACATCATCCCGTGAGAATTGATATTGCCGGAACGGTTGATTCTATTCAAAACATTACAAAAGATGACCTTTATACGTGTTATCACACATTTTATCATCCTTCTAACATGACTTTTTGTTTAGTTGGAGCTTTTGATGCTGAAGAGATGCTTCAGGTCATTCGTCATAATCAACAACAGAAAACTTTTGAGCCTGTGCAAGAAATTAAACGAGAGAGCGTTATGGAGTCGGCGCATGTATATAAAAAACAGGCGGTCTTACATATGCCTGTTGTAACTGAAAAATGTATGATTGGAATCAAAGAAACGCCTACACAGAACCCCGACCAATTTATTAAAGAAGAACTGATTAGCGAGATGATTCTTGATTACTTTTATTCAAAATCCGGTGCTTATTATCAAGAGTTATATGACCTGGATCTTATTGATGGCAGTCTAGGATTTGAGACAGAACGCCAAGGATCTTTTGCCTTTTCGTTGATTGGTGCTAATTCTACCAATGTTGAACAGTTTAGAGACGTTGTATTAAGACAACTGGATACCTTTAAATCATATACGTTTAGTGAGGAAGCCTTCACTCGCATGAAACGAAAAATGATTGGAGGACTCATGCGAGAAATGAATGCTACGTCAAATATTGCGAACTCTATTAGTCAGTATCATTTGTTGGGCATTGATTACTTCACACTTCTACCGACATTAGAGGCTATAACAAAAGATGAGGTAGAAGCCTTTATGCATCAGTGGATTACAGCAGATAATGTGTCTGCGTTCTTTATAAAAAAAGAGGCGGAACATGCCTAAACATGTTTTAGTGCTAGGCGCAAGCGGGGCGATTGGTCAGCAAATTGTCAAAGATTTAAGTGAAACAGGCAATAGTTTTACCTTACATTACAATAAAAACAAAACAAGGTTGCAGACTTTGGCTGAATCGTTACCCGAAGAGTCTGTCCTAGAAATGATTCAAGGTGACCTGTCGTCTAGTGAAGGTATTGAACAATTTCTTAATAAGGTGCAGTTTACACCTGACGTAATTATCTTTAGTCAAGGACAAGCCAGTTACGGTTTATTCACAGATCTGTCGAGTAGCGATATGACAGCATTACTCTCGGTGCACATTGAGGCTTTATGGAAAGTAACCCAACACTTTTTACCGGCGATGCTACAAAATCGTGCAGGCAATATTATTGTCATATCTTCTATTTGGGGTAAACACGGGGCAAGTTATGAAGTGGCGTATTCGACAGTAAAGGGTGCCCAGATTGCCTTTGTTAAAGCCTTAGCAAAAGAAGTAGGCACGAATAACATTCGTGTAAACGCCATTACGCCAGGGTTTATTGATACAGAAATGAATCAATCATTGACCGAAGAAGAAAGAACATCTTTAATAGAAGAGATTCCTTTACAACGATTAGGTACGGTGAAGGATGTTAGTCAATTAACGGCCTTTTTAGCGAGTGACCAGACGAGCTATATGACGGGTGAAATTATAGGTGTAAGTGGTGGGTGGCATATTTAATGTATTATAAAAGTCGCAAAATCACTTTCGCCTCTTTCATATTTGTTGAAAATCCTTTATTATAGAAGATGGTATGTACTTTGTACGGATTTTACTAAATGGATGGTGTTAATGATGCTGATTGGAGAACAATTAAAAGAACGCCGCCTTGAGAAGGGCTTAACAATTGACGATATTCAAATAGCGACGAAAATACAAGCGCGCCATATTCAGGCCATTGAGCGAAATGATTTTTCCCTCATACCTGGTAACTTTTATGTGCGCGCTTTTATTAGGGAGTACGCCCAAGCTGTCGGATTAGATCCACACGCTTTAATGGACGAACACAGAAGTGAATTACCCGAGACATTATCGACCGATACCCGAGATTTTACAACATTGAAACGTTCGCGTACGCGAACGACCGTCAAAGATAAATCACCTTTTCAAATGTTGTTACCGACTATTTTTGTCTTGTTGTTACTGTTTTTAATTGGGTTTATTATTTATGAGTTTGTTCTGACAACGGATGAGGCAGAGCCAACGTCACCAGTAGAAGATAATCCTTCATCGGTTGGTGATCCGGTGACGATCCCGCCAGAAAATAACGATACGGACCAAACCGGGGAAACAGATCCTGACGCTGACGACACGATCGATGAATCAGTATCAGATGATGAAGAGGATGCAGCACAACCTGAGGGGACAGAACCTGTACTTGAATTAAAAGAGTTTGAGAACAATGCCTCTATTTATCATTATGTGACACCAGATGATTCGATTACGATGCGTGTCGATACGACAAATCAAAATTGGCTTCAAATTGAAGATGACAGTGGTCAGTCTCTTTATGAACAAATGCTTACGACCGGTAATAGTCCTGTAGAGATTGATTTAACGGATGTTGATTTTACATATTTACGCTTCGGTGAACCGGGTGTTATTACAATTGAAATCAACGGAAAACCATTAGAATTTTCAGAAGAGATGAATATGAGTACGGTACAAGAAGTGTGGATTTATTTCAATGACGCTTACGAACCGGACCAAGAGTAATATTAGACCCTTCTTATCAGTTGCTCACTTTTAAGGAGGGTTAATCTATTTTAAGAAAGAGGATGTTTTATGAATATACCTAATCGTATTACTATTTCACGTATTTTACTTATCCCTATTTTTATATTGTTACTCACTCTCCCTTTAGATTGGGGTAGTATTTCTATTGGCGAGGAGACGTTACCTGTTGTTCACTTAGTGAGCGCGCTGTTATTTATCATTGCTTCGGGTACAGACTGGGTGGATGGTTACTATGCACGTAAATATCATTTAGTCACGAACTTAGGGAAGTTTTTAGATCCGATGGCAGATAAACTCTTAGTGGCAGCCGCTTTTGTCTTACTTGTTGAACTCAACATGGCGCCTGCCTGGCTTGTGATTATCATTTTATCACGCGAATTTGCGGTGACAGGTTTACGTTTAGTGGCAGCTGGAGAAGGAGTTGTTTTAGCTGCAGGGCAAATGGGTAAATGGAAAACGACTTTCCAACTTGTCTCCATATCCTTTTTATTATTACACGATTTTCCGTTTTCATACCTTAACTTAACTGTGTCTGTGGGTACGATTTTATTGTATGTGGCTTTAATCTTAACGGTCGTATCTGGCTTAGATTATTTTATTAAGAACTGGCACGTGATGAAGGAGTCAAAATAATGGCTCAACTACAAGCAGAAATTATCGGTGTAGGTACCGAGTTGTTACTTGGTCAAATCGCGAATACGAACGCCCAGTGGATTTCTGAGGTGCTGGCTAATCAAGGTATTAGTGTGTACCATCATCAAGTCGTCGGAGATAATCACGACAGAATCTACCGTAGTTTTGAATTAGCAAAAAGTCGTTCTGATGTTGTACTTGTGACTGGTGGACTTGGTCCAACAGATGATGATTTAACCCGTGAGGTTTTAAGTGATTTTACGAAGCGAGAGCTACATCAAGACGAGAAGGCGTTAGAACAACTTGAAACATTCTTCAAAAGACGCAACCGGACGATGTCTGAGAACAATCGTAAACAAGCGAATGTCATTGAAGGCGCTACAATGATACGTAATGATGCAGGCACTGCACCAGGAATGATCGTCATAGATGACGAGACAACGTTTATTATCATGCCAGGTGTCCCTACTGAAATGAAAAAAATGATGGAAGATACTGTGCTTCCATACTTAAGAGAGACCTTTCAGTTACAAGATGTGATTGTCTCAAAGATGTTGCGATTTATCGGGATTGGTGAATCGCAATTAGAAATGGAAGTAAAATATTTGATTGAGCAACAATCTAATCCTACTATTGCTCCGCTCGCGAGTGATGGTGAAGTCGCGCTGCGATTAACTGCACGTGCTAGGACAATAGAAGAAGCCAATCATTTAATTGAAGTTAGTGAGGCATCATTGTTAGCGCGAGTCGGTCAATATATGTATGGTTTTAATAATGAAACGATAGCGGATGTCGTTGTGAAACAGTTAGTAAAGAAAGACTTAACGCTAGCCGCAGCCGAAAGTTTGACCGGTGGTCGGTTTAGTGATGCCATTGTCTCGATACCAGGCGCTGGCCAAGTGTTTAAAGGGAGCATCATTAGTTACAGTAATGAAACGAAAACTCAACTTCTCGGGGTTAAGGAAGCCACGCTTTCGTCTTTTGGTGCCGTTAGTAAAGAAACGGCTATTGAGATGGCTAAACAAGCAAAAGATAAGCTACGTACGGATTTAGCTGTGAGCTTTACCGGAGTAGCGGGCCCTGAACCACTGGAAGGACATGAAGCGGGTACCGTTTTTATTTGTCTTTACTATGATGAGGCGCATTACCGGGTGGAAAGGTTCTCGTTTGTGAATCACCGAGAATTGACACGAACACGGGCCGTTAAAAAAGCATTGGAATGGTTATATTATTTTTTAGAATCAAATTAAAAGAGAAAACCGTAAAAAGTGTATGAATGTTTTAAATTCATGCGCTTTTTTAATTATAAAAGGGAAGAACATTTATTCGTTTTTGCTTGTGTAATGAAGTGAAAAACGTTATGATAGAATGAGTTAAACACAACATTTACGTTGATTGAAGGAGGACATATTAGATGAGTGAAGATCGTAAAAAAGCGCTGGACATGGCGCTAAAGTCAATAGAAAAGCAATTTGGTAAAGGTTCCATTATGAAGTTAGGTGAGCGCGCTGAACAGAAAATCCCAACCGTTTCAAGTGGCTCACTTGCCATTGATATCGCCCTTGGTGTGGGTGGTTATCCACGTGGAAGAATTATTGAAATTTATGGACCGGAATCATCCGGTAAAACAACTGTCTCACTTCATGCGATTGCAGAAGCACAGAGACAGGGTGGTACAGCAGCATTTATCGATGCAGAGCACGCGCTAGATCCTGTTTATGCTAAAGCTTTAGGTGTTAATACAGATGAATTACTTTTATCACAGCCAGACACAGGTGAACAAGCACTAGAAATCGCCGAAGCACTCGTACGTAGTGGGGCCGTTGATATCGTTGTTATTGACTCAGTCGCAGCCCTTGTTCCTAAAGCTGAGATTGAAGGAGAAATGGGTGACTCCCACGTTGGGTTACAAGCACGTCTGATGTCACAAGCCCTTAGAAAGCTATCTGGTGCGATTAATAAATCAAAAACAACCGCCATCTTTATTAACCAAATTCGTGAAAAAATCGGGATTATGTTCGGTAACCCTGAAACGACACCAGGTGGACGTGCCCTGAAGTTTTATTCCTCTATTCGTTTAGAAGTCCGTCGTGCTGAGACGATTAAACAAGGAAATGATATGGTCGGTAACCGTACCCGCGTGAAAGTCGTGAAGAATAAAGTTGCGCCACCATTTAAACAAGCGGAAGTTGATATTATGTATGGTGAAGGTATTTCACGTGAAGGTGAAATGTTAGATATTGCCTCTGATTTAGACATCGTACAAAAAAGTGGAGCTTGGTATAGCTATAAAGATGAACGCCTTGGCCAAGGTCGCGAAAACTCAAAACAATTCTTGAAAGAGAATCCAGAAGTGAAAGCGGAAATTTATCAAGCGGTACGTGCGCATTATAACTTTGATGGCACCGCATCCGTTGAAGAACCTGTAGAAGCCATGGATGAACTATTACCAGAAGACGAGTAAAAAGAAGGGGGGCTCCCCCTTCTTTTTGATAGGATCCTATCAAAAAAAGAACGTGAAAATAGATGGTAATAAAGGCCATTTCTGTCTGATTGTCATTTTGCCTTCTTGACATTAAGAAATTTGACGATTAGAATGGAAAGTGTATAATTCTCGTTTTGAATTATACAAAAACTTAATGACGCATTCATATGACTATGAAAAGTACATGCCGACTTAAACACGAAAAAATGAATAGCAAGAGGAGGTGAAATCATGAACTTCACAGAAATTTTGGTTCTCGTCATCTCCAGTTTGGCTATCCTAATCGTCGGTATTGTTGTTGGCTATTGGATTCGTAAATCGATTGCAGAGAAAAAGATTTCGAGTGCAGAAGAATTAGCTAAGCAAATCGTTCAAGAAGGCCATCGTAATGCAGAAGTTGCGAAAAAAGAAGCATTACTTGAGGCGAAGGATGAAAATCACAAAATTCGTCAAGATTTGGAGCAGGAAATTCGTGAGCGTCGTCTTGAACTTCAAAAACAAGAGAATCGCTTAATGCAGAAAGAAGAAAATCTTGATCGCAAAGATGATACGTTGGACAAACGTGAACGTATGCAAGAGAAGAAAGAAACAACTTTAGCAGAAAAACAACAACAAATTGAAGAAATGGAAAGCAAAGTAGATGCGATGTTGCGAGAGCAACAAGCTGAACTGGAGCGCATTTCTGGTTTAACTGCAGACCAAGCAAAACAGACGATTTTAGAACGAGTCGAAAAAGAAGTGAGTCATGAATCCGCACTTATTATCAAAGAGGCAGAAAACAGAACAAAAGAAGAAGCTGATAAAAAAGCAAAAGAAATTTTATCACTTGCTATGCAACGTTGTGCATCAGATCACGTCGCAGAAACAACCGTATCGGTTGTCAACTTGCCAAACGATGAAATGAAAGGCCGTATTATTGGTCGAGAAGGCCGTAATATCCGTACATTAGAAACGTTAACAGGTATCGATTTAATTATTGATGATACACCTGAAGCGGTTATCCTGTCAGGATTTGATCCTGTTCGTCGTGAAACGGCACGGATTGCATTAGAAAAACTTGTTCAAGATGGTCGTATTCACCCAGCACGTATTGAAGAAATGGTGGATAAAGCTCGTCGGGAAGTTGATGAGTATATTCGCGAAGTTGGTGAAGAGACAACCTTTGAAGTCGGTGTTCACGGTTTACATCCAGACTTAATTAAAATCCTTGGGCGTATGAAGTACCGTACAAGTTACGGTCAAAATGTCTTGAAACACTCCATTGAAGTGGCCCATCTTTCAGGGTTACTCGCAAGTGAGTTAGGACAAGACGTCACTTTAGCGAAACGAGCAGGCTTACTCCATGACATCGGTAAAGCGATTGATCATGAAGTAGAAGGAAGCCACGTTGAAATTGGTAAAGAATTAGCTATCAAGTACAAAGAGAAAGAGGTTGTCGTCAATGCCATCGCCTCTCACCACGGAGACGAAGAAGCAACGTCAATCATTGCTGTCCTTGTTGCGGCAGCTGATGCTTTATCTGCGGCAAGACCAGGAGCACGAAGTGAAACATTAGAGAATTACATTAAACGTCTTGAAAAATTAGAAGAGATTTCAGAATCCTATGACGGTGTTGAAAAATCATTCGCGATTCAAGCAGGACGTGAAGTGCGTATTATGGTAAAACCTGATGAAATTGATGATTTAGAAGCAGCCCGCTTATCTCGCGATATTAGAAAGCGAATTGAAGATGAATTAACATTCCCAGGTCATATCAAAGTCACTGTTATTCGTGAAACACGCGCAGTGGAATATGCTAAATAACGAAAGTAAAAGAAGCGGTCATAGGATCGCTTCTTTTTTACATCTAACGGTTTAAAATTGGAGGGGATATTTTGTACATATGGTTATTGTTGATTCTTGCGCTAATTAGTCTCGCTTGCTTTTCTGAAAGTAAGGTGCCACGAAAAAAACTAAAACTGTTACTCAGTTTTGGGGCGGCGATGAGTCTTAGTGTACTCATGGAAGCTGTGACATATATGTTCGTTGAAAGACACGTGCTGGAAGGTTTATTGGTTGTGATTGTCTATTTTGTTATTCCACTCATCACCTTTATCCCCGGCCAATTATTACTGTTTGATATTCGGTTGTTTCATCAAGATTGAACATTTGGGACTTCCTTACATATTTGTTTCCTGGTAGTGTAAGGTCTTAGACTATGATAAAATGAAACCTGTGAAAATAGATAATGAAGAAAGAGGTTTATGTATGCGAATTTTATTTATTGGCGATATCGTAGGTTCAATGGGACGCGATCAGCTTAAAACGTATCTCCCACAATTAAAACAAAAGTATCAACCCCAGCTCACCATCGTGAACGGGGAAAATGCCGCGGCAGGTAAGGGTATTACAGAAAAGATCTACAAACAATTTTTAGAGTGGGGTGCGGATTACTTAACAATGGGTAATCATACCTTCGATAATAGAGATATTTTTGATTTTATTGATTCCGCTGATAAGATGGTGCGTCCGGCTAATTTTCCAGAAGGGACACCAGGCAAAGGCATTGGCTATGTGAATGTCAATGGCACGGAAGTAGCGATTATTAATTTACAAGGTCGGACGTTTTTACCGCCCCTTGAAGACCCATTTCGCTATGCCGATGACCTTGTTGATGAAGCGAAAAAACGCACCAATGTTATTTTTGTTGATTTCCATGCTGAAGCGACGAGTGAGAAACTGGCGCTAGCATGGTATTTAGACGGTCGCGTGAGTGCCGTTGTTGGTACGCATACACATGTTCAGACGGCGGATAATCGTTTGTTAGACAGTGGCACCGCTTATATCACAGATGTTGGTATGACCGGTCCATATGATGGGATTATTGGGACGGATCGTGAGGCTGTGTTAAAGCGTTTCTTAACGCAGCTACCGGTTCGCTTTGAAGCAACAAAAACAGGTAAAGCTCAATTATCGGGTGTTGTGATTGATATTGATAACAACACCGGTCAAGCGAAGAAAATTGATCGCATTTTAATTAATGATGACCAACCTTTCTTCGGCTAATAGGTATAGTCTCCGCTTATTGTGAATATAGTGAAGGGAGTAACAATAAGGAGGCTATCATAATGAATGTGTTAAAAGTTTCGTCAAAATCAAATCCAAACAAAGTGGCAGGGGCATTAGCTAACGTCATACGTGAACGAGGATCGGCAGAGTTACAAGCGATTGGTGCCGGTGCACTGAATCAGTCTCTAAAAGCTATTGCCATCGCCAGGGGGTTTGTTGCGCCGAGTGGTATGGATTTAGTCTGTGTGCCAGCCTTTACGGATATTATGATTGAAAATGAAGAACGAACGGCTATGAAATTAATCATTGAACCACGTTAAACGAAGTGCCCTTTTTAAGGGTGCTTTTTCTTTTGTGACAAAAAGGTGACAAATAATGAAAGCCCTTAATCCCTTAAGCTATACATGGTACAATAGACAGGTAAAACATGTAAGTTATTGGAGGCGACCTATAAAGTGAATGAACAACAAAAAACTCAGCAACAAGTAATGAAACCAACAACAAAAGAACACTTAGAACGGCTGCAACAATTACATAACGACGCGACGTACGAACCACCTAACTTGAAAAAAGCAAGAAAACGATTAAAAAAAGATGTCGACATCCATTATGATTTTTCGATTCCAGAAGATATGCGACTGATTGGCGAAAATCAAACCTACTACATACGAACCTATGGCTGTCAAATGAATGAACATGACACCGAAGTAATGGCGGGACTCTTATCTTTGATGGGCTATACCGAAGCTAGCGAGATGAAAGAAGCTGATGTGATCCTGTTAAACACGTGTGCGATCAGAGAAAACGCCGAAAATAAAGTATTCGGTGAACTCGGTCATTTAAAGCCGATTAAAAAAGAAAATCCGGATGTCATTATTGGTATATGTGGCTGTATGTCACAAGAAGAAGGCGTCGTGCACCGCATCATGCAGAAACATCCGTTTGTCGATATGATTTTTGGCACCCACAACATTCACCGCTTGCCATCACTTTTAAAAGAAGCGATGTTTCAAAAGGCAATGGTCGTCGAGGTGTGGTCAAAAGAAGGTGACATTATTGAGAATTTACCGAAACAGCGGAAAGGTAAACTTAAAGCTTGGGTCAACATTATGTATGGGTGCGATAAATTCTGTACCTACTGTATCGTCCCGTATACGCGTGGGAAAGAACGGAGCCGGTTACCAGAAGATATTATTGAAGAAGTCAAACAACTAGCACGTGACGGATATAAGGAAGTGACGTTACTTGGGCAAAATGTCAATGCTTATGGGAAAGATTTGCCGTTTGATTATAGGTTAGGCCATTTGCTTGATGAATTACGAGAGATTGATATCCCGAGGATTCGTTTTACGACCTCACACCCACGCGACTTTGATGATCACTTAATAGATGTCTTAGCTAAGGGCGGTAATTTACTTGATCATATTCACCTCCCGGTTCAGTCAGGTAGTACCGATATATTGCGGGTCATGGCTCGCCGTCATACCCGAGAAGACTATTTAGACTTAGTCAAAAAAATAAAAGCAAAACTACCAGATGTCACATTAACGACCGATATTATTGTCGGATTTCCTAATGAAACGGATGAACAGTTCGAAGACACCCTCTCGCTTGTCGAGACAGTAGGGTTTGAACATGCCTTTACGTTTATTTACTCACCAAGAGAAGGTACTCCGGCAGCGCGCTGGAAAGACGAGACACCAGAAGACGTAAAAAAAGAACGTCTTCAACGATTAAACACGCTCGTCAATAAACAATCGAAAAAAGCAATGGAGCGATATATCGGAGAAGTTGTCGATGTTTTAATTGAAGGAGAAAGCCGGAAAAATCCTGACGTCTTAGCGGGCTATACGAAACGAAATAAATTAGTGAACCTAAAAGCACCGAAAAGCTTGATTGGAGAGATTGTCCCTGTTAGAATAACACATGCAAAGACATGGTCACTATATGGTGAATTAGTGACAGAATAATGGGGTGACAACATGCATTACACAGATGAAGATATATTAGCCTTTACTAAAGGCGTTGCCGAAAAACTCAGTGATTTAGATGACGTCCAACGTTTTAAAGCTGTGAAACAAACGCTTGATGAGCACGAGAAAGTAAAACAAATGATCAATCAAATAAAACAACTCCAAAAGCAAGCGGTCAATCTGCAAGCTTATGGAAAAACAGAAGCAGCGAAACGCGTTGATCAAGACATTGACCAGATTCAACAACAAATTGATGCCTTGCCGATTGTGGAAGAATTTAAACAGACACAAGTCGATGTCAATACGATTTTACAGTCACTCGTGACGGAAATTAATCAGAAAATGACCGATGAAATCGACACAAGTGAATGATTAGATAAGTAAGATGCCAACGGGCATCTTTTTTTTTGCACTTTTTTAGTCTTCTTGCATAGACTGTCTTATATAAGCCTAACGATGTGGGGGTTGTCAAATGAGTTATTTAGAAAATGATGTACGCGAAATTATTACAAAAGCGGTGATTGGTAAAGGGGAAAAAGAAACAGTCTCAAAACATGTGATTAAAACACCGCATAAGCCAGATAATATATTAGGGTGTTGGATCATTAATCATGTGTATCATGCCAAACAACGCAATCAAAATACCGTTGATGTCAACGGTGGATTCGATATTAATGTATGGTATGCGTTTAATGATTCGACTAAAACAGAAGTGGTGACTGAACATATCAATTATCAAGATCCTGTTACGCTATCTGTTACCGATCGACATACACTAAACAAAGAAGCGGAAGTGTATGCGAAGATGACCAAACAGCCACACTCGATTGAATGTACGATTAATGAGAGTGATGGTACGATACAAGCGGAAGTGGAGAAGAGTTATCTTGTCGAAGTCATCGGTGACACGAAAGTATCCGTGAGAGTTGATCCGGCCTCTATTGATGATGAGCACTTTCACTGGTATAATCAAAATGAATCATAACAGTTTGAAGGCGTACATTTCGTGCGCTTTTTCTTTTTGTTAGTTTCACTTCAAAATGAAGAGAAGACATCACTAGATATGTTATAATACAAACAGTAAATGAGAACGAATAGGAGTTTTTATACATGCCAAGTTACACACCAATGATTCAGCAATATTTAAAAATTAAAGCACGCTACAACGATTGTTTTTTATTCTTTCGACTCGGTGATTTCTACGAAATGTTTTTTGATGATGCGACGAAAGCCGCTCAAGAATTAGAAATCACGCTGACGAGCCGTGATGGTGGGGCCGAGGAACGTATTCCTATGTGTGGTATCCCGTATCACGCCTCTACTAACTACATAAAAACACTTGTTGAGCGTGGCTATAAAGTAGCGATTTGCGAACAAGTGGAAGACCCGAAAACAGCCAAGGGTGTCGTAAAGCGGGACGTTGTCCAAGTGATTACCCCAGGTACGGTCATGGAAGGAGCCATGCTGTTAGAGAATGAGAACAATTACTTGGCAAGTGTCGACAAAGCAGAGGGTGATTACATGCTCAGTTTTATCGACTTATCAACCGGGGAACTTTACGTTCTATCGGTGAATCACTTTGACCGACTGAAAAGTGAAATTTATAACCGTCCTATCAAAGAAGTCGTGGTCTCTGATCAATTAACGGATAAAGAACGCATGACGTTATCAGATGAATTGCAATTAACCATTTCGCACCATCAGTTACCTGAGACAATCGATCGCGCGTCTTATGGTGATTTATTAGTCAACATTAGTCATCAATCATTAAGACAAGCCATTATTCGGCTTATTCATTATATTAGTACCACCCAACAGCGTTCACTTGACCATGTGCAACCAGCAGAAGAAATCGTGCTCAGTGGTTACCTCGGTTTGGATATGCATTCTAAACGAAATTTAGAGTTAACAGAAACGATGATGAAAAAAGGTAAACAGGGCAGCTTACTATGGGTATTAGATCAAACCGTCACCGCCATGGGCGGGCGTTACTTAAAGAAATGGTTAGAACGTCCTTTGTTAGACAGACAGGCTCTTAGTGAACGGTATGCGATGGTCGAAGGTTTACTCGATCAATTCATTGAAAGAGAGTCTCTGAGGGATGATTTAAAATCGATTTATGATTTAGAACGTCTATCAGGAAGAGTGGCTTTTGGCAATATCAATCCACGTGACCTCCAACAATTGACGTTGAGTTTATCTCGTGTGCCGACGGTGAAAGAAACGTTAAAGACGTTTCATTCTCCGTACTTACAAGCTATCGGTGAGGCATTAGATCCATTAAGTGACTTGCGCGGGTTATTGGAACAAAGTTTAGCAGATGAACCGCCGATGACCTTAAAAGAGGGCGGCATCATTAAAGACGGCTTCCATGCCCAATTGGACGACTACCGTGACGCGTCACGAAACGGGAAACAATGGATCAATGCATTAGAACAAAAAGAACGAGAAGAGACGAAGATTAAATCGTTAAAGATTGGCTATAACCGTGTATTCGGTTATTACATCGAAGTCACAAAAGCGAATCTTCATTTATTACCTGAAGGAAAATATGAACGAAAACAAACCTTAACGAATGCCGAGCGGTATATTACACCAGAATTAAAAGAGAAGGAAAACCTTATCCTTCAAGCCGAGGAAAAAAGTCTAGAACTTGAACTGCAGTTATTCAACGAACTTCGGGAACAAGTCAAAGCTTACATCCCTCGCTTGCAACAATTAGCGGAAAAGGTGAGTACGTTAGATGTTCTGCAGAGTTTTGCGGTTGTTAGTGAACAAGAAGGTTACGTTAAACCGACGTTAATTAAGGAAGACATCTTAGAGATTGTTGGGGGGCGCCATCCGGTTGTCGAGAAAGTGATGACAGACGGTATGTATGTGCCGAATGATATTAAACTAAATAGCGAGACCAATATGTTACTGATTACTGGACCGAATATGTCTGGTAAAAGTACGTATATGCGCCAGATTGCCCTCACGGTCATTATGGCACAGATTGGCTGTTTCGTGCCGGCTGAATCTGCCACCTTGCCGATTTTTGATCAAATCTTTACCCGCATCGGTGCAGCCGATGACTTAGTCAGTGGACAAAGTACGTTTATGGTGGAGATGTTAGAATCAAAACATGCACTAGAATTTGCGACTAACAACAGTCTGATTCTTTTAGATGAGATTGGACGCGGGACGAGTACGTATGACGGAATGGCGCTTGCGCAAGCGATTATCGAGTACGTGCATGACCATATTGGAGCAAAAACGCTCTTTTCCACGCATTATCATGAATTAACAAGCCTGAGTGAGACGCTCACACAACTAGAAAATGTCCACGTATCCGCAGAAGAACATGATGGAGAGGTTGTCTTTTTACATAAGATTAAACCAGGTCCAGCGGATGAAAGTTACGGGATTCATGTAGCTAAGTTAGCAGGCTTACCCGGTACCTTAATTAATCGGGCGAATGTGATTCTGCAGTTATTAGAATCGAATGAATCTGAACAGACAACAAACAATGTGAAAGAAAAAACGGCTGCTTTTGAGTTGGCGTCACAAAAAGTTGATGAAGAGGATGTTAAAAATAATGCTGAGATGACTATCCTTCAAACAGATGATCAATTAAGCTTTTTTGCTGAAACAACATCAACGTCAAAAAATAAAAAAGGCTCACGGGTAGAAAAGAAATTAAAACAATTGGATTTAATGTCGATGACGCCAATTGATGCGATGAACGCCTTATTTGACTTGAAGAAGGAACTACAAAAAGAGGAGTGATTCTGTGGCCATTGAATTAATGTCAGATGCCCTCAGTAATAAAATTGCGGCGGGAGAGGTCGTGGAGCGACCGGCCTCGGTGATTAAAGAACTGGTAGAAAATAGTATTGATGCGAATAGTCAAATGATTAAAGTCGATGTATATGAAGCGGGTCTCATGAGAATGAAAGTTACTGATGATGGGGACGGGATGACAGAAAGTGATGCTTCTGTTGCCTTCTTACGTCATGCGACAAGTAAGATTAAATCAGAACAAGATTTATTTCACGTGCGAACACTGGGGTTTCGTGGCGAAGCATTAGCTTCGATTGCGGCTGTCAGTAAACTGACTCTTAAAACATCGACAGGTGATGGGGCTGGTATCCTTATTCAATATGAAGGGGGAAAAGAAATCAGTCGTGAAAAAGCAGATGCAAGAAAAGGGACCGAAATTACGGTTGACCAACTCTTTTTCAATACACCAGCGCGCTTAAAATACATGAAAACCATCCATACCGAACTCGGTCATATCACAGATGTGATTAATCGATTGAGCTTAAGTCATCCAGGCATTCGGTTTACGCTTGCGCACAATGATAAGGTTATTTTTAAATCAAATGGTCGTGGCGACTTGCTTCAAATTATTGCACAAATTTACGGGGTCAATGTCGCGAAGAAGATGATAAACATCGAACATAAAACATTGGACTATACGATTTCAGGTTACATTGCCAAACCGGAAGTGACAAGAAGTGGCCGGCAATATTTATCGACATTAGTCAATGGTCGATTTGTTCGAAGTGTGATATTAAATAAGGCGATTTTAAGTGGGTATCACACGCTTCTTCCCATTGGGCGCCACCCGATTGTCGTGCTTCAAATTGAGATGGATCCTATTTTAGTCGATGTTAATGTCCATCCGACCAAACTGGATGTCAGGTTCAGTAAAGAAAAAGAATTATTTATAGCGATTGAAACAGCAATTAAGAATGCTTTTAGACAGGAAAGGTTAATTCCTGATTATACAGAGAAAAAACCAAAGCTTAAAAAGGAAGTATCTGAACAAGCGAGTTTTTCATTTGATCATACCTCATCAGACATACCAGATACAGAGCGCAAACAAGTGAGTGATCTAAATGCTCGCGTAAACAATCAAGACTCAGCAGCTGTGGACGAATCTGATCGGGATGAAACGGGAATGAATAACTTTGTGCCTCAAATAGATGAGCTAACAGATCACTCAAGCGATGACCGAAACATTACACGTGATATTGAACAACACGCAGCAACAGCATTTCCTGAAACGGTTCATGAAAACACAGAGCGACTTCCTGAAGCAACGGTTGATTCATCATCTGTAAATGAACAGATGATGGAAGATGAGAGAGAAGACGCGGCTAATAACAGCCGGATGCCTCTGATGTATCCGGTCGGACAACATCACGGAACGTATATTATCGCAGAAAATGACCAAGGGATGTATGTCATCGATCAACATGCGGCCCAAGAACGGATTAAATACGAGTATTACCGGGATAAAATTGTTGAAGTTGATCCCGTTTTACAAGAGTTACTCGTGCCAATGACGTTTGACTTCTCAAAACAAGAAGCGCTCCTCATCGAACAGTATCAAACGGATTTTGAAGCAATTGGTCTTTTCTTTGAGCCGTTCGGTCAACAAACGTACCGGATCACTGCTCATCCTAATTGGTTCCCCGCTGGATTTGAAGAAGAGACGATTCGGGATATTATTGCTCAAATTATTGAAGATGAAAAGATTGATTTAAAGAAGTTGAGAGAAGATGCGGCGATCTTGATGGCTTGTAAAAAATCGATTAAAGCGAATCATCACTTAAATTATGATGATATGTTTGAGTTGCTTGAAACATTAAGAAAAACAGAAGATCCGTTTACGTGCCCGCACGGCCGGCCAATTGTCATTCATTTTTCAACGTATGAACTTGAAAAAATGTTCAAACGGATTATGTAGGAGGTACTTAAATGAAACCAACCATTGTGTGTGTCGTTGGTCCAACAGCCGTAGGAAAAACAGCCTTATCGATTGACATCGCTAAACGTTTTATCGGGGAAGTGATCAGTGGGGACTCGATGCAAGTGTACCGCGGAATGGATATAGCGACCGCAAAAGTAACACCAGAAGAACAACAAAACATTCCCCACCATCTCCTGGATATCCTTGAGCCAGATGAAGGATTTTCGGTGTTTGATTTTAAATCAAAAGTGACCGAGTTAATCACCGATATTAGAAGTAGAGGGCGATTACCCATCATTGCAGGTGGGACGGGTATGTATTTAGATAGTATCATTCGTGACTACGCGTTATCAGAGGAAAAGCGGGACCCGGCATATGAACGAAAAATAGAAGCCGACATTGAAAAGTTAGGAATTAACGCTGTGTATGATCGGTTAGTAGAAGTTGATCCACAACAAGCAAAAAAGACCCACAAAAATAACGTGCGACGTGTGATTCGTGCGCTTGAAGTGTATGACCGTACAGGGCAAACGATGTCTGAATATCAACAAAATCAACAAGAGGAATCGCCATATAACGTCATCCTTATTGGTCTTGATATGGATCGTACGCTTTTATATGAGCGGATTAATACCCGTGTTGATGAGATGGTTGAGCAAGGGTTGTTCCAAGAAGCACGCTATTTCTATGACTTAGGCTTAAAAAATGCACCATCTATGCGAGCGATTGGCTATAAAGAATTGATTCCGTATTTTGAAGGTCAACTGACACAAGCTGAAGCGATTGACTTATTAAAACAAAACTCACGTCGTTATGCCAAAAGACAGTTGACGTGGTTTAGGAATAAGATGGTTGTCGATTGGTATGCGATCACACCTGAAACGAAAAATGAAGTTTTTCAAAAAATTCTTAAAGATTTAGCAGGATTTTTACTATCGACCTAGAATTATAGTATAATAGAGAGAGAAAAAGAGGAGGAATTTACATGGCACAATCTGTTAACATTCAAGATCAATACTTAAACGCACTGAGAAAAGACCATATTCAAGTAACGGTTTTCTTAACGAATGGCTTCCAATTACGAGGATTAGTTAAATCGTTTGATAATTTCACGGTTTTACTTGAAACAGAAGGTAAGCAACAGTTGATTTTCAAACATGCAATTTCAACATTCTCACCAGCGAAAAATGTCAAGATTGAAACAGAATAATTCTTAATCATTCGAGAGCGCTGTTAAAGCGCTCTCTTTCCATGTAACTAACTCCCATAAGAAAGAAGGAATAATATATGTCAGAACGCGTATTGATTCTTGCGGTAGAGAAAAAGACAATGGATCATGAACGGTTTATGTATTCAGTTGAAGAATTAATATCATTGACAGAGACGGCTAAAGGGGAAGTCGTTGATGTGGTGACGCAAAAGAGAGATCGTATTCACCCGAGTTTATATATAGGAACAGGTAAAATCGAAGAAGTAAGGGCGTTAATTGAATCTGAAAACATCGATTTAGTGATTGCGAATAATGAATTATCAAGTTCGCAAGTGCGAAACTTAGAAGGGTATATTGATGTGCCAATTATTGACCGATCGCAACTGATTTTAGATATATTTGCAAGTCGCGCTAAAACGAATGAAGGGAAGCTTCAAGTGGAATTGGCGCAATATCAGTATTTGTTGCCGCGACTACATGGTCAAGGTCAATCGCTCTCAAGACTTGGGGGCGGGATTGGGACGCGCGGGCCTGGTGAAACGAAACTCGAATCAGACCGGAGACACATTATGCGCCGGATCGATGATTTAAAGCGTCGATTAGAAACAGTTAAAAATCAGCGACACCAATATCGTAAACGTCGTGAATCCAATCGAGTGTTTCAAATGGCGATTGTCGGTTATACGAATGCTGGTAAATCAACGTTGTTTAATCGCTTAACCCAAAGTGAGACGTTTGAAGAGAACCAATTATTTGCGACGCTTGATACGACCGCGCGTCAACTGAAGTTACCATCCGGTTTTCAAGCCATTGTTACAGATACGGTTGGTTTTATGCAAGACTTGCCGACGGCATTAATTGCGGCTTTTCGCTCGACGCTAGAAGAAGTGTTAGAGGCGGACTTTATTTATCATGTCGTTGATGCTTCTCATCCTGATCATTACCAGCAACAAGAAACAGTCAAACGCCTCCTTGAAGATTTAGGGGCTGAGCACATACCGATGCTGACTTTATATAATAAAAAAGATTTATTACAGACGACGTTTATTCCATTTGAAAAACCTGCTTTAACGATCAGTGCTTTTGAACAAGCAGATCATAAGCGCATCCTGAATGAAACAGAAAGCCTTATTAAAACACTCTTTTCATTAGAAGAGATTGTCCTAGACAAGGATGAAGGAAAAAGGTTGCAACAACTTCAAACAGAGGGCATCGTTGAAGCGATTGTCTTCAATGAAGAAACAGAACAGTATCATCTGACGGTTTATTTACCAGAAGGTCATCCGCTGTTACCAAAAAGTAAAGAAGAAAGCGAGTTTTAGTTATGATTGAACACTTAATTAAACAGACAGAAGACGATATTAAAGATATTCGCCAAGCGATCGGGCAGATTGTCGAAACAAATCAATTAAAGGTGCTTAATGCTTTTCGGGACAATAAAATTGCCGATGTGCATTTTCAGGCAACGACAGGCTATGGCTATGATGATATGGGGCGTGATGGACTTGAAGCGGTCTACCGCGATGTCTTTAAAACAGAAGACGCCCTTGTGAGACCTCAGCTAATCTCTGGTACCCATGCGATTACAACGGCATTGTTCGGCATCTTACGACCAGGGGATGAACTCAT
This sequence comes from Halolactibacillus miurensis, assembly GCF_900116255.1. Taxonomy (GTDB): domain Bacteria; phylum Bacillota; class Bacilli; order Bacillales; family Amphibacillaceae; genus Halolactibacillus; species Halolactibacillus miurensis. The sequence continues at coordinate 161,489 of NZ_FPAI01000004.1, forward strand.
TTATATGACGGGGGATCCTTATGATACGTTAGAAGAAGTGATTGGGACGCGTGGACAAGATACGGGTTCCCTTATGGACTTTGGTGTCCATTATCAATCCATTCCCTTAACGTCGTCTCATGCGATTGATTATGAGGCGCTTAAATATGCGATTAAACCGCAGACAAAAGTCGTAGCCATTCAACGCTCCAGAGGCTATGCGGAGCGTCCATCGTTTACAATTGAGGCGATTAAAGAAATGATTCAATTTGTTAAAGCTATAAATGAAGAGATCATTGTTTTCGTTGATAACTGTTACGGTGAGTTCGTTGAAACAATGGAACCGACAGAAGTCGATGCTGATTTGATTGCGGGTTCATTAATCAAAAACCCTGGGGGAGGCATTAGCCGCATCGGTGGTTACATTGCTGGTAGAAAAGATCTGATTGAAAAAGCAGCCAATCGTCTAACTGCCCCAGGTCTAGGTAAGGAAACAGGGGCCACGCTCGGTGTCTTGCAAGAAATGTTCCAAGGGTTCTTCCTAGCACCTCATGTCGTCGGTGAGGCGTTACAAGGCGCAGTGTTTACGTCTCGTCTACTTGAACTGGCTGGATTTAAAACAACACCTAAATACACAGATAAACGCACGGATTTAATTCAATCCGTTACTTTTGAAACAGCCGATCAAATGGTGAAGTTTTGCCAAGCCATTCAACATGCCTCACCGATTAATGCTTATGTCACGCCGTACCCTGCGCCAATGCCCGGTTATGAAAGTGATGTGATCATGGCAGCAGGTACCTTTATTCAAGGTGCTAGTTTAGAACTCACCGCTGATGGCCCACTTCGTGCGCCTTATACTGCCTTTGTGCAAGGGGGGCTCACATACAGTCACGTGAAGTTAGCGGTCAGTGAGGCGGTTATGCGGTTTGTCGAGTCGGGAGATCTGACAATCTAGTGTGTTAAGTCCTACTGATACGAGAAAATAAGGAAAAGATAGTGTAATAATAAGGATAAGAGTAAAAGTTTAATATTTTCTGAAAATTTTTATGTTAAATAACCTAACATGGATTGACAACTATATTCTCGTGTGTATAATAGAAGTATGGAAAGCAAGAGGAAGGGGAGTGTTGTAGATGGGTCAAGTTGATCGCCGTTCGCAACCCTTATTTTCCATTGGTATCGTAAAGGACTTAACGGGACTTACCGCAAGACAAATTCGTTATTATGAAGAACATCAGTTGATTCACCCGGCGCGGACAGAAGGGAACCAACGTCTATTCTCGTTTAATGATGTTGATCGATTATTAGAGATAAAAGAATTAATTGAAAAAGGCATTAATTTAGCGGGGATTAAGCAGGTGCTTCAATTGAAAGAACTTCCAGTAACAGATCAGATTGATCAGCCGGTCAAAGACCAAGCGGATTTATCTGATAAAGAATTGCGTAAGTACTTACGTCAAGAACTGTTACATACCGGTCGATATGGAAAAGCCTCATTGCGTCAGGGAGAGCTATCAAGGTTCTTCCGTCAATAAAGATCAATTAAAGGAGAGGGACAACCATGGCAAAGAGTTTTACAAGAGAAGAGATTTTACAAAAAGTTGAAGAAGAAAACGTTAAGTTTATTCGATTACAGTTTACTGACCTTTTAGGTGCGATTAAGAACGTAGAGATTCCGGTCAGCCAAATTAACAAAGCGTTAGATAACGAAATGGTATTTGATGGATCATCAATTGAAGGATTCGTACGTATTGAAGAATCTGATATGAAGTTGTATCCAGATTTAAATACATTTGTTATCTTCCCTTGGACATCAGAAAAAGGTAAAGTGGCGCGTTTCATTTGTGATATCTATAATACAGATGGGACACCATTCTTAGGTTGCCCACGTGCAAACTTAAAGCGTAACCTTAAGAAGATGGAAGAGATGGGCTTTTCTACATTCAACATTGGTGCAGAACCAGAATTCTTCTTATTCAAACTCGATGAAAGAGGCGAGCCAACACTTGAATTAAATGATAAAGGTGGCTATTTTGATTTAGCGCCAACCGATCTTGGTGAAAACTGTCGTCGTGATATCGTTTTAGAGCTTGAAGAAATGGGCTTTGAAATCGAAGCATCACACCACGAGGTTGCCCCTGGCCAACATGAGATTGACTTTAAATACTCTGACGCAGTGAAGCACGCGGATGATATTCAAACATTTAAACTTGTTGTTAAAACAATTGCACGGAAACACGGTTTACATGCAACCTTCATGCCAAAACCATTATTTGGCGTAAACGGTTCAGGTATGCACTGTAACATGTCTCTTTTCAAAGGGAAAGAGAATGCTTTCCTTGATGAGAATGGTCCTATGCAGTTAAGTGAAACCGCGTATCAATTTATTGCTGGTATTCTAAAGCATGCACAAGGTTTTACAGCGGTAACTAATCCAACTGTAAACTCTTATAAGCGTCTTGTGCCTGGTTTTGAAGCGCCATGTTACGTGGCTTGGAGTGGTTCTAACCGTTCACCGCTTGTACGTATTCCGGCTTCACGCGGTTTAAGTACACGTGTAGAAGTACGTAGTGTTGACCCTGCAGCTAACCCTTACTTAGCGTTAGCAGCTTTACTTGCGGCTGGCTTAGATGGTATTGAAAATCAATTACCAGCACCAAAAGCAGTTGATCGTAACATTTATGTGATGGACAAAGAAGAGCGTGTCGCAAATGGTGTCGATGATCTACCGGCTACCTTGTATGCTGCTTTAGAAGAATTGCAAAAAGACCAAATCATTGTTGACGCATTAGGTGCCCACTCTTATGAGCACTTTATTGAATCAAAAGAAATTGAATGGGATATGTTCCGTACACAAGTTCACCCTTGGGAACGCGAACAATATATGCAACAATATTAATCAGACGAAACCCTTGATACCACTGGTATTGAGGGTTTTTCTTTTTGCTCATATTTTGTATCATTTCGGCGCACCCACGAAACACCCACAAATTATCGCAAAAAAATCACTCATTTTTTAACATCTGTCATTTCATAAAAATGCACCTCATATTTAGACATTGATGTTTGATCGATATACTTAGAAATATGTGAGTACACAAGTTCACACTTGGGAACGTGAACAATATATGCAACAATATTAATCATTTAACCACCTTGATACCTCTGGTATCAGGGGGTTATTTTCATGTTTAAATATATTGAAATAAGTTAATTTTAAGTTTTTTAGCATTTTTTATAATTTTCTGTTTACAAAGTCAGCATTTTTTCGTATGCTTACGAAGAAAGTGCTTACATAAGTATTTTCTTATCAAATGCAGGGAGGTAAGTTATGGAACTTATGTTAGAACAATTTATGAGCTTAAACTTGCTAAATCAGTTCTGGATCACGCTTTTTTTAATTATTCCGATGGTTTTAATCGCAAGAACTGTGGTGGCAGGAACACGTTACTCACCGATTTTAATTATTGTTATCTTCGGTTTGTCGATGGGATATATTTTAGTAGAAACAGGTGTTGCTGAACCTGGTATCGGAGCATTTCCGATGGTCAATATGGTTGCATCAGCTACCATTATTGCCTTAGTTGTTTCATTTTTTGTCGGCGGACAGGAATTGCGTAAAATCTTTTCCGATAAGCCTTTAAAAAATGAAGAGATGGTGATCCCGAGTCAGGAGGAAGCTGTGCTAGGGACAACACGTACGCAAATTGTAATGATTATTCGATCTTTCTTCTTATTAATTGGAATTGAAAGTGCGAGTAGAATGTTAATTGGTGGTTCAACGAGTGCGTTAAATAATGTGTATCCACTGATTGCTTACATAGGCATCGTTGGAGCGGTTATCTTCATTGATAATCGAGCTACAATCACTAATAAGTCGTTATACATCCGCAAAGGAATCATTGAAATTATTGCTATTATCGGTATTTTATATTTATCTTCATTGATTGCGGGGGGCATTGAGTCAATCATTGCCTTACCACAAATTTTCTTTGCGATGATTATCTCGGCATCGTTAGGAGCACTTTTATACCGATGGTCTTTCGGTCCCACAATCAAATCATTGCTTTTTGCAGGGATTCCTGTCGTACTTGCAAGTAATTTTATGGTAGGAGGATCGCGGATTAGTGAAGCTTTTACTATTGAGGGGGTTAATAGTTTAATACTCTATGGATTCTTTGGTCAGCTATTCTTTATGTTCGGTGGTATCAGTTTGATCATGTATTTTGCGAAAAATAATCATGTAAGAAACTTAGCGCCAGGTATGGCCGGTGCTCTATCCCACTCGGGTTTGACGGGTGCTTGTACGGCGGGGGATTTAGGCAAAGAAGCTGCCCGACGTGCACCAATTATGATTAATATCCCGTTTTTTGCTCATATCTTCGTTTTTTCTGTATTAGCCATTAGTGCTGAAAGAGGAGCGCTTTGGATATTGCCATCAATAGTAATTGTTGCTATCGGTGTGTTATTTACAATAATAAGCTTAAAGCAACTTAAGAAAGCAAATGATGAAAGTAACAAAGAAGTGAAGGCGTTAATGCAATTTTCATTTGGCTGGCAGCTAGTGGCGGTATTTGGTGGGCTGTTACTTCTCAGTTTTAGTCAAATCCCATTTCTATTTACCGGGATGGCGCAAGCTAGTGCGATTTCTCACTTTGGTCTGTTTGCGGCCGTTCAAGGTGGTATGTTCGGTGCCGAGTCTGCAAGTTTAATTCCGTTTATCTTTTCCATGCCGTTTCTCGTTCACCCTGTTGTCTTTTTTATGTTTGGTAAAGCAATGAAAGACGATGGTCTCATGCCAATTAAAACTGTCCACGCCATTAGCTTTATTGGTGTTATTGGTGTCATCATCTCATTATTTATCGTTTAAATTTATAGGGAGACAACCGATACGTGTGACTTAGTTAATGCACCACTTAACTAGGTCACACGTTATTTGTTTACCACCGATAAAGAACTTCAGGTCACGGGCACTTAGGTGTCGTTGAGAGTTGCTGAGATTGACTGTCTGAAAGGTTAATCAGTTAGATTTATCGTTTTAGAGTGAGAAGACACCTTCCTCAAGTGCGTCAGCACTAGGTGGGTGATGAATCGCTTGTTTTGAATATTTTTGAAGTGACAAACATATATTCCACATGGTATAATTAAAGCACTAACAGTGACCGTCACAAAACAAAGGGAGGATGGGTATCATGGGTATGAAGGCCATTTTTTCACATCGCTTATATAAGCATAAAATCGACCCTGATTTTGTTATGTCCATGACTCACACCCTTCGGGTGTTTAATCAAGCCAAACATTTTCGCTATCAAGCGGATGTCCGGGAGCTTAGGGGCTCGAAAGCAAAAAGTTCTGTTTCCATCCATCAACGGTTAAAGCAACGTTACGGATTAAATGATTATTATGCGAACAGCGCTGTTCAAGAAGGACGCGCGCTTCTATCTGCACAAAAAGAATTAAAGAACGTGTACATGCATAATAAAAAAGAACAAATCAGCGCCGTTAAAAGAAAAATAAAAGCGACGAAGGCGCGCTTGACGACACTTCAAAAAATAAAAGGCTCTTTTGTCAAAGGAACACCGATGTTCAACAAGACATCACGTGAACAACAAAAAGGGGCCTTTTTTGTTGTGACATATAAGCATTCCACCCGCTTATTTTACTGCGCCTATGATTTTGAACATCAACACCTTGATGTTGAGATCAAACACCTAAAGTCTCGCTTGGGCCAATTGAACTTTAAGAAAGACCGATACGAAGAACAACAGACACAACTGACAAACAAAGTGACGGGTGTGTGTTTCGGTAGTAAAAAACTCGCACGCGGCCGGTTAACACAGAAGTCTTATCACGCTCATCCTGAGCGTTGGCAGAAAGATTGGGCAGCGGCGCGTTACGGTAAGATGACTATTTCAGGACGAAAAGATGCTAAATCAGGTAACTTTGTGTTTCATTATCACCCAGAGACGCATACCCTTACCTTTAAAGCGATCGACCAATGCGTCATTCGTCTCGCTGACGTTGTTTTTCCTTATGGTCAAGATCATGTCAATCGTGCCATTCAGACACAAATGAACCTGAAAGATAAGAAAAAGTATGGGAAGCCGATTGCATGGTCGCTTGAGGACCATGGTGACTACTATATCGTTAAATGCTTAATTGATGTGCCTGCTACACCCTATCTGAATACCTCAACGTCAACCGGCA
>NZ_FPAI01000062.1 GCF_900116255.1 Halolactibacillus miurensis
ATTCATCTTGAAACAAATAGTAAAGAGACTTATCTAAAGATTACACGCTTACTAAAAGCAAGTTTATGGGATTCTCCTGATATGTGGATAAGTGCAATTCAAGGGAAATCAGTGCCGTGAAGCATCTAACTATCTGTCGCTCTGAATTTTAAAATAGTTAAAAAATGGATGATCACTACCTTTATTTGAATGCTTCCTTTTTTGTCAAAAAAATAATTGAAACTTGTTGAGAATATTCTAATTATATTTATGCGACGCTAGTGACACCATTTTAAATTATAGTTTAACCGATTATAAAAACGCTGATATTATCCTTGATTGCTGCTACTTAACTCAATTAATCAGCCGTTCCATGAGATTCATGTCATGAATGCACTCCTATTCATGGTGGGGAGGATCTCAAGAAATACCATTGCCTGTGGATATCAAAATTTTTAAGAATTATAAAGACCGAATGTGACGCTGTTTTTAGTTGTCATATATAATCAAAACTAGTTAAACCTGTACCTAAAAAACAACCATTCAAGCAGCATAATACCACTTGAATGTTTGGCGAATACACAATTAAAATTACCGACAAAAATTCTGATCAACGTCATTTGACTAAGAGACAAAATAACGTGCGAGTGTCTATTTTTACGTGATCATTGCTATTTAGCTTTCTTTAATCAGTTCCTTGTACTCTTCTACATCATCAAATGCCGTTGAAGAGTATCCTGGTATAAGGCTTGTATTCACTAAATGAATGGGCTTATCATTATTGAGCTTTTCTATAACTATATCAAAAGAGTTCTCTTTATTTAATGTGAGTTCAATATTTTGCATATCACCCGCCAAATAATATACATTATCTTTCTTTAATTGATACGTTCCTCGATCAACTTCCCTGCTATCAATATATTGAACAAAGCTGTTTTCTTCTGGTTGAAAACTAAATTGAACAACATATCTGTCTATCGTTTCAGTTTGAATATTGCGGACAAAAAGAGCCACTTAAGCGGAGTTTAGAGCCACTGAATGCATGAAATAGAGCCACCGAGGGCGGAGAGAGAGCCAATCGGC
>NZ_FPAI01000012.1 GCF_900116255.1 Halolactibacillus miurensis
TCGGAAATATTCAGCTCCTGCTCGTGGTTCACAGGCATGGAAAACTATTGCTAAACGTCGCAGTTCTGTCGAAAGAGTAAATGGCTATCTTAAGGAGTTTTTCCAGCTTAATAATGTTCGTTACCGTACAGGAAAACGTGCAAAAGCTCACTTTGATTTAGTAACGCTTATTTATAATGCATCAAAACTAGCATCAGATCGTTTAGGCTCATTCCTAAAGCAATATCAAATAGCATAAAAAATTTTTAAGACAAATATTGAAATTCTGGTCGTGTTTGATTTTTTAAAAAGAGCAATTATGAAATTGATTCAGATTTCAATTATAAAATAGTGGCGTTATAATAATTGAAGAATACACCGCTATAGCAATAATCACCTGTGTTAATTGGCTCTTAGAGAATGTTCGACGTCCGTAAAACTTTTTATTCTCATATAACATGATGAAGAAAAGAATCGGAGACAGATAGTACGATATAAGGACTGGAAACAGGATGATTTCCTGTAGTCGAAAGCTTGGTATTACAGGATAAATCATGAGACAAGAACCTGCCGCATAAATTGGATAAATAAACATATGATACGAGAAAAGGAATTGCTTGTTGTTTTTCAATTGGAATCACTCCTTGCGTTTTTTGCTTGAATCATTGGTTAAGAGTTTAGTTACCACCCTGTTATTAATGCAATGCATTTACATATTATCATACGTGTTTTTTGTAAAATAGTAAATGAAATGGAAGTAAAATCATGTATATAATTAAATAAGGTAACACTTATCGGTTCCTGCCCTAATTTAAAATCAGAGAAAATAGAAGCTGATCAAGAAAATATTTTATATTTTATTTACAAGCAGATGGAATATTCATCTAATAATTTACAAGTAATAACCCATGTGGTAGGATTGAAATGAAATAAAAGATACGAAATGGAGTGAATGTTGATGGGTTTATTTGATGGTTTGATGGGCAACGCGACCGATGCGACAAGTAATGATATTGAAAAAGCGATTGGGCATTTATTGACTGACGGTGAAACTATCGAAGCGGGATTTAAGTTAATCCGTGATTTAATGGTGTTCACTAATAAACGTTTAATTATGGTTGATAAGCAAGGGGTTACGGGTAAGAAAACCGATTTTCACTCTGTCCCTTATCGCTCAATTTCTCATTTTAGTGTTGAGACAGCGGGTACTTTTGATCTTGATGCGGAACTTAAAATCTGGATTTCTAGTGCACAGGCGCCTTTATTTGATTTACAATTTAGAAAAGATGACAGTATCGCTAAAATTCAGCGTCTATTAGCTGCACATTGCTTATAAGTCTTATTAAGGAGCGTTTCTTATGATAGTCATGCGAGTCATTATCATAATCACCCTTCTCATTTTAGGTGTTTGGAATTGGAATTCGAGGTCCAAATGGGTGCGCGATAAAATGGAAGAGTTCAAAAGAGACCAGCGTTAAATGTTAAATAGTTAAGAGTAAAATACAGGTTAATAAGAGGTAAATTAGAAATCAGTTAAACTATATTACCTTTAATAGCGTGGATGATATAGGGAGGATGAGTTAAATGTACTGGAAACTACGTCTTCCACTCATGTTAGCTGTTTTCGGTATAGTAGCGGGACTGTTTGACGGATTGTCTGCCACTTTACTTGCGAATGCTTCATATGTTGCGAGAAGTGCTAGCTATCTCATGATTGTTGGAATCATTATCTATATCTTAGAAAAGACAGGAATTAATGAAAAACGCGCGCATGTTTTAATCAGCGTGGCAATGATTCTCTTTGGTTTTATTTTCGAAGCGTTTATGTTAAGCGCTGCTTAAGCATTAGTGGTGAGATAGCGACGTTAAGAATTGAAATAGCTTCACATAACTAAAACAAGCCAGCGACATTTATTTATGCCGCTGGCTTGTTTTAGTTTTTCACAAACTCCTTGTCTATTTCAACGGTCTTAAAAATATTAATAAATGCTATTGGATCGTGTTTTCTGACAATATCTTTAATCGTCTTCGTTTCGTAACGGGTAACGACCATCATCAGTAAATCCTTCTCCTCTAATGTATAGCCACCCTTCCCTTTTGACATTGTGATGTTGCGGTAAATTAAATCGAGTAATTCTTTTCGGATTGATTTACCTTCTGTTGTCACGATCTGCATCGTTAACTTAATATGATTCGTATGAATCGTATCAATTACGCGCCCTGTTATATAGATGTTTAGCATCGTATAAAGCGCGATATTCCAGTCAAAGACAAGGCTTGATATTAAGACGATAATGACGTTCATCGCTGTTAACAGCAAGCTAATGCTCATGTTACTGAGGCGCGAAACAATCATCGAAATTGTATAACGTGGCATAAAAGTTTTTATACCGATATTAAAACGCTGATTGTGTTTGATTTTTTAAAAAGAGCAATCATGAAAATGATTCATTTTGCTATTTTATTAAACTGAATTAACAGTTTAACAACCCAGATACTCATTATAATCCAGAAGTAAACATTACTAAATGAAATACCCGTATTAGAGTTACCACCTATAATAGTTAATAAACCAATTAGCAGAACTAAGTAAGCTGTGAAAATAATATCTTGAAACAATCTTTTTTTTAGTGAAACTTCAGATTTGTTTTTCTTGAAAATAACATCACTAATAACTATAAGGGCAATAAATGTGATTAGTAATATTTTTGGTGCTATTACCACAGTAGTAAAAAGATAATCAATAACAAGAAGTACTGATAATAAAAAAAGAAGAATATAATCCCATATTTTTAAGGAATTCAAATTTCCACCACCCTTGTACCCTTAGAAAATAATTGAACAAAATAAAAATAAACCCATAAATATCGTAATATACTTACATAGAGTTTGTATCTCGTTAAAAAGTATAGAAATCAACTCTTTCCCTGGATACAACATAATAATGAAATGCTTTCCATTTTATCGTATAACAATAATAGGGAAATTACAATTCGAAATATCATTAATTGTTTTAAATTGTTATCAGTTATTTTTCAAATAAAATATTTAAGTGCGCGTTGCTCTTGTAGTTCAGTATTTCCTCTTCAGGAAATATTTAAATTTAAATAGATTAGCGCAGTTACTTCATAAAATAGTGGTGTATTAGGTGTTTAAATAAGATTATTTTTTATCTTTTAACAATCGTATCGAACATCCAATGGATCTCTTGACGCTCAACGTCATACAAAAAAGTTTGAAGTGGACTTTAGCTGCAATAAGGTTGTGTATACATAAAACAAGCCGGCGACATAAATAAATGCCACTAGCTTGTTTTAATTTTTCGCAAACTCCCCGTCAATCTCAACGGTCTCAAAAATATTGATGAAGGCTTTTGGATCGTGCTTTCTGACAATATCTTTAATCGTCTTCGTTTCATAACGGGTAACGACCATCATCAGTAAATCTTTTTCTTCTAATGTATAGCCACCCTGCCCTTTAGACATCGTGATGCCGCGGTAAATTGAATCGAGTAATTCTTTTCGAATTGCTTCTCCTTCGGTTGTCACGATCTGCATCGTTAACTTAATATGATTCGTGTGAATCGTATCAATCACACGTCCTGTTATATAGATGTTTAGCATCGTATAAAGCGCGATATTCCAGTCAAACACAAGGCCGGATATTAAAACGATCACACCGTTCATCGCGGTTAACAGTAAACCGACACTCATATTACTGACGCGTGAAACAATCATCGCAATAATATCAAAGCCACCACTTGAACCAGAGAATTTAAGAATAATCCCAATCCCTAAACCGGTAATGACACCACCAAAGATGCTACCAAGCAATAAGTCTTCGGCTAAGTCGTAAATCGGAACAACATACAAGAAGAATGAGAGTGCGACAACAACTAAGAAAGTGTTTAACGTCACGTTCTTCCCTAAAAAGATGTAACCAATAATAAAAATAGGAATGTTGAAAACAATATTAAGTAAACTTGTGTCAAACGGGCTAATCAAGCTGACTAAAATCGCCAGTCCACTAACTCCTGCGCTTAGGACACCGGAAGGAATCAGAAATAAATTAAAGGCTAAAGCAATAATCACTGAACCAACCACAATGGAGCTGTATTTTTTTATCATAAGGCGTCCTCCTTCTTTCCTGCTTTTTAAATTTAGCAAATCTCCCCTCCTCGGTCAAGACAATTGACCATTCACGTTATTTTCTAAATATTAAATCATGTTCCTAATGAAACATAATAGATATTATGTTTCATTGTGAAAATATATGAAAACGTGATAAAATATAGGTTGAGAGGTCATTTTTCTATTTGTTTAATTATGTTAGGAAACATATTCTTAATTTACGTTCCTACATATTTTTGAAATATTTTTTTACTGGATATGTCTTTTATAAATGGATGAGTTATTACATAGCTCGTTAAATAGTTGCTTTTCCAGGGTTGCGTCTATGTGTGAACATGTCAATCTAAATGCAATAGTTTCCCTTTTTTTAGGGTGTTGTCAGAGGCTGTTTTAAGCGAATGAAATGTAATTTCTCGTATCATTGATCGTTTAATGCGAAATAATTGATATGTAAATGAGATGGTTAAATTGAAAGGTTGTGAAAGAAAATGGATAAAAAACAAGTCGCTCCTTTTGTCTATTTAACGGCAGGAGAATATCAATACTTATTAGAAAAATTTGGGGAGTACCGGTTGAAAGAAAAAATCAAACAATTGAATCAATCAAAGATTAAACAACCAGAACGTCAAGAATCGATTGTGTCTGATTATCACGCCTTACTTAGTCGTGGCATGCAGACGGTTGAACCGATTCGTGATAAATTATTGATTCAAGCGATGAAAGATGAATTAAAACGGGAATCAGACAGAAATTACTTCTTATTTGTGATGGGAATTAATACAGGTCTTCGTATCAGTGACTTACTACCGCTTCAAGTACGAGATGTTCGTGGGCAAACACATATAGTGTTAAAAGAAAAGAAAACGAATAAAGCCAAACGCTTTTTAATTAATTTTGAACTGAGACAACAGATTGATCACTATACAATTCATATGGCCGATGAAGACTATTTATTCTCATCGTATAAGACAGGATTACCAATCCAACGGGTACAAGCCTATAAAGTGTTAAATAAAACAGCGAGACGTGTCGGGATCACTAACTTCGGCACGCACAGTATGCGTAAGACGTTTGGTTTTTGGCATTATACGATTAATAAGAATGTCGCGCTCTTACAAGACATATTCAATCACGCTTCACCTGATATTACGTTAAGGTATATTGGGATTAACCAAGATATCGTTGATCAAAGTTTAGCGAGTTTTAGTCTATAGTAAAACCACCAACACTTTATTCATTGTGTTGGTGGTTTTATGTTTGAATGGTAAGTCTATTTTTTAATGGTCAACGTTCGTACCCGCTTTTATCTTGTAAAATAGTTTCGAATTCGCCAAAAGGCATGTCAGTTAACTTTTCTATGGCAGTGTAAATATCTGTGCCTGATTTTACTTCCTCAACAATACGTGGGAATATTTCGATACCTTCTAGTTCAACTAAAGTCTCAACAGCAACGTAAGCAATACGATAAGGATTATTATCTCCTTGCATTTCTTGACGCCAATCCTTCGGATAATACAGATCTTTTAGTGATAGGTCACCATAACTTTCATATTCTACATCAGAATTATTTATGTTTGAGATATACGTCGCCATTCCTTCATGAAACCATAAAGGGAATTGAGTGACATCGATATTCTGACTACCCAATAGGGAATAAAAATAATGATGAACATATTCATGTGATAGTGTTGTTTTTATAGTACGATCATTTTCTCCAGCTGTTAATACATAAATAGTTTTCTGATCACTACGGTAAAGTCCATTTAAACTATCATCAAAACTAAAGAGTTGAAATAATTCTATATCGTCAAACAAAATAATTTCTACACCGGGTATTGTATTTACACCAAAAACATCGGAACAAATATTTGTCACCCACAGAATTTCTTCTTCAATTTGATTAATAAATTCGTCCGTTTGATTTTGATAATAAAGAGTGTTGTTCGCAAAAGAGTATTGTTCAGCAGCTTCAATCACATTATTTTTTCGATAAGTATCGACAATGCCTTCTAAAGGCATCATCACAATCTGATGATTATAGACATTCACCAGATTAAAGATGAAAATAAATATAAAACTACTTGCAAATACATTAACAATCTTCTTGTTTGAAATAAATAATTGAACAAGCAATAATACAATAGATAAAATTAATGCATTTGTTACAAACACACCTCTTAGATCAAAGGACTGTAAAATAGCGCTTATCTCAAATGCTACAAAAAGTAATAATCCTGTTATAAAAAAAATCATACCAACAAAAATCTTAATCATTTAATTTTCACACCTTTATTCAATTTCTAGCATCCGATCGATACCATCTGAAAGTTCATTAACCGTTGATTGCCAATAGCTAAAGTCCTTTAATTCAAGTCCCATAAACGTATTATAATAGTCTTGTGCGCTTGTATGATCAGAAAAACGCAAGCTTAATCGAGTTAGGTTAGAAAAAATAATATCTTGGTATTCTCCTGTATAGGCAAGATTGTCAAATCCTTCTCTAGATATTTCATAGTCACCTTGGGTGCTTGTGATAAATGCGGATATTAGTTTTTCCTCAAGAATCCAATCGTTTTCTTCAACCATCTTTAGTAACGCGTTTAATTCGCTTATATTTTTTGTTAGATAATAGTTCTCGGCGAGTAACACATAACTTGATTTTAAATTAGGATAAATATTGATACGTTCTTTAAAGTATTGAATAGCTTGATCATATTTTCCATATTGATTATGTAATAATCCTGCGTTATAAAGAATATGTTCATGAGGATATTTATTCGCATTATGATAATCTTTTATCGCTGTTTCAGAAGCTTTTAATTTCATTGAATTCAGCGGTAAACCTTCTATTACATCTACCCAAGCTTCTTCTTTTTTCACATCAAAACTGTCGACAATTTCAGACCATTCTGCATAATATTGTGGGTCAGTGTTATTTATTTTTGTAGCAGCAACCGCATCATTAGCTATTTGTTGGGCATGTTCAAATTCCCCTAGCAATAAGTACACTTGTGATATTAAAAACAATGTTGTTGGGTGATGGCTCTTTACTTCATCATAAGCTTTTAAAAATTCTAGCGCTAACTCGTATTCTTCAATTTCTAGATAGCAAATGGCTAAGCTGTATAAATATTGGTCGTTTTGCGTATCCAGTAATAGTAATTCATTATAAATCTCAACCGCGTCATCATACTTTTCTTCTTTTTCATATAATGCGACTAACTCTTCTAAAGTTTCAATTTTTTCTTTCTCAATATCCACTAATTCTTCTTCATTTTCAATATCATTACTTAATTCTTGGTTATTTTTGTTAGGGGATATGATATTTTTTATATTGATGGTGAGTAATGTTGACAAAATAACTATAAATATAATAATGTACTTGTTTTTTCTTTGCATGTCATGTGAGCCCCCTACTTTCATATCTGAGATAAGTTAAAACAGGGAGAACAATGAATATTTATCTCTGTGATATAAAATAATTTGATAATTTTGTTAATAACATAACCATACCAAAAATTTCAAAATAAGTCCATAATAAATTGGGGATTTGTAGAGAAACTATTAGTTAAAACGTTTATGGTAAAGGCACCATTATCTTAAGAAACATACTATATTGGTCATCACAGTTTAGTCTATACGAAAACCACCAACAAAAAAAGTGTTGGTGGTTTAGGGTTTAGTCAATTAAAGGTTTATAGTCTGGTTTTAATTTGTAACTGCTATATGACGATAGGCGTCCATCGGCCATATCTCTAATGTGTACGCCATCTCCCAGAATAAATATTCATATTGACTGCTCTTTAAGAACAGATCAGTCCAACGTTCTTTTTCTTTTTCTGATGCGGTTTCTGCAAGTTGGTCTAACCGGTCGATTTGTTCTTTGACGAGTGTCATAAACCAATCGGAATGATACGCCTGTATCCACGTTTGATAGACGGGTTCTTTTGGCGTTTTGTCTTTTAACTGTTCACCGATTTCAGCATACAACCAGTAACATGGTAAAATCGCCGCAATAACGTCCCCTAGTTGGCCAAATTGACTGGCTCGGTACATATGTGATGTATAAGCATACGCTGTTGGAGCCGGCTCAAAGGATTGCTGGTCTTTTTCAGAGATATTTAATTGTTTCATAAAGGTCCGGTGAAGATCCAGTTCTGCTTCATAGGTGCCTTGAACGTGTTTAGCCATACTGTTCGTTACTTCTAATGAGTCTGCTTTTGCGGCAGCTAATGCTTGCGTCTTTGCAAAGTGACTTAAATAATACGCATCTTGCAAGACGTAGTAGCGAAACCGGTCGAGCGGTAAGGTGGAGTCCCCAAGCCCTTGTACAAAGGGGTGATCAAAACTCGCTTTCCAAATCGGATCAGCCTTTTGTCTTAATTCATCTGTAAATCTCATATAATTCTCTCCTTTTTCCAAATAAAAACACCACCGCTAAATAAGCAAGTGGTGTCGATCATTGAATAAAGAAAGTCAAATCTCGTCCCACTTCCCTCCGCTAGCATCAACTAGATCAGGTTCAAAGGGTCAAGGCATTCGTTGCCAATCTCAGTCACAGATCAGTGACTCCCCTAGTGGTGTTTCATTTGATTGTATTTTGATACTGTTACTGTAACATACTGACTATTAAAGTCAAGTGTTACTTCATCACTTTCCAAACATCATTGGCATAGCTTACTGGGTCTTCTACTGGTAAACCTTCAATCAGTAAAGCCTGATTGTATAGGACATTCGTGTATGTCTCCATCATATCTTCGTTTGATTGTGAGGCTTGTTTGAGTGACTTAAAGATATCATGATCCGCGTTAATTTCTAACACTTTCTCAGCTTTTACGCCTTGATTCTCAGGCATCATGCTTAAGACTTTTTCCATCTCAATGGAGATATCCCCTTCGTTAGATAGGCAGACAGGGTGTGTCTTTAAGCGTTTAGACAGGCGAACATCTGATACTTTACCTTTAAGAATCTCTTTCATTTGATCGAAAATCGCTTGATCTTCTTCAGAAGCTGTTTTTTCTTCCGCTTGATCGTCCTCAAAACCTAAATCACCACTTGAAACAGATTTAAATTCTTTTTCATCGTAGTTCAATAACATTTTAATCGCAAATTCATCAATATCATCAGTGAAGTAAAGAATTTCATAGCCTTTATCACGGACGATTTCTGTCTGAGGTAAACGTTCGATGCGCGCATGTGACTCACCTGTGGCATAATAAATATAGGTTTGGTCTTCCTTCATACGTTCAACATATTCGGCTAAGGTGACAAGTTTCTCTTCAGTTGATGAATAGAATAGAAGTAAATCTTTTAAGGTATCTTTATTTTGACCAAAGTCACTGTAGACACCATATTTCAATTGACGACCGAAAGCTTTAAAGAACGTTTCATACTTCTCGCGATCATTCATTAATAATTTCTTTAATTCTTGTTTGATCTTCTTCACTAAGTTTTTCTCGATTAGCTTCAACTGACGGTCATGCTGTAACATTTCGCGAGAAATATTAAGTGATAAGTCTTCTGAATCGACAAGACCTTTCACAAAGCTAAAGTAATCAGGTAACAGTTCAGGCGCTTTATTTTTAATTAAGACGCCATTTGAGTATAACTCCAAGCCTTTTTCAAACTCTTGCGAGTAATAGTTATAAGGCGCTGTTTCAGGCACGTAAAGAATCGCTTGATAACGAATATTACCATCGACACTCACATGTACATGTGTTAATGGATCATCATAACCGAAATGTTTTTCTTGATAGAAGTTTTTATAATCATCATCGGTTAATTCAGCTTTGTTTTTCTTCCAGATTGGTACCATGCTGTTGACCGTTTTCTCTTCAACAATCGTTTCATATTCATCTTCTGTACCTTCTTTTAATTTTTCTTCCGTTAGATCCATTTTAATTGGATAGCGAATGAAGTCTGAATAAGTTTTAACGATCGTTTGCAGTTGACGCGGATCTAAGAATTGTTCAAAGTCATCATCTTCTGTGGACGCTTTAATCGTTAGTGTGATCGTTGTACCCACATCATCTTTAGTCGCCTCTTCGATGGTAAAGCCTTCAGCGCCTTCAGAGTACCAGTGATACGCTTGATCTGAATCTACTGCGCGCGACGTTACACTTACTTTGTCAGCAACCATGAAAGCTGCGTAAAAGCCGACACCAAACTGGCCAATAATATCAAAACCATCTTTAATTTCATTGTCTTTTTTAAATGCCAGTGAACCACTTTTCGCAATGGTGCCTAAATTTTGTTCAAGCTCTTCTTTTGTCATACCAATCCCATTATCAGTGATTGTTAACGTACGATGATCCTTATCTGTAGAAATTTTAATGTAATAGTCCGATTGATCAAATGTAATCGACTCATCGGTTAATGCGCGGTAATACATCTTATCCATCGCGTCACTCGCATTGGAGATTAATTCACGTAAGAATACCTCGCGTTTTGAATAAATCGAATGAATCATCATGTCTAATAATCGTTTTGACTCTGCTTCAAATTGTCTGACGGCCATATGTTATTCCCTCACTTTTTAATATTTTTTATGTATTAGCACTCGACACTTTAAAGTGCTAACATATATTTTTTAACATATTTTTAACCATCTTGTCAATCCTTTCGTATCAGGTTATCGTTAATTAACTACGTTTAAACAGAAAAAACCACACCTCTAGGTGTGGCTAATTTCATCTTATGTGATTAATTGACTTGGGTATAGTCAATATGACGTTTCGCTTCTGTTTCTTTTTTCAAGTAATTGTATTGATCAGATAATGCGTCAAACCATGCTTTATCATTTGTTTGAAGGGCTAAGTCGATTAATTGTTCTAATTCACCAAGAGTATAGTATTTGCTATCTGGCTCTACTTGTAATTTGACCACGTGAACTTGGATACTGTGATTGGTTAAAAGATGGTTATCACTCGCAATCACACGTATTTGTACCCTGTTCTCTTCTTCTAGTTGTTTTTCGACGAAGCCATGAATACGCTCACCCTTGTTTGACTGTAATTTGACCCAATCCCCTACATTTACTTGTTTTCTTTCTTCTGCCCTCATGTTTGACACCACCTTTTCTATTAATTATTTTAAATTGACAGAATACTTAGAATAGTCATTTAAAATATTTAATAGTAATTTTAATCGGTTATGGTGATAATGTCAATAGTCTTGCTCAAACTGCTGTTTCGTAAGTGGTTGACTCATTAAGAAACCTTGATAAGCATCTAGTTGAACCGACTCAATTAATGCGACTTCTTCTGCCGTTTCTACTCCTTCTTGGATAATAATTAATCTCAACTCTTTCGCAAGCGTTACTAAACGTTTATAGCTGCTTAAACCATCCTCATCACTAAGTGCGTCATGGAGAGTCCCTTGTGAAAGTTTAATCATCTTAAAGGGTAGTGTTCGCAGTTGACGTAGGGATAAATAATGATCCCCAAAAGAATCAATCGCCACTTGAATACCAGCTTTTTGATAAGCGCTCAGTTTGATTTTTAAGTTTTTACATTTATCACGCGAGAGATTTTCACTGATTTCAATGACTAAATGTTCAAGGTTGACGTTTGCTGCCTCGAATTGCTGGTGGATAGATAAAAAGGTTTTCTCATCACGACATTCTTTTTCTGTTAGGTTAATATGCAACTTGATCGCTTGATGGTGGCGTTCATTGTATCCTGATAGGGTTTGTGTTGCTTCTTTTAGTAAAAACTGCGAGAATTGAGGCATTAAGCCGTTCTTCTCAGCAATCGGAATAAACACATTAGGTGCAATCGCGCCTAGTTTGTTATGCTGCCAGCGTAATAAAGCTTCAACGGCGCGGATATCTTTTGTTGCGGTATCAATAATCGGTTGATAGACGACGTAGAGCTCCTGGCGTTCGATTGCTTGGAATAAGTCTGTCTCTAATTGAATGTAAAGCGATACTTCTGTTTCAAGTGCAGGGGTATAAAATCTAAACGTATTTTTCCCTTGTTGTTTTGCTTGATACATACTTAAATCAGCATACTTAGTCAGTTCATTTAGCGATTGAGAATGTTTAGGGTATAAGCTAATGCCAATACTTGCCGTCACAATAAAGCTATGATTATCAAACGTATAGGGCTTCGTTAAGGTATGAATGATTTTTTTAGCTAGATTGGTCACTTCTTGTCGGTCTTCAGTGAAATAAGTTACAATCGTAAATTCATCGCCACCAAAGCGAAAGACGTAGTCACGGTCGTTGATGACGGCTTTTATACGATCAGCGACATCGATTAATAACTTATCCCCTGCATCATGACCAAAGGTATCATTCACATACTTAAACCGGTCTAAATCTAGAAACATGACCGCGAATCCTTCATTATCTCGATCTGTTTGTTCAATCGCTTCATCCACAATCGTTTTAAAATATTTACGATTACCAATGCCGGTGAGCTCATCGTGGTTGGCTTGATGTTCAATGATTGCTTGGTTTTCTTTAATTTCGGTAATATCGGTGGCGACCATCAATATTTCTTTCCCTTTGTCCTTTATACTCTCTATCGGTTGTTTTGTTACGCGATACCATCGAATGTTGCCATCTGATCCTACTTGTCTATCTTCATAGGTCGTTCGCTCCTGAGATAATAAAATCGACTGATGGAGTTTTAAGTGATAATGAGTGGCAGCTATATCATTCGTTACATTTAAAGCGTGACGGCCAAGCATTTCTTTAGCCGTATACCCGAATAGTTCAGCATATTGGTCATTAACAAGTGTATAGATGCCATCGGCATTCATCGTATAAATCATCATCGGACTAACGTTAATGATACGGTCTAAAAAGTCTTTTTGATTAGCTAATTGCGTTTCGTTTTTTCTAAGAACAAGCCGCGACTTTTCTAACTCATGGGCCATTTGATTAAACTTGTTATTTATCTCACCAATACGGGTGTTTGTATTTGTATAACGAATACGGTGGGTGTAATCCCCCTCACTTAGTTCATCAATGGCCATAATCAATGCTTGATACGGTTTCTGACTACGATAGTAAGCGTAGATCATAATGATGAAAAAGACAAAAGCCAGTCCAACGAGAATCGGTGCCAATATTTCAAATATATTGAGTATAAACTGATCAGCAAGTACTTCAGGTACAAAGAGGGCTAATGTCCAACCATTTCGATTTAATGGTTCAGCGGCCATCATAAAGTGAAGATCGTCATAATGAAAGACATTGATTGCCTCGTCTGAATTTGTTAATAGTTCATGATTATGACTATTTTCATGAAAATCATCGATGTCTTCTTGATAGGTCTCGCTTAACTGATTATAACTATAAATTAACTCATCATACTCATTATAGACCCCGATATAGAAATCTTCAGAAAATGAAAGAGAGTGGAAATAGTCTTGGAGTGTGTTATTAGCACTTAAATCAATAAATACATGTAACTGATTATCTTCAAGTGGTATGAGTAATTCTAAGAGATGGCTTTTTTCAATTGTTTTAGTCTTTTGTAGATAAGCTTCTTCAACAAATTCAATGCTATCTAATTGATAATCAGACGCACCCACTAAACCATAAAAAACGGACGTTTGTATGATTAAATCTTTATTAATAATAAAACCATAATCAATCATGGGAGAATTGTTAATTAAGTCTTTTAATGCTTGACGTCTCTCGGATGGATTTTCGCTTTCTAAATGACGTTGACCGACTGCGTAGCGTGTTAATTCATCCACTTCTGTTAATACACGATTGAATTGCTGACTAAAACGTTCGTTCGCTGAATACATCATTTCATCATAGTATTCAACGGTAAAGCGTTCCATCGTAAAAGCGGCAGCGTAACTAAAGAGAGTGAAGAAAGCCGTAATGATTGCCAGATTAAAAAGTATGGCCTTTATGACATGTTGATTCCGCCATTGGAAATTAAATTGTTTCATGTTGCTCCCCCTCTCTATTCGTTACCCTTATTTTAGCCTATAAAGAGGTTCGTTGACAATGTTAACAAATGGTTGTGCAAGTTTAGAAATATCGGAAAAATATTTGTCAAGACCTCTTTTTTTTGATATAGTTAAACCACAATCACATAGACTTCAATACATATTGAAGTGGGTATAGAGGTTGCACAAGACAAGAGTAAAAAAAACAGAGAGTCATAAACACTCGATGATGTTTGCTGAAAGGGTCTTGTGCCGAAGGATAATAGCTGTTTATGAGTTATTATGCTGGTGTTGTATTTAACAGGTACAACATTGTCATATAGGTTATATACTATATGGAGGGCTATCTCACGCATCAACGATAGTAAAATATGATGCAGCTCACTTAGCCTGAGCTGCTTTTTCTATGTCGTGAATGGATTCCCTCTACTTACCTTTTAAAAAAATATAATGAGGTGGAATAATGGACTTTAATCAAGTATTAACTGCGATGGTCACGCCTTTTAATGACCAAGATGAAATTAATTATGATGAGACAAAACGGTTGATCGATTATTTAATAGATAATGGCACAGAAGGTATTGTTGCTGTCGGTACGACAGGAGAATCTCCGACCTTGTCTCATGAAGAAAAGCTAAGTTTTCTAAAGTTTGTCGTTGAGTATGTCAATGGACGTGTGCCTGTTATTGCCGGTACCGGATCAAATAACACAAAGCAGTCTATCGTATTAACTCAAGAAGCAGAAGAGCTTGGCGTTGACGGTATTATGCTTGTCACCCCTTACTACAACAAACCATCACAAGAAGGGATGTATCAGCACTTTAAAACCATTGCTGAAAGTACATCATTACCGGTCATGCTTTATAATATTCCAGGTCGAACAGTTGTTAGGTTGGAATTAGATACGGTGCTTCGCCTAGCTGAAGTAAAAAATATTGTCGCAATAAAAGAAGCAACCGGTGATTTAGATTTAATCAGTCAAATAATCAAGGAAACACCGGATGACTTTGCGGTCTATAGTGGTGATGACAATTTACTCTTACCGATTCTGTCTCTCGGTGGAACCGGTATTGTCAGTGTCGCCTCACACATCGTTGGTAATGAGATGAATGACATGGTTCAATCATTCAAGTCAGGTGAGCATGCACAAGCAACGAAGATTCAACAAGAGATTGCCCCGGTGATTAAAGCGCTCTTCAGTGCACCAAATCCGACGGCTGTGAAATATGCTCTATCAAAAAAAGGATTAAATGTTGGACACGTGCGTTTACCACTCATTGCTTTAACTGAGGCAGAAATGACACATGTTGATGATGTTGTAGGTCGTTATTATTAACCACGCATGGTATGTATAGAGGGCTATCAGTCAGCCACGACTTGTCTTATATGAGTCGTGGCTTTTTCTGGTTCTTTATAAATCAAGTATTTTTTGAGTGATAGGCTTTATATCGATGGACACAAAAGAAACGCCACCTCTTATGTTGAGGTAGCGTTCGTTTTATTGTCCCATATCTTTGACTTTCATAATCCGTGTAATGCTTGCACGTTCATCCTCTTCAAGTTTCATTTGAATATAATGAATCGTTTCTTTAAGTTGAGGAATTTTTAAGTATTCCAATGCGTTTACACGACGGCGTGTCTTCTCAATTTCATCAGCCATTAATTGACACGTTTTTTCGATTTCAGAAAGCTTTAATAATTTAGGTAAAATAGTGTTAATGCGATCGATTGAATCATCGAGCTCACTGTTTGAGTTCAGTAACCCGTATTGCATTTCTGATTCTTTGTTATCTTCATCAACAGTAAAGTTCATTTCAGGTACCATCACACTCATAATATTCTTTTGTTGAATATCAAGGGTGATTGATTTACCTGGTACCGCAAATAATTCTTCAATAAACGCTTCGTTGGTAAGTGATTTAGCGACAACAAAGGCTTCCATCGACTCTGTCAACTCTTTTTCAACTTCATCACGTAACGTATTATTTTTACGAATCAATGTAATGAACTGTCGCATTAACTCATCTTGTTTATCCTTTAAAAGCTTGTGACCTCGAATTGATATTGCTAACCGATCTTTTAAATTGGAAAGCTCCATCCGTGTTGGCTTGACATTTAATCTAGCCATAGGTCAATCACTCTCCTTCCGGCATAAACTCTTCGATCAGTGCACTACTAATACGTTTAAGCTCAGTACGAGGTAAGATTGAGAGTAATTCCCATCCTAATGTTAAGGTTTCCTCAATTGAACGGTTCGTATAGAATCCTTGATTGATATATTCTGCTTCAAAACGCTTCGTAAATTCTACGTACAGTTTATCCGTATCAGATAACGCTGACTCACCTAGAACGACCGCCAATTCTTTCGCTTCAATACCTTTGGCATAAGCGGCGAACAATTGGTTCATTGTTGGTGCGTGGTCTTTACGTGTTTTACCTTCACCGGTACCTTTATCTTTCAGACGAGAAAGTGAAGGTAGTACGTTGATTGGTGGCTTAATTCCTTGCTTATCTAAGTCACGACTTAAGATAATTTGACCTTCGGTAATATAACCGGTAAGGTCAGGAATTGGGTGCGTAATATCATCTTCAGGCATTGAAAGAATAGGAATCTGTGTTACCGATCCTTTTTTACCGATAAGACGACCCGCACGTTCATACAAGGTTGATAGGTTTGTATAAAGATAACCTGGGTAACCACGACGACCTGGTACCTCACGACGTGCGGCTGAAATTTCACGAAGTGCCTCACAGTAGTAAGTCATATCCGTCATAATAACAAGCACGTGCATATCTTTTTCAAATGCTAAATATTCAGCCGTTGTAAGGGCCATTTTTGGTGTGGCAATCCGTTCAATCGCTGGGTCATCTGCTAAGTTGATAAACATAACAGAACGGTCAATCGCGCCTGTTTTACGGAAATCTTCCATGAAGTATTCCGCCTCATCAAACGTAACACCCATCGCTGCGAAAACAACGGCGAATTTTTCATCGCTATTAAGTACAGAGGCTTGACGGGCAATTTGTGCCGCAAGCTCTTTATGGGGTAAACCTGAACCAGAGAACACCGGTAGTTTTTGACCACGTACAAGTGTATTTAAGTGGTCAATCGCTGAAATACCCGTTTGAATAAATTCATCCGGATAGTCACGTGCGATAGGGTTAATCGCTTGACCATTTACGTCTAAACTTGTTTCTGGAATGATGTCTGGACCGTCATCCATCGGTTCACCTAAACCATTGAAAACACGACCAACCATGTCTTCTGATACATCAATAGATAATGGCTTCCCGCGGAAACGTACTTTTGTATCTTTGATGTTAATCCCGCTAGGTCCTTCAAAAATCTGAACCATCGCTTTATCTCGATTTACTTCAAGTACTTGTCCGTGACGGATTTCGCCTGTTTGTAGTTGGACTTCGACTAATTCGTCAAATTTAACGCCTTCTACACCTTCTACGGCCATCAGAGGTCCAACGACTTCGCTAACTGTTTTGTATTCCTTAAGCATTTTGCGTCATACCTCCTTCAGCAACAATCTGGTGAATTGTTTCTTTTGTTTCGTCTTTAAGCGCGCGAATTTGTTCAATATTATCTTCGGAGATAAATTTCGCACGGGCAATCTTATCACGTAAGTCCGTTGTTCCTTCAACGATTTCTTTGTAGTAAGCGCCAAGACGCATCGCTTCACGTGCTTCTTTCTCGAATGAAAGAATGAGGTCAAGCATGTAATATTGTTTTGTTCGTGATGTGAATGTATCGACATCATCAAACGCGTTTTGTTGGAGGTAATCCTCACGTAATTGCTGAGCAATGACCATCGTTAAACGGTCTTTTTCAGATAGTGATTCAATACCAACAAGACGAACGATCTCTTGTAGCTCAGATTCTTCTTGTAAAATATTCATTGAGTGCTGAACCATCTCAGACCAAGACACTTCTAAGTCATCGTTCATGAAACGACCAACATCCTCTAAATAAAGTGAGTATGATGTTAACCAGTTCACTGATGGGAAGTGACGTTTTTGTGCAAGGGATGAATCAAGTGCCCAGAATACTTTAACAACACGAAGCGTATTTTGTGTAACCGGCTCCGACGTATCCCCACCTGGAGGTGATACGGCACCAATGGCGGTAATACTACCTTCACGTTCTTCAGAACCAACCGTTAAAATACGACCCGCACGCTCATAGTACTCAGCAATACGGCTACCAAGGTAAGCAGGGTAACCTTCATCACCAGGCATCTCTTCTAAACGACCTGACATCTCGCGAAGTGCCTCTGCCCAACGTGAGGTAGAATCGGCCATAATCGCCACGCTGTATCCCATATCACGGAAATATTCTGCAATCGTGATACCCGTATAGATAGATGCTTCACGTGCCGCTACTGGCATGTTTGATGTATTGGCGATAAGAATCGTACGTTCCATTAACGATTCACCTGTATTCGGGTCAACGAGCTCAGGGAATTCGTTTAGTACGTCTGTCATCTCATTCCCACGTTCACCACAACCAACGTAAACAACTAAGTCCACGTCACTAAATTTCGCAATCTGGTGCTGTACAACGGTTTTACCGGCACCAAATGGTCCTGGTACAGCCGCAGCCCCACCTTTAGTGATTGGGAAGAATGTATCGATAACACGCTGTCCTGTAAGCATCGGCTTATCAGGATTTAATTTTTTCTTGAACGGACGTCCACGACGAACTGGCCAGCGTTGTAGCATGGTCACGTCTTTTTCACCGTTGTCTGTTTCTACTTTAGCCACAACATCTTCAAGTGAGAATTCACCTGATTCGATTGCAGTCAATTTACCTTTAATACCGTGAGGAATCATCACGCGGTGCTCAATAACTTTTGTCTCTTGAACAGTCCCGATGATATCACCTGGTTCTACCATGTCACCGACATTTTTTGTTGCATGAAAGACCCATTTATTTTCACGGTCTAATGCTTCGATATTAACCCCTCTTACTAAGAAGTTACTATCCGTTTTTGCTTTAAATGTATCGAGTGGACGTTGGATGCCGTCAAACATTTGTGACACAATCCCTGGTCCAAGTTCTA
Organism: Halolactibacillus miurensis; assembly: GCF_900116255.1. GTDB lineage: Bacteria > Bacillota > Bacilli > Bacillales > Amphibacillaceae > Halolactibacillus > Halolactibacillus miurensis. Next base: position 19,097 of record NZ_FPAI01000012.1, read on the forward strand.
CTGATAAGGCTTCTCCTGTTGTTTCAACAGGTTCGCCTGGTCCTACGCCAGAAGTTTCTTCGTATACCTGGATAGAGGCAACATCATATCGCATTTCAATGATCTCACCTACTAATCGCATGTCCCCTACATAGCAAAGGTCTTGGATATTTGCATGTTCCATACCTTCTGCCATAACTAAAGGACCGGAAACTTTAACAATTGTTCCTTTCTTCAAATAAGTCCCCTCCCAAATTATAAGATGTTTTGTCCAACGGCTTTTTCCATGTTCTTTTGAATACGGGACTTACCAATATTCAGTGATCCCTTATGATTCGGGATTAGGATAATTGCGGGTTGAACTTCTGCATCGTAACGTTTTATTGTATCCGGAATTTCCTTCGCCATTGCTTCTGTTAAGTATATGACCCCGTAATGTTCTTCAGCTAAACGATCAATCGTTTCGCGGGCAATCCGAGGTGTACTAGATGCAAACACATCAAATCCTAAGATTTTGAAAGGTAAGACCGAATCTTTGTCTCCAACTACTGCTATTTTATGGGCCATAAATTGGTCGCATCCTTTCTCTTATAATACCTTCATCAATTTGATTGTCTTTCCCAACGAGAATAAGTCGGAGATTTGCTACTTCTTTTTCAACAAAAAATAAGAAAGCAATCACCGGCATTGGGCCAAAGGCTTGGAATGTTGCTTCTTCCATTAATTCATCTATCGTTTCATCAATGACTTTGTCTAAAACCATAGGATCTAGATCATCTTTTTGATCATTGACAACAGCTGCTAAACGGCTCGCATAAGGTTTACCGAGGTACAGTTCATTGAGAACGTTAACGGCACCTTGCTCACTCGCTTCAATGATCGCTTTTTTAGAAATTGACCCTGAACTAGATAAGACCGTATGAAGGAATGAACGTGATTTATTTTGATGTAGACTTCTTACGACTGTTGATAAGTTGTCTAGATCAATTAAGACATCCGCCATTTGACTGATCGTTGGATTTTTCAAACGATCAGTGATTTTACGCATATGTTTGTAAAAGTACGTGTCCATGAAGACATCAGCTGCTTCTAGTCGACCATACGTTTCATAATCTTCAATCGCGAGTTGCACACCTTCGACCATAACAGGGTTTAACTCATCTGATTGACGTGCATTGACAAGTTGACGCAAGGCCGAAATCGGATGCTTGCCAATCGGAATGAGTAAATGATCAAACTCTAGCCCAGTAAAGCGTTGTTTTAATAATACTTTTAAATTGTGATAACTGTATCGAAGTGAGAAAATCTGAATGACTTCTGAATCTGGTGTCACTTCGTAAAGCTCATCATAAATATTTTTCACACGCTGCATCAAAAATGCATCAAAATTCTTATTTTCGAGCACGTCGTGCTCATCAAATAAATAATCGGTACTCTTTAGAATTTCAAGTGCTTCGCGCAAGTCTTCTGCACGTAATAATTTTTCATAATCATCACGTAAGAGTAGCTTTGTTTCATAGACACGAAGCAGCGTGTTGACGCCCTTATATTGAGTGTCCTGCATTTATTCTCCCCCCTTATTCATTAGTTTTTAAATGCTAAGGTTGCAAGTTGTGGAGAAAATTCTTTCTTCATTTCCTGAACAAGCACATCAAAACAGAAATTGTAATCAATACCGTCTTCTTGGACAATAAAGCCACCTTTTCCTTTAACTTCTTCATCAGCCACACTGATTTTCGGATAGTCGTTAAGGATCGCTTTTACTTCTTCTGATTGAAAAACAGCTACTGAGCGTGAACCAGGAACGATTTGCCACTGTTTGTCTTGTTCAAGTTGTGAAAGGACACCTGATAAAAAGGTAGCGAATGTTACATTGTCCCAATTCGCCATTTTTTCAGCAGCTTTATTGAAGACATCATGTAACAAGGCTTGTTTCTTACCAAGGACAGCATTTCGTTTGTTGTTCGCTAATGTTTGCGCTTCGCGATCATAGTCATTTTTCATTTGAGTTTCGATTTGTTCTTGTCGATTCTTTTGACTTTCCACAAGCTTTTGACGTTGTTCTTCAACTCGGTCATTAGCAACTTCTTCGTATTGCTCGATTTTCTTTTGTCCCTCTTCTTTGGTTTTAGCCAAAATCTGTGCGGACAAAGCTTGTAAATCTTTCATAGTCCCCATCCTCTCACTAATATTTTATCTTATGCTAAAACAAGTAAGAAGGAAATAACGAACCCTAGGATTGCATAAGTTTCAACCATCGCTGAGTAAATGATACCTTTAGAGTTTTGTTCTTCTCTTTTTGCTAAGATTTGTACAGCTGCAGTAGATACACGACCTTGAGCAAAACCAGCAGTTAAACCAGTAAATGCGATAGGAAGTGCGGCCATAAGCATATAGATTCCGTCAGCTAAAGGCATTGCTTGGTCCATGTTTAAGTAAATCAAGAAACCAATAACGAAACCATAAAGACCTTGTGTACCAGGTAGTAACTGAAGAATAAGTGACTTACCAAATTTTTCAGGTTGTTCTTTAATCAGTGATGCTGCTGCCTCACCTGTCATACCTACACCACGTGCTGAACCCCAACCAGAGAAGATAACCGCGATCGCGATCCCTAATGCTGCAAAGATAAATCCTCCGTTATTTTCTGCGTAAAATGTTAACCAGTTTTCCATAATAAAATTCCTCCATTACTTATGATTGTTTTTGATTTTTTAATTGAATATGTTTTTCAGCAGCTCTTAAAGGCTTAAGGGCTTTACCGCCACCTTCATAGAACTTACCGAAGAACTCAACAAAGATTAAACGTGCACCGTGCACATATGAACTAAGGAACGTAAGTCCTAAGTTAACAGCGTGTAACACGATGAATAATACTGCCCCGATAGTAAACCGACCAACGCCTGGAATAAAGCCAATGATCATATTAAAGGCAAGGGCAATACTACCACTTGATACCCCTAAGGCCATCAAACGGGTGTAACTAACGATATCGCCGATGTAACCGGTAATACCATATAAGTTATAGACACCTAAACCGACACCGAGTGCTTTGTTCTCTGAGCCAAGTGTTGTCGCTAGAATAATACCTAGTGCACTAGCAACAGCAACCACAGCCCCAATCGTGCCAAGAATTTCACTGTCTAAGACCATGTTACCGAGTAAGAGGATGATAATACCGGCAAAAATACCGATCCAACCTATACCATCACTAAAAGCTCCGAATTTGTCTTTATTTCTAAGCTTAAGATACGTGTTAATACCTAAGCCGAAGAAAATTTGAGTTAAACCGAAGATAACAGAAATGATTAAGATAGTAATAACATCATTTGTTGTCGATAACAAGACGATTGGCATCGCTGCACCGAAGAATGAGCCGTATATCAATCCCCAAATAATGGTTGGATACGATAGTAGATGGAAGAAACGCATGTTCTTCTTCATCGCGGGAGAAACTTCAGTGAATTTTAAGACAACGAATGTTGCCATCCATAACAATAGACCGTATCCCACATCAGCTGCCATCATACCAAAGAATAAGAGGTAGAACGGTGCTAAAAATGGTGTCGGGTCAATTTCGTTGTACTTAGGTAAATTGTACATAGCCGTTATGCTTTCAAATGGTGAGACGTAATCGTTGTTTTTTAAGACAACCGGTACATCGTCATATTCTTCCTCTTTCACGTCGTTGACATAAAGGACGTATTCCTCTTCTGGTAAGATGCGCTTGAGCGCCGCTTCCATATGAGGCACTTCTTCTTCTTCTAGCCAACCTTCCATAATAAAGAGGTGTTTTTCATCAATTAAAAACAGCTTGCTGCGTTCGCGTTGAAGTTTCGCTTCATAATACTCTTCAGTGAGCATCAGTTGCCAAACTTCTTTCGACATTTTAGCTAATCGGTCTTTGATTGATGTTGTTTCTTTCTTTAAAGCTTTTAACTCTTTATCAATGTCCCCTAATGCTAATCGAGGAGATTCAGTTAACTTTTCAGTGACTGTTTCAAAGTGTGCGTCGTTCAGTAAAGGTTTAATCGCGTCTTGATCCCGACGATCATAATAAACGGCTACCCCAATTTCATCACGCGTTTGATACACTTCATTGACATAGAGTAAGTCTGATGCTTCCAGCATGGTCATATATGTATTCTGATCATGCTGAGGAATGATACCAACACTACCTGTAATACGTTCCATCGAACGAAGATCGTGCGCACTAACATCGAGCTTTTTCCAATTTTTAAAGAAAGCTTCCTTGTCTCGTAAGTCTTTTTTTCGTTCAGCGATTGTATCTAATCGCTTCTCTAAATCAAGCACATCTTTCACAAGGGTTTTTGGCGAAAAAGTGAAAATCTCTTGTTCGAGTTCTTCTAAAGAGTATTCTTTTCTTTTTTCACGCAGTGTTTCTTTAAGTGGACGCTTTGGTAAATATGGCTGAACAAAGCTTAAAGCTGTCTGTACTTGGTCAATTCTTGTCTCATACTTCTTAACGATTGTTTCTAAGTTATCAACTTCGTAAGGTGACACGTCTAACTCACCTAAGTCCGAAGAAGGTAAATCAACAACCTCGAAGCGTTGCAATGCTTGAATTGATTGCAGCAACTGATCTTTTTGTTCATGAAAAGATATGAGTGTTAGTTTTTTCATTTTAGCTATTGCCATATGTCCTCATAACCTCCTCAATGACCGCATCAACCAATTTGTCTTCTTTCTCTTTAAAGTTTGTTTCTAATTGGCTAACGGCTTGATCTTCTTCTTCTTTAATAGAAGCTTTTAACTTATCGAGCTTTTCTTCTTTCAATTTTGACTGTTCTTCTTTGAAAGTGTTGAGATCTTTTTCAACCTTCTCTTTCATCGATTGAATCGTCTCTTCTGTCTCTTGTTCCATTTGTTTCAATCGGTCTTTGTATTCGCGTTCCAGCTCAATTGCTTCACGCTCAATTTGTTTGACTTGATCAATGGTATTTACACTCATTCTTTTACGCACCCCCAATCATTCAGCAAGCTTTTAAAAAGTTTAAAAAGCTTCAAGCATTACTATTATATCGATTATATCGACTTCGTTCAAATAATTTTGACTTAAATCGATTCTCGAACAGATTCTAAAACTTGATATAGTTAATAGGAAGAAAAAAATCAAAAATAATTTTCATAATGTGACTTCAGACCCAGTCTAAAGCTGTATAAACATTAATTATTTTGGAAATTTATGAAGGATGACTTTCAGATTCTGTTAATATGATTCTAGTGTCCTCAATCACAATTAAGCGATCTTTTAACAGTTTGCCTATGGCACGCTTAAATGCCGCTTTACTCATATTAAATGTTTGGCGAATAATTTCTGGGTCGGTTTTACTTGTGAACGGCATTTCACCGTCATGCTGTTGCATATAATTAAATAATTTTTCTGCATCAACCTCTTGCGCTTCTTGTTTACGTGGTAAGAGCGACATATTCAATGTGCCGTCTTGTTTCACCTTAATCACACGACCTTCAACCCATTCCCCAATTCTCGGTTCTCTGTTACGTTCTGTGTGGTGAATGAATGCACGGTAACCATCATCAGTAATCGCGACAGCCCCTTCTTTTCCGCTGCGGAACACTCGCCCACCAAGGTCTTGATTGAACAACGCTTCTGACGCTAAGTCCCAATTCCCTTCAAAATCAGCCTCTGAGACAGGATCAGCCAATAATCGATTGTTTTTATCGTGTTTCAGTGTGACATATAAGACGTCCCCAACCGTAGGCCAAGCTGACATATGCTCTGGTAGGTCATCGTTTGATACAAGCACATGTTTTGATGTCCCAATATCTACGAAAACACCTAGTCCTGGCTTTACTTCTGTCACTTCTGCCCAGTCAAACACATCGGTTGTGACATGAGGTATAGTGGTCGTTGCGATCAGTTGTTTTTGCTTATCGTGATAGAGGTATACTTTCACCTCGTCCCCCTCTGATAACGCTTCGTCCCCTGCTTCATTCGTATGCAGCAGTACTTCTAATGCCTCATGGTCGAGGTCAGTTAATACATAGCCTGTATCAATGACACGTTTAACCGTAAGTGTAACAATTTGTCCTGGTAAATAATTATCCATTGCATTGACTCCCATCTTGATTAAATTTATAATTTAGGCACATGCTATCCTATAACAACTGTTATAGAACAACGAAAGGTGATGTTTTAATTGATTTATGTTGATGCTGATAGTTGTCCAGTCACTGATGAAGTGATTGACCTTGCCTATAAACACGATGAATCTGTCACGTTAGTAAAAAGTTATGCGCATTACAGTTTAAAGTCGCTCAGAGACCATGTAAACGTGGTGTACGTTGATCAAGAAAAAGAAGCCAGCGATTACCGCATTATGCGCTTAATTAATCCTGGAGACGTGTTAATTACAGCTGATTATGGCCTCGCTTCTTTAGCTTTAGCAAAGACGCCTCACATCATACATCCAAGAGGCACGCTCTATAAGAGAGAAACGATGGATCAGTTACTTCAATCACGTTATCTTTCGAGTCAAGTGAGAAAAGCAGGTGGTCGTATGAAGGGACCAAAAGCCTTTACTGAAAGTGACCGGTCCCAGTTTGTTGATCGTTTTGGTCGTTTATTGGACCGGCTTTGATTCATCAGTGTCAGGTGCTTTTTCTGCTAATCCGCTTAAAATCCAACGTTTTGCTGTGTCATCATTAATGTCATATACTTTACCTTCTCTAAGTAATTCTGACTTATATTGAGACTGGACGAGCATTTTAACTTTCATTTCATAAACCTCCATTGTCTTGTAAATGGCTAACATAGTCCTATACCATTTTTTACTCGTATTTAAACATGAAAAAAAGAGGTGAAAGCCACCTCTCTTTCGTATTATAGCATACTTCTGATAATTAAATAAGCAGTTGAAATAAATCCTGGTCTTTATTTATTTCAATGTAACTAAAACCTTTGTCATGCATCCGATCAATAAGTGGTTCGTAATCTTCTTTATACTTGAGTTCAATCCCCACCAGCACTGGTCCTCGGTCACGATTATTTTTCTTCGTATATTCAAATCGGGTAATATCATCATCCCTACCAAGTACATCAGTTAAAAATGATCTAAGAGCGCCGGCGCGTTGCGGGAAGCTAACGATAAAGTAATGTTTATAACCTTCATAAATTAAGGAGCGTTCTTTAATGTCTTGCATCCGGTCGATATCATTATTACCACCACTCACGATGACCACGACATTTTTACCTCTGATCTCGTCTTGGTAATCTTCTAGCGCACTGACAGGCATGGCCCCTGCTGGCTCAGTCACAATCGCATTTTCATTGTATAAGTCTAGCATTGTCGTACAAATCCGTCCTTCTGGGATCGTCGCAAAACCATCGACTAATGGTTTCGCTATTTTAAAGGTCTTATCACCAATCCGTTTCACGCTGGCCCCATCCACAAATTTATCGACATAATCAAGTTTAACGACTTTATTTGCTTTAAAAGAAGCTTGCATCGATGCAGCCCCTGCCGGTTCGACACCGATAATTTTTGTTTCCGGGCTAATATTCTTCACATAAGTTGCCACACCTGAGATAAGACCACCGCCACCGACAGACATAAACATGTGTGAAACAGGCTCATTAATCGCCTCTAATATTTCAAGGCCAATCGTTCCTTGGCCGGCGATCGTCCGCTCATCATCAAATGGATGGATAAACGCCATATCATTCGCCTCACAGAATTTCTTTGATTCATCGCTCGCGTCATCAAATGTATCCCCCGTAAGAATGACATCAACCGCATCTCCACCAAAGAACTGAACACGGTCAACCTTTTGCCTTGGTGTCGTGGTCGGCATAAAGATCGTACCTTTGATGTTCATTGCTTTACACGAATAAGCCACACCTTGGGCGTGGTTCCCTGCACTGGCACATACAACCCCATTCTTCAGATCTTCCTCAGCTAAGCTTTGCATAAAATTATACGCACCTCTAATTTTAAAAGAACGCACGACTTGTAGATCTTCACGTTTTAAGTAGACATTACAGTCATATTTTTCAGAAAGAATCGGATCAAGAAGGAGTGGTGTTTTTGTCACAACATCTTTAATGCGCTGATGCGCGATAATAATATCCTTCACATCGATTGGTTTTTCTGTAGGCATAATACATAATCCCTCCTGCTTGATAAATAATCGTATCTACTATCCTATCATAATTTTCGAAAAACGGGAACTATTCTGAAAAAATACTCAGAGAAAGAAAAGGTTTTCTGTATTAGTACAGAAAGTGTGTGCATCCCAAAATGGAAATCAATGAGACATATTAAAAGAAAGCAAAAAGAAGCAGCATGAGTGCTCCTCCTTTTTGCTTATTTAAACTATGTCTATAAATTACGCCAAGATATCTGTCAATTGTGGCACGACTTGTTTCTTACGTGAAACAACGCCTTTAAGTACAGCGATGTCATCTTCAAGTTTTACCCCAAAGGCTTCATTAACGGCGGCTTGTTCGTTTCCAAGCGCAATAACTGTTGAATCATTCGTTAAAATGTCGGTGATTAAGAAGACAAATAAATCAAGGTGACTCGCCTCAATGACGTGAGTAATCGCCGTTTTAATCGCCGCTTTTTGTGCTAATAAGTCACGTGGGTCGACTGTGTTAACCTGGGCTACCTCAACATGTTTATCGCCCATTGTGAATGGTTTAGCATCCAGTGTTAATAAGTCATTCACTGATTTATCACTTAAATCAGCACCTGCTTTTAACATATCTAAGCCATACGTATGGACATCAACGCCTGCGATAGCTTCCAATTCTTTTGCGGCTTTGACATCTTCTTCTGTACATGTCGGTGATTTAAAGAGTAATGAATCAGAGACAATTGCTGATAGCATTAATCCAGCAATGTTTTTCGGAATGCTGACACCGTGCTCTTTAAATAACTTGTTTAAGATTGTGGCTGTACATCCAACAGGTTCAGCACGGTAGTATAAGGGATCACTCGTTTCAAAATTGGCGATCCGGTGGTGATCGATGACTTCTGTTACTTTTACGTCATCAATGTCACTCACACTTTGTTGTCTTTCGTTATGATCAACTAAAATCACGTGATCGACTTCGTTTTTAACAGTCTCAACGAAACGCGGGGCTTCTGTGTTGAAATAGTCTAGGGCAAACGCCGTTTCTTTACTGATTTCACCTAAGCGAACAGCTTCAGCCTCTTCGCCGATTTGTTGTTTTAAATAGGCATAGCTGATCGCTGATGCGATCGTATCCGTATCTGGATTTTTGTGTCCGAAAATTAATGTTTTACTCATAGTGACAACTCCTCATCATTTGTTTCATACGATGATAATTCTAACGCAAAAATGGTCAAATTTCATCTATAAATTTTATCTACGCATTTATTTCTTATATTGTCCATTCCCTTTTAACAAATATTTTGTTGAAGTGAGCGCTTTTAAGCCCATTGGACCACGAGCATGTAGCTTTTGTGTACTAATCCCAATCTCGGCACCAAAACCAAATTCAAAGCCATCAGTAAAGCGGGTAGAGGCATTATGATACACGCAGGCCGCATCGACATCATTTAGAAAGGCTAATACATGCTCATTTGTTTCAGAAATAATTGCTTCGGAATGTTTCGTACCGTAGGTATTGATATGCTTAATCGCCTCGTCTGTTGATTGAACCACTTTCATCGCAATTTCTAGATCCAAATATTCGGTTGCATAATCCTCGTCGGTTGCTAAGAGGATGGATGGCTCTTTATCTTTGACGGTTTGATCGCCATGAACGAGGACACCGTGTGAGCTCAATTCGTGAAGCAACGCCTCACCGTGTTGATCAAACCACGTCGCATCGACAAGAACGGTCTCAATTGCATTACACACAGATGGGCGCTGTGTTTTCGCATTAATGACAAGCTCTAGCGCCATTATGACATTGGCATCATGGTCAATAAACATATGGCAATTCCCTGCGCCTGTTTCAAGGACGGGGACAGAGGACTTACTGACAACCGTATCAATCAGGTTTTTACTCCCGCGTGGAATTAATACGTCCAAGTAGTCGTTTAAGCGGAACATTTTTTCTGCTGTGTCTCGTGACGTATCTTCAATGAGCTGAACACTATTCACGGGTAACGTTGTTTGTTTTAATGCGTCTTTAATGACATCAACGAGCACGATGTTCGAATAAATCGCCGAAGAACTCCCGCGTAAGATGACCGCATTACCTGTTTTTAAACAGAGGCTTGCGGCATCAATTGTCACATTGGGACGTGCTTCGTAGATCATACCAATGACACCAATCGGTACGGCAACTTTTTCAATCGCTAACCCATTAGGACGCGTGAAAGAGTCTAATACCTCACCAATCGGATCGTCGAGCTCAGTTAATTCCCGCAAAGCATCGGCCATTTGTTTGATACGGTCTTCGGTAAGGCGAATGCGGTCAATGACCGAGTCGCTAATCCCTTTTTCTTTCGCTTTGACTAAATCTTTTTCATTCTCTGATAAAATATCTTTTTGTCTTGCTTCAAGGACATCGGCAATTTTTAGTAGCGCTTGGTTCTTCTCCTCTGTTGAGGCTTGTTGTAAGCGCAGAGTTGTTGCTTTTGCTTGTTGACCTAATGTTTCTAGTGACGTCATTATTTCCCCTCCTGAATCGTTAATATAAGATTATTTCGATGCACCACTTCTGGGTGCGTACAACCGGTGAGTAACATCGCTTCTTGACTACTGAGACCGCGGACTTGTTTGATTTGGTCGGCGGAATAGTTGACTTGCCCTTTTGCGATTTGGTCTTGATTAAAGTAAATATCGACAATGTCCTGAGCATCAAAGTCTTCTTCCACTCCGATAATACCAGCCGCTAACAGACTCTTCCCATCAGATAACAAGGCTTTTTTTGCCCCTTCATCGATAATGACGCGCCCAGTTGGTTCTGAATGGTAAGCAATCCACTGTTTATGTTTTCTTACATGGACTGTTTCTCTCGTGCCAATATACGTCCCGTCACCACTCCCCTTTAGAATATTGACCAATTTATCTTTACCTTGCCCCGTACCAACAAAACAATTAACCCCGACATTTGTTGCGAGTTGGGCGGCGATCAGTTTTGATTTCATCCCGCCTGTCCCTACTTTAGATGATGAATCTTGGCTGGTTGTTTGGATCAATTCATTAGAAATATAACCGAGGTGATTAAAGCGTTTGGCATCCGCATATTGCCCCGGGTTCTTATCATAAATCCCATTGACGTCTGTCAAAAGAATCAGCTGATCAGCGTTCACTAATCCACTCACCTGTGCACTAAGCATATCGTTATCACCAAACGTCATCTCATCAATCGCCACCGAATCATTTTCGTTAATAATCGGCACCACTTTACGTTTTAAACACTCGGTGATCGTTTGATATACATTTGAGAACTGTTCTTTATTTGTGAAGACGTCTCTTGTCAGTAAAAGCTGAGCAGAGACATAGCCATGCTTTTTAAATGCCTGGTTATAGGCTTCAATTAACAGGCCTTGTCCAACCGCTGCAGCGGCTTGTTTACCTTGGACGGTTACGGGACGTGAGGAGTATCCCAAATCTCTAAATCCTGCTGAAATCGCTCCTGAGGAGATTAAAACAACTTCTAATCCTTCCTCTAGTAATTGCACAATGGCTTCCGCATGTTCAGTCAATTTTTCAATCGACAAAGAACCATCTTTTTTTGTCAGTGAACTGCTACCAATTTTAACAACAACACGTTTTTCAATCATGATCCATCACCATTCTTTCTCAAACTTTCATTTGTTTCTTTACATATGTTTTTTTATGATGTTGTTTGTGTATAAAGAAAACACTACTTTTCTCCATACATCTCATGTGATGCAATGGACGAAAAGTAGTGTTTCCGCGGTACCACCATTGTTGACTCAAAGTCTTGAGTCCTCTTATTTTGATAACGCTCGAGATCGTTAAATCTTAGAGCGGTTAAGTTTACCTTAACGACGATAAGAATAGGTTCAACGAAGAAGGGATATGGAGAAATGTTTCAGCCACATGCGCATTTCTCTCTCTGTCATATATTCATTGTTTACTGGTTCTTATTTATCCGTCTCTATTTAGATGTGATTCCATTATCTAAAAACAACGCAAAAATGTCAACTGAAAATTATCAGAAAACTTTTCATTTTTTCGGAACATCAACAATCCAGTTATGAGGGTCGTCAACCGTCCCATATTGAATCCCAGTCAGCGTGTCATAAACACGTTTGGATAATGCGCCAGTTGTATGATGATTGATTACATAGGACTGATCATTATAGAACAATTCCCCCATCGGCGAAATAACTGCGGCCGTACCTGAACCGAATGCTTCTTCCAGTTGACCGTTCTTATGGGCATCCAAAATTTCGGATAAAAGAATCGGACGTTCTTCTACTGTTATGCCCCAATCTTTAAGCAATTGGATCACTGATTTGCGGGTGACACCAGGTAAAATGCTCCCACTTAAATGCGGGGTAACGACTTTATCACCTATTTTAAAGAAGACATTCATACTGCCTACTTCTTCAATGTATTTTCGTTCATGCCCATCGAGCCAAAGAACTTGTGCATAGCCTTTCTTCGCGACGTTTTCTTGGGCAATCATACTGCCCGCATAGTTACCTGCTGTTTTCGCTTCACCGGTACCGCCTTTTACTGCTCTAATATACTCATTTTCAACGGCGATTTTAACGGGGTTAATCCCTGCTTCATAGTAAGCGCCAACGGGTGAGAGAATGATCATAAAGGTATACGTCTTAGACGCTGATACCCCAAGGTAAGGTTCTGTCGCAATGACGAACGGACGAATATAGAGACTTGTCCCTTCTTTATGAGGCACCCAATCTCGATCGATATCCACCAATGTTTGAATAGCTTCTAAAGCCATTGATTCATCAAGCGTTGGAATACACATACGCGCATTTGATCGATTCAAGCGTTTAATATTTTCAGCCGGGCGGAAGAGTTGAATCGTATCTTGCTTTGTCCGGTAAGCTTTTAATCCTTCAAAGACCGTTTGACCGTAATGGAAAATCATCGCGGCTGGGTCCATCTCTAATGGCTGATAAGGTACAACGCGAGGATCATACCACCCGCGGCCTTCTTCGTAATCCATGATAAACATGTGATCAGTAAATTGTCGGCCAAAGACTAAAGAATCATCGGCGGGTTTCTGTTTTTTATTCTCTGATGGTGTAATAGAAATAGTTTGCATTATACTTGACTCCCTTTTATTAATATCTTGTCTTTTTCTATTGTAGACCTAATCCGTTTCAAAAAACAATAGTTAATTTATGAATTTTCAAAACATACGTAGGTGTTATTAGTATCAGATACTAATTGCGCGCTAAACAGAGCCAATAATTATCTTGTATGACCTTTCATCGTTGGCGTTCACACGCACGATTTGACCAAATAGTCATAGAAAGTAATGAAAAGAGGCTGTCTCTTTTGACAGCCCCACCGTTTGTTATGCATATTGTTTAACTTTTTGGTTAATGAGATAATCATGGACGACTTTCGCTACTTCGCGGCCTTCTTGGATTGCCCACACAATTAGCGAAGGTCCGCGTCTGGCATCTCCTGCAGCGAATACATTTTTTACGTTCGTTCTAAAATCTTGATAGTCCGCATCAATCCGATTGTTTTTCATTTCGACACCGAAACGGTCTAACAATGATTGTTGCGGTCCGACGAACCCAATCGCTAAAATGACTAAGTCAGCTGGAATAACGTCATCCCCACGATCAACTTTTTCGTAACGGACGCCTTCAGTGGTAGAAATCTCTTCAATCTTCCTTGTGAATAAGGCTTGCACATGACCTTCTCCGTCATCAATAAACGCATGCGTTTCAGTTAAGAATTCTCTTACTTCTCGGTTAAAGATCATCTTTGCTTCTTTATGGGCATAATCTTCCCGGAAAACATTAGGGTAACTTGGCCATTCGTTACCTTTAGCCCGTGTTTGTGGGAAAGCTGGGGTAATCGCCAGTTGACGGACATTTTTAGCCCCTTGTCGAATGGCTGTCGCCACACAGTCAGCCCCCGTGTCTCCGCCACCGATCACGACAACATTTTTTCCTTCGGCTGAGAGTGATGTGTCTTTTTTGTCTAAGTAACTTTTTGTTTGTTTTGTTAAGTAATCCATCGCAAAGTGGATCCCTTTTAATTCGCGTCCTTGAATCTTTAAGTCCCGAGGCGCCTCAGCACCGGTACAGACGATGACACTGTCGAAATCCCGTTTTAAGTCTTCTGGTAAGATGTCTTTTCCAACGTCAGTATTTAAATTGAAAATAATGCCTTCTTCTTTTAATAAGTTGATGCGCCTTTCAACAATATCCTTATCTAGTTTCATTGTTGGAATACCGTACATTAATAATCCTCCGGCTCGGTCAGCTTTTTCAAATATTGTCACAGTATGTCCTTGTTGATTCAGTTCATCAGCTGCACTTAAACCACTCGGACCGGATCCGATAATCGCCACTTTTTTACCAGTACGTTCTTTAGGTATACGAGCGGTAATGTATCCTTCATCAAATCCACGGTCAATAATCGCCCGCTCAATATTTTTTATACCCACCGCATCATCATGAATACTGACCGTACAGGCCCCTTCACACGGAGCGGGGCATACCCGCCCGGTGAACTCAGGGAAATTGTTCGTCATCAGTAACCGATCAAGTGCCTCTTCGAAGCGCTCTTTATAGACTAAATCATTCCACTCTGGGATTAAGTTATGCAAAGGACAACCAGAGACTTGTTTATTTATATCAATCCCGGTATGACAAAATGGGATTGAACAATTCATGCAGCGTGCCCCTTCTGTTTTTAATTGTTCATCGGTCAAACGTCCTTGGTATTCTCCCCAATCCTTTAATCGGGTGAGATGATCACGCTCTTTTGCCACTTCTCGTTTATAGTCAATAAATCCTGTCGGTTTCCCCATTTATTTTGCTCCTTTCTTATTTAACTTTGAGTCCGGCTTTTATTTTGTCGGCTTTTATTTCATTGAAGGCGAGTAAACTAGCTTCTTCATGTGTCGAACCTGTTGACATAAAACCTTCAATTTTACCAGTCACACGTTTATAACGACGCGGAATGACTGAGATAAAGTGATTTTTTTCCGTCTCCCAGTTGTCTAAAATATCATGAGCTTTTACAGAACCCGTCAGCTTTTTATGATTAATAAGCTGTTGTTTGACCTTGTTTAACGCTTCGTTACTTAAAGAATCATCTAGGTCGACCAGTTCTTGATTAATATAGGCACGTGTGGCTTCTTTATTTGTTGTATAAAGATAAGCTTCACCACCTGACATACCTGCCGCAAAATTCTTGCCGATGGAACCAATGATGACAACCTGACCTGCGGTCATATATTCACAGCCGTTATCACCAACACCTTCTACAACAAGGTTCGCCCCACTATTTCTTACCGCAAATCGTTCGCCTGCAAGCCCGTTGATGTAACCTTCACCAGATGTTGCCCCGATAAAACAAACGTTACCGGCGATGATGGCTTGATCGGCCATTGGTTTCATCGTCTCTGTTGCCTCAATGATTAGCTTGCCACCTGAGAGCCCTTTTCCGGCATAGTCATTGGCGTCTCCTGTTAAGTGGATGGTCATCCCTTTTGGTATGAAAGCAGCGACACTTTGTCCAGATGAACCTGATAAGTGGATATTAATCGTATCTTCTGGTAGTCCTTGTTCACCGTGTGCTTTTGTCACATGATAACCAAGCGTTGTTCCGGTTGCGCGGTCAATATTAGTGACATGTAACTTAATATGTTGTGGTACTTTTTCTTCAATCGATGCTTTAAAATACGGGTAAAGAATGGCTTGGTCTAATGTTTCTTCTAACTGGTGTGCTTGGGTTTCTTTCTTTAAGCAAAAATCAGATGCTGGTTTATATAACAATCGTGATAAATCCAAGTACCTTGCTTTCCAGTGGAGGTTTTTACGTTCATGAATTTTGAGTAGTTGGGTTTGTCCGACTAATTCATCCACCGTCCTCACACCGAGTGAGGCCATGATTTCACGCATGTCTTCTGCGATAAATCGCATAAAATTTTCAATGTCTTCCGGTTTGCCGGTGAAACGTTCACGTAAGGCTGGATTTTGGGTAGCAACACCTACCGGGCAAGTATCCAAATGACAGACACGCATCATGACACAACCTAAAATAACGAGTGGCGCTGTCGCAAAACCAAATTCTTCTGCTCCTAAAATAGCGCTCATAACAACATCTTTCCCTGTGAGTAGTTTACCGTCTGTCTCTAATGTCACCCGTTGTCTGAGTCCATTTAAAATGAGTGTTTGGTGGGCCTCTGTTAAACCAATTTCTAAAGGTAAGCCGGTATGCTTAATACTCGTTTTTGGTGAGGCGCCCGTACCACCGTCATAACCAACGATACTAATAACATCAGCTTTACCTTTAGCTACACCGGCACTGATCGTACCGACACCGGACTTCGCGGCCAGTTTCACACTAATCCGTGCTTTTGGATTGGCATTTTTTAAATCAAAGATGAGCTGAGCTAAATCTTCAATCGAATAAATATCATGATGCGGTGGTGGTGAAATCAAATCGACACCTGGTGTTGAACGGCGTGTGTTTGCAATCCACGGATATACCTTATCACCTGGTAATTGACCACCTTCGCCTGGCTTTGCGCCTTGCGCCATTTTGATTTGTAATTCATTTGCGTGGACTAAGTAATCACTGTCTACACCAAACCGAGCGGACGCTACTTGTTTAATCGCACTCATTTTATTGATTAGCGGATCCGTTTGAATAAAGCGATCTTTTTCTTCCCCGCCTTCCCCACTGTTACTTTTACCCCCTAATCGGTTCATCGCAATCGCTAACGTTTCATGTGCCTCGCGACTAATCGAACCATAACTCATGGCGCCTGTTTTAAAGCGTTTGACGATTGAATCAACCGGTTCAACCTCACTGAGGTCAATCGCAACTTGTTCGTTAAAGTCAAGGAGATGTCTTAAAAAGCCGATGTGCTGGGTTTCCATTTGTTTGGTATAACGTTTAAATAAATGATAGTCTCCGCGCCTTGCGGCCCATTGTAATTGTGTAAGGGTCGCGGGATTATAGGCATGACTTTCACCGTCATGTCGCCACTGAAACTCACTACCTTCAGGTAACCGTTTGTCGCTTGTATTAAAGCCTGCCTCATGAAACATGCGTGCTTCTTGTTCAATCACATCAAGGGTAATCCCATCTAATACAGACGTCGTTCCGGTAAAGTGTTGATTAATCACGTCGCGACTAATCCCGACCGCTTCAAAAATTTGTGCACCTTGATAACTTCTAAAGGTTGAAATCCCCATCTTCGACATCACTTTAACGACACCGTCAACCATTGTCTCGATGTACGTATTGATCGTGTCCGTTAACGTTTGTGAGAGTGTCTCATCTTCTATCAATTGTTGATACGTTTCATAAACTAAATACGGTAAGATAGCATCCGCGCCATATCCGAGTAAACAAGCAAAGTGATGGGCTTCTTTCACTTCACCAGAGACAACAATTAAGCTGACCTTAGAACGAATCCCTTGACGAATCAAATATTGGTGCAAACTAGATGTCGCAAGGAGGGTTGGAATCGTGACGTTGTCTTCATTCATATCTTCATCAGTAAGAATGAGAAGCGCGTGCCCGTCGTCTATTAATGCTTCTGCTTTCTCATGAAGTGCCGTTAGTGCCTCTGACAAATGATTGGTAAACGTCGTCTTAAGACGTGCGCTTTTAAAATCGTCACCTAAGGTAATCAATTGATCGAGCTCTTCAGCGGTTAAAATTGGATGGGGCAATTCAATGCGTCTCACATTATCAGGGGAGGCATTTAAATAATCGCCTTCTTTTCCTAACCAGACTTTTGTTGATATAACATGTCGTTCACGATAAGCATCAATCGGAGGATTGGTGACTTGAGCAAATGTTTGTTTAAAATAGTGAAATAACGATTGTTGTTTATTTGATAATACCGCCAGTGGGGTATCAATGCCCATCGCGCCAATGGGGTCTTTCTTTTGTTCCTGTAAGGCAATCAAATAGTTTTCTATCACCTCATGGGTATATCCAAACGCGCGTTGACGTGATAAGAGATCTGAACGTTTTTTTACTGTTAACGATTGTGGCTTTGTGATATGGCGAACCTCATCAGCTAACCAGTTTTTATACGGGTATGTTGTCACAACCGATTCCTTGATTTCTTCATCAGGAATAATCCGTCCTTGTTCAAAATCGATAAACAACATTTCGCCCGGTTTTAATCGATTCTTTTCAATAATCGTTTCTTCATCAATCGGTAATACCCCAACTTCAGAAGCATAAATGATATCGCGCTCTTTCGTAATCACATAACGAGCCGGTCTAAGACCATTCCGATCTAAAATTGCGCCAAGTTGTTTACCATTGGTGAAGGTCATTGATGTCGGACCGTCCCATTCCTCAGACACCGCACTCATATAGCGATAAAAGGCTCTTTTATCTTCTGACATCGTCTCTTCATTCTCATATGGTTCTGGGATTAACATCATCGCCGCTTCTTGTGGCGATTTACCTGAGAGAATTAGGAATTCTAAGGCGTTATCAAGGACCGATGAATCACTGCCGTCTTCATTTAAAATCGGTAAAATGGTTTCAAAATCATCACCAAAGACATCGGCCTTTAAGTTATGTTCCCGAGCTTTCATTTTATTGATATTGCCACGTAACGTATTGATTTCTCCATTGTGAATTAAATATCTATTCGGATGCGCTCGCTCCCATGACGGAAATGTATTCGTGCTAAAGCGAGAGTGAACGAGACTAAAGTGAGACACGACATCCTCATCCTTTAAGTCAATGTAAAATTGATCGACTTGATAAGAGGTCAGTAAACCCTTAAAGACGATGGTTTGACTTGAAAAACTTGGTATATAGAAAGCTTCGTCATGTCCTTTTGCGAATCGTTCCATCTGTTTTCTCATGCGGTATAAGACGCGTTCAAAAGGTAAGCCCTGTTCAGCCACCGTTCGTTTAATAAATACTTGATACACTACTGGCGCTGATTCTTTGGCTAGTGCCCCAATCTGTTCAACGTTTGTCGGTACCTTGCGCCACGTCATTAATGTTTCCTTTTCTTGTTTTATTATCTGATTAATCTGACTTTTGTAAGCGGAAAAATGAGGATCATGTTGTTGGAAGAAAAACATCCCGACGGCATAGTCACCGGGTTCAGGTAAATCAATGGTTGGTAGGACCTTTCTGAAGTATTGATCAGGAATTTGAATCATAAGGCCAGCCCCGTCACCCGTATTCGGATCACTCCCTTGTCCCCCGCGGTGATCGAGCTTTGTTAACATATCAAGTCCGTTCTTTACAATGGCGTGGCTTTTGTTTCCATCTAAGTTCGCATATAAGCCAATGCCGCAATTATCACGTTCATAACTCGGTTGATACATGCCGTTTGCTTGTATTTTTTCATTGAAACGCATGATGATTGTCCCCCTCGTGCTTTTTTATATTTTTTGATTTGAATCTATTGTAATTGGACTGATTTATATATACAATATATATAAACCATCACTACTATCTCAAAATGAGATGAATATATAACGGTGGATTAACATCGTGTCAATGCCTCCCCCGTTTTAATCGGGATAAAATCAATCATACAAATGAGGGATAACCAATGGAATTTAGACAATTGAAGTACTTTATTGAAGTAGCTGAACGCGAACACGTCTCTGAAGCAGCGCTCCATCTTCATGTGGCGCAATCAGCCATCAGCCGGCAAATAGCTAATTTAGAAAGTGAATTAGGGGTACAGTTATTTGAACGAGAAGGTCGTAATGTGAAGTTATTGCCGATTGGTAAAATCTTTTTAGTGCATGCGAAAGAAGCGATGAAAGCGATTGATTTCGCGAAAAAACAAATGGATGAATACATTGATCCTGAGCGTGGATCAATTAAAATTGGCTTTCCGACCAGTCTAGCTAGTACGATGTTGCCGCACTTGTTAGCTGAGTTTAAAGAACAATATCCTCATATTCATTTTCAATTACGTCAAGGCGCCTATAACTTTTTAATTGATGCGATTAAAGCAAGGGAATTAGACATTGCTTTTTTAGGTCCTGTCGTAACGGACGACCCACAAATTAATGGAGATGTGCTCTTTTATGAACAAATGTTTTTACTGGCGCCAAGAAGCCATCGACTTGCGAACCGTAAAAGCGTTTATTTAACTGAATTAAAGGATGAAGAGTTTGTGCTTTTCCCTAAAGGCTATATTTTTGAAAAGCTTGTGGTTGACGGCTGTCAATCAGTCGGGTTTGATCCTCATGTCACAACAGAGGGGGAAGATATGGATGCGATCAAAGGTATGGTCGCAGCGGGTATTGGTTTAACAATCTTACCAGAAAGTGCCCTGCATGAGCAGAGGTCTAACTTTACTGTGACCATTCCCATTAGCAGTCCGGACTTAAAGCGGAGCGTTGGGATTATTACACCTAAGCACAGAGAACTTGCCCCATCTGAGAAAGTCTTTTATAATTTTGTCTTAAACCAGTTTAATTCAGAGACAAATCTATCAGACAATGTGATTGATGAACCGGGACAAAGCGATCAAGATTTAGATTGACGTTTCATACATTTAAAGAGAGAAGGAATAAACTTATGGCGAAAAAACAATTAGCCACGTTCGCAGGTGGTTGCTTTTGGTGCATGGTAAAGCCTTTTGATACGTGGGAAGGTGTGCATCAAGTGACGTCTGGTTATACTGGTGGTCATGTTGAAAATCCAACCTATCAAGATGTAAAATCAGGAACGTCAGGTCATTATGAAGCGGTTCAAATTAGCTATGACCCTGATATCATCGATTATCAAACAATCCTTGATTTGTATTGGCCGCAAATTGACCCAACGGATGCTGGTGGACAATTTCATGACCGCGGGAGTCAGTATCGTACAGCAATTTTTTATCATGATGAGATGCAAGCACAACTGGCTGAAGCATCAAAACAACGCGTAGCTAGCAGTGGTTTATTTACCGCCCCTATTGTGACGGAAATATTACCAGCGACAACTTTTTATCCAGCGGAAGATTATCATCAAGACTACTACAAAACACATAAAGAAGATTACGAAGCGGACCGACAGAGATCAGGCCGTGATGACTTTATTAAAGACCATTGGAAAAAGTGATGGGGATAAATAAGTAGTTTCGTTCACTAAGAGAAAAATGAAAATAAGCATCCTTTGCGTCTATTACAATTATTGTTTGTTGCACATATCAAATGGATATGAAGAAAAACAGAAATATATTACCCCTAAAACACCGACACAAGGGCTGAGATTAACAGATGAAAATTTATATTAAAGATATTATTTGTATGTGTAATCTAAAAGGCATTGCTAAAAAGCAGTGCCTTTAATTATTAATGCTAGTCATTTTTCATATTAACTAGTACAGCTTGTTACTTTAAAATTAGGGCTTTTACAAGCCCCCACTTCAAAACTCGTTAGAGTTTAAGTGGTGGGTAATTGACTCAGGTCTCTAGTCCCTTTTGTATAGACCATATAAGAAACCAAACAAAACAACTAAAAACCCTGGATATATTAGAAGTCCACCTCTAGTTGTGGTTGTAGTATCCAGTGTAATGATTGCACCTATCAATATAATACTTATTCCCAATAACATTATTCTTGTTGAATGCATAAGGCACCTCCTATAGCCATACCCCTCTTAAATAATTACGTTAGATGAATAAGTTTCTATATTTAGTTTAACATAATATTTTCTTTTATTTATCAAATTTTCAATATTTTTAAAAGGATTACTTTACTAATTTTTTGCGCTTACCCATAAACAATAGGAGGTTATTCCACCTCCTATTGTTATCATATTTAAGCTGATATTTCCAACGCATATTTTAGTTTTCTCTGAATTAACGAAACAACGTAGAAGATTATCTTACTTTTGTTCATACACTTTTTACAGTTACCCGCCCAACATTGAATCAGGATGGCTATTGAGATCAACACATTACCACTCGGTAACCTCATCCCGGTCTCCTTTATTATTACCTTTTTTCGCAAAACGTCGGGTGAGTTCTCGTTTGACATCGGTTAATTCAACGCCGGTATCTTCCATCAAGACAAAGGTGTGATAAATCAGATCACTTATTTCTAACGTCATTTCTTCTTTATCTGCATTTTTAGCGGCAATAATAACTTCGCCAGCTTCTTCGATTAATTTCTTGCTTATTTTATCGACCCCTTTATTAAATAAGTAGTTCGTGTAGGAACCTTCTTTTGGGTCAATTTTTCGTTCTTTAATCTCATCAATCAAGGTATGAAAAATATTTGGATCAATCGATTGATCGTCGTGATTTTCTCTCACATGATTGAAAAAGCATGATTCTCGACCTGTATGACAGGCCGGGCCATTTTTTTCAACTTCAATCAGTAAGGTATCTTGATCACAATCAAGCGTGATGGATAGCACTTTTTGGGTATGACCAGACGTGGCCCCTTTATGCCATAATTCTTCACGTGAGCGTGAGTAAAAGACCGTTTCGTTTGTTTCTAATGTTTTTTGGTAAGCCTCTTCGTTCATATAGGCCAGCATTAACACATCTTTTGTTTCATAATCAATAATCACCGCTGGGACAAGTCCTTTAGAAAAATCAGGTTTCACGAACAAGCACTCCTTTCTTGACACAGGCATCTTTTACATCTTTGACACGATAAGCCTCTTCATGAAAAATTGAGGCCGCAAGGCCTGCCGAGACATCGGTTGCTTGGAATACTTCGGTAAAGTGATCCGGATGCCCAACGCCACCTGAGGCAATGACAGGAATGCGCACCGCATCGACAATTGCTTGTGTCAGTGGTAAATCAAAACCAGTTTTTACCCCATCTGCATCAACACTTGTCAGTAATATCTCTCCTGCACCTAATGATTCGACTTGTTTTGCCCATTCAATGGCATCTAGACCCGCATCTTTAGAACCACCATGGGTCATCACATGCCAACCATCATCAAATCGCTTGGCATCGATCGCAACGACAATACACTGGTTACCGAATCGTGCACTTGCTTCTTTTACAAGATTTGGTTCGTGCACGGCAGCTGAAT
Source organism: Halolactibacillus miurensis (assembly GCF_900116255.1). GTDB lineage: Bacteria > Bacillota > Bacilli > Bacillales > Amphibacillaceae > Halolactibacillus > Halolactibacillus miurensis. The sequence goes on from NZ_FPAI01000012.1 coordinate 42,234, forward strand.
TAATGCCGACTTTGTCAGCGCCTGCTTGTAGGAGACGATTTACATCTTCAATCGAGCGGACACCCCCACCAACGGTAAATGGGACATGAATATTTTTAGCGGTCCTTTCAACAATATCAACCATCGTCTGTCTGGCTTCATTTGTCGCAGAAATGTCTAGAAAGACGATCTCATCAGCGCCCTGTTCAGAATAACGCTTCGCCATGTCAACGGGGTCACCTAATTCACGCAGTCCAACAAAATTTACACCCTTTACAACTTTTCCGTTTTTAACGTCAAGACAAGGAATGATTCGTTTGGCGATCATAGCTTCACCGCCTCGGATAAATCGATGGCTCCTTGATAAATGGCTTTACCCACAATCGCTTCTTCAATGCCAATCGCTTTTAGTGCTTCTAAATCACTTATTTTACTAATGCCACCACTGGCAACAATCGTTGCGTCAACAGCCTTGTTTAAGGCGTCTAACTGATCAATACTTGGCCCTGTCATGGTGCCGTCTTTTGAAATATCAGTAAAGACAATGGTCTCTACGCCAAGGGCCACCATTTCTTTAGCAAAGGTAATATAATCTTTATCAGAAACTGTCTCCCAACCATGCGTTGCCACGCGCTTATCTTTCGCATCAATGCCAACAACAATCTGTTTCTTGTAAAGAGCGACCGCTTCTTTTAAAAAGTCAGGACTCTCAATCGCCGCCGTACCTAACACAATCCGGTCGACACCTAGAGTGACAAGCTCTTCAACTTCTTTCATTGAGCGAATGCCCCCGCCAACTTCAATCGGCACAGTTGAATGTTCAACCAAGGTTTTAATTAAGGGGTATTGGCGCTTATTGGGATCTCTTGCCCCATCTAAGTCAACAATATGGACAATCTCAGCCCCATTCTCGATAAAGGTTTCAAGTTGTTTGATTGGGTCTTTCGCGACTTGTTCTGACTTGTTAAAATCGCCTTGATACAGTCTCACGCACTGTCCATTTAGTAAATCAATCGCTGGTAATATTTTCATCGTTTCACCTCATTTAAAAATGTTTGAATAATGTCTGAGCCTACGTCGGCGCTTTTCTCTGGGTGGAATTGGATGCCGAAAATATGCCCTGAGCGCACAATCGCCGTAATCGCTTCCCCGTAGTTACTTTTGGCGACGATATAGCGATCATCCGTCTCCGCTTGATACGTATGCACAAAATAAACAAAGGTTTGTTCAAAAGATTTGAAAGCAGGATGCATATCAGAGATCTTTAGCTGGTTCCAACCGACATGCGGCAGAATATAATCGGTATTAATCTTTCTTACGGTACCAGGGATGAGGTTTAACCCTTTCGCTACCTCTCCTTCTGTGCCCTCTGAAAACAACAGCTGCATCCCTAAACAAATGCCTAAGAATGGTTTTGTTTTGGCTAAGTCAATCAATAAATCATATAAATCGCGCGAGTAAATCTCTTTCATCGCTGCTTGAAACGAACCAACACCAGGTAAGACAATGATATCAGCTTGATATAATGTGGCCTTGTCATCGGTTACGACAACTGTCTCTCCAAGCTTTTCAAAAGCATGTCTCACACTTAATACATTTCCCATGCCATAATCGACAATCGCAATCATTCAAGCAGCCCCTTCGTTGAATTAACCCCTTTAATTTCAGGATTAATTTTAATAGCTTGGGAGAGCGCTTGACCGAGTGCTTTAAAAATCGCTTCAATTTTATGGTGTGTATTTATTCCATACAAAACACGTGCGTGCAGTGTGATACCAGCATGAACCATAAAGGCTTGTAAAAATTCGCGCACAAGTTCTGTGTCGAAATTGCCTAATGTCTCATTCGTGAACTCAGCATCTAACACGAGGTAAGGTCGACCGCTAATATCAAGGGACACAAACCCTAGCGCTTCGTCCATTGGTACGTAAGCTGTTCCATAGCGATTAATCCCGACTTTATCACCTAGGGCTTCTTTAAATAATTGACCGATGACAATTCCAACATCTTCAACCGTATGGTGACTATCAATATGTAAGTCGCCATCTGCCTTTACTTCAAGCGAAAAGCGTCCGTGTGAAGCAAAGAGTGTCAACATGTGATCAAAAAAACCAACCCCCGTATCGATTGAAACGGGTGCTTGTGCATCTAAATTAAGGGAAACATCGATGGATGTTTCATATGTTTGTCGTTGTTTTGTACTTTTACGCATGTTCATTCCTCTTTTCTTTATCCATCAATTAATCTTCAAATCGCTTAATGACCGCTTCAGCATGACCATCCAATTGTTCTTCTCTGGCGATTGTGACAACGTCATTTTTCGCTAGTTGTAGCGCCTCTTTCGAGTAATATAAAAACGTCGTTTTCTTAACGAAATCATCAACAGATAAACCAGATGAGAATTTTGCTGTACCTGATGTTGGTAAGACATGATTAGGTCCAGCGTAATAGTCACCAAGTGATTCCGGTGTGTAATGACCTAAGAACACGCTGCCGGCATGCTTAATATAGCGTAAATAATCAAGTGGTTGATCCACTTGAATTTCTAGGTGTTCAGGTGCTAGTATGTTAGACAATTCAAATGCTTCATCAAGGGAAGCGACATAGACGAGTCCTCCTAAATCCCTTAAGGCTTTTTCGGCAATCTCAACCCTTGGTAACACGCTTAACTGCTTTTCAAGTGCTCGTGTTGTCTCATCAATGAGTTCTTTTGATGTGGTAAACAAATAGGCACGTGCTAACGTATCGTGTTCTGCTTGGGCAATTAAATCACTAGCAATATGTTTCGCTTGTGCGGTTTCATCGGCAATAATCGCGACCTCTGACGGTCCAGCGACCATATCTATGCCGACATCACCGAATACGAGGGACTTTGCAGCGGCGACGTAAGCATTACCAGGTCCGACAATTTTATCAACTTTCGGTAATGATTCTGTTCCGTAGCTTAGACCGGCAATGGCTTGAATCCCACCAACTTTATAAATATCCGTTACCCCGGCAATATCCGCGGCTACAAGTAGAATAGGATTGATGGTCTCGCCGAAACGCTCAGGTGTCACCATGATGACGTTGGTCACGCCTGCTAAAACAGCCGGAATCGCATTCATCAACACCGATGACGGGTAACAAGCGGTACCACCAGGCACGTAAATACCGACATTCTCAATTGGCGTGTACAACTGTCCGGATACAATGTCTTTATCATGCTGCATAAATCGTGATTCTTTCAATTGTTTTTGGTGAAAGCTTCGGATATTGTCCGCGGCACGTTTCAATGCATCGATAACATCTGGTTTAATCTGATCCCAAGCAGCTTGTCGCTCCTCATTAGAAACTTTTAAGTCACCTTCTAACTTGCCATCAAATTTTTCAATGTAGTAAAATAACGCCTCATCTTTATCCCGGCGAATATGTTTAATGACATCTTTAGCCACTTGTTCAATGTGTTCTTTTTGTTCATTAGGTGCTTGTTGATGCTTAAGTTGGGCAAGAAAACTTTCTTTATCTAGAATGTTAATCATGCTCGTTTCCTCCATTCGGCTTAAGACGGTCAATCACGGGCTTTAGCTCTTCTCGTTTAATCTTCAAGGCAGAACGATTGGCAATCAGTCTCGCACTAAATTGCATAAACTCTTCTTCAACGACTAAGCCGTTTTCTTTAAGGGTATTACCTGTTTCTACAATATCTACAATCGCATCCGACAAACCTAAAATAGGTGCTAGTTCAACGGACCCTTCTAATTTGATAATATCAACAGACTCACCTTTCTCTTTATAGAAAGCTTTGGTGATACCGGTATATTTACTCGCAATGCGTTTTTTTCCATTTGACCAGACTTTTCCTTCCTCGGTGGCTACTGCCATGCGGCAAGCACCAAAAGGGAGCGGGAATAAGTCAAACACATCAGGTTGACATTCAGCTAAGATATCGCCGCCGACAATGCCTAAGTCAGCAATGCCGTACTGGACATAGGTTGCGACGTCTGGTCCTTTAGCAAAAATGAATTGAAAATCGTCCGTATCAACCCGTAATTTTCGCCCTTTATCCGTTAAAGGCTCAATATCGTAACCTAACGATTGATAGTAGTTTAAAAATTGCTTTTCTAAACGCCCTTTTGTTAGCGCAATAACTGGCTTCACTTCGCTCCCTCATTTCTTAAATCGATGATTGTTTCGTAATCTTTTTCGTTCGGTTCACTATAGACGACATCAACGATTTTGTCGGTCATAGTGCGTCGTTTTAGTTCTGCGAGTACGTGCGTCTCTTCTGATGCGATAATCGCTACACGAGAGAGCTCTTCCACTTGAACAGACCCTGCAAGTACATCGACATCAAAAGCTAAGCCAATCGCTTGTATCGACTGATTAAATTGTTGATACAATTTATCGTACCGTCCTCCAGAGAAACATTCTTCTCCACTTGTTGTTAAGTAACCTCTAAACATCGTTCCGCTATAATAAGGCAATTGTTTGACACGACCTAAATCAACAATGGTTTGATCTATTCCCAGTTGTTCCAGAACGTTGACTAATTGAGTCAACTCTTTTATGATGGTCACAATCGTATCATCATCTTGATATTTAACTTTATAGCGGTCAAGAATTGAGACATCACCATAGGCATCAATCAGATCCAAGAGTTGTTGTTGGACCCGCGTATTGTTTTGCGTGAGATCCTTTACAACGTCTTGACGCTTATCGTGCATCGCTTGACGCAGTTTCGTCTCTTCATCTGGTGTGAGTGATAGTGGGGCAATCATTGTTTCATAAATGCCGGTATGACCAAGTTCGATGACATAGTCCGAGACATCAACAGCTGATAAGTAGTCAATCGCAAAACATAGTGTTTCTATCTCGCCCTCAATCGGAGCCGTACGAATCATCTCAATGCCTGCTTGTCTACTTTCAATACCGTCTTTATCTTGGGTAAACACAGAACCTTGATAGAACCATTTTGATTCTTTTGGATTCAGTTTCATCAGAGCTCTAGCGATAGCAGTCGTCCAATCAGGACGGAGAACTTCAATCGCACCTTCTCGGTCAAACCACTTTAATAACTGTTGAAAAGGCATTCCAACATGTGGATTCGTAAAAGTATCCGCATATTCTATCACCGGTGTTTCAATCGCTTTAAATCCGCGAGAAACCGCGACATCATTAAAGATTTGGTATACGTGTTGTTTTTTTAGTAGGATCTTGCCAATTTGATCTTGACTGCCATCAGGTAAAAACATACTGTCACATCCGTTTCTTTATTACTCTACCACTTTAGCGCGATAAAGTATTGATCGTGTTATTAATTTAACATTATTTTATGAACTGGTCAACAATTTTCTCTTTTCTAATTGTTCAGTTAATTATATCATACATAATAGAAGGAGGTTTTTAAATGTCTAATTTAGGAGATTTTCATATCCATACCCCATTTTGTCCACACGGAACAACCGATTCATTGAGTCAGTATGCAGAAAAAGCATGCGCATTAGGGTTAACAGCTATCAGTTTCACTGAGCACGCCCCACTACCTAACGGGTTTATCGATCCAACCCCAGACCAGGATAGCGGCATGAGCCCAGACCAAGTAGACGCTTATATTCAAGCGGTTCAAGCAATAAAAGAAACGTATAAAAACCGACTGACCATTCATCTTGGGTTTGAAGTCGATTACATTGAAGGATTTGAAGAGGACATCAGCCATTTTCTTGACACCTATGGTGACGTGATTGATGATGCGATTTTATCCGTGCATATGCTAAAGGACCACACAGGTAAGTTTCATTGTCTTGATTTTAGTTCGGAGGCTTTTGGTGAGTTAGTAACAGTGTTCGGATCAGTCGAAGCGGTCTATCATGCTTATTTTCAAACGATTGAACGATCTGTCTGTAGTGATTTAGGTAAGTTTAAGCCGTCACGTATCGGTCATATCACCCTTGTTGAAAAGTTTAAGAAAGTGTATCCTTATACGTATTCACAGGCTATGATGCAACAGATTGACTGCTTATTATCATTAATAAAAAAAGAAGGTTATAGTCTAGATGTCAATACCGCTGGTTTATTTAAACCCCATTGCGGTACGCTTTACCCTAATCCAACGGTGTTAAAACTTGCCAAAGAAAAACAAATTCCTTTACGGCTAGGTTCCGATGCCCATCAAGCATCTGACGTTGGTCGTCGCTTTCAGTTAAGTTTAATTGAATGAATGATCTAGACAAAAGTCAAACAGCCGTGAATGGTTATAGCCATTCACGGCTGTTTTGTATATGATCCAATGGTATTATAACAGATCTAACGGTTATTTATCTTCTTTAAATGGCGCTTCATAGGTTGTTTCTTTATAAACATTGATGACATCGCCAACTTGATCTGTGTCCAATACAAATGAGCCGTTACTATAACGGTCACTTAATGATAAGGCCATGGGGTGGTGGACACTACGGTCACCACTGATTGTTTCAAGTACGATTTGTTCAAGGTTACTACACTCTAAAAATCCAATGACACGGTGTGGTTTCCCTTTTAATTCACGCAACATGATTTGTCCACGGTTCGCTCGTTTGGCTGTTTCAAACAACGACAGCGCCATACGTTTCATGGCCCCGCGCTGTGTGACTAAGGTGAAGAATGTGTCATCATCATCCCCTGACATCACTAGACCACTGACGACATGTTCATCTTGTTTCAGTTGAATCGCTTTAACACCAGCAGCACGTTGGCCTACAGGAGAGATTTCAGCCTCGTTATAACGAAGACCGTAGCCGCGATTTGAGACGACGAACACATCTTGTAAGCCGTTTGAACGGTAAACGCTAATCACTTCATCGCCCTTTTTTAGTCCGGTCGCAATGAGTGGTTTTGAATAACGACTGGCTTCGTATTGTTTTAATTCTGAACGTTTGACCATGCCGTCTTTTGTAAAGAAAATCAAATACTCTGAGGTGTTAAAGTCTCTTATTGGCATCGCTTCAATAATCTTTTCACCTTGGTCTAAACCGACTAAATGAGAGGCGTGCTGGGCGAGGTCTTTCCAACGAATATCTGGTAAAGTATGCACCGGCGCATAAATATATTTGCCGCGATTCGTAAACATTAACATTGTATCGGTTGTATTGACTTCATAGAGCCCAACTAAATGGTCTTCTTCTTTCATCGCTAAATCCGCGCCATTGGAGGCTTGATAAGATCTTAAGCTTGTCCGCTTAATATAGCCATCATGCGTTACAGAAACTAAGACATCTTCACTCGCAATCATCACTTCTAAATTGATTTTTAGTTCTTCCACTTCTTTTTCAATCGTCGTTAAACGCTCGGTGTTGAAACGTTTCTTCAAGTCTTTTAAGTCTTTTTTGATCACGTTATCTAATGTCTGATCATCGGTCACAATTTTTTCTAACCGACTCATTTCTTTTGTCAGGGCCTCAAGTTCTTGTTGAAGAGCGGTAATATCTGTATTTGTTAGACGATATAATTGTAAATTGACGATCGCTTCGGCTTGTTCTTCAGTAAATTGATAAGCCTGTTTAATGCGGGTTTTCGCGTCTTTTTTATCGTTACTTTGACGGATTGTTTGAATTAATTCATCTAATACTGAAATCGCTTTGATTAACCCCTCAACGATATGGTGACGAGTTTTAGCTTTATTTAAATCGAACTTAGCTGCTCGTCTAATCACATGACGTTGGTGTTTAATATAAGCTTCTAACATATCAATCAGTGACATAAGCTTTGGCGTTTTATCAACGATCGCAACCATATTAAAGTTGTAGGTTATTTGTAAATCAGTATTTTTATAAAAGAAATTCAAAATCCCTTCACTATCAGCTTCTTTTTTGAGTTCTATCACAATGCGCATCCCCGTACGATCGGTTTCGTCACGAATCTCAGCCACACCTTCTACTTTACGGTCGAGTTTTAACTCATCCATCCGTTTAACTAGGTTGGCTTTATTAACTTCATAAGGAATTTCAGTGATAACGATTTGTTCACGCTTGCTACGTAACGTTTCAATCTCACATCTACCTCTGACAACGACTTTTCCTTTACCGGTACGGTAAGCTTGTTTAATACCATCTTCCCCTTGAATAATCCCACCTGTTGGAAAATCCGGTCCTGGAATGAATCGCATTAACTCATCGATTGTCACATCAGGTGCATCAATTTTCTTAATAACCGCATCAATGACTTCATTTAAGTTATGAGGCGGGATATCGGTCGCATAACCAGCAGAGATTCCGGTTGATCCGTTAACAAGTAAATTAGGAAAACGCGCTGGTAAAACGACAGGTTCATGGTTGGTATCATCAAAGTTTGGAATGAATTCAACCGTCTCTTTGTCAATATCACGCAGTAATTCACTGGCAATTGACGCCAGACGCGCTTCAGTATAACGCATAGCTGCGGGTGGGTCTCCGTCAACACTCCCGTTATTCCCATGCATTTCCACAAGCACATTGCGTACTTTCCAGTCTTGCGATAATCGTACCATGGCTTCATAAACTGAGCTATCACCGTGTGGGTGATAGTTCCCAATCACAGTACCAACCGTTTTGGCTGACTTTCTAAACCCTTTTTCATGGGTATTTCCTTCTTTATGCATTGCATAAAGGATCCGGCGCTGGACCGGTTTAAGTCCATCACGCGCATCAGGTAACGCTCGGTCTTGAATAATATATTTACTATAACGACCAAAACGGTCGCCAATCACTTCTTCTAATGGTAAATCTAAAAATTGCTCACGTTGTGGCAAGGTTCTTCCTCCTTAACTCGATACTTACTTATGATTCGGTATGAATATTCTCATTTTCGATAATGTTTGTTTCTTCATCTAAGCCAAATTGCACATGTGATTCAATCCATTTACGACGCGGCGCTACTTTATCTCCCATAAGCGTTGTGACACGGCGCTCAGCTCGAGCTAAGTCATCAATTGTCACGCGAATCAATGTACGAGATTCGGGGTTCATGGTTGTGTCCCAAAGTTGATCAGCATTCATCTCACCTAAACCTTTATAACGCTGTAAAATGTATCCAGATTTTAATTCTTTAATTATTTCTTTCATTTCTTCGTCACTCCATGCGTAACGAATAGTTTCTTTTTTTCCTTTACCTTTTGAGATCTTATAGAGTGGTGGTAAGGCGATGTAGATTTTACCTGCATCAATCAGTGGACGCATATACCGATAGAAAAACGTGAGTAAGAGCACTTGAATATGAGCGCCATCTGTATCGGCATCTGTCATAATAATGACTTTGTCATATTGGGCATCGTCAACATCAAAGTCAGCTCCTACCCCGGCACCAATCGTGTGTATAATCGTGGAAATTTCCTCGTTTTTAAAGACATCTTCTAGTTTTGTCTTCTCTGTGTTTACAACTTTCCCTCGCAATGGTAAGACCGCTTGGAACTTCCGGTCTCGTCCTTGTTTAGCTGACCCACCAGCCGAGTCACCCTCCACGAGATACAGTTCATTCTTTTTTGGATTGCGCGACTGCGCTGGCGTTAATTTACCACTGAGTAAGGCATCTTTTCGTTTTTTCTTTTTGCCTGTTCGAGCATCGTCACGTGCCCGGCGAGCCGCCTCACGTGCTTCTTTAGCACGAATCGCCTTTTTCAATAAGGACTGGGCAAGTTCAGCATTTTCTTCTAAGAAATAGCTCAATTGTTCACTAATGACAGTGTCAACAGCCGTTCGTGCCTCACTTGTACCCAGTTTTCCCTTTGTTTGACCTTCAAACTGGAGTTTTTCTTCAGGAATTCTAACGCTAACAATACTTGTAAATCCTTCCCGAATATCACTTCCATCTAAATTTTTATCTTTATCTTTGAGTAAATTAATTTTGCGTGCATATTCATTAAAGACGCGGGTGACGCCAGCTTTAGCCCCTGCTTCATGCGTCCCGCCATCCTTCGTTCGAACATTGTTGACAAAACTTAAAATGCTCTCAGTGTAGCCATCATTGAACTGAAAACTAAAATCGACTTCAATGCCGTTATGTTCACCTTCAAAGGCGACGACGTCATGTAAGACATCTTTATCTTCATTTAAGTATGTAACAAAAGCTTTTAGTCCTTCTGGATAGACGTATTCTTCCGTAACATCATGCCGTTTGTCGATTAAGGTAATGTTGATTCCTTTCAATAAAAAGGCCGATTCACGCAGGCGTTCTGATAGAATGTCAAATTGAAATGTTGTTGTTGAAAAAATAGTTGGATCTGGTTTAAAGTGAATGGTCGTCCCTGTCTGTTTTGTCTTTCCGATTTCTATTAAGTCACCATCAGACTTACCGCCGTTTGAGAACGATTGTTGCATGATTTTACCGTCACGTTTAATGGTGACCGTTAAACGTTCAGATAAAGCATTAACAACCGATGCACCTACCCCGTGGAGACCACCAGACGTCTTATAACCGCCTTGACCAAACTTACCCCCAGCATGTAAGACAGTTAAAATAACTTCAGGTGTGGACTTCCCTGATTTATGCATACCAATCGGCATTCCGCGGGCTTCATCAGTCACGGTAATGCTGTTATCTTGTTCAATCGTCACGGTTATTTTTTCTCCAAAGCCCGCGAGGGCTTCATCGACGGCGTTATCAACAATCTCATAAACGAGATGGTGCAAGCCGCGGGCATCGGTTGAACCGATATACATCCCTGGTCTTTTTCTAACGGCTTCTAAGCCTTCTAATACTTGAATTGAATCATCGGTATAATTATTTGTTCGTGTCAACGTTCTTTTTCCCCTTCCAATTGGTGATCGTTCAATCACCAAATAACGAACTGTTGTTTGAATAAGCTCATAAAGTATAGCATGACTGTTTTGAAAAAGACAAGTGTCCCTTTAATCCATGACTTCATAATACTTTACTTTGATACAGGTATCCATAATAAGTTTCACTTGATCATGATAGCGCTTAAATACACCTTCATCATAAATACCAAGTTGCGCCCAGACAACGGGGGCTTCAATGGCTATCGCTTCTTTCACGATATCTTCAAGAAAAATCGTTTTTCTAAACACATTAACGATATCAACTGGCTCATCAATATCCGATAAGGATGAGACACTGGCTTCCCCAAGCGCTTCGTTAATGGTTGGGTTTACGGGAATAATTTTGTAGCCTTGTTGCTGCATCAGCTTACTTACTTGATACGATGTGCGGTGTGGTTTATCCGATAATCCTACCACGGCAATCGTTTGACTTTCTGTCAACAGACGCTTAAATGTTTGATTGGATGTTTGTTCAGTATACATATCGTCACCTCTTATATTTGAATTTTTTTACTGTTATAATGGCGTCACCTTTAGTTTAAGCCTTTTTTTAGTGTTTGGTCAAATTGAGATGATTTTTCGAACGAATGAAAAGTTAAATCTGTCCACAACTCACACACAATGACACATTGAAACCGACGGAGAAAAGTTTAGCACCTGGTCTTAAAATGCTTTTACTAAGAGTGAAAACATGTTACAATAAAGCGATGAATCTGTATGAAAAGAGGAACTTAATATGCTCTATTATGTGTTATTTATTATTTTAGCTTATTTACTCGGGTCTATTCCGTCGGGATTGATCGTTGGTAAAGTCTTTTATCAAACCGATATTAGAGAACATGGCAGTGGAAATCTTGGCGCAACCAATACTTTTCGTGTTTTAGGTAAAAAAGCCGGTATTGCCGTCACGATAAGTGATGTACTTAAAGGGACCTTCAGTATCGCTCTTCCTTTTTTCTTTAGTCCGATTGAAGTAAATTTACTTGTCATTGGTGTTTTCAGTGTCATTGGACATATGTACCCCATCTTCGCTGGATTTAAAGGTGGTAAAGCTGTCGCAACATCTGGTGGTCTTGTCTTAGGATTAAGTCCGTTATTATTCTTCATCATTTTAGCGACCTTTTTCGTATTACTTTACACCACTAAATATGTGTCATTGTCATCAATTGTGACGAGTTTTATTGCGGTAATGACGTCCTTGGTGATGTCTCGCTTTGATTTACTGATTTTAACGGCGGTGTTACTGACGTTTATTGTCTATCGTCATATTCCTAACATTAAACGTATCATCAACAAAACAGAACCAAAAATTACTTGGATGTAACCATGGAACGCACGTGTAAACGTGCGTTTTTTTGTTGTCAATCGCCTAACAGATAAAGAAAGTTAAGTTAAATAGATTGAAACTAACCGTGACTCTTAGTATACTCTTTAAATAAGAGAGAGAACCGAAAGGGGATGCATTACCCATGACCCAATATAAAAAACAGTTACCAGAAAAACAAGAACGACACCGCTTATTTGGTTCGGTTTCACCTGGTAAACGGACAAAACCAACAGAAAAAGACGAGATGGCTGATTTACAAAATACGCAAAATGACTTCTTATTTCACATAGATGCCGTAGGCATTACAAATGTCACCCATCCGATTAACATCCACGGTGAGATGGAACCGACGATACAAACGTCAGTCGCTAAATTTACGATGACATCCTCAATAGTCCAACAAAGTAAAGGGACGAATATGTCACGATTTACTGAACAACTAGAAGCGTATTATCAACAACAGCGCTTAAAGACTAATTTAGAAGACTTAAAAGCTTTTACGAAAGAATTGAGTTCGCGACTTAAAACAACCGATGCGACGATTGAGGTGACGGTGCCATATTTTTATCAACAACGCGGCCCTCATTCTCAGTTACAAGGTTTAAATCACGTGGATCTCACAATCAAGGTGACGTATGACACAGCATCTGGTTTTACTATCCACGTTGGCTTAGCGGCAACGATTACGACGCTATGCCCGTGTTCAAAAGAAATAAGCGAGTACAGTGCGCATAATCAACGCGGCATTGTGTCGATTACGACGGAACTTGATCCCTCATTTGATGAAACAGCTGGCGACTGGAAAAAGCGGTTGTTAGATATGGCTGAATCTAATGCGAGCGCACGGATTCATCCGGTGTTGAAACGGACAGATGAAAAAGTTGTGACCGAACATGCGTATGAAAATCCTCGGTTCGTTGAAGATATGGTGCGGTTAGTGAGCGCTGATTTATATGAATGGGATGATGTACTTGCCTTTAAAGTGACGTGTCGTAATGAAGAATCGATTCATTTACACGATGCCATCGCATCAATCACTTACGATAAACGAGCTGAAAAACGATGATAAAAAAGTTCCTACTTTCGATGATACGCTTTTACCGTAAATATATTAGCCCGACAAAACCGCCGAGCTGCCGGTTTCAACCGACTTGTTCAAGTTATGGTTTAGAAGCGATTGAACGATTTGGTGCTTTAAAAGGCGGTTATATGACAATCAAACGGGTATTAAAGTGTCACCCCTTTCACCCAGGTGGCTTTGATCCGGTGCCGATAAAAGATGAAAATCAAAAAAAGTATCATAATCATACCAATCACTAATGAAACAGGAGCGTGTAGCTTTTAATATAACGATATAGAGTCATATTAAATAACTTCAAGACAAAAAGACAGGTCTTCACCTGTCTTTTTGTCTTATTGATATGAAATACGTAAACAATTAAAGATATTTATTTAAGTCATCTACTGTCTCGATCTGATGAAAGTCATTTACCATTGTTTCAAGCGTTTGGTCGTCTAACTGTCGTAGCTTATTTTTTGTTTCTTCAGGCAAGTACTCAATTTTTTGACTGAGGAAGGTCAACAATGTCTTCGCAATACCTTCTTGCTTACCTTCTTCTTTACCTTCTTCTCGTAACACATCAGCAATGGTCTTCATAACATCACTCCCCCAAGGATAGGCTTGTTCTAATATTTTTACTATATCACGGATATCATTTTTTGTGAATGCATCACTTACATTAAAAATATACCGCATCAACGTTTCAAAATAGGCGATACCGGACGCTTTTTCATCTAGCGTATTTAACGCTTTCGCCGCCTGATAGATACTCTCTTTTAAATCCGCTGGATTTTTCGTATAAAGATTGCGCCATACCGTAAAAAGTATCTTTAATTGGGCGACCCCTTTTATTTGTTCGTCTTGATACGTCGATACGTCAAATAGTAAATAATGATAATTGGGCACGTACCGTTTCATGTCATCTGTGAGTGTATCATATCCCTTTACCACGTCACCTAACGACTGGCCCGCATGCCACGTTTGTTTTCCGTGATAGATCACGAGAGGCAAGATGAGAGGTAACGTGTCCGCATCCTTTCGGTGGTGTTGTCTATCCCAAATCTTCACCATATACTTCAGTAACTGAACGGCGATGTTTGGACTTTGATAGCTTTTATGTTCAAACAATAGATACAAATACCCTTCTTCATTATGAATATTAACTTTAAACAATAGATCAGAAAAAACTTCCTCTAAATCTTTAGTGATAAAGCTGTCTTTCTGCGGCTCTATTGTGTTGACATCAATCTGTTCAACAATATGAGCCGGTAAATAATACGTCACGAAATCTTTTGTCACATCCGTATGCCGAAATGTTTCTTTAAAGAGTTTATCGTGTGGATTTTGAACGTGAATGTTTGCCACCTACTTTCGCTATCGTTTACTTCTAATACCTTGTCACTTTTTCTTAATGTCCTTCATACTGTCAACAGCGAGAGGGTTCTTGTCTAATTAGATAACTACAGCATATAGCGATTTGCCCGCCCTATCAAGTCAATAAATATCGGTTATTATCGAAATTCAAACCCGTTTCAAGCATCTATTTATCGTGATACTCAACCTTATTTGATTTTAGGGCTAACCTTTCATGTATTTTTTATTTTTCTGTATAAAAAATCGGTTAAGCCACTCCCTTTTTTCAGCTGGAAACCAACCAATAGATCAACCATTCTTCAATTTTTAAGTTTCATATGTAATGCCGTGAAACCTGATGTAAAGGTAGGTATTATCACAATTCCGCACTTTTATAACTAAGCTACGGTAAATCTGTCAAATGTCTCGTATCGATCAGATCACACTACTTACCGATACGACAAAAAATAAGCAGGTAAGCGGACCTCCGCCTTTACCTGCTTATTGTTAGTTATAAATTAAATCGTTTAACCTGATCAATGTGACCTTCTTTTTCAAGAATCTCTTTTTGAAACGGTGGAAACAAATCAAAATGAGGGTAGTCTTCTTTATGATCAATCCAATCGGGGTGTAAACCGTACTGGGCTCCCCATTGCTTCAATTTGTTTAAGTCATTTGAACCAACTTTTGTGACGGATGTGGCGTCTTTAAATCGATGATCCTGCCAGTAATGTGTTAAAAAAGCAATCTCTCCCCGTGCGACTTGTTCTTGCCATTGTTTCAGTTCTTTTCGTGTAATACCAAAAGCCATGATTATGTCATCGCCTCTATATAAGCCGCATGCCAATCGGGGAATCGTCGTCTGACTGAAATCGGACGGAAACTATCTTGTTTGACAATCACGTGATCACTAAAACCTGTGACTAATAACTCATCATTATGATTAGTGACTTCATAACCATAACGTGTTCTAAGACCATCATAACTTTCCACCCAAGTTGTCACATAACATGGCTCACCGTATTTAGCGGGTCGTTTATAATCCGCTTCAATATGGGTGACAGGCGATACCACACCCTCTTTTTCCATGTCATGATAATTAAAGCCTAATGATTCAACAAAAGCGGTCCGACCAATTTCAAACCAAACCAAATAATTTGCATGATAAACAACCCCCATTTGGTCTGTTTCTTGATAGCGTACATTAATTTTCTCCGTTACCTTTTTCACTCATCTGCACTCCCTTTTACTTGTTCCCACGCATTTTTAAAATCTTGGACAGATAAATCAGTAAATGTTTCCGTTAAGTCATCTGCCTCAGCTAGACGCAGGGCTTGGAATTGGATTGCTTCTTCGACAAGATTGACAACAAAGCGGGCGTTGCCTTTGACTGCTTGTTTTGAGAATTGTTCAAGCAGGTAGTCTTTAACCCCATCATTGACTTGATAATGATAGCGACCGATATGGAAGCAGGCAATATCGAGTAGCTCTGTACCAGAATAATCTTGGAAGTCAAAATACTTTTTAAATCGTGAGCTTAAGCCCGGATTACTGTCAATAAAACGTTTCATATCTTGTTTATATCCTGCTAAAATAACGACAAGATTTTCGTTATGTTTTGTCATTTCATCTACGAGTGTATCAATCGCTTCCTTACCAAAATCATTCTCGCCGCGGTAAAGGCTATATGCTTCATCAATAAACAGGACGCCACCGAGTGCTTCACGGATTTTATTTTTTGTCTTGATAGCCGTTTGGCCAACGTAACCAGCGACAAGGTCACTTCTTGAAGCTAAAATAAAATGGCCACGCTTCAGTAAGCCGCGCTCTTTTAATAGTTTTGAATAAATTTTAGCCACCGTTGTCTTTCCTGTTCCTGGGTTGCCAGAGAATACCGCATGGAGTTGAATCGGTACAGAAGGCAAACCTTGATTTTTTCTCGTTTGTTGGATCTTCACAAACGATGATAGTTTCTTCACTTCATCTTTTACATTAGATAACCCAATCAAGTTTTCTAATTGCTCCATTGGATCACTTTCGTCCTGGTCGTCATCCATGACCGCTAAATCCTTTGATTCAATATGCATATGGTCGAGCCAATCATCTTGGTCATCGACCGAGATGGACGCGCCTTTTTTAAAGATCGCTTTCATAACAAGGTCGCGAACCGTTCGAGCGTTCCCAAAAGAATCATCAACTTTTGCGCGCTCAATTAGTCCATAAAAGCCATTAAGAGCTGTTTCGGTAAAGAAGTAATCATTCTGTAACGCCACTTCTTCTGCAATTTCTAACAACTCACTGATTTTAAAGTCGGGTAATTGAATAAAGTTCTGTTCAGGAAAACGGCTTCTAAGGCCTGGATTCGCCCATAAAAATTGGCGCATTTCTTCAGGGTAACCAGCTAAGATGACGGCAAATTTGCCGGCATACTCTCCGCTTGTCATGGCTGATACGATTGTATCAATCACCGCTTGTCCGTAATCACTGCCACTTTGGTCTTGTCGGTGTAAGCTATAAGCTTCATCAATGAATAACACCCCACCGACCGCTTCTCTGATATAAGCCATCGTATTTTCTTCGCTCTGTCCGACAAACGATCCGACTAAATGTGAGCGATTCACTTCAATGACTTTCTTAGTTTCGAGTAATCCAAGCTCATGATAAATTTCTGCGAGGAGGCGGGCGATCGTCGTTTTACCCGTCCCTGGATTTCCCGTAATAATCATATGCAGTCCTGGTTCATCAATCATTTGAAAACCAATTGATTTTCGGTCTTGTTGATACTTTAAATAGTGATAATATTGGCGCATATAACGCTTCACATGCTCCAAACCGACCATTGATTCAAGCTTCTCAAGCGGTGATTGTTTCACCTCTGAATTAAAAATCGATGGAAAGGCCGCATTAAAATCTTCTATGAGTTGAACGATTTGTCGCACCGATTGATTAATCTTACTCGTTTGAACACCGGTTCTTCGGTTTTCAATTAGATGAATCCCGTCGTCTAAATCACTTTCTAACTCAACAAGGGCTTCTTTTAGCTCTTTAAAGATGTGGTACAGCGGGTGACTTTTACTACTTGTATAAATTGACACATGCCGCGTGAGTTCAAAGAACCGATTAATCTCTTCTTTTAATTCGGTCATCTTTTTCAGTTTTAACTGATCAAAATCTGTTTCCCGCATCGAAAACCCGTCAACATCTAACGTTTTAATATCTTGAAACACCCGGTAAAATTGTTTGATTTGAGCGAGGGTGTCAATCATCGGAAAGTCGGCATCATATTCTTTTGCGAGCGCAAGTAACTTATCTGATAAGTGGTCAACATCATGATGGCGCATCAAGCGATGATAGACAAGCATCGCATGCAGTGCACTGACGGCTGTATCCGACAGCTTTTCTGGTTCCGCCCGGTATTGATCAATTGCCCGTAAACAGTCAATTTCTCTGTATGGTGGTGGTTGGTTTATATCTGTCCAATTCAATAACGTGGATTCATTTATTTTTGAAAATATTAAATGGTTTGTCATTCTCTCATCCCCTTATGATCTCTTTTATCAGTTTAACATAATTTTGCCGATTTGATGACTTTGCTGATTGCCTGTGGTAAGCCAAATATCCTTTAGACTTTCACGCTGTCGTTTAGCTGGTCATCATGGGACACACTGATTGTAAAATGGCAGACAAAAAGTCACCCAATGGTTGGGTGACTTTTTTAAAATTAAGCTTCTGTTTGCTCGAGTTTATTTCTAAGAACCATTTGTAAGATACCACCGTGACGATAGTAGTCGATTTCAACGTCACCATCAAAACGGGCAATCGCATCAAACGTTGTTACTGTACCATCTTCAGCTGTAGCCGTTACTTTGACTATTTGATTCGGTGTGACCGATTCATCAATCGCAACGGAAATCGCTTCTCGACCTGTTAGTCCAAGTGTATCGGCATCTTCTCCGTCAGTAAATTGAAGTGGTAAAACACCCATCATCACAAGATTACTACGGTGAATCCGTTCATAACTTTTCGCAATGACTGTCTTTATACCTAACAAGTTGGTACCTTTAGCCGCCCAGTCACGAGACGAGCCCATACCATAATCATTGCCAGCTAAAATAGCTAATCCTGTGCCTTGTTCTTGATATTTCATCGCGGCATCATAAATCGGCATCACTTTTTCTTTTGGCCAGTAAGTGGTAAATCCTCCTTCTGTACCTGGAGCTAACATGTTTTTAATACGAATATTAGCAAACGTTCCACGCATCATCACTTCGTGGTTACCACGACGAGAACCATAAGAGTTAAACTGACGCGGAGTTACCCCATTTTTTTGGAGGTAACGGCCGGCTGGCATATCTTTAGCGATAGCACCCGCAGGTGAAATATGGTCTGTGGTGACCGAATCACCGAACTTACCAATCACGCGCAAATCATTTAACGGTTTAACTTCGTCTGGATCACGTGATAAATCTTCAAAGAATGGTGGGTTTTGAATATAGGTTGA
This sequence comes from Halolactibacillus miurensis, assembly GCF_900116255.1. Lineage (GTDB taxonomy): Bacteria > Bacillota > Bacilli > Bacillales > Amphibacillaceae > Halolactibacillus > Halolactibacillus miurensis. Next base: position 61,223 of record NZ_FPAI01000012.1, read on the forward strand.
GTCATGATCCCATTCATATAAAGGTTCGTCTGTTGTTTCGATCGCATTCCAACGCTCATTAGAGTCAAAAATATTCGCATATTCTTTCTTGAAGATTTCTGGTGTGACCACTCGGAACACTTCGTCACGAATTTCATCAAGTGATGGCCATAGATCATCAAAGTAGACCGGTTGATTGTCTTGGTCATAACCTAATGGTTCTTTCATTAAGTCGATATCTACGGTACCAGCTAGTGCATACGCCACCACAAGCGGTGGTGAAGCTAAGTAGTTCGCTTTAACAAGTGGGTGAATCCGTCCTTCAAAGTTACGGTTACCTGATAAGACAGAAGCGACGGTTAAGTCGTGTTCAACAATGGCTTCTTCAACCGCATGTTCGAGTGGACCGGAGTTACCGATACACGTTGTACAACCATAACCGACTAAGTTAAAGCCTAATTCCTCTAAGTAAGGCATAAGGCCAGCGTCTTCTAAGTAACGCGTGACGACTTTGGAACCAGGTGCGAGTGATGTTTTGACATATGGTGGCACCGTTAAGCCTTTTTTCACAGCGTTACGCGCAAGGAGGCCTGACCCTAACATCACATAAGGGTTTGATGTATTCGTACAAGAGGTGATCGCCGCAATCGCCAGCGACCCTGTTGTCATCTCGCTCTTCTCGCCATTTTCGTGTGTCACTTTTGCGACTTTATCAAATTCTTTTTTATCTAAACCGAATCCGTGGTTACCTGCTGGTCCTGTCACGGCTTTATGGAATGAGTCTTTCATATCTGAGAGTAAGATTAAGTCTTGCGGACGTTTTGGGCCGGAAAGACTTGGCTGTAGGTCAGATAAGTTTATTTCAACGAGATCGGTGAATTCCGGGTCAGGTTGACTTGAGTCATACCACAGGTCATTTGCTTTACAGTAAGCTTCTACAAGGGCAATATGTTCTTCGTCGCGTCCAGTTAGACGTAAGTAGTTTAGTGATTCTTCATCAACTGGGAAGAAACCACATGTCGCACCGTATTCAGGTGCCATATTTGAAATCGTTGCTCGGTCAGCGAGTGGCATTTCCTTTAAGCCTGGTCCGAAATATTCAACAAATTTACCAACGACTTTTTTCTCACGCAAAACTTGCGTCACTTTAAGAGCGAGATCAGTCGCTGTAATGCCGTTAGGCATGGAACCAGTAAATTTCACACCGATAACATCAGGTGCAGGGAAATAAGAAGGTTGTCCAAGCATGCCTGCTTCAGCTTCAATTCCACCAACACCCCAACCAAGGACACCTAAACCGTTAACCATCGTTGTATGGGAGTCTGTCCCAACTAATGTATCAGGATACGCATCGATTGTCCCATCATTATTTTCTTGTTGGTGTACGACTTTAGCAATGTATTCTAAGTTCACTTGGTGTACAATCCCTGTCGCAGGTGGTACGGCACGATAATTATCGAATGCTTTTTGTGCCCAGTTTAAGAATTGATAACGTTCCATATTACGCTCAAATTCATATTCCATATTGGTAAGGAGCGCACTGTTTGTCCCAAATGCATCCACTTGTACTGAGTGGTCGATGACTAAGTCGACCGGTACTTCAGGATTGATCTGATCGGCTTTACCACCCATATCAACCATCGCCTTACGTAAAGACGCTAAGTCTACTACAGCTGGTACACCGGTGAAATCTTGTAAAATAACGCGTGATGGCTTAAATGGGACATCTGTTTTCGCTTGTTTATCCCAGTTAATAAGTCCATCAATATGCTCATCATTAATCACACGGCCATCATATTGGCGTAATAATGACTCGAGTAAGACCCGAATAGAGAATGGTAAACGGCTAACGTTGCCTTTACCTGCTTCTTCTAATGCTTTTAATTGATAATAGTTTACTGTTTTTCCGTTAAGTTCAAATGATTGTTTCGTATTAATCACTGAATTAATCCCTCCTATATCGTTCTATTTAGGGCAACACATGTCATTTCTCAAAAGACATGGCTATGTACTTTACTATTGTAAAGTAAAATCGTAAATATGTAAAATATTTCGACAATATTTTTTACTTACTAACCCTAGAGCACATAAGGGATTAACTAATTTGTTCCATCGATTGTGGCGGATGACACGGTAACTTTAAGGTAAAAGTTGTGCCCTTATTCATTGTTGATACAGCTGAAATCTCACCATCATGATTCGTCATGATCTTTCTCGTAACAGCTAAGCCAAGCCCCGTCCCTGTTTGTTTTGTCGTATAGAACGGTTCCATAATGGTTGATAATTTTTCTTCAGGAATGCCAACCCCAGTATCCGTGACATGAATCACGGCTGTATTCGTTCGTTTCGTTAACTCAATGGTAATATGACCTGATTCTTCTATGGCTTCCATGGCGTTTTTGATCAAATTAATTAATACTTGCTTTAATTGACAAGCGTTTCCTAAGCAATAGACAACCTGATCAAAGTGCGCGTTCAAATGTATTTGTCGTTGGTTTAATTGATGTTTAAACAACAAGGCAACATCCTTACACAGTTGGTTTAACTCAAGGATATCCATTGAAGCATTTGATGGTTTTGATAATGATAATAATTCTGTCGTTAATGCATCCATTCGTTGCAGCTCATCTGATATCACACGAAAATACTCTTTTTCATATGGGACGCCTGCTTTAATTAACTCAATAAAGCCTTTAAGTGACGTGAGTGGATTTTTAAACTCATGGACGAGACCCGCGGCCATTTCCCCTAGCGTAATGAGACGTTCATTTTCGGGTGTCATCTGAGTGAGTGGGTGCGTTGGCTGTAGTTGAAAGACAAATAAAAGATGTTGATGAAATTTTATCGCATTACATTTACACGCAAGACAGGTGTGGTTATCTAAAAGGATGTGTATAGTTGAAAATGTAGGTGATAAATCGCCTGTTGTAAGATTTACATGGTTTGAAAACGATTCATGCGATTCAGGGTGTAGCCATTGATATATAAATGGTCTATCTAAACATTCTTGAGGTAAATGATGATGGGTAGATTTAGAATAATACTGAATATATCCGTCACCATTGGTCACAAGATAAAAATCGTATCGACAATCTTCTAGTTGATCTAATATATGTTGTGGTAAGTGACTTAAACGATAATCATATACACGCGCATCGAACTTCATTTGCGTTTCTTTAATCAAAGATTGACACCAAGTTTTCACATTCAACACAGTCACCTTCTCATAGTATTTTCATCCATATGATAACACATTATTTGTTAAATTATACACAAACAATGGAAATTCTCTGTTTGTTACCTAAAATAGTGATAAGAGTCATAGGTCTTATTAATTGACTGTGACTTTAGCCTGTAATATTGTCGAAAATAGTTGTTGAAACAATAGGTGGATCGACATATAAAAAAGACATACTCAGCGCTAACTGAATATGTCTTTAACTTTCTGATTCATTATTTTCCTGGGTTTTGATTATTCATCGCACGCATCATTTGATTGATCTTCTTTTGCGATGGCTTTTGACCCATTTGCATCATAAGTGTACGGAGCATTTGCTCATTAATTGGTGGATTTTTCTTTAAGTAATCCATCATGTATTTTTTCGCGATAAAAAAGCCTAATGCAGCACCAGCTACAAGCGCGATAATCGCAATGAGGATAACCCAACCGATCCCTAGTGTCATAATTCAACTTCCTCCTTCAAATCAATTCTTACTTAGTATATTAAATATTTCACTTAATTACAATAGCAACAAGTAAACTCACCCTTAATCTCAATCTTAAGTGATCTTAAACGAGACAAATGAAGAACCCTTACAACAATCAAAGGGTTCTTCATGAAGATTAATTATTCATTTTAACTGCATCGGTTACTTATTGAATACTGCTTCAAAACGTTTCACAACGTTATCTACAGTAAAGCCAAAGTGTGCCATGATTTGGTTACCTTCACCAGATGCACCAAAGGTATCGATACCTAAGATATCACCTTCATCACCAACGTAACGATCCCATCCAAGTGGAGATCCCATTTCAACGGCCAGACGTTTCTTCACATCTTTAGGTAAGACAGAGTCTTTGTATGCTTGGTCTTGTTGCTCGAAACGATCCCAAGCTGGCATACTAACAACGCTCACGTCGATGCCTTTTGCTTTCAGTTCTTCTTGCGCACTTACCGCCAGTTGAACTTCAGATCCAGCTGCGACTAAAATACCGTCAGCGACAGCTTTTTCTGCTGGGCTTACGATGTAACCACCTTTTTTAACGCCTTCGTAGTTTGTACCTTTAAGTGTTGGAAGGTCTTGACGCGTTAAGACAAGTAATGATGGTGTATCCGTTGACTCCATCGCTAAGCGCCATGACGCTGCTACTTCGTTACCATCGGCTGGACGAAGAACAGAAATACCAGGCATTGCACGGAAGGCGGCTAATTGTTCAACCGGTTCGTGTGTTGGGCCATCTTCTCCTACCGCAATTGAATCATGCGTTAACACGTAAGTCACTGGTAACTTTTGAATCGCTGATAAACGAACAGCTGGGCGTAAGTAATCACTAAAGACGAAGAATGTTCCGCCGTATACTTTTAAACCGCCATGAAGCGCCATACCGTTAAGAGCCGCTGCCATCGCAAATTCACGTACACCAAACCAAATGTTTCGGCCGGCATAGTTTGTTTTATCAAAGTCTTCTTCATCATCCATACGTGTTTTGTTTGAACCAGCAAGGTCAGCACTACCGCCAAATAGACTTGGAACAGCTTTTGATAGCGCATTGACTAATTTACCACTTGAAGCACGTGTGGCTAGTGTATCTTCACCTGGTGTGAAGATTGGTAGTTCGTCTGCCCATCCTTCTGGTAATTCGTTGTTCATCGCTAGTTCAAATTCTGCTGCTAATTCAGGATACTTTGCTTTATAAGCTTCGAAAAGTTTATTCCACTCAGCTTCTGCTTCAGCGCCGCGTTTCGCTACTTTTGTTTCAAAGTCTTGGTAAACGTCCTCAGGTACTTCAAATGGTGCATGATTCCAAGCGTAGTTCTCACGAACAAGTTTGATTTCATCATCACCAAGTGGCGCACCGTGAGCATCACTCTTACCTTGTTTATTTGGTGAACCATAACCAATAACGGTTTTAATTTCAATCATTGTCGGTTGTGTTGTGTTGGCTTGTGCTTCTTTAATGGCCGCTTTAATTGCCTCAACATCGGTACCATCATCGACACGAATGACTTGCCAGTTGTATGATTCAAAACGTTTTTCAACAGATTCTGAGAATGATTTATCTAAATCGCCATCTAATGAGATATCATTTGAATCGTAAAGGACGATTAACCTGCCTAATCCTAAGTGACCCGCTAGTGAAGCCGCTTCGTGTGAAATACCTTCCATAAGGTCACCATCACCTACAAGTGCATAGCTATAGTGATCAACGATATTGAAGTCATCACGGTTATATTTTGCCGCTAGATGAGCTTCTGCCATCGCCATGCCGACAGTCATCGCAATCCCTTGACCTAAAGGTCCTGTTGTTGCTTCGACGCCATCTGTATCTGTCACTTCAGGGTGTCCAGGTGTATGTGACCCTAATTGACGGAAATTTTTAAGGTCGTCAATACTTAGATTATAACCTGATAAGTGTAGTAATGAGTAAAGTAACATAGAACCATGACCCGCAGATAAAACGAAGCGGTCACGATCGAACCATTTTGAATGCTTTGGATTTTGGTTCATAAACTCAGTCCATAATGTGTACGCCATTGGCGCAGCCCCCATTGGTAACCCTGGGTGTCCTGAGTTTGCCTTTTGGATGGCATCGATAGAAAGCGTACGAATAGCATTAATTGATGTTTGTTGTACTTGATTTGTCATACTTCTTAAACCCCTTTCTGGATTCATACATAGATTAATATGTACGTACAATTTATATCCTATAATGAAAACGCTATTTACACAAGACAAAATTGTACATTTTAATGAATAATCTTAATTTTTTGACCGTAAGTTCTTGATTTTTTGGGGTGTGACATCATCGCCGTTAGGATCAACGATGGTCATCCCCTTGAATTGGTTCTTAAATGATTTTCTTACATTTTGTAAATATTCTTCTCGTAAGATTTGTTGTTCTTCTTTTTCTTCATTTGATAAGCCCTCCGCTTTTGCTTTTTTAGCTAAAGTATTAATGCGGGCTAACTTTTCTTGTGACAGCATATTTTAAATCTCCTTAATTTGTTGATTTTCACTATGTCTATCATAACGAATCTTCACCGCTTTCTGCAAGTGAGAGGTATTCTTGATAGCGGCGGTGGACGGTTGCTTTAGATACATTATAACCTAAACCACGTAAGGTAAGCGCAATATCTTTAAATGTTAGCCCATTATTTCGCAACCTAACAACTTCTTCAACCGGAAACACTTTTGTGTCTCGCCCTTTTGCTTGGTCAATCTTTGTTAAGTTTTTCTCAGGTCGGTAACCATTTTGTACCGCTTTTTTCATCCCGCGTTTGATTTTTAAGTTATGGATTTTTCGTTGGTATTCTTCCACAATCCCCACGATTTCTAACACCATACGATCAGATTCAGATAACTGAAATTCACCTGTTTGCGATTGGGTAAAGATCTTCACGCCGGATTTCTTTAATTGATGGAAAATAGCGATTTTCGTTTCACCGCGGCCTAACCGTGTTTCATCTTGAACGAGTACCGCATCGACATTCCCGGTTTGGCATTGATCAAATAATGACAATAAGCCGTCACGCTCAATTGTATACCCACTTACTTTCTCTTCGATAATATCAAGAACATCCATCTGTTTATGTTCAGCTAACGCTAATAATTCTTGTTTTTGGCGGATGAGTGACGAGACTTGTTCATCTTTTGTTGTACTGACTCGACAGTAAATAATGACACGCATTGTTGCACCTTCTTTTCATGGAAACATACTTTCTATTTTAGTGTAGCGAAAGGGTTTGTTCGGTGTCAATGTTTTTCGAACAAACGTTTGATTTACGTTACATTAATATGGTATACTTAACTAAAATTGATTGGAGGGACAATGAATGGATACCCTATCAAAACGTCAAGAAGCGATTCTTAATTTCATTAAACATTATCAAGCAACTAAAAACTATCCACCTTCTGTAAGAGAAATTGGTGAAGCAGTTGGCTTATCATCTACATCAACAACCCATGGTCATCTCGCTCGCATGGAGAAAAAAGGCTATATTCGACGTGACCCGACTAAACCACGGACGATTGAAATCGTTGACGGAACAGAAATGAATCCGAAGATGCGCAGTGAAGTGGCTTATGCCCCTCACATCGGGAAAGTAACCGCTGGACTTCCGATTACCGCAATTGAGAATATTGATGAATTTATTCCAATTCCATCATATTTAACAAATACAGAAACTAATACGTTTGCCTTAACAATTGAGGGCGACAGTATGATTGAAGCAGGTATTCATAACCGAGATGTTGTCATCGTTAGACAACAAAATACCGCAAATAATGGCGATATTATTGTTGCCTTAACGGACGACGGTGAAGCGACAGTGAAACGGTTCTTTAAAGAAAAAGACCATATTCGCTTACAACCAGAAAACTCAAATATGGAGCCTCTTCTATATAAAAACATAACGGTATTAGGTAAATTGGTCGGTTTGTACCGCCACATTAAATAAAAAGCAGGGTCATTGGTGTTTACCAATGACCCTGCTTTTATTTTTTAGCTCGTTTTAAAGCTGTTATACCCTAGCGCATTTAGTCTCGCCTCTACGTTTGGTGTCACCCCATCATCATAAACGATCACCCGGTAAAATGGCGCACCGTTGACGTTTGCTTTTATAATGTCAACGTCAAAACCATGCTGGCTTAGTTCGGCTTGGCGTTTATTTGCTAATATGATATTTTTAAACGAACCACATACTATACTATTCGGTTTTAGTAACGTGTTTTTCACGGATATAATAGCCTTGACATGAGCTGCTACGATTTTTTCAACCATCGATGACTTAAATAAGGCAACATAATCAAGCGGATGATCAATAAACAGTGATTCTGTTAGTACGGCAGGCATTGACGTTTTTCTTAAGACATAAAAATCTCCTTTTTTCATACCGCGGTCGGTCACGTCTAATGATTGACAGATGGTTTGATGAATGAATTGGTGGTAATCACCTGTTTTTTTACTCGTATTTAAATACCGATAACTTTCAAAACCTGTTCCTCCTCCTGCATTAATATGAATAGATAGATAAAAATCTGCTTTAAAACGCTCAGCCAGAAGAACTCTATCGGATAATGAACACGTCTCATCAACGTGTCGGGATAATTTAATCATGATATCTTTGTGCTGAGTTAATTGATCTCGTATACGCAGCGCTATAGCTAACGTCAGGTCTTTTTCTTTTAACTGTTTATGACAGGCCCCAGGGTCACGTCCCCCGTGACCAGGATCTAAAAATATTCGCAATGGTATATCGCCCTTTCTCTTTTCTATTTTTTCGTGCTATACTATCTGAGGAATACACATGCAGGAGGAATATCAATGAAAAAAATAGCGTTATTACTTTCGTCAGTCTTACTTATTGCCATCGTTGTAGGATGTGCTGACACAGCGACTGATGAACCAATAGAAGACACTCCAGAAGACACAACCCTTACCTTTGAAGAAGAACAAACCGCCTTTTATGAGCAATACCCTGAAGTGACGGACAATCCGATTGTTACCATTGAAATGGCAACCGGTGAGACAATTACATTAGAGCTGTATCCACATACAGCACCAAATACCGTTGCGAATTTTATCGCACTCATCGAAGATGGGTTTTACGATGGTGTCATTTTCCATCGCATTATCGAAGACTTTATGATTCAAGGTGGCGATCCACAAGGGAACGGTTTAGGTGGACCCGATTACTCGATTCCTGGTGAATTTAATTCCAATGGATTTGATAATGACTTGGTTCATGAGCCCGGAGTCATTTCTATGGCCCGGTCACAATCACCTGATTCTGCCGGCTCGCAGTTCTTTATCATGCATAAGGCGGCCACACATTTAGACGGTGAATATGCTGGTTTCGGTCAAGTGACTGAAGGTATGGAAGTAGTAAATAAACTAGCTCAAGTAGAAACAGGCCCAAATGATGTGCCAGTTGAAGAACAACAAATCAAAACGATGACAGTGGATACAAAAGGTGTCGATTATCCGGATCCGTTAAAAAAATAAGCGCTACACTATAATCGCTTTTAGTAAAATAAAACGGCAAAAGCCCTTCTTCGAATGTGAAGAAGGGCTTTTCTCTCATAATTATTCTTAATACAAGGGTATATAACTCATGAAGTTTTGTGCGCTGTTTTTCTTTGATTGACAATAAAAATAATGTAGCCAATGAATGTCACTACTAAAAAGAGTAGCCACGTTAAAAGTGACAATTGGAAAATTAAATAGAGTGTTGATAGAACAGCTAGTATTGGGACAAGCGGAACAAGTGGGACATAAAAACTACCATCTGTTGGCTTTCCTTCACGCTTACGGATGACAATCACACCAATCGCAAGCATCATCATCACAATTAATGTGACTAAATTTGTGATTTCTGCTAATTGTTGAAGTGGGATTAACCCAGTAAAAATACTTGTGATAATACCGGCTGTCCATGTCGCATTCGTAGGGACCCCGGTCTTTTTATTGACCTGGTTCATGTATCGTGGTAAAAGCCCCCCTTTACTCATCGCAAAAAGTAAACGCGCAAGTCCATAAAGCATCGCAATAAGCACGGTTAAAAGCGTTAATATCGCGCCGACTGAAACGATGCTTGCGAGCACGTGTTGATCGACGTATCGAAGCGCAAAGGCAACCGGGTCTTTGACATTGAGTTCAGTAAATGGCACAATTCCGGTAAGAACGAGCGTGACTAAAATATAGAGTAACGCTGAAATACCAATCGCGAAAAAGATGCCAAGGGGCAAACTCTTTTGAGGGTTCTTCACTTCTTCAGCTGCCATCGATATCGAATCAAAACCTAAAAAGGCAAAAAACAATAACGCCGCTCCACTCGCAACGCCCGAAAATCCAAACGGTAATAACGGCTGCCAGTTGCTGGGTTCAACAAAAAAGATACCAACGATGATGAATAAAGCGATAATCCCGAACTTAATAAAAAACATAAAGTTATTAAGGCGTAAAGCTTTCTTAGCCTCAAACGAGACAAGCCACGTTACAAGCAGTGTCATCGACACGGCAATTAAATCCACATATGTCCCCTGTTCCGGATTAAAAGAGGCCTGAAAAATAACGGGTAAGCCAACACCTAAGCCGTTTAAAAAGCCATTGACATAACCTGACCAACCGGACGCAACTGAGGCACTAGCGAGTAAATATTCCCAAATGGTATACCAGCCAGCGACCCAAGCCAAGCGTTTCCCAGCAATTTGTAACATATAGGCGTATGGTCCGCCGACTACGGGATACCGACTAGCTAGCTCAGCATAACAAAGGCCCATAAGAAAAATAACGAACCCTGCAATAATAAATGAAAAGATTAAGCCAGGTCCGGCATACGTAGCGGCAGCAGCACCAGTCACAACAAAGATGCCTGTGCCAATGACCGCACCAAGCCCTAACAAGACTAAATCAAGTGTACCTAAATTCTTTTTTAATGGTATTGATTCCATACTCATTCTATCACTTCCCTTTTAGACGTCACTGTCTGTTTATGTCTCTCATGTCGTATTTACTAAAGTATAAACGCTCTTTAATATAAATGCCTTAACGTATGATAACTATTGAAAAATTAATCGACACTTGTTTAGCCGCATCGTTAAACAGGGTTATCAATGATTGATAGTCATTCCCTAAATGTTGTTGTAGTAACGCCTCATGTTTAATGACGACACGCACGGCTTTTTGAGAGGTTATTACATCCCACAGAGCATCTAAATTAGCACCGTAATAATTCGGTTTAAGCACGTCTGTTACTTCCCTATGAACGTCACCGAGAGTGACGATACGCTCACCATCTAAGACAATTTCTGTCATTGAGATTCCCCCACTTCTATCTCCTCAAATGTTTGATAATGATCCGCTGTGTAGTAGATCTCTCCCCCATTTGAATAGACCAGTCGTTTTTCATTGCGGTAGCCACCTGTATAATCAATGTCGGCTTCATAATACGTCACACCAGCGGCTTCTGGCAGTTTCCCTTCCCGGTTATAAAAACGATCACCACCAATACTCATACCTGACGCAACGTCATGTAGATTCCCTTTATCTGGTTCCCAGCCTAAATCATAAGCCTCGCTTTTTGTTAGATAATTAGATGGCAAGGCTTGATACATTGTAATATAAGTGCTCACTGCTTCAACACTTGTGTAGTGCCCACTTTCTTCTATGTCCACTTGGCTCGTTGATTGGTCGGTTTGATCTATGAATATATCAAAGATATCGTCACCTGATACAAGTGTGACACCCAGTGCAACGAATAATAAAAGTATGATATGACTGATTTTTTTCAACAGTGTCATCCTCCTACATGTTCTGTAACCCGTACAATTATATACAATCAATAGGTGTCTGCCAATAGGTTTTTATCATCTTTCTTCTAATCGCCTGTATATTTTATATTCTGCTTTACCTCTAACATGAAGAATCCTTTAACAAAAAACAAGACCACACTAAAAAGAAGGTCTTGTTTTTCGAATAGTGATAAGCGTCTATTGATCAATATGTTTTATCATTCGCGCAGGATTTCCGCCAATCACGACGTTTCCTGGAAAGCTCTTTGTGACAACAGCGCCAGATGCAACGACGACACCATCTCCTAACGTCACTCCTGGATTAATGATGGCGCCCCCTCCAATCCAGACATTATTCCCGATCGTAATCGGTTTAGCGTACTCTTTCCCTGAATTTCTCGCAAGATGTTCCACTGGATGTGTGGCGGTGTAAATTTGGACATTTGGCGCAAGCATACAGTTATCACCGATTCGCACCTCACATACGTCCAAAATAATACTATCAAAGTTAGCATAAAAATTCTCGCCAACATGGGTGTTATAGCCATAGTCAAAACGAATATTAGGTTCCATATAGATGTGTTGACCTGTTGAACCTAATAGCTCTTTTAAGAGTTTGGCGCGTGTGTCTGGTTGTTCTTCTGTTGTTTCGTTATATTGTCTGACCATCTTTCTAGCAGCAAGACGATCATTCATCAGTGTTTCGTCACTTGGGTCATACATTTCTCCTGCAATCATCTTTTCCTTTTCAGTCATCGGTTAGGCCCCATTTCTATCGTCATAATAATGGTCTGTCTATTTCTCGTTTATATAAACACACCACATACTTAATTATCAGCATTAAAAAAGCGCCGATAAAATGTTTTTAACTTCTCTGATTTGAGTGAGTGCTTTGGATAAATAAAGTAAAGCGGACGTTCAATCGTTACATCAGAAAGTGTGACGTAATCAAGCGTTTGATTGGTCACTTCTTTTAAAGCAACATTTTCATACATAAACGACACCGCATCAGTATTTTTTAACATCGATTTTAACAACATAAAACTGCCGATTTCGTATATTTTTTTAAAAGATAGCAAAGACTCATTCTGTTGACTGAGGTATTGTTCAAAGATTTTACGTGTGCCTGATCCTTGTTCTCTTAAAATTAACGGGTAGTTGTACAGATCCTTTAATTGTCGGGTTTCCTTTAACAACGGATGATGATGTCTCACTACTGCTTTAAAACTGGTTCGAGTGAAAGCTTCGTAATTAAACATATCTTTGTCGAAGATGCCTTCAATAAATGCGCCGTCCAGTTCATCATCTAATAATTTTTGCAACATGACTTTTGTATTATTGACCGTCACTGAGACATCATCATACCCTTTGTGTAAATAATAATCCAAGTAGGATTCTAAATAATAATCCGCTATCGATAACGTCGCACCGATTCGGATCGGTTGTGAGACGCGGTTTAATTTATTTAATAAATGGGCCTCATTCGAACGCTGTACTTGAACATAATTATAGACAATTTCACCTTGTTTAGTAAGCTTAACAGCTTTCCCTTTTAATTCGATGAGTGGCAGACCATAGTGTGCTTCTAATTTTTTAATATGTTGACTAACAGCTGGTTGCGTTAAATTTAACGCTTCTGCTGCCTTTGTATAGTTTTTATATTCAACGACTTTAATGAATGTACGTAATTTTTGATCAAGCATGATTACCTTCCTTTCTGTCTATCCATATCTTCATCATGTTAAGTCATGATGTTTAGTAAAGTGAGTTATATTCATAATATAAATTTATCATAAATAAAAAATCATCATTTTATTTTATCATAAAAATGTATTATGCTAAAGTAAGTAGTAATAGAAAGGTTGATCAATAGATGAAAAATATATTACCCGGTTTAATCTTATCGTTTATGATTGCATTAATAGCGACGATTGTTGAGACACTCTTACCGATAGACATTATTGGTGCCGCTATTTTAGCTCTATTTATCGGTATCATTTTACATCCTGTTATAAACAACAAACCAAACGTTCAAAAAGGGTTATCTTTCACTTCGAAAAAAGTGCTAAAGTTTGCGATTATCTTGATGGGAAGTACGCTTAGCTTATCCGTAATTCTAAACGTCGGAAAATTATCGCTTAATGTGATGGTCTTTACACTTATCACCTGCTTTTTAGGAGGTTATTTGATTGGAAAAGTGTTTGGGATTGATTGGCGTATGAGTTCGTTAATCTCTGCTGGTACGGGCATTTGTGGTGGATCCGCTATTGCGGCACTTTCCCCTGTTATTAAAGCGCGTGATGCGGATATTAGTTATGCGATGTCAACGACCTTTATTTTTGATATGCTGATGATACTACTTTTCCCACTGATGGGACAGTGGTTAGGGTTATCAGATATTGCTTATGGTCTTTGGACAGGAACAGCTGTCAATGATACATCTAGTGTCGTCGCTGCAGGCTACGCTTTCTCTGAACAAGCGGGCAACTTTGCGACAACCGTCAAATTAACACGAACATTAGCCATTATTCCAACGATTCTCGTCTTTTCAATGATTCAGCACCGGATGGAGCCAGCTGAAGAGCGCCCTGCATTCAAACTAACGAGTATTTTCCCTTGGTTTATTTTTGGGTTTGTCGTGATGGCTGTCTTTAATACAGTTGGTCTTATTCCTGACGCATTACAGGCATCATTATCAACGATTAGTAAATTCCTCATGGTCATGGCACTTGGGGCCATTGGATTAAAAACATCATTAAAAGACGTGAAACGGTCAGGATTGAAACCTTTTGCCTTAGGCTTTATTATTTCGATTTTAGTTGTGATTGTCGCTTTTATCGTTGAAATGTCGATGGGACTTATTACGTTTTAACGAAAGCATTCGGTGGTAAGAATAAGTAGGAAGCAAAATATTGTTGAAGAGGTGATAAATATGGATATTAAGGGAATCATTGATGATGTCGTGAACAAAGTCCGTTCGGATGAAAATTTTAAAGAAAAGTTTTTTGATGATCCAACAACAGCCCTAGAAGAAACATTTGATATAAACTTACCGAATGAACATATCGACCCGATTGTTGAGGGGGTAAAGGCAAAATTAAACCTTGAACAGGTAGATGATATGTTAGGTAACATAAAAAAGTTCTTCTAATTAGCACGATGAATATAGTGTAAATCACGGTGTTAAACATTAGAAAAGCCGTCAACACGTAAAAAATATGTTGACGGCTTTTCTCTACCCTATTACGACCATTCACTCTTTGAACTAGGCCCTTGAAGCATCAAAAGCTTGCCGGATATCTTCAATAATATCCTCGATATCTTCTAAACCGATTGATAAACGAATCAATCCTGGTGTGATGCCGGCGTCTTTTAATTGCTCATCTGTTAACTGCCGATGCGTTTCAGAAGCTGGGTACAACACACAGGTACGAATGTCTGCGACGTGGACAACATTACTGGCAAGCTTTAAAGCATCCATAAACTTAATTGCCCGTTCTTTTCCACCTGCAATATCAAAGGATATAACGCCACTCGCCCCTTCTGGTGTATATTTTTTCATCCGCTCATGGTAACGATCGGTCTTAAGACCAAGATAGTACACCGCTTGAATGTCTGATGTGTCATTTAAGAATGTCGCTACTTCTAATGCGTTCTGACAATGTCTTTCTATTCGAACGGCCAATGTTTCAAGGCCTAAGTTCATTGAACTACCCCCACCTAACATTCTCACGAATGTTTGAGGAAGGGGATTCCATAAGGACACCCTAAAGGCGACCCATGCTCATTCAACTAAGCATAGGTTTTTCTACTCTCCAACCGCCGCAAACCTATTTTCTCAACATCTGTTAAAGCATGTTGGAGAAATAGTGTGTCCCAGGAACACAACTTGCTTTGGTCGAATCGTTCTGTCTGGTAGAACGCATGGGTTCTAACAAAAGACAGGGTACGCGTCATATACGCCCATTGCGCCCAATGGTGTAGACCTTGTTTCTGCTCTGGAACAAGTGAATACAACATCGGTGGGAGTATTTCTTTAAAGCCCATTGCCCGACGGGCAATGACATAAGCGGCTGCCATGTGAATGGACACACCGAGTCGCTTCATATATTTCATCTTGCCAATTTGACTGGTATAAGCGGGATTAACAATGTACACAGCAACCCCCATTTTTTCAGCTCTTGATCGGATTGACATGATCATCTTTTGATAAGCAAACTGACTCATTCGGTGATTGGCTTTGCTATGTCCATAAGGACGCGACACTTTGGACCGCGTCGTATCCAATCTTTCAATGGCGAGTGGTTTATGATGTTTAACGGCATAGTCAACGAGGGCAATAACCTCTGCTTCTATGATTTTCGCCTGCTGCCCACTGGTTTTATCCTCTAAGTTAAATGAAAGCGTGAAGGCATCCACACATTGACCTATGGCGTTGACATTGGCGACAGCGATATGATTTACATTCAGATCAACCCCAATCATACCCATTGATGTTGAGGTATTCAGGTAGGGTGCAGGCGGCACATCGATTAAGCATTTAACGATGTAGTAGTCACCATGATCCTCAAGTGACCATCCGATAGGCTTCCCATACTTTTTCTTATCTTTCAGGTTCATTTGTGTCTGAATGGCACGATTGACATGATCTTGGCCATAAGGAAAAACAACGTTAGCGAGACGAATGACGCATTGGTTGATCGCCTTAAAGGTAAGAGTATGCGTCTCTGGGTGATAATGAAAGACAAAGTTACCTGATTTGGCATCTTTTCGTCCCGAAATGGTCATCTTACCGTAACGCGCCGCTACCCAATCTTTCTGCCAACGCTCAGGATGAGCGTGATAAGACTTTTGCGTTAACCGGCCGCGCGCGAGTTTCTTACTCCCGAAACATACACCCGTCACTTTGTTTGTCAATTGAATCAATTGTTTTTCATATCGATCTTTCTTAAAGTTCAACTGGCCCAAGCGAGACTTCAGGTGTTTGATTTCAACATCAAGGTATTGATGTTCAAAATCATAAGCACAGTAAAATAAGCGTGTGGAATGCTTATATGTCACAACAAAAAAGGCTCCTTTTTGTTGTTCACGTGATGTTTTATTGAACATCGGTGTTCCTTTGACAAAAGAGCCTTTTATCTTTTGAAGTGTCGTCAAGCGCGCCTTCGTCGCTTTTAATTTTCTTTTAACGGCGTTGATTTGTTCTTTTTTATTACGCGAATGAATTTCATAATTCTGAGGCCTTGCGGCCCAATGGTTTTGAAGCATAAAAAAGGAAGTACCTCCCCAAGTCTTGTATAATGGTAAGTAACC
>NZ_FPAI01000031.1 GCF_900116255.1 Halolactibacillus miurensis
GTCGAAAGAGTAAATGGCTATCTTAAGGAGTTTTTCCAGCTTAATAATGTTCGTTACCGTACAGGAAAACGTGCAAAAGCTCACTTTGATTTAGTGACGCTTATTTATAATGCATCAAAACTAGCAGCAGATCGTTTAGGCTCATTCCTAAAGCAATATCAAATAGCATAAAAATTTTTTAAGACAAATATTGAAATTCTGGTCGTGTTTGATTTTTTAAAAAGAGCAATTATGAAATTGATTCAATTACTAATAAATTTAAGACGTTATTGTTTTTTACTAAAAGTTTTCATAGCATCATAAACTACCAACAAACCGATAATTAATGAACTTGTTCTCAATATAAATTCTGCAACTAAAAGGTTGCCCATAACTCTTTGTACATCATACGATGCTCCAGTTATAATAACAGGAGAAAAAATTATAAGTATTCCAACTATCAGACCGATAATTAAAAAAGATAAATTTATTACGTTTTTTTTCATGATTAGCCTCCAGAGAATTAAAAGTATTTGTGTCCTTCTTGATATTTATATTTGTACCAATTTGTAGCATGAGATACCCCAAATGAAACGCTACCATATTTTCCGATTCCTATGTTTAGACTACCGTTATAAGTAGTGGTACCGTTATTATAAAAATCACCATTTAACATTATACGACCTTGTTCTTTTGAAATGTTTTGATCATTTGCAACTTTACTTACTAACTCTTCATAAGTTAAAACATCACTTATCCCTTCAGTGGACTCATCAATTACTAATTCTTGTCCAAAATCAACCTTGTTGTCCTTCAAAGAGGACGATCCAGTTTGAGCAAATACAGAAGTAGTCGATACAGTTAAAAACATGATGACAGGTAGTGCGACAATCAATACTTTTTTTAAAAATGAACCTCCTAAATTTTAGTTAATTTTAGTGTATAACTATATTATATCACTGTCAATAGTTTGCAATTAAAAATATTTTTTTAACACGAGAGTTTGACACTTCAATTCTTTAAAAATACTATTAAGCCTTGATATGGCCTTATTTGTTTGTCGGATTTGGTGTTATAGAAACCCAAGAGATCCGCAAAAAACACCTCGGCATTGATTCTGAAGAATGAGCGCGTCAATGTGCTAAGAAATTGGAGGATTGTCATAACTGTTCCCCGAGAGAGCAATGTACAAAAGCAAAGGAAGGCAATAATAGAAAAGTGTGCATCAACAAAATAATTGGAACAGCAAAAAGCATATATTCGTGCGAAGCTTTCGGATGAAGAAGCTGGTGAGATTTACGGCAAAAGAAAAAATGACGTAGAACTAGTATTTGGATTATTGAAGGCTATTTTGGGTTTCACAAGATTTTCTCTTCGCGAAAAAGAACTTGTAGAGAATGAATTTGGATTTGCATTATTGGCAGTGAACTTACGGAAGTTCACTGCCAATCTATCGACAACCTTTTTCAAGGATGAAAATACTAAAAATAAATTCGGATGTGATCTTCTTAACAGAAAATCACATCCGGTTTTTACTTCATATTTTCGAGTTTTGCTTCAGACTCTTTTTGTTAAGAATGTGTAAAGTGCTTGTGTTTGTGAATAGGATTCATTAGTATATAAGTAGATGCTTATATAAGGTTAATGAGTTGATAAGTAGGGAAAAGTAACAGTGTGAAAATAAAGGTGTTTAATCATTAAAAGATAATCTAGGAGGTACACAAGATGAAACTTATTGTCATAGGCGCAGTAGCGGCTGGAACATCAGCGGCCGCAAAGGCAAGGCGAAATCAGGATGATTTAGAGATTACGATTTATGAGAAAGATGTCGATATTTCTTACTCGGGTTGCGGGTTACCGTATTATATCGGGAACGAAGTAGAATCAATTGAGGCGTTAACGCCAAGAGACCCAGCCTTCTTTAAGAAGAAATACAACATTGATATTCATACCGCCCACTTAGTAACAAAAATTGACCATGATAACCAACAGGTACATGTGAAAAGCTTAAAAACTAATGAAACGTTTACTGATGCCTACGATAAACTCGTCATCGCAACAGGAGCAAAGAGCATCGTGCCACCGATTGATGGTGTCGATCTGCCGCACGTCCATGCCTTACGGACCGTTCAAGATGCACGACAGATTAAAGGTTATATCGATGAACATCAACCGAAAACAGCCGTCGTTGTTGGGACGGGCTTCATTGGATTTGAGATGCTTGAAAACTTAATTGAACGAGATATCGAGGTGGTCATCGTTGAGATGAAGCCGCATATTACCTCAAACCTTGATCCTGATATGGCAGATTATTTAGAAGATAAACTTGTGAAAAAAGGGATTGACGTAAGAACAAACAAAACCGTCAAAGGAATTCAAGCAGATCATGTGAAGATTGATGAAGAAGAAACGATTCCAGCGGAGCTGGTTATTTTAGCAACCGGCGTGAAACCAAATGTTGAACTCGCAAAAGCGATCGGCGTTGAGATTGGTGAAACAGGGGCAATTAAAGTGAATGAGCGTATGGAGACGAATCTTAAAAACATCTATAGCTGCGGGGACTGTATTGAAACCTTTCAGCGACAAACGCATAAACCGGTTTACCGGCCACTTGGGTCTACGGCGAATAAAACCGGCCGAATTGCGGGTGACCAATTGTCTGGCGGTTCATTAGAATTTAAAGGGATTCTCGGGACAAGTATTTATAAATTATTTGAATTTACCGTCGCCAATACCGGTTTATCTGAAGCGGAAGCGCGCGCAGAGGGGTTTAATATTGAGATTTCCCATAATATTAAACCAGATAAACCGGCTTACTTTAATGGAACGGAGATGAATATTAAAGCGATTGCCGACCGTGACACGAAAAAGTTACTTGGCGTTCAAATTGTTGGACAAGAGGGCGTCGATAAGCGCATTGATGTGTTTAGTACACTCGTAACCTATGGTGCGACAGTTGATGAATTGTTCCACTTAGACCTCGCTTATGCTCCGCCGTTTTCAACGACAAAAGATCCGGTCCATTATAGCGGGATGATTTTAGATAACGCGCTGTCTAAAGGACGTCCATTAAAGACGAGTGATGACGTGCGTGAGCTAGAAGCGAACGGTGAAAAGATTCAAATAGTCGATACCCGGATTGAAAAGCAACACCTCGCTAATTGCGTGGACGGAGCGGTGAGTATGCCGCATGCGGTTATTCGGGCACGACTAAATGAACTTGATAAAAACCTACCGACTGTCACGTATTGTAATAGTGGGACAACGGGTAATGCGGTTCAGAATATTTTACTCAACCACGGCTTTAAGGATGTATCAAACTTATCGGGTGGGAATAAGTTTTATCAAGCGACGAAAAAAACGCGGGATCAATAAGTAAGCTATATGAACCATCAATCATTTCCGTCATAAAGACAGGGATTTAATGAGAAAGTTGCCTATATGGGTGACTTTCTCTTTTTTACTGGATTTTTAGACGGATTTACTAGGTTTTTATCCCACTTACTTTCTGATAAGGTTGGGGAAAGTAGAGGGAGTAAGGAGTGAAGTGAGATGAGTAAAATCGGTGTACCGATTGAAGGATTTAGTGATTTTAGTCGACAAGTCGCAGCTGAAGGGGCGGTCTTATTAAAGAATGATGATCACACCTTGCCGCTAAAGCCAGCTGAAAAAGTCGCGGTTTTTGGTCGGATTCAATATGATTATTATCGAAGTGGCACAGGGTCTGGTGGGAGCGTGAATGTGTTATACACAACGAATCTTATCGACAGTTTACTTGAAGATAAAACCGTCACAATCGATGAAGAGGTCTTAGAGGCGTATCAAACCTTTATAAAGAAACAGCCGTTTGACGATGGTGGTGGTGCGTGGGCAGCGGAGCCTTGGTTCCAAGAAGAGATGCCGTTAATGGATACATTTGTTCAACAAGCAAGTGAAAGAAATGATAAAGCAATTATTGTGATTGGGCGAACGGCAGGTGAAGACCAAGATAATCGCGCTGAAAAAGGGAGTTATTATTTAACCGATAAAGAGGATAGAATGATCCGTCTTGTGACGACATATTTTGACCGAGTTGTTGTCGTACTGAATACGTCCAATATCATTGATCTGTCGTTTGTTGAGTCTTACGACCCGAGTAGTGTTATTTATACATGGCATGGCGGGATGGAAGGCGGGCGAGCGGCTGTAGACGTGCTCGTAGGTCATGTGACACCAAGTGGGAAGCTACCAGATACCATTGCGTATCAGTTAACTGATTACCCGTCTAGTCAACATTTTGGTAGTGACGTGCAGAATCACTATGTGGAAGATATTTATGTCGGGTATCGCTACTTTGAAACATTTTGCCCGGATAAAGTCAGGTATCCGTTTGGTTTTGGCTTATCGTATACGACATTTGAAGTCAATCCAAAGCCTTTTCAGTATGATGCGACTCATCAGCAATTTAGATTTAGTGTGACCGTAACGAATACAGGAGACGTCAGTGGTAAAGAAACGATTCAGCTCTATGTTGAGAGTCCGCAAGGGACATTAGGGCAACCAGCTAAACGCTTGGTCGGATTTATGAAGACACGCTTATTAGCACCAGATGAAACAGAAACGCTTGAAATAAAACTGTCCCTTCATCAACTAACCTCGTATGATGACAGTGGTGTGACGGGCTTTCTATCGAGCGACGTTTTAGAAGCGGGGGACTATCTTTTTCATATCGGGACGAGTGTAAGGGACACAGACATTGTCTATGATGAGAATAAACAGCCCTATCACCTGAGACAAACGATACAAGTCAGGCAAGCGGAAGAAGCACTGAAACCAGTGACCCCGTTCAAGCGGATGAAGCCAGGGAAAAGACGAGCGGACGGGACGTATGACTGTCTCCTTGAACCTGTGCCTTTACGCCAACAGGATATAAATAAACGGATAACCGACCGACTACCCGAAGCCCTGTCATTTAAAGACACCACCTATACGTTACAAGACGTCTTAAACAAAAAGATAACCTTAGATGACTTCATTCGTCAGCTAACGGATGAGGATTTAGCGATTCTTGTGCGCGGTGAGGGAATGGTGAGTCCGCTTGTTACACCAGGGACAGCGTCAGCCTTTGGTGGGGTCAGTGACCGATTGCTGTCACTAGGCATACCGGTCGGTTGTACAGCGGATGGACCGTCAGGCATTCGTATGGACTCAGGTGAAAAAGCAACACAAGTCCCAATTGGGACATTACTTGCCTCAACATTTAATCCGGATTTGATTGAAGCACTCTACCGTTATGAAGGAAAAGAACTGATTCAAAATGAGATTGATCTGTTGCTTGGGCCAGGAATCAATATTCATCGTCATCCACTGAACGGTCGGAACTTTGAATATTTCTCAGAAGACCCTTATTTAACAGGCATCATGGCCATTGCTAATGTGCAAGGGATTAGAAAAGAAGGTGCACATGCGGTCGCTAAACACTTTGCCTGTAACTCACAAGAACAGTCGCGCAATCAAGTGGATGCGGTTGTGAGTGAGCGTGCGTTAAGAGAAGTGTATGTAAAAGGCTTTGAGATGGCGGTAAAAGAAGCGGATTTAATGGGGATTATGACGGCCTATAATCCAGTGAATGGTCATTTTTCAGCATCTAATTATGATCTGAATACAACGATTCTAAGAGAGGACTGGGGTTTTCGTGGTATTGTGATGACCGATTGGTGGGCACATATGAATGATCCCGTCAATCAAGGTGTGCCCAGCCGCGCGCATACCGACCATATGATTCGCAGTCAAAACGATCTTTACATGGTCGTGAATAATTACGGGGCTGAAACAAATAGAGCTGGTGACAATACATTAAAGGGTCTTCAGGAAGGGACTGTCACTCGGGGAGAGTTGCAGCGTAGTGCGAAAAATATTTGTCGTGTGCTATTAGAATTACCCGTGATGACACGTAAACAAGTCTTTAGAGATGATAGTGGATTAATCCCTTCACAATCTGGTGTTGTCAACCATCCTTTATTAACAACTCAGCCTCTGGCTGTTTCAAATGAGACAATAACGACTTTTAACGTAAATGAGACTAAAGCTTACCGGATGTATGTCACGTATACGTCGACCGGTGACGCGCTGAGTCAGTCAGCGATGACAATCAAGTTAAATGATCAAGTTGTCGCAACCGCACAAGCTAATGGTATGAATGAAATAGCAATTAAACAGAAGTTGCCAAAAGTCACGTTAGAACAAGGAACTTACACATTGAGTTTTGATGTTCAAAAAGCAGGTATCTATGTAAAAGAGATGATATTCATACCAGTTGATTGATATGAACATGATGACAGTTTAAATAGCCATATGAAAAAGACCGAGACGCTCATAAATAGCTTTTCGGTCTTTTTCTTGTCTTATATTAATGTTCAGCTAATTGTTTAAGCTTAAATAAATCCTTATCTTCACCTAAGACGATCAAGGTTTGGTAGGGTTTCAGTCGATAATCTTTCATTGGATTAAAGACGATCTCATCGTCTTGTTGGTCTTTGATCGCAATAATAATTAAATCGGTTTTTTCAGGGATATTGGCTTCCATCAATGTTTTATTACATAGTTGTGATTTTGGGTGAATAATCACTTGGTTTAAGTTCAAATCAATTTTTCCCGAATGGGTAATCGTGTCTAGAAAAGCAACCACAGAGGGTTTTAACAACATCGACGCCATCCGATGTCCACCAATTTCATTTGGTGAAACGGTTTTATTTGCGCCGGCGCGAATCAATTTATCGTGCGAATTGTTATTAATGGCACGGGCGACAATCATTAACTTTTCATTCATCTCACGTGCAGTGAGAACGGTATATAAATTGTTGGCATCAGTTGAGAGAGCGGCTACTAGACCTTTCGCCCGTTTAATGCCGGCTTTTTCTAATGCCTCATCTGTTGTGGCATCATCGACAATGACCATGACTTTATCATCTTTTATTGCGTCTGCTTTATCTTGGTCTTCTTCTATTACTATGAAATCAACCTGTTCTTCTTTTAATGTTTGAATCACGTGTCGTCCGGTTTCGCCTGCCCCGCAAACAATCACATGATTTTTTAAATGATCCAATCGATCGCGCATTTTCCGTTCCCTCCAAGCATCGCGAATTTTACCTTCGAAAAAGAAATGAACTAGGGATGAACCGGCATAACCAATAATCCCTAAACTTAAAAAGATTAGCAGAATCGTAAATATTTTCGCCGTGAACGTTAATGGTACGACTTCACCAAATCCAACGGTAGAAATCGTAATCACTGTCATATATAAAGCATCTATAAAAGTGACATCTAATAGTAACAAGTAACCAACCGTACCGATGACGTTGACAATTAATAATAAAAACAGAATAGAAAGTGTGCGTGTGTATTTTTGCATAGAAGACCACCTCAAGGTGTCAGTTTGTATTCTTAAAAGCACTTTCATTGTATCATTTTTTCTATATGTATAAAAGACGAGGTAGGTATAAAATTACAAATGATCTCAAGAGTGAAAGGAAATAAACAACCGGAAATAATTGTAACAAGGCTTTAATCATAGTATAATTAACCTAATATATAAAAGGTCGGGAGGTTCTTATGTCACAACGTTATTATGTAGGAGTAGGTGCTTCAGCAGGTGGATTAGAAGCTTTAGAGTGTTTATTTCATTATATACCTGAAGACTCTAGGTTAACTTTTATCGTTGTTCAACATCTTTCCCAAGAGTTTAAGCGTTTGATGGATGAGTGATTGGCACGGCATACAAAAATCCCTATTACTGTGGCGGAAGAGGGGATGATAACAGAGGGAAATCATCTGTATTTAATTCCTCCACGTATGAATGTCTCTATTTTTAATGGAACGTTATTGTTAGAAAAGCAAGTAGCTGACCATCAGTTACATTTACCTATCGATATCTTTTTTAAGTCACTGGCACTTGATCAGAAAAAACAAGCCATTGCGATTGTCTTATCGGGTCCTGGAAGTGATGGCATACTTTGAATGCGTGCCATAAAGGATGATAGACAGACTGCCTCATTTATCGCATTATAAAAATACCATTTAATTAAATCAGTATATAGAAAAGGAGTGAGCATGTGAGTGAGTTAGAAAAACTTATAGAACAGGTGTTAGAAAAGAATAGCCCTCATAAAGAGTTTGAAGGATCAAAAGAAATATTAATAGAAGCATTATCGATCTATCATGAGGAGTTATGCTCTCAGAATGATGAATTAAGTGAAATCAATCAATATTTAGAAGAAACAAAACTAGAATATGAAAGATTATTTATGGATGCGCCTGTAGGTTATCTCATCGTCGATTTAACTGGTTTGATTGTAAAAGCCAATCATTATAGTTATCAACTGTTTGATTCGCTCACACCTCACCAATCTAAGTTACAACACTTTATTGCTGATGAAGATCAAGATCGCTTTTACTTCTTCTTTCAACAGTTGAAAGAAGATCAGTTAGAGACCTCTTTTTCATTTAAGACAAGAACAGAGCCGGTACGTTATATCAAGTTTCTGCAGCAATATGTGCGTTCCAATGAAACGCTGATTCATTTAGCTATGATCGATGAGACAGCACTTGTCACCTATCAAAAGCAAATTAAGTATATGAGTAATCATGATGCTTTAACCGGCGTATATAACCGCCATTATTATGAAAACTTAATACAGCAACTCAATGAAAAGTTGACGAAGCATTTTGGTGTGATTTTTGCAGATAT
Organism: Halolactibacillus miurensis; assembly: GCF_900116255.1. GTDB lineage: Bacteria > Bacillota > Bacilli > Bacillales > Amphibacillaceae > Halolactibacillus > Halolactibacillus miurensis. Next base: position 8,705 of record NZ_FPAI01000031.1, read on the forward strand.
AAATGGCTTAAAGATGATTAATGACGCATTCGGTCATATGTTTGGTGATGAGTTAATTAAAAAAGCTGTTGAGTTAATTGAACATCATATGGATGACACGATGTATTTAGCACGTATTGGTGGTGATGAGTTTGTGATTATTTTAACGGAGACAACAGAGGAGCAGATGAAAAAGCTGATGTTGACATTAAAAGAGGCACAATCCTTGATAACAGTTAAAGATATTCAACTATCGATTTCATTCGGGTATGCGTATAAACGTAAACCTAGTCAAGACTTAATTAAACTTGTTCACCTAGCTGAAGATCGCATGTATCAAAATAAGCTTCATACTAAATCAAGTGGAAGAAAAGATATTATCGAGGGAATATTGGCGGTCTTACATGAGAAGAAACCGCGTGAGAAAGAACACGGAGAACGCGTGAGTTTTTTAGCGGAGACGTTTGGAAAAGTCCTTAACTTAAATGCGACAGAAATTCATCAGTTAAAGACAGCGGGGCTACTGCATGATATTGGTAAGGTGACGGTAGACCATACAATTTTAGATAAAGCGTCAGGCCTAAATACTAATGAAAAGCGAGAAATGAAACAACATCCAGAAATGGGGTATCGCATATTACAAGCGTCACAAGAATTTAAAGATATTGCCGACATCGTTCTATATCATCATGAATTTTACGACGGCACGGGTTATCCAAGAGGGTTAAAAGGAGAAAGTATTCCTTATCTCAGCCGCATACTAGCCGTTTGTGATGCGTATGATGCTATGACGAAGCCTCGCCCTTATTCTATTCCTAAATCAAAAGAAGAGGCCAGTACAGAACTTAAATATCATAAAGGACGTCAATTTGATGCAGAACTTGTCGATATTTTTATCAGTAAAGTACTTTTAAAAGTGGACCTCAACTAACGTATACTAATTGCTCATGTATTGAGCGATAAAAAAGAAGAAGTGGACTAGATGTCTACTTCTTCTTTTTGACGTTAGTCGTGTAACGTTATGACTTCGATCAAGTTTTTTTGTTTTTTCTACTCAATGAATCCTGCCTCAGTTAAATAATCTCGCGCGACAACGCTAGCGTCTTCATTATCAACACCGACTCGGTAATTCATTTCACGCATCTCATCGGACGTAATTTGCCCACTGAGTTGATTTAAAACAGCCTCAAGTTCAGGGTATTGTTCCAATGTTTCTGCACGTAGTAGCGGTGCTCCCTGATATGGTGGGAATAATTCTTGATCATCTTCTAAGACGACTAAGTTATAGCGTTCAATTTCTGGATCGGTTGAATAAGCATCAATTAAATTAATATCCCCTGATTCAATCGCCTGATAGCGTAAGCTTGGTTCCATCGTTTGTAGTGATGGGAAAGTTAGGCCATAGAGGGATTGAATACCCAGATACCCATCCTCACGATCTGAAAATTCTAAAGTAAATCCAGCTTTAATATCATCCAGGGCACGTTCTAAATCAGAAATTGTTTCTAAGTCATACTCATTCGCTAGTTCCTCAGTGACAGCTAAAGCGTAGGTATTATTAAAAGCCATTGGCTCTAACAACATCATATTGTAGTCACGCATAATACCAGATCGTGCTTGTTCATAAACCGCTTCTTTTGTATTTTTTTCGGCTTGTTCTTTAATCAACTCACCTAAAACGGTACCCGTAAATTCAGGGTAGAGATCAATTTCTTTATTATCAAGCGCATCAAACACAAAACTGGTCTTCCCTAATCCAGAACGTGTTTCGACACGGACATCCATCTCTTCTTCAATCAAGGCTTTATACATTTCAACTAAGATTTCAGGTTCAGCACCTAACTTCCCGCCAATGACGAGCGTCTCTTCCTCTTGATTTAAGAGTGAAGGTGCCAGTGTTAATCCAAGGGTTAAAATAAGAATGGCCACAATGGCCGTGATGGAATATTTATAGTTTACACGTTCGAGCTTGCGTAAAATAAAATCAAATAAGATCGCTAACATAGCGGCAGGAATCGCCCCAATAAAGATAAGGGATGTGTTGTTGCGATCGATTCCGAGTAAAATAATATCGCCTAAACCACCCGCACCTATCAGGGCGGCAAGTGTGGCGGTACCAACAATGAGGACCATGGCGGTTCGAATACCCGCCATAATAACCGGCATTGCGAGTGGAATTTCTACTTTTACTAACCGTTTCTTAGAGTTCATTCCCATCGCTGTGGCGGCTTCAATCAGAGAATCATCTACTTCCTTAATACCAGTGAATGTATTTCGTACAATAGGCAATAAAGCATACACCGTAAGAGCAATCACAGCGGGTACTTTACCAATCCCGAATAAGGGGATGAATAATCCTAGTAGCGCAAGTGACGGGATGGTTTGTAAGACGGCTGTTACACCGATAATGGATTCCGCGAATCTTTCTTTTCTTGTTAAGTAAATACCTAAAGGGATGGAGAGAAGAACGGCAAAGAATAGGGCAATAAATGAAAGTTGAATATGTTCAAGAAGAGCACTGATTAATTGATCTTGTCTTTGAGAAAGTGTATCAAAGAATAGAGTCATGTTACACCGCTCCTTTCTCGAAGTGTTCGATAAACGCATCAGTAAAGGTCGCTTTTGTTAGCGAGCCAATCGGTCTATTATTTTTGGTTATGAGAAGTCTCTCGTTTGATGTGAAATGTCTCAGTATGTCAAAAGGTGACGTATCAATAGATATTTCAGGTGCGCCTTCTGTGACGTCGTCAGTAAGTATTGTTGTAATGTCGAGATCATGCTTGTGTTCTGGTTGGACACTTTTAGTAAAGGTCCTAACAAAATCGTTGGCAGGGTTGTGGATAATCTCTTCAGGTGTGCCCACTTGAATAATATCGCCTGATTTCATTAAACAAACGCGATCAGCTAACTTCACGGCTTCACGAATGTCATGCGTGACAAAGACAATGGTCTTTTTGATTTTCTTCTGTAAGTCCTGAATATCATTTTGGAGTTTTTCGCGACTTATTGGATCGAGAGCACTAAAAGGTTCATCCATTAAAATTATATCAGGGTCAGCAGCAAGCGCCCGAACAACACCAATCCGTTGTTGTTCGCCACCTGATAATTCATGTGGCAGACGTTTACGGTATTTCTCCGCATCAAGTCCTACCATATTCAGTAGTTCTGTCACTCGATTAGCAATATCCTCACGAGTCCATTTTTTCAATTCAGGTACAATGGAAATATTTTCTTCAATCGTTAAGTGAGGAAATAAAGCAATTTGTTGGAGGACATATCCGATATTCCAGCGGAGTTTATTGATATCGTACTCACTAATTTTTTTATCTTGAATAAAAATAGTGCCATCAGATATCGGAATCAGTCGGTTAATGGTTTTTAATGTCGTTGTTTTACCACACCCACTCGGTCCGATAATGACAAAAAATTCACCTTCTTTCACGTCAAAGCTGCTGTCTTTTATTGCGGTCGTGCCGTCTTGAAAAGTTTTTTTAACGTGTTCGAAACGGATCATATCGTTCTCCTTTCTTGAATACAAAATGATTAGCATTCGTTAATCTTAAGTACCCGTAAAAAGCCACTTCCAAACAAGTAAGGTAAAAGACTAGTCAATGAATCTTTCTCTTTGGTATGATAGTACAGTATGAATAGATTATGTTATGAAGTGAGAAGACAAACAAAAAGGTTTAATCAAATGGAGGGTACACGAGTGAAACAACGCTTTAGACAATTTATGCAAGGCCGTTACGGCCTTGATCAGTTATATGTAGGCATGTTAGTCCTATATTTTATTCTATTGTTTTTCAGTCGCTGGTTTATGCCAGAATTAATGACAGGGTTGATGACGCTGGTTATTATTTTAGCGGTCTTTCGAATGTTCTCGAAAAATATTGTCGTAAGACAAAGAGAGAATGCGGTGTATTTGCGCGTTGTTAACGGAATGAAACATACTGGAAAGAAACTTCTTCAAAGAATAAAAGATATACCGACAAAACGATACCGTAAATGTCCGAATTGTGCTGTCACCTTAAGATTACCGCGCAAAAGAGGGCGTCACAAAACGACTTGTCCGAAATGTCACACATCGTTTGAGGTGAAGATACGTATGTAATAACAAGGACTAATGAAAAGTCATGTTGTAACTAAAAAAAGATCCAGTTGTGTAAATGATGCACAACTGGATCTTTTTATGTGAAGGAGTTAGGTTGTTTCGCCTTTGATTAATTCTACATCAAATATAGCGCGTTCAGTCAGTGGTTGATCTTTATTTTTCATCTGTTTAATAAGTGAGGTGATGAGCTGCTCAGCTAGTTGTTCAATCGGCTGTTTAATCGTTGTCAACTTTGGTGACTGTAGCATGCGTGTGTAGTTATTGTAGTCATAACCGACAATTTTTAATTCATTGGGTACCTTGATGTTGTGACGTGTCGCATAAACAGTCAGTGCATAAGCCATCAAATCATTACTACAAAATACGCCGTCAAATTCATTGAGTTTGTTTGCTAAACTTTCTTCAATGAAACGGTAATTATCATCAAATGTTGATTCCACATTAGCCCCTTCAATCACATCCCAAGGGATACCGTTTCGAGAACAAGTCATTTGAAAAGCATCAAACCGACGATTAGATAACATTTCAAAGTTTAACGGTCCAGCAATATGCAGTAATTTTTTGCATCCTTTCTTGATTAAATGCTGAGTAGCCAATTCCCCGCCGTGATAGTTATCACTCGCCACGTAGGGTATTTTAGATGAAATAATACGATCAAACGAAACAATCGGTATCGTTAAATTTTTATAGACATCAATATCTAGAGTATGTGAGCACATAATGACGCCATCTGCCCGGTGTTCTTTCAGCATCTGTAAATAGCCAGATTCCTTGTCTTTATCATTCACTGAATTACATATAATGATTTTAAAATTATTTTGGCTTGCATAGTGTTCAATCCAGTGAACCATCTCGCTAAAGAAAGGGTGGCGTATTTCAGGTACAATTAACCCAATCAAATGAGATTCATTTGATAGTAGTGAACGTGCAATTTGATTTGGTGAATAATTGAGTGATTGAATCGCTGCTTCAACTTTTTCGCGTGTAGCTTCACCAATATAGCCGCGATTATTCATCACGCGTGAGACGGTCGTCACAGATACGCCTGCTTCTTTAGCAACATCTTTAATACTAACCATAGAGCATTCCCCATTTATATTATAATTATTTTGTATGTATGGTAATTATAGCATATGTTAATCGTTTTCACATTTAAAATAAATAAAACGGTTTCATCTTGTGCTTTTTAACAATATAAAACGCCTGTTTTTTGTGTTTTTGTACATTTAACGTACAATATCGATTTAAAAACCTTAAAAAATTATATGAAAACGATTGACATACTTTTTCTAGGGTGATAAGATATAGCCATAAAGTTAATACAAACTAACAAGCAATAAAGGAGGCGTATCCTTAGCAAACAATCTGTCAGTTTATTTTTTAGGATATTGTTGATAACGCTTACAAAAAACAGGGGGTTTTAGAAAATGAATAAAATGTTAAAAGGTTTGATAGTAATGTTACTAGCGGTACTAGTATTAGCAGCATGTGGTGATGACACATCGGATGGAGGTTCATCAGATAGTGGTTCTGGCGATCAAGTTGAATTAGAATTCTTCCAATTCAAGAGTGAAGCGGTTAAAGAATTTGACGTTTTAATTGAAAAGTTTGAAGCAGACAACCCAAATATCACAGTGGTTCAAAATAATTCTCCGGATGCGGATACGGTCTTATTTTCACGTTTATCACAAAATGACATTCCTGATGTGATGACAATTAATGGTGGTGTTACATTTGGTGAAGTAGCGCGTGCAGGTGTCTTAAAAGATTTATCAGATGACGCCTTACTTGATACGGTAACAGACGAATATGAAGACATGTTAAAACGTTTAAGTGGCACAGAAGAATTATATGCATTCCCACATTCTGTGAATGCGAATGGTGTCCTTTACAACAAAACAATCTTTAATGATTTAGGATTAGAAATTCCAACAACTTGGGATGATTTCATTGCGTTACTTGATGAAATTAAAACGTCAGATGTTAATCCATTAATGTCAACTTATGGTGAAGCTTGGACGGTTTTACCTCCGTTAAATACGATTGCATCGAATACACACGGTATGGCATTCTTTGACGAATTAGAAGCAGGAAACACGTCATTTACAGAAGTATACGGCGAAATTGCTGAAAAGGTTAAAACATTATTACCATACGCTGAAAATGATGTCTTTGGTTATGATTACAATATGGGTAACACAGCTTTCGCTAATGGTGAAGCAGCTATGTACATGCAAGGTGTTTGGGCGCTTGGTCCAATTTTAGAAGCAAATCCTGATTTAGAAGTAGGTGTTTTCCCAATGCCTGCAACAAACGATCATAATAGCATCGTATCTGGTGTCGATGTAGCGATTGCTATGGCGAAAGATGGGGATCATCCTGAAGAAGCACAAAAATTTGTTGAGTTCTTATTGCAACCAGAAAATGTTGAATTCTATCTAGAAACACAACGTATGTTTGCCGCGGTAGAAGGAGCAGAACAAACAGATCCAGCACTTGAAGAACTTCAACCATATTTTGAAGAAGGGGATGTTTTACCATTCTCTGATCACTACTACCCACAAGGATATGGTGTAGAAATTATGTTCCAAGACTACTTACTAGGTGGGGAATTAGATGGCTTATTAAGTGAAATGGATTCAGAATATGAACGCTTAAGCGAATAACCTGATAAAAGGGGGAAAGTCTCTTTCTCCCTTTTACTTTTAAGGAGGAATATCCAATGATGGATAAAAAAAATACCCGGGTATATTTAATGATGGTGTTACCCGCGTTAATATTATTCTTTAGTTTTCATACCTTTCCATTGATGCAAGGGATTTTTTATAGTTTCACAGATTATCGTGGATATGGTGATTGGAACTTTATCGGTATCGAAAATTATATCAATGTTTTTAAAGACCCACGCATTTTAAACTCCTATCAATTTACCTTTAAATTTGCGATCATATCAACGATCTTAGTTAATATCATCAGTTTAACGATTGCACTTGGTCTTAATTCAAAAGTGAAGTTTCATAAGACATTACGAGGCATCTACTTTATGCCAAATATTTTAAGTATTCTCATTGTAGGTTTTGTCTTTAAGTTCATTTTCTCCGTGTTCATTCCTGAAATTGGCCAATCTTTTGGTATTGAAGGACTTGCGAAAAGTATCCTCGGTGACAAAGATTCTGCTTGGATAGCGATCGTCATTGTCGGTGTTTGGCAAGCTGCTGCACTAAATGTCATTTTATACTTATCGGGACTAGCGACGATTCCAGAAGATTTATATGAAGCATCAGGCCTTGATGGAGCCAGTAAGTGGCAACAATTCCGTCACGTGACCTTCCCGTTAATCGCACCATTCTTTACAATTAACATGGTTCTTGCGATGAAAAACTTCTTAATGGTATTTGACCATGTTGTTGCGCTAACGGGTGGTGGACCTGGTCGTTCGACACAATCCATCTCACTATTAATTTATGAAGATGGCTTTACAGGCGGTCAATTTGCCTTGCAATCAGCTAACGCTGTTATTTATTTCTTTGTGATTGTCACCATTTCTATTATTCAGATTAGATTCCTGCAGAAACGGGAGGTGCAAATGTAATGCGTAATAAAACAAATTATGTCACGACAATTTTATTAATGTTAGGATCAATTTTCATCCTTTTTCCGGTATTTATTACAATTGTGAATGCTTTTAAAACACCGGCAGAGACAGCTCAATCGATTCTATCATTACCATCCACATGGACCTTTGATAATTTTAAAACCGCGATTGAGATGACGAATTTCTTCAACGCGTTTGGTAACAGTGCGTATGTGACCTTCTTTACCGTGATTTTAACGATTCTATCTAACTCACTTGTCGCTTATGCAATTGCTCGTAACTTACATCGTAAGGCATTTAAATTCTTGTACTTCTATTTAGTCAGTGCGATGTTTGTGCCTTTTCCAATTATTATGTTACCGATTGTTAAGCAAATGAGTGCGCTTGGTCTAATGAATCTTAATGGTTTAATTATTCTTTATGTTGTGTATGGATTAGCTTTTAATACGTTCTTATACACGGGCTATGTTAAGACAATTCCGAAGGAATTAGAAGAAGCTGCCATTGTAGATGGCTGTTCAAAGTGGGGCGTGTTCTGGCGAATTATCTTCCCAATTTTATCTCCAATGAATGCGACTGTGGGTATTTTAACAGCACTCTGGGCATGGAATGATTTCTTATTACCACTCGTCGTCTTATCTGATCAAGGTGACCGTACGTTACCACTTGTTCAATATGTATTCCAGAGCCAATTTGCGACGAACTATAACTTGGCGTTTGCCTCATATCTCATGGCGTTACTACCAATGTTAGTTGTGTATCTCTTCTTGCAAAAACGCATTATTAGTGGAGTCACACAAGGGGCAATTAAATCATAAGAAAGTAGGGTGACTATGACAATCTATTTTGATAAAGAGACAAAAATATTTCACTTACAGACAAACCAATCAAGTTATCTATTTCAAGTTGTAAATAACGATTATCTAGCTCATTTATATTGGGGTAAGCGTGTGCGTTCGACCTCTATGCCGAAAAGCTTACGCTATATCGATCGAGGGTTCAGTGGGAATCCGAATAAAGAAGACCGTACGTTTTCTTTAGATACATTACCACAAGAATACCCTGCCTATGGACATACAGACTTTCGTTCACCTGCTGTTCATATTGAAACAGCTGATGGCGGACGAATTACCGATTTACGTTATGTAAGTCACGAAATCTTACCAGGTAAACGACGGCTTGAAGGGCTTCCGGCTACCTATGTAGAAGATACTTCAGAAGCGGATACGTTAAAGGTATCTATGCTTGATGAAGTCACACAGTTACACGTGACATTAATTTATACCGTTTACGCAACAAGAAATGCCATCACACGTGCGGTACACGTTGAAAATAAAGGAGAAGACACACTTGGGCTTGAAAAAGTGGCTTCGATGAGTGTTGATTTTAGAGAGACTGATTTTGAGATGATCAACTTACCAGGTGCTCACGTGAGAGAACGTGATATTGAACGTGCACCTCTGCGCCGTGGAATGCAAAGTGTGGAGAGTAGACGCGGTTCAAGTAGTCATCATCAAAATCCTTTTATCGCCTTAGTGCAAGAAGAAACAACAGAAACGACAGGTGAAGTCTATGGTTTTAGTCTAGTCTATAGTGGCAACTTTAAAGCTGAAGTTGAAGTGGATCAAACATGTCAATCACGAGTCATTATGGGCATCAATGACTTTGATTTTAAGTGGTTATTAAAACCAGCTGAAACATTCCAAACACCTGAAGTCGTGATGGTCTATACGGACCAAGGTTTAAATGATATGTCGCGTATGTATCATGATTTATACGGCAGAAGGTTAGCTCGTGGCAAACATCGTGACGCGGAGCGTCCCGTGCTGATTAATAACTGGGAAGCGACGTATTTTGATTTTAATGAAGATAAAATTTTAACGATTGCTGATAAAGCAAAAGACACTGGCGTTGAGTTATTTGTTTTAGATGACGGTTGGTTTGGAAAACGTGATGATGATTTTACATCACTCGGTGATTGGTTTGTTTATGACGAAAAACTTCCAAGTGGTCTTAAAACACTTGCTGAAAAAATCAATAAGATGGGCATGCAGTTTGGTCTTTGGTTTGAGCCTGAAATGGTGTCGCCAGAAAGTGAACTATACAAAGCGCACCCAGATTGGTGTCTGCATGTGCCAAATCGTCGTCGTTCAGAAAGTCGTAATCAACTCGTATTAGACTTTTCGCGTCCAGATGTGTGTGATGAGATGATTCAACGCGTCACCGCTATTTTAGAATCTGCGCCGATCAGTTATGTGAAATGGGATATGAATCGTAATATGACTGAAATCGGTTCGCATTATTGGCCAAAAGAACAACAAAAAGAAGTGGCCCACCGTTATATTTTAGGGCTTTACCGGGTGATGGAAACTATTACAGCTAAGTTCCCTGAGATTTTATTTGAAAGTTGTTCGGGTGGAGGCGGCAGATTTGATCCAGGGATGCTTTATTATATGCCGCAAACATGGACAAGTGATAATACTGATGCAATCTCACGCCTACGGATTCAATACGGTACGAGTTTAGTCTATCCAATTAGTTCAATGGGGTCTCACGTATCTGAGGTGCCTAACCATCAAGTGGGACGAATCACGCCTCTTGAAACAAGGGGACATGTCGCTATGGATGGGAATTTAGGTTATGAGCTAGATGTAACAAAATTATCTGATGAGGAAATTAGCGGTATTAAAACGCAAGTAGACTTATATAAATCTATTCGACAAACGATTCAGTACGGAACATTCTATCGTTTAGTGAGTCCGTTTGAGACAGGTAATTACGGTTCGATTCATGTGAGTGAAACAAAAGATAAGGCTGTCTTTATTTATGTGCACACACTTGCTGAGGCGAATGGACCGTTTAAAGCCGTTAAATTACAAGGTTTAGATCCTGAAACAGATTATTGCGTATTAGAAACAAATGATGTGTATAGTGGCGATAGTTTAATGCATATTGGGCTTAATGTCCCGTATGCCAACCATGATTTTAAAAGCACGCTTTATCGTCTAGAAGCGGTCAAGTGAGAAAGGGGAGGTTACTTTGATAAAATTAAATCAACCTTTCACCTTAAAACAAGCACCGGTTGATGTGTTATCGATTGGTGAGATATTAATTGATATGATTTCTGATAGCTATCATTCTCTCACTGAGAATAATGGTTTTCATGCATTCTTCGGTGGCTCGCCAGCTAACCTTTGCATGAATATCAATCGTCTTGGTGGTGAAGCGCGCCTTGTTGCTGCGGTAGGTGACGATCGATTTGGTGACTTTTTAATTCACCACCTTGAGAAAGAATCTGTTGATACGACATTGATTCAGCGGACAGATAAATCAACCAGTATGGTCGTCGTGAACAAAAGTAAAGGCAGTCCGACTCCGATTTTTTATCGGGGCAGTGATTTTGATATTCGTTTAACAGATGAACTTGAACAAGCAATTAGAAATACAAAGATCATGCATATTTCATCATGGCCCTTGTCTAAATCATCATCCAGAAAAGTCGTTTATGACGCCGTTAAAATCGCAAAAGAGGCAGAAGTCCTTGTCGGCTTTGATCCGAATTATCACCCAGGGTTATGGGATGAAGATGAAGATGGGATTCAGATTATGAAAGAGATGATTAGTCAAGCAGATATTGTTAAGCCATCAGAAGACGATGCTTTCAGGTTGTTTGGTGACGATTCCCCTGAGAATCACATTGAAAAGTTTCATGCGCTAGGGTGTCCCATTGTTCTAATGACCTTGGGAAAAGATGGCGCCATTGCTTCATTTGATGGAGAAAAAACGTACTATAAAACAAAAGCAACGAAAGTTGTCGATACAACTGGGGCAGGAGATGCTTTTTGGTCCGGTTTTTATACAGGGATTACCCAAGGAAAAACGGTAGAACAAGCGCTTGATTTAGGCTTTTCAACAAGCGCTTATAAACTGCAATTTACAGGTGCAGTAGTAAAATTACCGCATTATGAAGAATTTTTAGATAAAGAACCACATCTGTAAGAAGGGAGAGCGACGTGTGCTAAATAATAATGTTCAACTCATTACGTATCCAGATTCATTAGGTGGCGACCTCAAAGCTTTGGATTACTTATTAGACAAGCATTTTTCTGATGTTTTCACTGGGGGTGTGCATATCTTACCGCCATTCCCCTCATCGGGAGACCGAGGGTTTGCGCCACTAAATTATTTAGAGATTGAGCCTCAGTTCGGTGGCTGGGAGGATATTAAAAAGATTGGTGAGAAGCGTGATGTATTATTAGATTTGATGGTCAATCATATTTCCCAGCAATCACCGTATTTCCAAGATTTCTTAAAGAACGGCCGTGACTCAGCGTACGCGGATTACTTTTTAACGCTCGATAAAATTTGGCCGGATGGTGAACCAAAACAAGCGGACATTGATAAAATGTTTTTGCGACGTAAGGTACCTTACTCAACATTTGAGATTGAAAAAACGGGTGAGACCGAGCGTGTATGGACCACATTTGGTAAGACAGATCCGTCTGAACAAATTGATTTAGATGTCCATTCTGAGAAGGTAAAGGCACTCTTTACCGAGTTCTTTTTGAACTTCAAGAAAAATAACGTCAGTATCGTTAGACTTGATGCGGTCGGTTATATTATTAAGAAGCTTGGTACGAGTTGTTTCTTTGTCGAACCAGACATTTATGATTTTCTCGATTGGATTAAAGACTTGGCGGACTCACTTGATATCACACTTTTACCAGAGGTACATGCGCATCATTCTATTCAATATAAATTAAGTGAACATGGCTTTTGGATTTATGATTTTATTCTACCTTACCGCATTTTAGAAGCGATGATCAATGGTGATTCAGAAGCGTTGACGGCTTACTTAAAAGACCGCCCATCTAATCAATTCACCATGCTGGATTGTCACGATGGTATTCCGGTTAAGCCAGATTTAGATGGTATGGTAGATACGAAAGAAGCAAAAGCTTTAGTGGATGAAACGGTCCAAAGAGGATCTAACCTAAGCTTAATCGTATCTGAAGACCATAAAGATCCTGATGGTTTTGATGTGCACCAAATTCGTTGCACCTACTATTCAGTCCTTAATGAAGATGATGACCGTTACCTTGCTTCGCGTGCGATTCAGTTTTTTGCCCCTGGTATTCCTCAAGTGTATTATGTAGGATTACTCGCTGGTGTGAATCAAGACCAACGCGTAAAAGAAACAGGCGATGGCCGGGAAATTAACCGGGAGAATTTCTCAGTTGCAGATGTCGAACAGCATTTGGAAAAAGAAGTTGTTCAGCGATTACTTGATCTCATTCGCTTTAGAAATGAATATCCGGCGTTTGATGGTGACTTTACGGTCTTATCAAGTTCATCAGAAAAAGTGGCATTGCGCTGGGATAAAGATCTGTACTATTGTGAGCTACATGTTGATTTATCATCAGGTCAATCAGCCATTCACTATGTCGATGAATTAGGAGAACAAGCGGTTTACACTATTTAATGTACCAGACGATGGTAGATTATATATGATAAGATAAATATGAAAAAGCGGGGAAGACATCGTCTTCTCCGCTTTTTATGATGACATTATTTTAAGTTTTTAGCGACGGCTTTTACTTTTTCTAAGCCTTCTGCGATGATTTCATCAGATTTCGTTGGGTCTTGGTTATGACCTTCGATGATCACTTCATCAATGATTTCCATGCCCATCACACCACCGAAAGATGTGCGCATATAGTTAACAGCCATTTCTAGTGGTTGCATTTCTTTTGTTGAGTATACGCCACCACGTGCGTTAAGAAGAATGATTTTCTTATCATTCATTAATTGAATCATGTTGCCTTCTGCATCATATTTGAAAGTAAAACCTGCAGAGAAGACGTAATCAACAAATGTTTGTAACTTAGCAGGAATGGTTAAATTCCATAATGGGAAAACGAAAGCGATTGTATCTGCCTTTTCAAATAAGTCACGTGCTTTTGATTGTGCATTGAATAAACGTTCTTCTGATTCTGTTAAAGGCTCATGACCTTCTAGTTTCATGTATGCATTAAAGATGTCTTGGCCTAAGTATGGTGTGTCTTCTTCGTAAACATCATAGACGGTCACATCAACGTTATCGTTTTGTTTTAATTCCTCCATAAATGCGTCATACATTTTTGGTGTTGTTGCTTGACTTGATGGGCGATCGTTTGCCTTTACTACTAATAAATTCATAAAAATAATTCCTCCAAATAATTCTTTATATTTAGCCACATATAAAAAAGAGTTTTAAATAGTAGCTACATTTGGTATTATAATATTATCTTTGATTCAAGACAAATAATATGAATCCAAAATATCTATTTTTATCAAATATGTGACATTTGATCTATAAACGTCTAAATTCAACCATGAATAAGATGAGGATGAAATCATGACAGATGGGGAGAGAACCTATGCAAACAGACCCAAGAATTATTCGTACGAGAAAAAGTGTCGTAGATGCTTTACTGGCACTTATGTCAGAACGAGAAATAGAAAAAATTACGGTGAAAGATATTACACAAAAAGCAGAGGTGAATCGGGCGACCTTTTATCATCACTTTAAAGATAAACAAGCCTTATTACAATATACATTAGAGGAACATTTGATTCGTTACTGTGTCGAACCGTTCAATGAGATAGACACATTTTCTCGTGAGCTTATCTTAGGGGTATTAGAAGCCATTATTGAGTTACATGATTACTTAGAGGGACATTGTCAATTGAATTTTCATAAGTTCTTACTTGATATTGAACAAGAAATAAAATCAACGTTAATTGCACGATTTTTCCCTATTGTTAAACAGGGCTTGAATCATCCATCTGATGATTATGCGCTACTTGAGACTTACAAACTTGTAGGTGGCCTATATAGCAGTGCTGTTGCGATTAGAAAAGTTAATCATCAACGGAGTCAGTTGATTAATTATACGGCCGATGAATTGATAAAATAGTCTGTCCTTTTTGGTTTAAACTGACTGTTGGGAGGGGAATAGGTCAGTGTAAGTATAAAAGGAGGCGACATGTATGCAAGCACGTTTAAAGAAGTTACGACGATTTAATTTGATTATGGGTGGATTCCACCTAGTACAAGCCATTATCATGTTGTTTTTAGCCACGTCTGTCATTCAGACGATTTCAGAGTTTAGTCCAACGATTACGCAATTCTATTTATCTTTTAACCCGGAAACGCAATCACTTGAACTCGCGCAAGATCAATTATTTGATTTACCGTTTGGTATCATTGTCAGTTCATTTCTATTTATTTCTGCTTTGGCGCACGCGATTATTGCCTTGCCTAAGAAAACAAATGACATTTACAATCGCGATTTAGAACGGGGCATTAATAAGTTTCGCTGGTTCGAATATGCCTTAAGTTCATCGATTATGATTGTACTCATTTCAACCTTATTTGGTATCTATGATATTGCGTCACTCATTCTAATCTTTATCGTGAATGCGACGATGAATTTATTTGGATTAGTGATGGAGCAATTAAATGAAGGACGTGATAAAGATAACGTTCGCTGGGGTGCTTTTATTTGGGGATCGATTGCGGGGATAGCCCCATGGATTGCCATCTTCCTCTATATGTTTGGTACGGGTAACTTTGATATGGTGCCGTGGTTTGTTTGGGCCATTGTTGTCACGTACTTCATTGCTTTTAATACGTTCCCGGTAAATATGATTTTGCAATATAAAAAAGTAGGTAAGTGGAAAGATTATTTATACGGTGAACGCGTGTATATTATCTTAAGTCTTGTCGCTAAATCGATTCTTGCTTGGCTCGTTTTATTTGGGGCGATGCAACCATAAATCGACTAAATATAAGTAGGTTTGATAAAAAATACCGTCCTTGTGATTTAACCATTCACAAGGACGGTATTTTTATATGTGATCCATTAAGTGTTTAGCGACACGGGTATAGTCATCGCGGTCTAAACCTGGTGCGAAAAATTCAGGTAAACTCTCTAAGTCAGGCATCTTTCCGCCAATCGGTGTGCCTTCTCTTACCGTTAATGGTGCGTTTGTTTCGGGATGTGTCCCAGTGAAGATGTCTTCAATGCCTAAGTAATCGCCGACCTGATTCCAGTTGTAAAGGACATTGCCAAGTCCTTGATCTTCAAATTTTTTAGCGGTATCAAACTTTCTGTTTGAAACGTCTGGGATAGGAAGTAGTTTTGCGAGTGAGACGCCCGTTAGGGCTTCAATTGCTTTTTGATAAGCCACGACGTGGGTCCCACCCCTAACAAGTAAATAGCCAATCATTTCTCTTGCGGTCGGGTGATCTGTCATTTCATAGACCCGCATTTTGTGTGTGCGTGCCCCTATTTCTAAAAAGAAATTATGCAACAAATCAAGGACAAGGTTACCGCTTGAAAAGACGTTATCTCCTGTCCAACTATTTCCTGTTGCGTCAATCGGTAACGATGTATTGGCAGAGTGAATAAAGTGTTTTGGGTGTGGAAACATGACGGCACTCTTTAATGCAGTATCATTCACATCAAAGGGTACCTCTGTTGTGTCTTTAAATAAGAGATTAATCGTATGACTGACGAGTTCCACGTGCCCGAGTTCTTCGGCTGTTATACTTGAGACGAGGTCATAGTAGGGTTTGAGTTTTTTACGCTCTCTAAAGTTAAATGACTGAAATAAGTAATTGTTTAAGGTGGATAACTCACCAAACTTTCCGCCCAATAATTCCTGTACCACGAGCGCGGCTTTTTTATCTCCGTAGTCCGGTTCAGGTAGATCAATCAATAGCTTATTTGTTCGTTGAAACATCTTATCACCTTTTCTCTGTTTATTAGGGCTAAACCAAAAATATTTATCATATAGCTGTTTAAGAGGTAGAAAAATAATTTTTGGTGCCTTTGTAGCTACAGTATATGTAACGATCAGGACTTTTGTGCGAAAATTAAGAAAAACATCGCTTTGGATTAGGAGGTTTGTTATAATTGGTAATTAGTAGAAGGTGATGTCTTTCACGAATAGAACGGGAGGTGGAAAGAATGCATGAAACGAGTTTGGTATTAGAGGGTGGCGGTATGCGTGGTGTCTTTACTTCTGGGGTTCTGGATTATTTAATGACTGAAGACATGTATTTTCCCTATGTCATTGGTGTATCAGCTGGGGCGTGTAATGCACTGAGTTATTTATCAAGACAACCGGATCGCAGTCGTTATATTAACGTGAATTTCGCCAATGATCCACGTTACATTAATATGCGCAATCTGCTTAAAGGTAAAGGGATGTTTAATATGGACTTTTTGTTTAATGATATTGCCAATGAACTTGTTCCGTTTGATTTTAAAACCTTTCATCATATTGATGAACGTTTCGTCATTCCAACAACAGATTGCGTGACAGGAGAGGTGCGTTATTTTGATAATTCTCAGGAAACGGATATCTTTACAGCTGTGCAAGCGTCAAGTAGTTTACCACTTGTTGGTGTGCCGATTGAGCTTGATGGCTATACATTACTAGACGGTGGGATTGCTGACCCGATACCGGTTCAAAAAGCGATTGACGATGGTTTTAGACGCCATGTTATTGTATTAACACGACCGAAAGGGTATCGAAAAAAACCATTTCGAGCGAAATTTACATCAAAATTACTTTACCGAGAATACCCAAAACTAGTTGAAACGATGCTTAACCGTCATGAGATTTATAACGAGACACTTGATCAATTAGAAGCACTTGAAGACCAAGGTGATGTATTTATTATTAGGCCAAAAGGTCACGAACAAGTCAAACGCGCTGAAAAAGATCAGGCGAAACTGAATGCTTTACATGAAGCGGGTGTTTTACGTGCTAAAGAACAGATGCCAGCCTTAAAAGACTGGTTAAACGCCAATAAACAAGTTGAAATTCATTAATTTTTTCGAGGTGAACGATGAAAAAGTGGCAGAAAAATAGCATATTTTACGGTGTTTGTGCCCTTATAGGCATTCTTTTAGGTTTATATGCTGGCGCAAGTGATCCGTTTTATGAACCCATACTTCAACATGTAACGTTTCAAAATGGACTTATTGTTTTCATTTTTATTTTTGTAGGCTTATTTTTAGCTATTAATATTCATGAGTTTGGTCACTTTGTCTTAGGCAAACTCGCGGGGATGACATTACTGATTTACCGGATTGGCTTTTTAGAATGGAAAAAAGTCAACGGCACGTTCCGTGTATCTTTTGAAAAGATGAATGGCTATGGTGGATTATGTGGCATGATTCCTAAACGATTAGGGAAGATATCAAACCGCTCATTTATCGCCTATTTCATGGGTGGTGCTTTGTTTAACTTTCTTTCAGCTGGACTTGCTTACCTTTTAATTTTACATACATCAGGTTTTCTCAGTCTTTTTCTCTGGGTGTTTGTCATTATTTCAGTATTTTTAGGTGGAGCAAATATTTTCCCGTTTAAAACATCGGCTACGATGATGTCGGACGGGGCTTACATTGCTGGGTTAGTAAAAGGTGATAAAAAGGTGATTGATTTGTTGGAGATGATGAATTTTTCAACGCAATTACAAGCAGGAGTGACGCCTGGTGAACTGAATTTTGATTCGGTTAAAGGAAACGACAGCATCCATTGTGATCTGCTTAAACATCTAAAAGCGCTAGAACAGTTAGATTTTAAAACATTAGAAAAGACAAAAATGACGCTAAGTGAGCGGATAGATACGTGCAATTTTATGACGCGCCCAAGTGTTTTAAATGAAATCGTAGTCGCGTGTATTTTGTTAGATGATCATGAAGGGGTTAAAATGTGGCGTGAGTGTTTAACTCATCTAGATAAAGATTGTGATGCGAACGGCTATCGAGTAAAAGCTTATCTTGCCTATTACGATCGTCATATCGCACTAGCAAAAAAGTATATCGATAAGGGGCGGTCCGTGCTTCACTATTATCCGAGTCTAGGGCAACAAACAACTGAAGCCGTCTTGTTTCAATATTTGGAAAAAGATTTGTTGGGGTCACTTCACTCTGCAGAGAAAACGTCACAAGTATAGTAGAAATGAATATAAATGAATATATGGTTGTATAATATTTGGTGTTGGTGAAGGGATTTTAAGTGAGATAGAGATTGCTCACTAAAATTACTCACTAGCACCTTTTTCTTTCTAAATATA
>NZ_FPAI01000006.1 GCF_900116255.1 Halolactibacillus miurensis
GGTCAGTTTAGCTTCCTGCGCTCGACTTGCATGTATTAGGCACGCCGCCAGCGTTCGTCCTGAGCCAAGATCAAACTCTCAATAAAATTGATGAGTAATACTTTACTCTGGTTTCAAGCACTAGCTTGTCTTACTTTATTTCTTAACATTACTGTGTGTGTTATTCAGTTTTCAATGGTCAAATAATTAACTGTCCGTGTCAGACAGTAAATATATCATAGCATAGCGACTTTACACTGTCAACATAAAATATTCACAATTATCAAAAAATGTCGATGTGCGCGTTCGAAATGCAACGTTTTCTATCATAACGAATCCTTACTTGAATGTCAATGATGAATATACAAATACTTTACGTCTCTACTCTATTCTTTACCAAGAGTCATGACATGGATTAAAAAAAGAGCATGCACCGTTTATTATAGTACATACTCTTTTTGTCTATTTAATTCGCTACGATGTTAACAAGTTTACCAGGCACAACAATAACTTTACGCACGGTTTTATCTGCTAGCTTCTCTTTGATTTGATCATGCTCTAGGGCAAGTTTTTCTAAATCTTCTTTAGATATGTCTTTGTTAACCATCATCTTCGCACGGTTCTTACCTAGAATTTGAATGACGATCTCAACTTCACTTTCAACAAGCTTCTCCTCATCAAAAGTTGGCCAAGCAGCATAAGCAATCGTTTCTTCATTACCAAGTAGTTGCCACAACTCTTCAGCCAAGTGAGGGGCTACAGGTGACAGTAATTTCACAAAGCCTTCCGCATAAGCGGTCTTAATCTCATCCGCCTTATACGCTTCATTAATGAAGACCATCATTTGTGAGATCCCTGTATTAAACTTCAATTCTTCAAAGTTTTCCGTGACCCGTTTGACCGTTTCGTGATACACCTTTTCTAATGTATCATCTGATATGTCGACTTTTACTTTACTCGTTATCTGGCTTGTTTCCTCATCAACATAAAGGCGATACACGCGATCTAAGAATCGCCGCGCACCGTCAAGACCGTTTTCTGACCAAGCAATTGATGCATCAAGTGGTCCCATAAACATTTCATAGAGACGCAATGTGTCCGCTCCATGTGACGCAATAATTTCATCTGGGTTCACGACATTACCTTTAGATTTACTCATCTTCTCATTGTTTTCACCAAGGATCATCCCTTGGTTAAACAATTTCATAAACGGTTCTTTTGTTGGTACAACTCCGATATCATATAAGAATTTATGCCAGAAGCGTGCATAAAGTAAGTGTAAGACAGCGTGTTCTGCTCCACCAATATACACATCAACTGGTAGCCAGTCTTTTAACGCCTCTGGGTTAGCTAATTGTTCACTGTTATCCGGATCGATAAAACGCAGGAAATACCAACAGCTCCCTGCCCATTGCGGCATCGTATTGGTTTCACGGCGCCCTTTCATACCTGTCTCTTCATCTACAACATTCACCCAGTCATCAATAATCGCAAGGGGTGATTCACCTGTACCTGAAGGCTTAATTTCATCTGTCTTTGGCAACACGAGTGGTAAGCTGTCTTCTTTAACGCCTGTTGTTGTTCCATCTTCCCAGTGAATAATTGGAATAGGTTCGCCCCAATAGCGTTGACGGCTAAAGAGCCAGTCTCTTAAACGATAAGTAACTTTTTTCTCACCCTTATGATGTGTTTCTAACCAATCAATCGCTTTGTTAATTCCGTCTACTTTATTTAATCCATTTAAGAAGTCAGAATTAATGTGCGGGCCATCTTCTGTAAAAGCAGCTGTTTCAATATCGCCACCTTCAAGAACCGGAATGATGTCTAAATCGAATTTTTTCGCAAATTCATAGTCGCGCTCATCATGGGCAGGAACAGCCATAATTGCCCCACTTCCATAACTAACAAGGACATAGTCAGCAATCCAAATAGGAACTTCTTTACCGTTAATTGGATTAATCGCGTAAGCACCAGTGAACACACCGGTCTTGTCTTTTTGCAACTCAGTACGTTCTAAATCGCTTTTTGACTTCACTTGATCAATATATGTTTCAACCGCTTCACGTTGATCATCAGTCACTATTTCATTTACAAGGTGATGTTCCGGTGCAAGCACGGTATACGTCGCCCCAAAGAGTGTATCTGGACGTGTCGTAAACGCTGTAAATGACGTGTCATGGTTTTTTATTTCAAATGTTACATTTGCCCCTTCAGAACGACCAATCCAGTTACGTTGCATATCTTTAATGCTTTCTGGCCAATCAAGCTCATCTAAGTCCTCAAGTAAACGATCTGCATAAGCCGTGATTTTTAACATCCACTGTTTCATTGGGCGACGCTCAACCGGATGCCCCCCACGTTCACTCAAACCATCGATGACCTCTTCATTTGCAAGTACTGTCCCAAGTGCTGGACACCAGTTTACAGCTACTTCATCGACATAAGCTAACCCTTTTTCATAGAGTTGTAAAAAGATCCATTGTGTCCATTTATAGTAGTTAGGATCCGTTGTGGCAATTTCACGATCCCAATCATATGAAAAACCAAGCTCTTGAATTTGACGTCTAAACGTATCAATGTTTTTCTTTGTAAATTCAGCTGGATCATTTCCTGTATCAAGGGCGTACTGTTCTGCCGGTAAACCAAAAGCATCCCATCCCATTGGGTGAAGCACTTCATAGCCTTGCATTCGTTTCATACGTGATAGAATATCCGTTGCCGTATACCCTTCTGGATGCCCAACGTGTAAGCCTGCCCCTGATGGGTAAGGGAACATATCCAATGCATAAAACTTTTCCTTCGTTGAATAAGTATCTGCTTTAAATGTTTTATTAGAAAGCCAATAGTCGCGCCATTTCTTTTCAACCTGTTGATGATTAAATGACATTATTTCTCCTCCTCATGTATTATGTATAACGACAAAAGTAGAACATACGTTCTAAAATATAAAAAAGCCCTCATCCCAAAACTGGGACGAGAGCATTCCCGCGGTACCACCCAAAATTAACGCCAACAGGCGTTCACTTTCATTCTTTAACGCAGAATACGGCGGTCATTACTATTGTTCACAACCGCAACCAAACAGGTGAGTTCAACTGATCCATTGAGTAACTTTCACCGACCGTTACCTCTCTTGACAACGCATCACGCCTACTATTCCTCTTTATTGTCGTTCTTCATATTTTAATCGTATTGTAAGTAAACCGTCGTTATTTGTCAAGCAAATGTTAAAAAATCGACAAATCTCAATGCCCCTTCCATCTGTCATTATGTTAGAATAACCAACGTAACATTATTTTAATCAAGTAGGAGCGTATATTTATGACAAATCCCTTTCCATATGCGTTTGAGGACAAACGCTACCATTCATGGAATTATCATTTAAAAAATCACTTCGGTGAAAAAATTTTTAAAGTCGCCCTTGACGGTGGGTTCGACTGTCCTAATCGTGACGGCACCGTCGCTTACGGTGGGTGTACTTTTTGTTCTGCGGCTGGGTCGGGTGACTTTGCGGGTGATAGAATCGATGACTTAGAAACACAATTCAACACCGTAAAAGAAAAAATGCACCGAAAATGGCCGAACGCAAAGTATATGGGCTATTTCCAGGCTTACACTAATACGCATGCACCGGTTGAGGAGCTGCGCGAGAAGTTTGAACTTATTTTAAAACAAGACAATGTAGTCGGGCTATCGATCGGGACACGTCCTGACTGTTTACCTGATGATGTTGTTGAGTATCTAGCAGAACTTAACGAACGCACGTATCTATGGGTTGAACTCGGCCTTCAAACAATGCATCAATCAACATCTGATTTAGTTAATCGTGCCCATGATATGGCGTGTTATTTAGAAGGTGTTGAGAAGTTAAGAAAACATAACATCAATGTGTGTACACACATTATTAACGGGTTACCCGGGGAAGACTATCACATGATGCTCGATACCGCAAAAGCTGTGAGTGAAATGGATGTTCAAGGCATTAAAATCCATATGATGCACTTACTCAAAGGCACACCTATGGTGAAACAATATGAAAAAGGCATGCTAACATTCATGACTCGCGATGAGTACATCCAGCTCGTCGTTGACCAATTAGAGATTTTACCGAAAGAAATGATTATTCACCGGATTACTGGCGATGGTCCTCCTGAATTACTGATTGGTCCAATGTGGTCGATGAGCAAGTGGGAAGTCCTAAATGCCATTGATGCTGAACTCGTTAAGCGCAATAGCTACCAAGGGAAACATTACAATCAATATCCGGCGGTGCTTGCATAATGAAGCGCGTCATCCCGTACAGTCATCAATTACTAAAAGAAACCATTCAACCTGGCGACGTTGTTGTTGATGCGACAATGGGGAATGGTCATGATACGTTATTGTTGTCAGAACTCGTTGGTGAGTCTGGGTTCGTCTATGCTTTTGATATACAAGAAAAAGCATTAACTGCTACGAAACAGCGTTTAGAAGTACATCAACAACCACCACGCGAGCTTATTTTAGATTCACATGCTCATGTGGAAAATTATTTAAAACCAGAACACAACCGTCATATTAAAGCGGCGATTTTCAATTTAGGTTATTTGCCCGGCAGCGATAAAACCATTATCACTACGCCTGACTCAACCATTACCGCCGTTAAAACATTGATTGATCATTTAACGTTTGACGGTTTAGTCATTCTCGTCGTCTATCACGGTCATCCTGGGGGTGACATTGAACGAGATGCTTTAACTGCTTACTTAAGTCAATTAGATCAAAAATCATTTGATGTCCTCCGTTATGGATTCATTAATCAAAAAAATCATCCACCGTTTATTTTAGCGGTCAAAAAAAAGTCGAGAAACTAAGTTTCTCGACTTTTTTGCTCATTATCTAGTAATCGCGATTACTTTCAGTTCTAACATCACGTTCTTACTCTTTATTGATGCGCTTCAACATACTGTACAATCGCTTCAGCTTTATCTGTTTTCTCCCAAGGGAAGACCACATCCGTTCGACCGAAGTGACCGTAAGCGGCTGTTTGTTTAAAAATCGGTTGACGTAAGTCTAACATCTTAATAATCCCCGCTGGACGCAAGTCAAATAAATGACGGACCGCTTCAACGAGTAACTGTTCAGTTACTTTGCCTGTTCCGAATGTATCGACAGCAACCGATACAGGTGATGCGACACCAATCGCATATGCGAGCTGAACTTCACAGCGGTCCGCAAGACCAGATGCGACAATATTCTTCGCCACGTAACGCGCCGCATAAGAAGCTGATCGGTCCACTTTCGTTGCATCTTTCCCACTAAAAGCACCACCACCGTGACGAGCGTATCCACCGTAAGTATCGACAATAATCTTACGACCCGTTAAACCAGCATCACCTTGTGGTCCACCAATGACAAAACGCCCACTTGGATTGATAAAGTATTTCGTCTCATCATCCAGTAAGTCACTTGGAATGACCGGAAGAATGACGTGTTCTTTAATATCTTTTTGAATTTGACTTAATTCAATTTCTGGATGGTGCTGAGTCGAAATAACAATGGTATCAATCCGTACGGGACGATCATTTTCATCATACTCAACCGTGACTTGCGTTTTACCATCTGGACGTAGGTAATCCAATACTTTTTCTTTACGTACATCACTTAAGCGTTTAGCTAATTTATGTGATAAAGCGATCGGTAACGGCATCAGTTCAGGTGTTTCATTGTTGGCATAACCAAACATTAACCCTTGGTCCCCTGCACCGATTGCTTCAATATCTTCATCATTCATTTGACCTTCTCGCGCTTCAAGCGCTTGGTCTACTCCACCAGCAATATCAGGTGATTGTTCGTCAATTGCTGTTAAAACGGCACACGTTTCAAAGTCAAAGCCATACTTGGCACGTGTATAACCAATGTCTTTAACCGTTTGGCGAACAATTTTCGGGATGTCAACATAGGTTGATGTTGTGATCTCTCCACTCACTAATACAAGCCCCGTTGTAACGGTTGTTTCACATGCGACACGCGCAAGTGGGTCTTTTGCTAAAATAGCATCCAAAATCGCATCAGAAATTTGATCACTGATTTTATCTGGGTGACCTTCTGTAACGGATTCGGATGTGAATAAACGACGATTTAGAGTCATTCTAAATCTCCCCTTTCTGTAACATGCTTATGTTACCTCTTTATTTTGTTTTATAGCGCGTTTTCTTAGCCAACTTTATCATAACGGAACAGATAGAGAATTGGCAGATACCGTTTCTTTTTTGTTCGTCTTTTTTAGTTGTTTGTCGAAATTTGTCAATCTCGATTCGATTAGCGTACGAATGTTATCGTATCTAAACAACTCCCGCTTGTCAATATTCGTTGTCTATTTTTACTGAAGTTTTTTAACACGTAAAAAACTTTGTCACATTTTCCACCCTTTATACATGACAAAAGCTTTAAAGCACCGCGCTTTAAAGCTTTTTTTCTTCAATCCATTTAATCGCTAACGCCACAACCTCATCTTTCATAATAAAACTGTATCGCTCATCCGTTTTCAATTCTTTTGGGAGACAGTTCACTAATACCGGACCATGCGTCTCATAATACGTATCTTGGCCTATTAATTGAGCAACATCTGCAAGATAAACATTCTTAACGATTTGGTCAGCTTTTCCGTCGACATAATATTGACCGAGATAAATAAGGTGGTCAACATCGCCCCCGGTCTCCTCTTTCACTTCACGAATAGCCGCTTCCATTGCCGTTTCGCCTTTTTCTACTTTCCCACCAGGAAATTCTAGTCCACGGGTTTTATGGTGTGTTAATAACCACTGATTCCCAATTCGAGTAATGACAAGCACATGTTTTGGCTCTTTTGAAAAAGGATGATCGGAAAAAGAGAAAGTGACGGTATTATTGTAGTAATCTTTAAATATCTTCATAACAACCCCATTCTCCCTCTTCTTTTTAACCAGTATAACATATACCACTTTTCACTTTTACACTTACTTAGTCATTTAGTTCACTTGAATGAAGATCGACCTGACTAATCCTCCATTGATCTGTGTAATTAAAACGTAGCTGGATGTGATAAGGTCCGTACAATTCTATATTTTCTACTGTTTGTTCGACAATGACTTCTTTGTCTGATACTTCGGTTAACTCATACGGTATATCTTTTTCAAACCACGGGGGTAATTCTGTCGGACGTAAGTAGACGCCCTCTTCAGTCTCAGTAAAATAATAAGACACATGAGGCTCACTGACCTCCCGCGTGGCCACTTGGTCAAATTGCTCATATAATTCAGCGATTGTTGGGACATGAACTAGTCGGTAATCATCATCAATCTCTTGTTTAATATAAGTTAAATACGCCTCTGTAAGTGTCGTTAAGTCAGCTTCAGTAAAAGGGATAGATGTTTGTTTAATCGTCGCTTTATCACTCACTGCCGCTTGACGATAGCTATTTGATTCATTCGCTATGTTTTCAGACTTAGTCACGTAAGCTGATACAAAAACCGCCCCACTGACAATGATTATAATTGTTATTAAGCTGATTACCATTCGCTTCATTATTGCCACCCTCTTCTTTTATAGCCACCTTTTTATTTATCGCTCGTTCACTATAATAGTTGATTCCACAAAATCGTGACGATTAAACCTGTTCCTTATTTCCAATGCCCTCCGATTTTTTTCGCCCGAATCTTGGCTTGCCCTGCATCAGTGAGTGACGATGCACGCATCACACTATCAGCCCCGAACGTTTCTTTAAGATGATCCATCACCTCGGCAAGCTGCTCCTTTTTTATCGGATCATCAAATAACGATAATTGACGGGTCGTTTTATCTTCTAAGTGGGTTAATGTTACCCCCACTGACCGTACCGGTTGTCCGTTCCACGACTGATCGAATAGCCGTTTTGCCGCTTCGTAAATATCATCCGATACCGCTGTTGGTGCAGTTAGCTTCATTTGTCGCTTAAAACCATCGTGACGGTGAAAGTCATGTCCCCTCACATATAAATTTATGCCCGACCCAAGATAGCGTTGTTTCCGTGTTCGTCTGGCGACTTCTTCTGACAATTCACGTAAGACGACTAAAATAGCCTCCCTTTCAACATAATCATACGGTAATGTCATATGATGACCAATCGCTTTTTGTTTGACATGGGTATGTTTCGTCACCGGGCTTGGATCAATACCGTGACTAAAACGATATAACACTTCTCCATTAATACCAAAACGTTGTTTAATCCAGACAAGCGGATGGTTGGCTAAACTACCAATCGTATAGAGCCCCATTCGTTTAAAATGCGCCTCCATTCGGTGTCCTACACCAAATAAATCGCCTATAGGCCTAGGCCACAATTCGGCTTCTATTTGGTCTTTAGTTAGCTCATAGATACCCGTTGGATGCTTTTTCGCAAAGTGATCACACGCCATTTTAGCCAACACCTTTGTCGGACCTATCCCTATCCGCGATTCAATCCCAATCGTATCTAAAATCTCATCATGGATGGCTTGAGCCATATGATTTCGGTCTTTAAAGAGATGTACCGTATGTGTGACATCGACAAATTGCTCATCAATCGAATACACTTCCACTAAATCTGTATATTTTTCTAAAATACGCGTGATTTGCATTGAGACATCAATATACAGCGCCATATGTGGCTTGATAACTTTTACACCAGGACACTTAGCCCGAGCTTGCCACAATGGTTCAGCTGTTTTTATTCCGTAAGCTTTTGCCTTTGGACAGGCAGCAAGGATAATGCCACTGCGCTGATTCGGATCCCCCGCAACAACGATAGGTTCATGCCGAAATCGCGGATGTGTCACTTTTTCAATAGAGGCATAAAATGACTGCATATCGACTAAAAAAATAATCCGTTCCATTAAAAAAACCTCCAGAGTAAGACCGCGTTGTTTATCTCATTATAAACGAACACACGTTCTTTTTCTAGAGGATATTTGTTCCATCACTTTATTCAAGCGAGACATCACTTCCTTTGTTGATTCGCAAACGGTACCCTTTATTACGGACAGTCTCTATCATCTCTCCTGCTTCTTTTAACTTCTGTCTAAGACGACTGATAAAAACATCGATGATACGGACATCTGATTCTTCCGCATGACTCATCACTAATTTTACTAACGTTTCACGGGTTAACACTTTTTCCGGATGAAGCAATAAAGCATACAGCAGCATCGCTTCTTTTTCTGTGAGCGTGACCGGTTTATCTTCAACATAAGCGGTTTGTGTATCAACACGGAGTGAGAGGATACCAAACTTAATTGTCTGATTGGATTCTGTTAGAAAATGAAAATTCCCCCGTCTTTCCACTGCGCGGATACGTGTTAAGAGCTCTCTTAGGTCGAACGGTTTAACTAAATAATCATCAGCTCCTAACTCTAACGACAGCATACCATCCAGTTTCATCGGTTCAGAAACGAGTACCATTAAACAACCATTAAATTTTAAACGTCGTAAATCCGCACAAAGATCGGCACTTTGATAATATAACGCACGATCAATAATAATATGCGTTGGCTCAACTGTACTTATTAGATAATGCAATGACGGCTCTGATTCCACGACCCAAATTGAATAACCTTCCCGTTTAAACGACGGCTCTATTTGAGCGATGAGCTCTTTATCTTCACTTAAAAGAATTAATACACGTGACATCCTTT
Organism: Halolactibacillus miurensis; assembly: GCF_900116255.1. Classification (GTDB taxonomy): domain Bacteria; phylum Bacillota; class Bacilli; order Bacillales; family Amphibacillaceae; genus Halolactibacillus; species Halolactibacillus miurensis. Next base: position 9,648 of record NZ_FPAI01000006.1, read on the forward strand.
CACCCTCTTCGTCTATAAATATCTAGTATTTAGTCTAACGAATAGATGTTAGCTAGAAATGAATAGAAGGTAAAGTTTATGTAAAAAAAGCCACATAAAAAGCTATGCCGAAAATGGCATAGCTTTTAGTAAAAGACTCAAATTAAGCTGATAGTTTCACATGAGCCTGTTTTTGAGCAATCCACGGCTTCAACTTAACAAATAACGGGACAAATAGAATGGAGACAATGACACCTTTAATTAAGTTGAAAGGGACAACGCCCGCAAAGATCGTTCCAAGTAAAACACTTGGTGTTAGTTGTTCAAAGCCCATAAACGCACTATAAATTGGTAGTAATACAAAATAGTTTAAGATACCCATCGCAATGGTCATAACGACAGTTCCGACAACAAGACCGGAAATGAGACTTTTTTGACCTTTGTACTTGTGATAAACCATCGCAATTGGCACAACAAACGTCACACCAGCGATAAAGTTAGCTAACACACCCACCGGATCGGCTGCACCTGATAATGCAAGGTAAAGCAGGTTTTTAATCAATTGCACAACCACACCCGCCATTGGCGAGAAGATAAGCGCCGCAAGTAGTGTTGGTACTTCACCAAAATCTACTTTTAAATACGGTGGTAGGAAAGGTAATGGAAAGTTTAAAAACAGTAAAACCATCGAGACCGTTCCAAAGAGTGATAAAATAATCAGTTTTGTTAATTGTGATGTTTGACCTTTTTTCATGTCGACATCCTCCTTCATCTTGTTTATCGATTGGGATCTTTATGATGAAGGGAGAGTAACATTCTTGAACATTAAAAAGACCTAAAGCACATACTTTGGGCTTTAGGTTTAATGGCATCAAGAAATAAATGGTCGATGACCATTTTACTCCATATCTTCTCCCATCCAGACTTTAACTGTCGGCTCTGGACTCTCACCAGATCCACCGCACACGTGCGGGTCACGGACTTCTAACAAAGGTTAGTTACCGTCGGTCGGGAATTACACCCTGCCCCGAAGATTCAATCGATATTTTATTATAGTTACAGTATAGCGCGACTTATGAAAAAAGTGAAGAGTTTTGCATGAACTTTTTTCACAAAGTTTAAAGTTATGTATTTAAAGTGCCTCTCCGTTTAAAAAAAGAGACACAAAACCCGCCTCAATTATAATGAGACGGGTAATGACTAGTCTTCTAACGGATTTAAATTTTCTTTACCTGTCATATGAAGGATCCAATCGACGATTAAATCGATTTCTTCTTCAATATCTTTAATACTTGCGGTTTCAACAGGTGAGTGCATATAACGTAGCGGTAAAGACACTAAGCTAACCGGCACACCTTGATTAGTTAAACGCATTTTATCAGCATCCGTTCCCGTCATACGCGGCGTTAATTCATACTGCACGTCCATATTTAAACGTTTGGCTGCTGCTTCTAACCATTGATTGATTTTTCGGTTAATCGGAGCACCTTTGGCAAGGACTGGTCCACCGTCAAGAATGATATCTCCGTATTTGTTTTTATTGACATGTGGATAATCTGTCGCAAATGTCACATCACACGCAATCGCAAGCGTTGGATTAATCCCACTTGCCGCAAAGTAAGCCCCACCCATATTCGTCTCTTCATTGACCGTACTCGCGGCATAGACACCGACATTTAAGTCTTTTCCTTTTAGTTTACGTAAGACTTCTCCAACAATAAACTGCCCGGTACGGTTATCAAGACCGCGACCGGTAATATAGCGGTCCATCAATACATCAGGTGAACGGTCATATACGGCCAGATCACCAATTTGAACAAACGCACTGATCTCTTCTTTCGACTTTGCCCCACAATCAATGTATAGATCATCGACATCAAAGTCTCCTTTTATGCCACCATGGTGCTGGGCATTCACACCAATTACTCCAGTCAACGTTTTATGACTACCCATTACATGCACACGCATCCCAATGGCAGCCTTCGGGTTGACACCACCCATTTTATCAAAGTATAAAAAACCATTCTCATCTATCCGATTAATCACGAGCGCAATTTCATCGCAATGTCCCGCCAGTAAAATTTTAAAATCTGCCTCTTTATTTAAGACGGCAATCGCATTACCGGCATGATCAGTAATGATCTCATCAGCATACGGTTTCATGTAGTCGATCCACGTTTTTTGAATCGCCATTTCCATACTAGACGGAGATGGCGTTTTAAGTAAGGTCATTAAAAAATCTTGATTTTCTAACGTCAATAGTAACGCCTCCTGTAGCTTTTATTGGACATTCTCTGTTCTTGCTCATCAAAAGAGCCACGCACTTTTATTAGTATCGCTTCTTTAACGAAAAAAATCAAGGCATCCTAGGACACCTTGATTGTTAATCGTTAAAAAATTACAAACGTTTTTCTAACGCTTTTTTCTCTTCTTCGAATCCTGGTTTACCAAGTAAAGCAAACATGTTTTTCTTATAAGCTTCTACACCTGGTTGATCAAATGGATTCACACCGAGTAAGTAACCGCTAATCGCACATGCCTTTTCAAAGAAGTAGGCCACATAACCGAATGTATAAGCATTTAATTCTGGTAAGTGAACAATGAGGTTAGGTACTTGACCATCTGTATGAGCTAAGAGGGTACCTTGGTACGCTTTTTCATTCACAAAGTCAACGGTCTCACCGGCAAGATAATTCAAGCCATCTAAGTCTTGTGGGTCTTCTTCAATTGTTAAGTCATGACGTGGTGATTCAACGTGAAGCACTGTTTCAAAAATATCACGACGTCCTTCTTGTACGTATTGACCTAATGAGTGAAGATCGGTTGAAAAGTTAGCTGATGATGGGTAAATCCCTTTAAAGTCTTTCCCTTCACTTTCACCAAACAGTTGCTTCCACCATTCGTTGAAGTATTGTAATGCTGGTTCATAGTTAATCAGCATTTCAATTGTTTTACCTTTATTGTAAAGGACATTACGCACAGCCGCATATTGATATGCAGGGTTCTTATCTAAATCCGGTTCACTAAAGTCAACCTGTGCTTGGTGAGCCCCTTCCATCATGTCATCAATATTGACCCCACTTGCCGCAATGGGTAATAAACCAACCGCTGTCAGTACTGAATAACGGCCACCAACATCGTCAGGAATGATAAAGCTTTCATAACCTTGTTCTGTCGCCAATGTTTTAAGTGCCCCTTTTTCACGGTCTGTCGTTGCGTAAATACGTGATTTCGCTTCTTCTACGCCGTATTTATCTTCTAAGAACTTACGGAAGACACGGAAAGCAAGCGCTGGTTCTGTTGTTGTTCCACTCTTAGAGATAACGTTAACTGACACGTCTTTATCTTTTAATAGATCAAAGAGGTCGTGCATGTAAGTTGAACTGATGCTGTTACCAACAAAAATCACTTGTGGCGCTTGGCGATCTTCTTTACCGAGGAGGTTGTAGAATGAATGATTTAACATTTCAATCGCCGCACGCGCTCCTAAGTAAGAACCACCAATACCGATAACAAGTAAGACATCAGAATCTGATTTAATTTTTTCTGCTGATTTTTTAATACGAGCAAATTCTTCTTTATCATAGTTCTCAGGTAAGTCTACCCATCCTAAAAAGTCGCTACCTGCACCTGTTTTATTATGTACCTTATCATGCGCTAATTTTACAGGCTCTTTTAAATAATCTAATTCATGCTCGCCAAAGAAGGCTAAAGCTTTGTCATACTCAAAACGTACGTGTGTCATTATTGTCCCTCCAGTTTTAAATTTAAACTTCTCTTTTAATTTACCTAAAAAACCTTATGAAATCAAGTACAATCAAACGTTGAATGAAAAAAATACGATTATTGTCAGAAAAATCAGAGATAATCACGCATTAATTATAGCGAATAATTAATAGGCATCTGATCAATTATAGTCATAAAAAAAAGAGCAGGTACCGTAGTCCTACTCTTTCATTCATACTTATTTATTTTGGCCTGATTGCTTTAACCATTCTTCTAACTTGTCTTTAAGCGTGTTGAATCCTTGTTCCTCTTGTTGAGGGGTATAAGATTGCTTTGGCTTATTGTTGTTACGTGGTGCTTTTTGTTTTGGTGCTTCTTCAGTTGCACGAATAGATAAAGAATACTTGTTTTTCGCTTCATCAATTGAAAGAATCTTCACGTTTACTTCATCGCCCACTTTAATGTGATCGTTAATATCTTTAACGAACCCGTGAGTGATTTCTGAAATGTGAACTAAACCTTGTACTTGATCATCTAATGCAACGAATGCGCCGTAAGGTTGAACACCCGTAACTTTCCCTTGTAATACTTGACCTTCAGTGAATTTTTCTGACATAATTACAACTCCTCATTTAATTTTGACAAATCTAAAACGACATACTGTCATTGGATTTACCGATAGCGTTTATACACAATTATTGATTCTACCACATGAACCCCCATTTTTACAAGCATTTACCCTCAACTTTATTCAGTGTTTTTTCTATAACCGGACAAGCGGCAGATGATTAGAACTGACAACGTAAGTTATGTTATAATGCTAAACAACTTGATAATGATAGATTATGACTAGGAGGTTATACAAATGGAGCATTTCAATACCTTTCCTGACCGTAAAGGTACACGGTCAGTCAAGTGGGATAAAGTACAAGAATTATACGGCTCAGATAATGTCCAGCCACTATGGGTAGCGGATATGGATTTAGAGATTGCCTCACCGATTAAAAAAGCGTTACATGAGCGCGTCGATCACGGCATATTCGGCTATACCTTCACTGATGAAGCACTGAATAAAGTCGTCATCGATTGGGTTAAAAACCATCATAACTTTGATGTTGCATCTAACGATATTGTTTACAGTCCAGGCGTCCTCGAAACGATTCATATGACGATTTTGACACAAACGGATGAATTAGATAAAATCTTAATTCAAACACCCGTGTATCACCCTTTCCAGCATATGATTAAACGACACAACCGTACTTTAGTTACAAGTCCACTCATCAATACCGAAGGTCACTATACCATGGACTTTAATGATTTAGAAGTCCAGTTCAAAACTGGCGTGAAGATGATGATTCTTTGTAGTCCTCATAACCCTATTGGGCGGGTATGGACAAAAAAAGAGTTACAACGTGTTCTTGAATTAGCAAAGCAATATCACGTCCTCATCGTATCGGATGAAATTCACGCTGATCTTGTTTACTCAGGACACAAGCATACACCGATGGCGTCGCTCGACTCAGTAGCAAGTCATCCAATCATTACGCTGATGTCACCCACAAAAACATTTAACCTAGCCGGGTTACAGATTTCTTATGCGATCATTCCGGACAAGAAGATCCGAACGCAAATTAAAAATGCGTTTGTTCGATTTGGTATGACGATGTTAAATCCACTAGGTATTACCGCACTTGAAGCGGCTTATACCCAAGGTGAGGATTGGCTTAGTCAGCTCATCGACTTACTGACAACGAATAAAACGCTCGTGGAGACAACGCTTGAACCTTATGATAGCGTGACTGTCACACAAGCAGAGGGCACCTATTTACTTTGGTTAGACTTCAACCATCTAGGAATGAGTCACGATGACTTAAAAACATGGATGGAAAAAGAGGTGGGGCTCGGTCTTAACAGCGGAATTGCTTTCGGTGAAAATGGCAGTGGCTTTATGCGGATGAATATTGCTAGTCCAACGACTTATATAACAGAAGCGCTCGATAAACTAACAAAGGCACTCGATAATAAGGCATAGTATTGCTGAGATATTTTACATCCATACCCTAACCGTACGTTTAAAACGATATGAAGATAAATGAAAAAGAAGCATGGCCGCAACGTACGCGCCATGCTTCTTTTTTAAGTATGCGACAAAAATTATTCGCCTAATTGTTCACGGATTGCTGAAGAAATGCCTTCTATTGCTTGATCTTCATCAGACCCTTCAACAGTGACTTTGATTTCAGCGCCTTTAGGTACACCTAAAGACATAACACCCATGATTGATTTTAAGTTAACTGCTTTACCATTGTAATGCATTTCTACGTGTGATTCATATTGTCCTGCTTTGTTCACTAAAAGCGTCGCTGGACGTGCATGAATACCTGTGTCATCAGTAATTGTAAACGTTTGTTCTTTCACTATGATTCCTCCCATCTTCATAAATTCATTCATCACGGATGATGATGAATATATACTATTATATACGAAATTTACCATGAAATAAATATGTTTACAAGCTTTATTATAACGTTTTCATTCTTTTAGTACGAATTGTCTAAGTTTGTTTTGTTAACTTACATTTATTCCTAGTTAACGTTCGGATTTTCAGTTGTATTTTTAATTTTTTTATGATACCGTTATCTTATCAAATGAATCAAGGAGGCTTTTTAGTTATGAGTACTCATATCGGAGCAAAACAAGGTGAGATTGCGGATAAAATACTATTGCCAGGTGATCCTTTACGCGCGAAATACATCGCTGAAAATTTTTTAGAGAACCCTGTATGTTATAACGAAGTTCGGGGAATGTTAGGTTATACGGGGACTTATAAAGGTGTAAAAGTATCGGTCCAAGGGACAGGTATGGGGGTTCCTTCTATCTCGATTTATATTAACGAACTCATGCAAGAATACGGTGTACAGAAACTTGTACGTGTGGGCACGTGTGGTGCCTTACAGAAAGATGTTAAAGTAAGGGACGTTATTCTCGCACAAGGTTCGACGTCTGACTCCCAGATGAATCGAATGACTTTTGGTGGCATTGATTATGCTCCTATCGCTGACTTTGACTTACTTAAAAAAGCTTATGACACTGGTATAGAAAAAGGCTTAAAACTCCGCGTCGGTAACGTCTTCACGAGTGATAGCTTTTACAGAGATAACGCTTTAGATTTATTCAATAAGTTAGCGGATTATCAAGTACTCGGTGTAGAAATGGAAACGACCGCCCTTTATACACTTGCGGCTAAATACAACCGTCAAGCACTTTCAGTCCTTACTGTTTCTGACCACATTTTAACTGGAGAAGAGACAACCGCTGAAGAACGTCAAACAACCTTTAACGACATGATTGTCGTTGCCTTAGACGCTGTGATTCAATAGTTTGTTTTGACATTAATTCAACACCAACACTTATCTCGATGATTTCATTGAGGTAAGTGTTTTTCTATAACGACATCATTTCGATGACGAATGTCTTTAGGCTGTGTTATACTAGATGATATCAATCGACAGAGACAGAAGGGATCGATCAAGCGTGACCATCTTTCAGAACTTTCCATTAATGACCGCTTTGTTTGCGATTTTTTTCGCCCAAGGTGTAAAAGTACCGATTCATTTCATTGCGACACGTGAATTTAAACCTGGCCTTGCCTTTAGTACAGGTGGCATGCCAAGTAGCCACTCTGCGGCTGTCACAGCTGTAACAACAGGGATTGGCATTGAACACGGGGTTACTTCAGGATTATTCGCGGCGTCTGTTATTTTTAGTATCATCATTATGTTCGATGCAACCGGGATACGCCGTCAAGCTGGTGAACAAGCGATTGTGTTAAATATGTTAGTGAAAGACTTTCAATACTTTGTAGATGAAGCAAAAGTATGGACAAAAAAGAAAGAGTATGAGCGTAGAAAAGAATTAAAAGAGTTACTCGGTCATCAACCAATTGAAGTGTTTTTCGGTGGGTTAACGGGGATTATCTTAGCCTTCTTGATGTACCCACTTTTCTAAACTTTAGACATAGCAAATGTCAAAAAAAGCTGTCTCCTCCAATGAATCTGGAGGAACAGCTTTTTTTGACTTAATGAAAAATGACGACTAATCTATCTTTCCCGTCGCGACCTTTTAAAGACGTGCGACCAAAAAACAAGTCCCCCCATTTGTAATACGACAATGTGATCCGTTACCCGTTTAATCATCGCAGCAGTATAACCTACTACCTTCTTTTTGTTCCACAACAAACCAATCGCATCACGCTGACCTATAGAAGCAATCCGACTACCATAAGCTTTAAAACTAAAGTGACTCGGTCTCTGTTTATCATCTATCTTCGCCAGTAAGTGATTAGCACAATATTTGCCCTTTTGAATCGCTAAATCAGCATTAGGGAGCACTTTTTCATTTGATTGTCCTGTTGTCTCGGCGGCATCGCCGATGATGTATACATCCGGGTAGCCTTCAACGGTTAAATCATCTGTTAATCTAACAGGACCCGCCTGATGTTGAAATAGCGCTGTTTGAAGAATGGCATGCGTTGACACCCCTGCGGTCCAGATAAATAAATCGTGGGGCAATTCCTCAATAATACCACCACGTTCAACCTTAACTGTGTGACGCGCGATGGCTTTAATTGCTGTTTGTAATTTAATATCAATATATTCTGCCTCAAGTTGACTTAACGCATATTCCCCGAGTTCTAAATTAAATTCCGGTAACACCGTTGAGGCCTTTTCAATTAGTGTAATTTGAGCTTTTGTCGGAGAGACTTGGTATTGTTCAAGTAATTTTGGTAATTGTTCTTTAAGTTCCCCTACTAACTCAATGCCAGTAAAGCCACCACCCCCAACAACGATCTTTAATGAATCACTACGATTTGACTTTTGATAGTCTGCAATGACAGTTAATAAGCGGTTATATAAACGATTAGCCCGGGCAAGCGTGACAATGCTATGGGCATGCGACTCAAGTCCAGGCACTTCACTCGTATTAATTTCAGCGCCTAAGGCAACAACGAGATAATCGTATGTGTAAGTTGCCTGATCTGTTGTTACTTGTTTCATATCCGGTCTTATTTTTTTAACGGTTTCTTTTTTCAGTGTCACTCGTTTTTCGTCAAGAACGGTAGCTAAGTCAATCCGTGCTAAGTCTTCTGAATAGAGACCAACCGCACAGCGATGCAACCACGTCGTTTGGTAGTGATAACGATGTTTATTAATCAGTGTTATGAAAACATCTTGATGTTTTAATTTTTTCTGCAGCCTGAGTACCGTGGTCAGGCCAGCATACCCGGCCCCTAATACGACAATATGGGTCATAAACGTTCGTCCTCTCTATCCTATCATTCCGTCACAAATTCGTCATAATTTAATCTTATCTTGTTTCATTCATTTTTACAATGAAAAATCCTTAAAAGCATTATCGATTCATCTCTTACTAAAGTATGTTAGAATATTGAATGTATTTAACGATCAAATGGGGGATAAACAAATGGAAGAAAATCAACTATACGATATAACAATTATCGGTGCAGGTCCTGTTGGACTTTTCACTGCCTTTTATGGCGGTCTTCGCCAAAAGAAAGTTAAGATTATTGAAAGCTTACCACATACCGGCGGACAATTAAGCGCGCTTTACCCGGAGAAATATATTTATGATATTGCCGGTTTCCCTAAAGTACGCGCACAAGACTTAGTCAGTAACTTAGAAGAACAAGTCAGGATGTTCAACCCAACCTATTGTCTTGAAGAAAACGTACAAAACGTAACCAAACAAGACGACGGGTCGTTTATGATTGAAACAAACAAAGAGACACATTTCAGCAAGACGATCATTATTACCGCAGGGAATGGTGCCTTTCAACCGCGTAAACTCGCGTTAAAAGAATCAGAAGCATATGAAGGGCGTAATCTACATTATTACGTCGATCAAATGATGAAATTCAAAGATAAACGGGTTGTATTATTTGGTGGGGGTGATTCGGCATTAGACTGGGCACTCATGTTAGAACCAATCGCCAAAGAAGTGACCCTTGTGCACCGACGTGATCAATTTAGAGCACATGAGCATAGTGTTGAGAAACTTCAACAATCATCGGTCAATGTTGTCACTCCTTACGTCCCTGAAGCCCTACACGGTAAAGACCAAATCGAATCAGTCGTACTTAAAGAGGTCAAAGGGGACAAGACGTTAACAATTAACGTCGATGACGTGATTGTTAACTATGGTTTTATCTCATCACTCGGTCCCATTAAAAATTGGGGACTAGAGATTGAGAAGAACAGCATCGTTGTTAACTCACGCATGGAGACAGCGGTAGAAGGTATTTACGCAGCGGGTGATATTTGTACGTATCCTGGTAAAGTTAAATTAATTGCTACTGGTTTTGGCGAGGGGCCAACAGCGATTAATAACGCGATCAATCATATGGAACCAAAAGAGCGGTTGCAACCCAAACACTCAACGAGTATGTTTGAATAGCCGATGAACTCGAATAGACCTGACGTTACGCCATATCGCGTGACATCAGGTCTTTTAGTTCTTTGTCTAGTAGATGATAAATGAACAGATGTTTTCATCGTCATTTAAATGCCTTTTAAAACTCAATGTGAGGACTCTATACTTCTTGTACTCTGAAGAATATACGTCATGATTTCATCATCAACTTCACCCGTTTTAAAGATGTCATTGGTGTGTTGGGGACGCTTAACATACCCACGGCCAATTAATTCTTTTAGTAAATCACTATATTCAACCGACGTTTTGCCGATGAGTAAATGCTCGAATGAGTCCCCTCGCTTATGTTGATTATAGATTTTAATAAAACCTCTAAGATACAAGTAGTCCTTCGTAAAGCCACCACCACGCATGACTCTTGCGGTTAAATCAAATGCTTTGTCACGAGTGAAGTGATATTCATCGACAAAGTATTCAAAGATTTCTCTAAACCCTTTACCTTTTACCATCATGTTGACGGCAATAACGCGGTAAGCCAAATCTTTCAAGCGATTAATATGCATCGTACCCGTTAAAAATTCTGATAAGACCGCTAAACCTTCTTGCGTTTCCACATTGTTAGGTGTGCCAAGCAACAAGAATTTAAGTGGTTGTTTATTGGCATTCATCGTTGTTAGCATATGCACACCAATTTCATGTTGGGATAATAACTTTATGTCATTTTCATTAAACTTAGCTTTTTCATTAATCACCAATGTTTTTTTAGCCGAGTTGACCATCATTCTAGCCGCCATATTCTTACCAAAAGTTAATTTGCCCCCCATGTTCCACTCTTTAAGCGCAAAGGCAAATCGTTGCCGTACTTCTTCTTTTGTGAGTGTTTTCGGTGCTTCATTATCTAAACCATACGACTGAATGATATAATTGGCATTCATCACGTCCACCTTATCCGGTTTTCCGTATAGTCTAAGTGAATTGTATAAAAAGTCATCCGTTCCACGTGCTGCTAACATATCAATCGTAATGGCATACTCCTGAATGATATCTTTATACAGGCGCTGGATCGAGATATCATAAATATCAGCTACCGGTAATTCATATAGCCGCTTCTTTAATTCGTAAGGATCGATATTGAGTGGTCGATAAGTAAACTCAGGCTCTTTTCGGTAATTTGAATCGAAAAATTGTTTTCTGCTTTGTTCTAAATTTTTTGGGTTCACGTACAATAATGTCTCAAAACTCCTTAACATCTTGTACAATTTTTTATCAATCGACAATAACACGGGGTCATCTACGTTTGATAACAGTTTTGTTTTATTGCTGATTTTCTGATCACATTCACGATTATTAAAGTATAACGATGTTGCCATAATTGCCTTCTTCATACCCTCCGTAATGCGGTCAATTACCTCAGGATAAATATCCCCTGTGTTTTCATCACAATAAATCTTCTTGACTTCAATTGGCATAACGACTGTATTTTCAAAGTTTTTTGTTACAAACTTCGATACATAGCCTCGTCCAAAAAACACATCATTTTCTGCGACCGTATTTTCAATATTATCAAAACTGATTTTCTTTAATTCTTTTAATAATCGCGTCACATATTTTCCGTAACGATGTTTATTCACATTCTCTGTACCTAAGTTAAAGACAGGATGGGCGTGCTCAATCACTTCCCGTTGATAGTTATACGAATGAATATCATACAAGATGGCTGCACCAAACTTCGTTTCAATCTTCTTGATTAAGGCGTTTAAGACAGCATAAAACTCCCGGTGTCGACTTAAACTTAACAGCTTGACATCAGGGGTAAGTGGTTCACGCCACACAACTTTACCCCAAGCAACATCATAAATCGCTTCCTCTTCTGATCGATTGAGATCGTAGTAATACCGTGAATCATTACCAATGATTCTAATCGGTAATGATTCGATAAATTTACCGGTAAATGGATCTTCTTCATTCCACCGCGAGCGTTCATCAAGCGCACATTGACCTGTCAAGAAATCACTCATCGAGCTACCGTCATGAACAGCAGCACAAATAAACGGCACATATTTCTCAATATGCAACGTAAAACCACCCGCTGTGTTCGTAGCAGAAAAAACTTCCTCACGATTAATTTTCTCAATGATTTCCTCAACCGATAACTTATACATTGTTAACCTCATTTTTATAAGACTCTCGGTTTCGAATCTTATGACTCTTCTCTTTTAGTTGGTTTTCTTTGTCTCTCACAACATCTTCAACAAAGTCAATCACATCACGCTGGAGTTTAACCTTATTGAATTTATTAATATTCACAATTCCACCAGGACTTTGTACGTTCACTTCAAGTAATTTTTTATTGATTAAATCAATACCAGCAAAATAGATCCCATCATCTTTTAATTTTTTTGCGATTGTTTTACAAACAGCCATTTCATCCGCTGTTAACGTATATTTCTCTGCTGAACCACCCGCATGGATATTCGAGCGAATATCCCCTTTGTTTGGCACGCGGCGATAAGCCCCGATCACTTTACCATTTAAAATCATGACACGAACATCGCCGTTCTCTGCCCCTTCAATATACTCTTGCAGCATGACATACTTTTTCCCTTTATCCGTATTAATATAAAAATCTAAAAGCGAGTTAAGGTTTTGTGTTGCCGTTTTTTCAATAATAATGACACCACTACCTCCGTAACCATCTACGGGTTTTAAAATCATTTTCTCATGTTCACTTTCAGCCACAATTCGTTTTAAATAGTCAATATTCTTAGATACATACGTTTTCGGAATATATTCGTTATCTGGATCATGGAAAGTGGTCGTATACAATTTATTATTGGCTTTTCTGATACCGTGAATATTATTGACGATAAACACATCATCATTGATAGAATCTAGGAAGTTTAATAGTAAGTTGTCTACCGGAGGATTTTTTCTTAAAAAGACGACATCGAACCCCGTAAGTGGTAACATTTGTTCTTTAAACTGTACTTTCTTATAAAACGTGACCATATTATCTGAAATATTATCCATTTTGTTGATCATTTTAATAAACCCATAAGTCTCATTATTTCTTATTGTCAAATTTGTCGTATAAAGGATCCCTACATTATGGTTTCTTTTACAAGCCTCGTGGATAATTCGTAGCGTTGATTCAGTTTCTGGCACCATTTTGTCCCAGTGATTAATAATAAAACAAATATTCATTATGCATTCTCCTCGTATTATAATAGTTTTTTGTGAGAGATGACCTATTCACATACTTAACAGCATTCGTACGTTCGCCAATTAATGAGGCAATCATCTCATTGAATGATTGCCTACAGTTTTAACCGCACTTATCATACTTATACCCTATCTTTTAATAGACCAAGCCTGTTGTTGTCTATGAGATATCTTTGACTCATTTACCTCTCATCTCTGCTAGTATTTCATGGCATGATAACGAATACATAATGCGCGTGATAGGCTTTAGAATCCGTTTATACCCGAGATAACAAAGAAATTATAGCACCTTATTTTTAGAAAAGATAGCTAAATTTTTAATTGACATAATAATCATGCAGGGGTAATTTAAACCTTGTTATATCAACGGTTGGTTGAAAAGCGTCTGCTTTATTTACATACAAAAAGACAACGCAGATACAGCGGATAGTATCATGCGTTGCTATTTATATCATGAGTTAATTTTCGGCTATAAATGATTGCACTTGGTATGACCTCATCAACTGTCATCATTTTTAGTATGTTATTAATAAACTTCCTCTTCTTCTTTTGATGAACAACAACATTCCTTTTCAGCTTGGGGATTATATATACTAAATCCTCCACCCATCATGTCTTGTTCAAAATCAATCGTCGCACCACGCAATAAAGCCACATCTGATTTTTTAATAATAAACGGAATAGAATTAATCGTCTCTATATGATCGTTATCCGTCGTACGTGTATCAAATCCAAGTGTATATGATAAGCCGTTGCATAGACCATCTTTCACTCCAAAACGCACACGTGTCTGATTGTCTCTCTCACGTTGTAGCATTTCTTCAAATTGTCGTTTGGCTCGATCTGTAATCAGTAGCATGACATCCGTTCCTTTCTCTATATCCTACTACTTAGTATACTTAACTGATTAAAAATGTTCAATTAGTCTGTTTGAGGAACCATTCTAAACCATACATACTGATACTCCAGCTTTAGAATTAATGTTTACTATGATCAAAATAAATACCGGTCGTGATGGTCTCAGCTGCACCACGCATCCAGACTTTTCCGTCATGAGCCCATGTAATGGTTAAATCACCACCGGCTAAATGAACCGTTACTGGTTCATTGCGTTTGCTTTGTCCATTTAGCACACTAGCGACTGTTGCCGCACACGCACCCGTTCCGCACGCCTCTGTCACGCCAGAACCTCGCTCCCATACTCTAAAATGCATTTCTGTCTCACTAATGACTTCAATAAACTCAACGTTAACCCCTTCTGGGAAACGATTATCGTTCGTAATGACCGGTCCGAGTTCATAAAGCGGCGCTTGATTAATATCATCCACAAAGAAAATGACGTGCGGGTTACCCATCGATACCGCTGTTGCAAAAAGCGTCTCATTCTCAACCTCAAAACGTTCATTAACCACATGATTATCTTTCTCACCGAGCATGGGGATCAGCTGTCTTTCTAAAATAGGGGCCCCCATATCAATCGTCACCTCATTTACCTCTTTTTGATCTTTATTAAGGTGAACATATGCTTCTACCATCCCTGCTTTTGTTTCAATTGCAAACGTCTCATTTTGGACGAGTTGGTGTTCAAATGCATATTTTGCCACACATCGTAACCCATTGCCACACGTCTTTCCTTCTGAGCCATCTTTATTGAACATACGCATCCCAACATCTGCTTGATCAGATGGTGTAATTAAAATTAACCCATCTGATCCTATACCTGTATTTTTATTTGAGACTTTTATCGCAAGAGAGATTAACTCACTTTCAGCAAGTGTCTCTTCAAAAGTGTTTATATAAATATAGCTATTTCCTAAACCGTGCATCTTTGTATAATGAATTTCTTTCATTATTAAGTCCCCCTTATGTAACGCTCAAATTAAACAATAATATGTTCTAGTATAGCGGATATTAAGGTTAATATAAATCATTACGCACAACTTTTGTGCTATTGTTCTCAATATCTGATTTCTTATTTATCGCATTAAGGCGAGAAGACACCTTCCTCAAGTGCGTCAGCACTAGGTGGGTGATGAATCGCTTGTTTTGAATATTTTTGAAGTGACAAACTTATATTCCGTTTGGTATAATTAAAGCAATAACAATGACCATCACAAAACAAAGAGAGGGTGGGTTTCATGGGCATGAAGGCTATTTTTTCAAATCGCTTATATAAGCATAAGATCGACCCAAACCTTGTTATGTCCATGGATCACACCCTTCGGGTGTTTAATCAAGCCAAACATTTTCGCTATCAAGCGGAGGTCCGGGAGCTTAGGGGCGTGAAAGCGAAAAATTCCGTCTCCATCCATCAACAGTTGAAGCAACGTTACGGATTAAATGATTATTATGCGAACAGTGCTGTTCAAGAAGGACGGGCCCTTCTATCCGCGCAAAGAGAATTGAAGAACATGTACATGCGTAATAAAAAAGAACAAATCAACGCCGTTAAAAGAAAATTAAAAGCGACGAAGGCGCGCTTGACGACCCTTCAAAAGATAAAAGCCTCTTTTGTCAAAGGAACACCGATGTTTAATAAAACGTCACGTGAACAACAAAAAGGGGCCTTTTTTGTTGTGACATATAAGCATTCCACACGCTTATTTTACTGTGCTTATGATTTTGAACATCAACACCTTGATGTTGAAATCAAACACCTAAAGTCTCGCTTGGGTCAGTTGAACTTTAAGAAAGATCGATACGAAAAACAGCAGACACAACTGACAAATAAAGTGATTGGTGTGTGTTTTGGCAGTAAAAAACTCGCCCGCGGCCGGTTAACACAAAAGACGTATAACGCTCATCCTGAGCGTTGGCAGAAAGATTGGGCAGCGGCGCGTTACGGTAAGATGACCATTTCGGGACGGAAAGATGCTAAATCAGGTAACTTTGTGTTTCATTATCACCCAGAGACGCATACCCTTACCTTTAAAGCGATCGACCAATGCGTCATTAGTCTCTCTGACGTTGCTTTTCCTTATGGCCAAGATCATGTCAATTGTGCCATTCAGACACAAATGAACCTGAAAGATAAGAAAAAGTACGGAAAGCCTATTGGATGGTCACTTGAGGACCATGGTGACTACTACATCGTTAAATGCTTAATCGATGTGCCGGCTACACCTTATCTAAATACCTCAACATCAACGGGTATGGTTGGTGTTGATTTGAATGTAAATCATATCGCAGTCGCCAATATCAACGCCATAGGTCAATGTGTGGATGCCTTTACCCTCCCGTTTAACTTAGAGGGTAAAACCAGTGGGCAGGTAACGAAAATCATAGAAGCGGAGGTTATTGCCCTCGTTGACTATGCCGTTAAACATCATAAACCACTCGCCATCGAAAGATTGGATACGACGCGGTCCAAAGTGTCGCGCCCCTATGGAAACAAAAAAGCTAATCGACGAATGAGTCAGTTTGCTTATCAAAAGATGATCCTAGCGATTAAGTCAAGAGCTGAAAAAATGGGGGTCGCTGTCTACGTTGTTAACCCCGCTTATACAAGTCAAATTGGAAAAATGAAATATATGAAACGGCTCGGTGTATCTATTCACGTAGCAGCCACTTATGTCATTGCCCGTCGGGCAATGGGCTTTAAAGAAATACTCCCACCGATGTTGTATTCACTTGTTCCAGAGCAGAAACAAGGTCTACATCATTGGGCGCAATGGGCGTATTTGACGCGTACCCTGTCTTTTGTCAGAACACACGTGTTCTACCAGACAGAACGATTCGACCAAAGTAAGTTGTGTTCCTTGGACACACTATTTCCCCAACAGGCTTTAACAGATGTTGAGAAAATAGGTTTACGGCGGTTGGAGAGTAGAAAAAACCATGCTTAGTTGAACGAGCATGGGTCACCTTTGTGGTGTCCTTATGGAATCCCCTTCCTCAAACATTCGTTAGAATGTTAGGTGGGGGTAGTTCAATGAACCATACCAACTGCCTTTCACAGTGAAAATACTTCTTTTTCTAATGGGATAATGTTATACTAAACGAAGCAACAGAAAGGATGGTTGAACGATGGAACAACAAGTACAAACAGTATTAAATAAATTACGCCCTCTCCTTTTACGTGATGGTGGTGACGTTGAACTGATTGGTGTTGAGGACGGTATCGTCCGTTTAAAATTATTGGGTGCTTGTTATAACTGCCCGAGTTCAACAGTGACATTAAAAGCAGGCATTGAACAAGCTTTAATCGCACAAGTACCTGGTGTGAAAGGCATTGAACAAGTATTTGAATAATCAGCAATAAGGCTACCTCCCGGGTAGCCTTTTATATTGATGACACAAACGATAAAACATTAGTGACTATAAAAAAACCTCTCAAGGAGTCCATTGACTACAAATGAGAGGTTTTCTGTTAGTAACCATCAACAACGTCAATCCCATGATTAACTGGTTGTAAAATGAGCCATTCGTGTTCTGGCATAGCTTCACGCCACTCCTGAAGCTGTTTTTTCGCCATGGCTTCATCAACTAATACCATTAATGTAGGTCCTGCCCCACTAATGTACACACCATAGGCATGGTGACCGACTAATGCTTTCACAGCTTCATAATGAGGAATCAATGCCTTTCGGTGCGGCTCATGGAAATGATCCTGGTTCATCATTTGTCCAAGGAGCGCCCAATCTTCTTTAACAAGCGCAGCTGTCGAGACATTCGCCACACTACTTGCACGCACGGCATCGCTATAACTAAACGTGTCTGGCAGAACCGCCCTCGCATCCTTTGTTTTTAATTCAAAGTCTGGTATGACCGCAACAAAGCTGACATGTGACACATCCACTTTGACATATTGAACGATGTCTTCATAATGTCCGATGACCGCCCCACCAAGAATAGCTGGCGCAACATTATCCGGGTGCCCTTCAATTTCTGTTGCAATTTGCACCTTATCATGGTCACTCAAGTGTAAATCCAACAATAAATTCGCCAGTTCAATGCCACAGGCAATCGCCGTTGCACTACTACCTAATCCACGCGCAAGCGGAATATCACTAAACAGTTCCACATGACATGCCGGTAAGGCACCTTTATCATAGCGG
Organism: Halolactibacillus miurensis; assembly: GCF_900116255.1. GTDB lineage: Bacteria > Bacillota > Bacilli > Bacillales > Amphibacillaceae > Halolactibacillus > Halolactibacillus miurensis. The sequence continues at coordinate 28,085 of NZ_FPAI01000006.1, forward strand.
TCAGCTACTTGTTTGGCTATTTTGTAAATATAGTTATCTTTCCCTTTCGGAATATCATGTAAGTGCTTGGAGTGGGATACAAATGCCCACTCATCCGATGCACTTACTTTAATAAATAAATATAAATCTAATGCTACGCCAATCGAATCAAATCCTGCGCCTAAATTAGCTGTTGTCGCCGGTACTTTGATTCGCCAACTCATGCGTGTTCACGACCAAGAATAGCTTTCACAACAGCCGCTTCATCGTTTTCAAGTACCATTGATGAAATATCACTATATTCAATCGCTGTGTTTGGATCTTTTAGTCCATTACCCGTTAAGACACACACAACTTGACTACCTGGTTCTACTTGGTTATTCTCCAACGCTTTAAATAGACCAGCGACAGATGAGTTAGAAGCAGGTTCAGCAAAGATACCTTCGTTCTTCGCCATCCACTGATACGCTTCAATCATTTGTTCGTCCGTGATCTCATCAATGACCCCATTGGACTCATCTCGCGCATTGACTGCTTGCTTCCAGCTTGCAGGGTTACCAATTCGGATGGCTGTTCCTATTGTTTCAGGATTTTCAAATACTCGGTCGTGGACAATCGCGGCTGCTCCGCTTGCTTCATAGCCCATCATCTTTGGTAGACCGGTTTGTTTTTTCTCATTATATTCTTTGAAGCCTTTCCAGTACGCTGTAATGTTACCTGCGTTACCTACTGGAATGAAAAGATAGTCTGGCGCTTTTCCAAGTGCATCACATACTTCAAAGGCCGCGGTCTTTTGCCCTTCAATTCGGTAAGGATTAACAGAGTTCACGAGGGTAATATCATCACGATCACCTAATTTACGTACGATTCTAAGCGCATCATCAAAGTTACCTTTAATCGAATAAATCTCAGCGCCATACATAACCGCTTGTGCCATTTTACCTTGAGCAATCTTTCCTTCAGGAATAACGATAATTGAACGCAACCCAGCCTTGGCGGCATAAGCAGATGCTGCTGCTGACGTGTTCCCTGTTGACGCACAGATGACTGTATGTGAGCCGTCTTCAATCGCTTTAGCCATCGCCATCACCATCCCACGGTCTTTAAATGACCCTGTTGGGTTGGCTCCTTCAATCTTTGCATAGGCTTCAACACCATATTTTTTTGATAAGTTGTCTAATTTGACTAATGGCGTATTGCCTTCGTTTAGAGTTAACATCGGTGTTTTATCATTGACAGGTAATAAATCCTTATATTCTTGTAATAATCCTTGCCACGCCATGTTCTATTCCTCCCCATCGACTCGATAATGACTAATAATGCGGTCGACTACAGTTATTTTTTCTAGAGCTTGTAAACTTTTTTCAAGTTGTGCCTTATTAATTTTGTGTGTAATCATGACAATTTCTGCTTTTTGATCTGTTTCGATTGGTAATTGTAAGATTTTTTGGAAGCTGACATGATGATCCGTGAAAATATTCGTGATTTCTTGAAAAGCTCCCGCCTGGTCTTCTACTTCTAAGCGAATAAAATGTTTCGAATATTTTTCTTCAGACGCTTTAATTTGTCGTTTGAATTGTGGCTCTTGATAAGCATTCCCACTAATACCTAGACGAATATTACGAATGATTTCCATTAAGTCTGATACAACCGCTGTAGCCGTCGGCAAACTACCAGCACCAGGACCATAAAACATCGTCTCACCTACCGCATCACCGTAAACATAAACCGCATTAAATTCATTTTTGACATTCGCTAGCGGGTGGTCTTTTGGCAAGAGCGTTGGTTCTACCATCACTTCTACTTTTTGGTCATGCATAGCCGCAATACCAATCAACTTAATCGTATAGCCTAAGCTATGCGCAAAATTGATATCATCCTGAGTAACTGCCGTAATACCTTTTACTTCTACATCATCAAGATTCACTTCCATCTTAAATGCTAAGTTTGCGAGTAACGTCATTTTACGAGCAGCGTCTAAACCCTCGACATCAGATGTTGGGTCAGCTTCCGCAAAACCTAATCGTTGCGCTTCTTTTAACACATCATCAAAAGGTAGTCCTTCATCTGTCATCTTGGTCATAATAAAGTTCGTCGTACCATTGACAATGCCCATCACTTTTTCAATGTGATCACTTGCTAACCCGTCCACAAGTGTTCTTACGATTGGAATCCCTCCAGCAATACTGGCATCAAATAAAATATCACAGTGATTCTCACGTGCCAGTTGTAATAATTCCCGCCCGTGTAAGGCCATTAAGTCTTTATTGGCGGTGACGATATGTTTTTTATTCTTTAGTGCCTCTTCTAATAATTCTTTCGTACCATTCACACCACCCATGACTTCAACAATAACATCGATATCATCGTCTTGTACAAGTTCATCAGGTTGATCTGTCAACCACTTACGGTCAATGATTACATCTCGCTCTTTATTTACATCATTCACCAAAATTTTACTAATCTCTACTTCGCACCCTAACTTATGTATGATGCGTTCCTTATGATCAGCCAAAACACGGACGACACCCGTACCTACAGTACCCAGTCCGCATAAGCCTACTTTTATCTTATCCATTTAATTGCCCCCTTTGATTTATTGTATTCTCTAAGTGTACATTTGTTTATTTATAGTGGACATTATACCGTGTGAGCCACTGAACTTCAAGTGTTAAATTCACATAAATTTCAGAAAATAAAAACTAACGAAAAATTTAAAAAATACGAACTAGTGATAGTGTATCATATTTTTCTGACTTTTTGCCGTTTAATTCTAATTTATTTAGGGTATACTTATTAAGTACTTTAAAAAGATTGGATGGGATATTATGGATAAAAATAACTTACAAACAGCTTTAGAAACAAAAGCACGTGAGTGGCTGATTGAGCGCGGGGTCGAACTTAACGATATCGCTGAACTTGTTTATTACTTGCAATCGCCTTACCACGATGAGTTGACAATGGATAAATGTTTAGAAAACGTCGATGCCGTCTTAGGTAAACGCGAAGTCCAAAACGCGATTATTACCGGTATTCAACTTGATATTCTCGCAGAAGAAAAAAAGCTTACTGAGCCATTACAAGAAACCATCATTACCGATGAAGGACTTTACGGTGTTGATGAAATCATCGCGCTCTCAATCGTAAACGTTTATGGGTCAATTGGCTTAACTAACTTCGGTTATATCGACAAACAAAAACCCGGCATTTTAAAAGAGTTAAACGATAAATCCGGTGATAAATGTCACACGTTCTTAGATGATATTGTCGGTGCGATTGCGGCCGCGGCATCAAGTCGTCTTGCTCACGGTAAAAACGAGAAAGAACTTGACTAATACAAAAAAGCGTTCCTAATTAAGGAGCGCTTTTTTCATATGCTTCATCAGTCTTTATTGCTTCTTTTACTCAAAACTTGTCCATTAATTATCAATCTTTTGTACAATAAAATAGGCACAACCAAAATTACAATACTCCAACAAATAATCATTAATGGTACTTGCTCTTGTATCGAACGTTGATTTATTGTTTTGATCATCATAAAAGCCTTTTAAACGTAGTTGATCATATCCCCAATCGCCAACGATGAAATCATATTTCCCTAAAATATCACTGTATCTCGCTTTAAAAGCTTCTTCGTTAAAGCCATCACGGTAATCTTCAACGACATCGTAATTTTTCCCATCTACTTGAAACATACTAAACCCTCACTTTATGTCACTCCACTTTTTCTCATTCTATCATAAACTTATTGAGTGAGTCATCCTGTTTTCTAGAATCCCTCAAATGAATGTTAGAAAAAACAGCAGGGATCATGAGAGATCCCTGCTGTTTGTGATTGAGTTATCGATTTTGACGGGCTACTTTTACTGCGTAACCAACACTGACAAGGAAGCCGCCCCATATAATAACCATACCTAACGTCATCATAATAATTGCTGACAAGCTCATATTAGACATCCTCCTTTGGCCATTTTTTTAACGTAAATAGAATACCGATAATTATTACGGCTAAAGCAATTGCCCAACCATATGTGATCAGGAACATTGTTGGATAGCCTTCATAGTTCTCGGCAAAGTCTGTTCTAAAGTTTTGAATCATCATAAACCCTAAAACAACCGGTGTAATGACCGATAGTGAGAAAGACCACCAAGCGCCAATTTTAATATCAGAGACGTTATTAGCATGATCTTTTAATGGTTTAAGCTGACGTAAGAACCAAACGACAACGACGACTTCTACGAGACCAACAAGCGCGACACCGTAGTTGTTAATAAAGTAATCCACAGTATCCAGTAGGAATAAACCACCTTGATTAGCATAGGCAAATGATACAAGGGCTGAGAGGCCAACACCGACAGAAACAGCTGTATGACGTTTGATACTAAATTTCTCTTGCAGCGCGGCGATATATGTCTCAGAAATAGAGACCATCGATGACAGACCCGCTAACACTAGTGAACCAAAGAATAACACACCAAAGAATGAAGAAGCTGGCATTTGACTAATAATTCTTGGGAAAACCATGAAAGCAAGTCCAATGCCGCCCTCAACAACTTCTGATACGGGCTGACCTTGTTGTGCTGCCATAAAACCAAGCGCTGAGAAAACACCGATTCCTGCTAAAAGCTCAAAACTTGAATTGGCAAACCCTGTAATAAAGGCATTATTCGTAATATCCGAGTCTTTTGGTAGATAAGATGAAAATGTAATCATAATCGCAAAAGCAATCGACAAACTATAGAAAATTTGACCATAAGCCGCAATCCATACCGATCCATCAAAGATCGTATCCCAGTTCGGTTCAAAGAACGTGTTTAGTCCTTCGGCCGCACCAGGTAAGGTCACCGCACGAATAACAATTAAGAAGAAACTCACCATTAATAAGGGAATAAAGATTTTATTCGCGACTTCAATCCCTTTTTTAACCCCGCGATAAAGTATCGCAAAAACAACGGTCCAAATAAGTAATAGCGGAATCACAACATTCGGTACAAATGAACCGAACTCTCCCGGTTCTGAAATGGATAAGAAGTCATTTAAGAAGAAACTTTGAGGGTCTGCCCCCCATGCTTCTGTAAATGAAAAGTAAGTAAACATAAGAGCCCAAGCGACAATAATCGGATAGTACGTATTAATAACAAAAGAAATACCGACTTGCCACCAACCAATCCATTCTGCCTTCTTATTAAACTTTTTAAAGGCACGTGGTGCCGAACTACGATATTTATGTCCAATTGTGTATTCCATAATGAGCAGCGGAATACCGGCTGTTAGTAAGGCGAATAAGTACGGGATGAAGAATGCCCCACCCCCGTTTGAGTAAGCTGTTGCGGGAAAGCGCCAAATATTCCCGAGACCAATTGCCGACCCCATCGCCGCCAGGAGAAAACCTAAGCGCGTTCCCCATTGTGAACGTTTTTCCATTTTAATTACTTCCCTTCTCTTTATGAATAAAATGAATTTTCTGATTATTATAAGCTAAATGAAAATATAGTACAACCTAAGAAAACGATTCGATTTTATTCTTGTAATATTTATTTTTTTCTGACATTTTAAAATTATAGCGATTCCAACGCTACATGTCAAAGGTTTTTTCGACAATTGTCCAATGTTGTCGTTTACATTTAAAAAAGACTAAAATAATAACCAGTCAGCTATCAGACTTTTCCAAATAGCTGGCTGGTTATTTTATAGATAGTTATTTGTTATGTTTCATCCAATACATAATGACAACAACAAGACTCACCACAATTAAACTCACCACGAGTGATAACCAAATCATTTGCGTCATCGCAAAAACCGTGTAACCAACGATTGAACTAAACCCACCAATAAAGGCATACGGCAATTGCGTTAATACGTGATCGATATGATTAGCACCAGCACCTGTTGATGATAGAATGGTCGTGTCTGAAATCGGTGAACAGTGATCACCAAATACAGAGCCCGCAAGTACCGCCGACATGGCTGGTAATACAAGATTTGTATCTACTGTCATCGCAATCTGTGCCGCGATCGGCAACATAATACCAAAAGTTCCCCAACTCGTCCCAGTTGAGAGGGCCATAAAGCCAGCAAACACAAAAATGATGAGTGGTAGATAATGAATATCAAATGACATCGCTTCTACTACATCAGCTAAATACTTCCCTGTTTCAAGGGTACCGATAATATCACCAATCATCCAAGCAAGGACAAGAATATATATCGCCGGTAACATCGATTGAATCCCTTGTTTTAATACTTCTAGACCATTTGCTTTTGGATGGGATTGCGCTGCGAATAATAGAAAGCCAACAATCACACTCATGAGTCCGCCTAAAAAGAGCGATAAGTTAACGTTTGTTGAGGCAAAGATATCTAATAATGACGCCCCTGCTCCCACTTCTCTCCAGCCAGTGTACACCATTAAACCCACTGTTGTTAAAACAAGGGTCACGATCGGAATAATTAAGTGATACATTCTTCCTTCGTCATGCGGTTCAACATCTTCGGTTAACTCACCCGCAATATCTCCGCGTTCTGGGTCAAATAATTGTTGGTCTTTCATGGCGCGTTTTTCATGCACACGCATCGCCCCGACGTTTAAGTTAAAAGCCGCTACCATAAACACTAAAAGAAGCGAACTAAACGCGTACATGTTGAGTGGAATCATTCGGATGAATCCTTCAAAAGCGCCGTAATCAGTGAAGGATGTACTCGCGAAGATCCCTCCCATTGTACCAATGATATAGGCCCCCCAACTTGAAATCGGTGAGATGACTGTAATCGGTGCTGACGTTGAGTCAATGATATAAGCAAGCTTAGCGCGCGAGACGTGATAACGGTCCGTCACAGGTCTTGCGACTTGACCAACAGCTAACGCATTGAAATAATCATCAATAAAGATAATCACCCCTAAAAAGGCGGCCATTAATTGAGACCCTCGACGTGTTTTCACATGTTTTGTCGCATAACGACCAAACGCACGACTACCGCCAGTGGCTGTTAAAATGGCCGTTAAAATACCAAGTAAAAATAAGAAGGCCAATAAATAAATACTTCCTAAGTCTAAGCCATCTTCATTTGTATAAAAGATATTTAAAAAGACCGTCCAAACTTCTACAACAGTGTCGACAATATTAAAGTCTTGAAGCATAAAAGCTCCAACAATAATACCTGTTCCTAATGATAAATAAATCTTCCTCGTACTCATCACAAGCACAAGCATTAATACCGCTGGTATTAACGAATAAATTGTTCCTTCCATAACTTCCTCCTAAGATTTTATACACTTATCTACTGTTATAAAAAACCAAAAAAGCAGCAGAAAATAGATCATAACCTATTTCTGCTGCTGACATTAAAGTTAGCGCTTATGTTATCATCCGGTCGATCAACAGCCCATCACGCAAAAGACATGACAGTATAACACTTTTTCAGTCTTATACCAGCAAGTAACAGTTGTCAGCCATTACTCACTTCGGCAACTTAACCCTTTCTACTCCCTTCAAAGCTGACAGCTCAGGAAATATACTGATTTTAAATTGCGCCTCTATCTCATCGATCTGATAAGGTATATTATTTTTTCCTTTCATATCTTAACAAGAAATACGCACCAATGCAAGTATTCATTTACTTTACTCCGCCCCATCCAACATACCAGGATAATAATACATATCGGGTACATCACCAATAAATCCACCACTCCCAAGCGGTATGACTTGTTTTAACGTTGCTTTCCTAGAAGCAAATGGCACCAAGGTACGAATCTCAACGGTTAAATGCACAACCGGTTCAATATGCATACTGTTGATCTGTAAGGGGGTTAATTTCGTTTCAAGTTCCGCATTCACAAAACCTGTCACTTCAAGTTCTATCGGGATTTTTGGTCCGAGATTTTGAAATAACGGCAAATCTAACGCCTGACCTAGAGGAATCGTAAACACTGTTTCATCTTTTCTTTGGTCCAAATCACTAAATGTTTGTTCACGTCGTTGATCTGTCATTAAAATGTCTGATTGATTTAGAATAATGCCTTGTTCTAAATATTTCAAGTACAGATCAACCCGTTCATACATATGGCTTTTTAATTGGTTTTCTAATTGAAGATTAATGTTGTAACTAACAACGCGGCCTGTTTGATCGTATTGAAATTCAAGTAAGTCATCTGAGGATAAATCTTCGTAAATCGTATGGTGAACAGCTAAACTCATCGCTTCATTTACATATTGCGTAATTTTCGTTTCGGCAATATCTAATATTAGTGGGCGTAATTTGTAGTTAATATAAATTAAGGAGATAAGCGTGACAATGATGAATAATATACACGTAAATAAAAAAGACCGGTACCATCTTTTATATTTAAAATACATAAAAACCCCCTCCTAACATGAGTCTATGTTAAGAAAAGGGGGGATCATGACATTTTATAGCCTGTAACGGTCACATTATTTTCTGTCGCTAAATCTAAGTCATAAGGCGTCACGACTTGATTGTTTTCACTAAAGACGCGGACAACAGGGCGGTTGTATAATTTATGATTTTGTCTGACAACAATGGCGCGGCGATTGTCACTTAACTCAATCGTTACACCGTTTGGATAAACGGCAATCGTGTCTCTAAATAAGCGCACCATTTCCGGTTCAAATAGCGTCCCGCTTCCTGCAAACAAGATATCGAGTCCTTCTTGTGGTAACATCGCATCACGATAAACACGGTGACTCGTCACGGCATCAAATACATCCGCAACACCAAGAACTTTACCAAACAAATGAATCTCATCACCAACAAGACCACGCGGGTAACCTGAGCCGTCCATTCGTTCATGGTGCTGATAAGCACAATGTGCCACAAGTAACGGTAAATCTGATGATGAACGTAAAAATTCAAATCCTAGCTCGGGGTGTGTTTTAATTAAATCGAACTCAAAATCATTTAATTTACCGGCTTTTTTCAAGATTTCTTCTGGTAAAAACACTTTCCCTACGTCGTGAAGCATGGCGCCAAGACCGAGCTGACGTATTTGTTTTTGCGTCATCTTCATCTCACTCGCCAGCGCCACAGCATACATCGTCACGTTGACCGAGTGTGAAAATAAATAATCATCACTAATAAAGATATCTGACATAATCGATAACACTTCTTGGTCACGTTGAATTTGCGTAATGATTGTATCGACTAATTCGGTCATATTTTCATTGACTTTACTAAATAAAAACCCTTTATCTTTAAAGCCATTATTCTTAAATGAATTAAAGACCGATTTCACCGTTTGCATCGATTCAATTTTCACTTCTTCTGATACAGGTGAGTGGATAATAATATCATCTGAGATAGCATCTTTCACATAGACAAAGGTGACACCTAAGTGTAACAAGCGGTTAATCATCGCTTTCGTTAATTTAATATCTTTTTGAATGAGGACTTGTCCCCGATCATTGTAAATCGGTTTCGCTAATTCACTGCCTTCCTCTAAGCTCTTTGCTGCAATTAATCTCATGTCTTTTCCCAACTTTTTCGTCTATAGTCTTTCTCTAAGAAAATCCTAACAGAAAACGCGACTTTTTTCTACCCATTTCACAGACATTATAGACAACTTTACGCGGTTTCGAGTGATATTTTTAACAAATCGCGCATGAATTCGGGCATAAAATACGTTTTTTTGCTGGCATGCGCGATATTTGGTGCCAAATGACCGAAAGTAAACATATCTGCGGTTGCTAACGTGTAGGTTTCATTAGGGTCAAGAAGCTTTTGATTGATGCTAATACTTCTAATGAGTGGTTCATGACAATCTACTTCTTTTAATTCAATTTCTAAACCATCATAAACTAACACTCCCATCACTTTCCCCCTAAAACCATAACCGACAACAGGATAATGAATATAACGATCCGTTAACCCTTCCCGAATGACTTCTTGAAGTTCACGACCAGTCATTTCAACAACCGCTGGATTAATCGGATGTGGACAAATACGGTGGAGATCGTGTAGCGTAACGTCCCCTTTCGGTAACGACTCGAGAATAATTCCCGCATTTAACATCGCAATATCTGCCCCGGTCCATGATTTTAAAGTCTCTGTCAGTGATTGAATGATTGGCGTTTCTTTAAACCAATCCACTTCTAACGGTGCTGGTAATGTACACACGACATCACTCATAGTACGACTCGCTTGCTCCCCTAATGTATCAAGTAGCGTTTCTGTCGCTGGATCTGCCTTTAATGTGTCGATAGATAGTGCATATGCCGTCTTTTCTATGACAGCTCGCTTGTCAGTGTCATACGTGAGGCTGGCTTGTCCGACATAATGACCAAATTTACCGACAGCACTTAAGATACTGTTATTGATGTGTTTACCCTCTTTAAATAAATGATGGGTATGGCCGCCAATAATGAGATCGACTTCATCAAAGTATTTTGCGATCAATTCATCTTGGTCCACGCATAAATGAGACAAGACGATAATGCTGTCAACCTGGGGTGTTAGTTCTGTCAGTGTAAGTTTTAACTGTTTTAAAGGATCTAGCGCATCCCAACCCATTGGGTGATAAAAATGATTAAATGGGGCTGTTAAACCGACGATGCCTACTTTAAAATTTGGTGTAACGTCTTTAATCACGTAGCGCTTTAACCAAGCAGGATTATCGCCATCTTGGCTCACAACGTTCGCACACACAACGGAAAAGTTAGCGTCGTCATACAGATGATAAAACTCATCACGATCAAGGGTAATGCCTTCATTGTTACCAAAGGTCACGACATCATATTTGGCTTCATTTAATAATGTGACATTACTCAGTCCTTTAGATGCTTCTGAAATTGGCTGCACCCGGTCTAAATGGTCGCCATTATCGAGAATTAAGTAGGGTTCTTGTTTTCTTTTATGTTGGTGTATTTTCTCTTTTAAGAAGTGGACAATTTTAGGCCAGTTTTCAAAATGACTATGTAAGTCACTCGTATAATATATATGTAATGTTTCCTTCATGTTTAAACCATCCCTCACATTCGGTACTTCTATCTTTTGTCGAGTCGTTACTCACGTCATTTATATTTTTATGCATCTCTATTCATAGTATACAAAAAAACCTATCTCGTCCAATAGTTGAGATAGGGTTTCTCTAGTTAAATATTAAACATCCGAGTAATCGCTGCTTTGGCATCTTGTCTTTTGGCATCGTCTACTTTGATCACATTTATTGGATCATTTTTTATCAGTTGTTCGAGTGCCCACGCTAAATGTGGTAAATCAATCCGATTCATCGTCACACAAGCACACATGTGCGGATTTAGTGAACGAATATCTTTATCTGGATGATGCGCCTTTAAACGATTGACTAAATTCATCTCGGTACCAACCGCAAACTTACTACCTGACGGGCTCTGTTCAATCGTCTCGATGATGTATTTTGTTGAACCAGCATAATCAGAGGCTTGAACAACGTCGTAATGACATTCCGGATGAACAATGACCTGAACGTCTGGCTCATCTTTTCGTAAAGTATTCATTTGTTCAACAGTAAAGTGTTGGTGCACAGAACAGTGACCTTGCCATAAAATTAATTGAATCTGTTCGTCTGCACTCGTTTGATTTAACGTTTCTTTAATCGGATCCCACACCGCCATCTGGTCTAACGCCATACCTAAGTCAACGGCCGTATTTCTGCCTAAATGCTGATCAGGTAAAAATAAGATTCTTTTGCCTTGTCCTAGTGCCCATGTCATTACTTTTTTTGCATTTGAAGATGTGACCGTTGCCCCGCCGTGCTTACCGACAAAGGCCTTGATCGCCGCTGAGGAATTCACATAGGTGACCGGCAACAGTTCCTCGCCAAACCGCTCGGTTAAAATGTCCCAACACATTTCTGTTTGACGTTCTGTCGCCATATCAGCCATTGAACATCCAGCGCGCATATCCGGTAAGATAACGCGTTGATGGGGACGAGCCAATAAATCAGCTGTCTCTGCCATAAAGTGCACACCACAAAAGACAATATATTTGGCGGTTTTTTCTTTTGAATAAAGCGCCAATTGTAAGGAATCACCGGTCGCATCAGCGAACTGAATCACCTCATCACGTTGATAATGGTGACCGGGGATAAATAAGTCTTCACCTAGCTCTTTTTTTATTTCGATAATCTGTCGTTTAAGTTCCGCTTCTGTTGCCTGTAAAAACCGTTCAGGTATCGTTGTTTGTTTAAATAAATTTAACACTTAGCTTTCCCCCTTGATGAGTAAACTGATATCTAATGCCTCAGTGGAGTGGGTTAACGCCCCCATTGAAATAAAATCAACCCCACAGTCTCGGTATGTAGCGATATTATCTAATGTAATATTACCCGACGCTTCTGTCACAATCGTCGATGGGACATCCTTAATCCAAGTTGAAATGACGTCTGGCGAGAGATTATCAAACATTATTACATCAACACCTACCTCAATCGCTTCTCGTAACTGTTCCCGTGTTTCAATTTCGACTTCAATTTTAGTTAAGTGGGAGATCACCTGACGACTACGTTTAACCGCTTCTGTGATTGAATCAAAACAAGCTAAATGATTCTCTTTCAACATGACCGCATCATACAGGGCATAACGGTGATTATAGCCACCACCACACGTGACCGCATACTTTTCTAACATTCTTAACCCTGGCGTTGTTTTTCGCGTATCGACAAGCTTGACAGGCGCATCACCTAATTTTGATACGGCCTTCGCTGTCATCGTGGCAATCCCACTCAGATGTTGAATCAAATTTAAAATCACTCGTTCTGTTTTTAACAAGAGCCGATAAGAAGCAACGACGCTACAAATCACCTCTCCCGTTTGACATCGATCACCATCTTTTTTGTACCAAGTGATTTGAACAGGCTCATGAAATAATTGATAACTTGTTTCTATCACTTCAAGCCCGCAAAAGATACCTGAAGCTTTGACGAAGAACGTCGCGTAACCTCGCTTATCTTCGGGAATCATGCGACTTGAAACATCATCATGACCGATATCTTCATTAAAAAACTGTTTTAACTGATCTTCTAGTAATAAAGGATTCACTGTCTCACCGCCTGTTTCTCTTTGTTTGTAAGTTTATGAGCACCGATGGATTCTTTACGATTTAACGCTGCCTGTAAGACAAGTTGACTGACGAGCAACATATTTTCTGATGTGTAACGCTCCAATGTTTTAGTTGGGTGATCGATTGCGCCACGTGTGGTTATCGGTAACGCACGAAGTTCTTTTTCAAACTGCTTTAAAGCTGTTTGGCTTCTTACGACACCTAAATAGGTTTCGTTCGCTTGTTTTAGTGCCTCGATTGACATATCTAGCGGTTGAACCTTCATTGGTAGGTCCTCAGGCACATATGTACCTGGTGACATCGGTGGTTTATTTCTTAATACATCCGCTAAGTCCTTCCCAAAGACAAGCGCTTCTAGTAGTGAATTACTTGCCAAACGATTGGCCCCGTGTACACCAGTGGCGGCAACTTCACCAATCGCGTATAAATGAGGAACAGTTGTTTCATGTTGTTCATTAACCGCCAGTCCTCCCATCGTAAAATGGGCTCCTGGTTGAACTGGAATCAAGCCTTGCTTTATATCGATGCTATTTTCATGCAGTAAGTCGGTGATTTGCGGAAAGCGCCGCTGAAAGCCTTTAACCGACCGAATATCTAAATACGTTGCTTCGCCTTGTTGGTTTCGGGTGTATAGCACTTGACTTACCACATCACGCGGCGCTAAATCTTTTAACGGATGATCAGCCATGATGTATTCACCTCGGCCGTTCACTAACCTCGCCCCTTCCCCGCGAACCGCTTCTGAGATTAAAAATCGTTGCTGGTGTCCAATCGCCAAGGTCGGATGAAACTGAATAAACTCCAAATCTTTAACGGCGGCACCCGCTCGGTAGCCAATCGCAATCCCGTCACCTGTCATGAGTGGATCATTCGAATGGTGTTGAAAAATCCCGGCATACCCTCCGGTCGCAAGGACCACCGCATCAGCAAAGTAGTCCTGCCGTTCTAAGGAATGATTCACTGTTCTAACCCCGACACAACGCCCCTCTTGCTTTAATAGATCCACCGCTGTTGTTTGTTCAATGATTGTCACTTTATCTTGTAATAATTGATGATAGTGACAAGTAAGCCGTTTACCTGTTTGGTCACCACCCGCATGCAAAATGCGTCGATGTTGATGCGCCCCTTCTTTTCCTAAGATAAATTGGCCAACGACTTGATCAAATATAAATCCCGATTGGATTAAAGACTGCATCACATTCGGCGCATTTTTTATGAGTTTTTCTACTTGTGCAACATCATTTAAAAAACTCCCAGCCATCAATGTGTCATGTATATGGCTATCTAAATGATCGTGTTGACCCATTACACAAGCAATCCCACCTTGTGCTTTGACCGTGTTACCTGTTTGTTTATCGCCTTTTGACAGCATAATGACATCATAGTCATTTAATAAATTGTACGCGAGTTGACAGGCACTTAGGCCCGTCCCAATGATGATGAGTTGTTTACGTTTCATAGTCACCCTTCTTTACAGTTGTCTTTACACCTATATTTACATATAATAAAGGAAACCCAAACCTTTTTCAAGAAGAGAGTGAAACAATTGATTTATCTAGATCATGCCGCAACGACTAAACCGTTACCAATCGCCCTAAAAACCTATCAAGACGTCGCAAAACAATATTTCGCTAATCCTGCAAGTCCCCATCATGTAGGCGAAGTGGCAGATGACTTAATCAGCCAAGCGAAGACAATCTTTACAGACTACTTTCATATACCACCAGATGGCATCATTTTCACTTCTGGGGGCACAGAAAGTAACCATCTGATTCTTGACCTCGTCCTCCACCAGTTCAATGGTGAACCGATTCATATAATAACAAGCACTGTCGAACATGCCTCCCTATATGACACGTGTCAGTTATTAGAACAACAAGGGCGTCTGTCCGTTACCTATATTACCCCAGCTAAAAACGGCCAGATCACAAAACAACAATTGATAGACGCGGTGCGACCAGACACCAAACTCGTCACCATTCAACTCATTAATAGCGAAACAGGCATCAGTCAAGATAATGAGATGATAAGTGAATTTTGTAAAGACCATCAGCTATTATTTCACACGGATGCTGTCCAGGCTTTCGGGAAACAAAAACTTTCAACCACCTTTAACTACGTCGATGCCTTATCGCTTTCCGCCCATAAAATTCACGGTCTAAAAGGCATCGGCGCTTTACTACTTAAACAGCCTAAAGAGTGGCGCGCACCTTTTCAATCAAAAACACAAGGCGGATTTAGACAAGGGACGATTGATGCCGGATTAATTGCGAGCTTTGCCGCCTGCGTAAATGACTACATCACACATGAAAGCAAAAGATTAAACCGATTGATGGAATTAAGACAGTATGTAGTCAACCAATTAAAACACGAACAATTACCCATCAGCGTGATCGGTGAAGCCCATGTCACTTCTCCTATCATTGGTTGCTTGTCAACATCAAGCCATGGTGATTATATTCAACAAGCTTTAAATCGCAAACAGATCTATGTCTCAACAAGAAGTGCTTGTCATTCAAAAACAACGGGAGAGATCCGGTCCTTAACACCGCTCTATCCTACTGAACAACATCAGCATTATTTCAGAATCAGTATCGGCTACTTTACAAGTAAATCAGAAATAGATGCCACCATTTCCGCACTAAAAACCACTTAAAACACGAACGTTATAATATAGGTATTGTTAATTATTCGTTATTGATATAGAATAAGCATTATATTCATCACTATTATCTATATAAAGGAGCTAAATGCATGAAATTAACGTATCAAGGAAAAACAAAAGACGTGTATCAACGTCAAGATGGAAATTACGTATTGAAGTTTAAAGACGATGTCACAGGTGTGGACGGTGTTTTCGATCCCGGCGCCAATACGGTTGGCCTTTCAATTGAAGGCGCTGGTAAAGCCGGATTAAAATTAACGACCTACTTTTTTGAACAGTTAAATAAGCAAGGTATTCCGACACACTTTATCGATAGTCATATCGACGAACAAACGATGACCGTTAAGCCTGCGTCTGTTTTCGGTAAAGGTTTAGAAGTCATTTGTCGTTACCGTGCGGTCGGTAGCTTCTTACGTCGTTACGGATTATATGCAGAAGAAAATCAACCGCTTGATGCGTTTGTTGAAGTAACGTTAAAAGATGATGGACGAGAAGATCCACCGATCACCAAAGATGCTTTAGCCATGCTTGATATCCTAACAACAGAAGAGTATGAGACGTTAAAATCGTTGACGCAACAAATTGCGGGTGTCATTAAAGATGAGCTGGCGAAAAAAGACATCGAACTATATGATATTAAATTTGAATTTGGCCGCGATCAAACAACCGGAGACATTCTCTTAATTGATGAAATTTCAGGCGGCAATATGCGCGCCTTTAAAGACGGCGAGTATATTGAGCCACTCACATTAGAAAAACTCTTCTTCCAATCATAAGCACTTTCTCAAACGGCACTTAAAGCACCATCATGACATTTAGGCTAGCACAACCGATCCTGTATCGTTTGTGTTACCCTTTTCTATTGCCCACTTTCTATTAAGCTAGATAGAAACATATCAACTGACGCCTGAGTGCGTGAATGCTATACTTAAGCTAGTTATCTATTAAAATTAAGGAGCAGATATACGTTTATATGACACAAGACAAAATAAAAACCGCACTTGATCGTTTAGTCGATCATTACGGACACCAAGACTGGTGGGAAAGTGATCATTACCTGGCAGATGTGGTTAGTATGATTCTTATCCAACAAACAACCCAACTAAACATGGAGAAAGCTTTAGATAACTTAAAGCCTCACCTTTCACTTGATACATTATTAGCAATGGAACAAAGTGCATTAGAAGCGCTCATTCGCCCAGCTGGTTTCTATAAACAAAAAAGCAAATATATTAAAGCTATTACCCACTGGTTTCACCAACATCACACCACACTAGATAGATTCGAACAGTACCCTACGAATACGTTAAGACAAGAACTTTTAACGATTCAAGGCGTTGGGGAAGAAACGGCTGACGTGTTGCTTTTATATATTTTTAATCGCCGGGTATTTGTGAGTGATCAGTATGCAAGACGATTATTTTCACGGCTCGGCTTTGGTGATTTTAAAACTTATCAAGATATGCGACAACACTACCAACCATTAGTCGAGAATATTAACTTAAAACAATGTAAGGAGTGGCATGCGGCCATTGATGTACACGGGAAAGTCTTTAGACAAAATCCAACCATGGATGAATCATGGTTACTTGATTAAAAGGAGTGGGAGAGTTGCGGAGTGAACAAGCGATGTATGATTTAATCCTCTCTGTCGCAAAAGAAGATACACGGATTCGCGGTGTATTATTAAACGGATCACGGGCCGATGCCAGTAGAAAAAAAGATGAGCTACAGGACTATGATATTATTTATATCACTGAACACGTCACTGACTTCAACAACACCCTAGACTGGTTAGATGTCTTCGGTGAGCGGCTTATCATGCAAACACCGAGCACAAACGACCCTAACCGTCTGGCTGTTTTTTTAATACATTTTACAGATTTCACACGGATAGATTTACGTTTAATCCATCCAGATTTACTCCCAGATGCGATTGATGATGCTCATTCAGTTGTTTTGTTAGATAAAGACGAGCAATTTGATCACTTACATTTTCATCATGATAAACGTTACTTAACGAAGCGATTATCAGAAACAGCACTGAATCATTATGTTAATGAATTTTACTGGGTCAGTACGTATGCTGTAAAAGGGATTGTACGAGAGGATTTCTTTTATACTCAGGCAATATATGCGCAGCCTCTTCTTGAGAGCTATATAACACTGTTAAAACAAGTCGTATTGATACAAGAAAAAAAACAAGCACTGGCTTTTGGAAAAGCGAATCAGTTCTTAAGCGATTATTTAGCACACCCTGAAAGACTACAGGCTTATTTTAACATGTCAACTTTGGCTCATATGAAGCAGTCCTTACTTTCAATGATTGATGACGTTCATCACTTCCAGTTGACGTTAAGTAGCGCAAATAATCAACCAGTAGACCACACGGAATATCAAGGAGTGTTAACTTATTATCAGCATTTTTTAACATAAACACCACCCCATGTTCACATAAAAACCCTCTCACTGATTGCACATCAATCAGTGAGAGGGTTTTGACTATCGTTAAAAGGCTTAACCAATACTTCCTTCCGTTTCGAAGGATTCTAATTTGATAGAAGAAACTAAACACAAGCAATAACAAATAAACACGTCTAACCCTTGGCCTAACTAGGTTTTAGCCGTTATTTAAACACAATGAGTAACTTCAACTAAAAAACAAAGGGATCAAATAATCCATCACCCAGATTTTTGGATGAGAATTTATTTGATACTTACATTATCGGTCTCTACGATTGTCTTTCTCTTTAACCAGGAAGTTCCAGACACCATGTATCAAAAAGACTTAAATTGAGCAGTCGCCCCTACTGAAAAAAAAGGGGTGACTGCTTTTTAGTCTGGAAAATTATTAGTAACATAAGTTTTAGCAAGCAAATCGTGAATCGCCCGCTTATCATCTCTAGTTGAAATAAGATAGATACTAACAAATTGAAGTAAACCCATGCTAAAATAATAAAGTAGATTCTTCACTAAAAGCTCTCGAAAAATAAGTGTACTTAATGTTAACCTATTATTTGAAACAGGAGCAATTCTGATTCCAACGGCTCGTTTTCCAATTGTATATCCATTCCATAGTAGTGGAAGTGTGATGCTGTATACGTGTGATAAAATAACCAGCGCAATAATAAAAAAATCTAAAAATGGGAAATTACCTTTGTGAAAAACAAAACTAATTATTAAAGCAATTATTACATTAATAATTAGATCGATAATTAGTGCAAGGCCTCTTTCAATAACTCCAACTGGACTTGCTGATAAAGTATTCATCCTGACACACCTCGCAATTCATAGTATTTATATATATATTTTGAATGAACGTAATTTAATTAAAGATTTTCATTAGTATCGCATAGATATCTTTGGACTTTTTTAACAATATTCGCAATATTCCGAAAGAGTGTTTTACGAATGAATTTCATAATTCTGAGGCCTTGCGGCCCAATAGTTTTGAAGCATAAGAAAAGCTCCATGCAATCGCGCGCGCGCGCACTTATACACTCTACCGAGTATGTGCTAAAACACACATGTTATTTAGATTTTCATCACGCGTATATTAAGTGTAGCAAATTTAGAACGAGAAGAAACAAAATGAACGAAAGAAAACGTAAAAGAGGTTACTAAATGTCGAGTATTTATGTTAGAAGAAGATCAATAATTAAAAAGCAAATTTAATTACTAAAAAATTATCCTTATAATTTTTGTTGCATCCATTGAGGGTTACTAAGAATTATATGGACAAGTAGTCTCTTCTAAAAGATAGTTTTTCTCCTTCTCTTCTAGGTTCTATTTGTTTGAGTTACTTTTCATAACTTCTATTAGAATCTGGTACATTAAAAATATTATGGTGCAGACAGTTAAATTTATTGGTAGAGAATACACGAATGCTTGTATTATAGTTGTGCCAAAATCCAATAAAACTAAGAAGTTACTTATTGATATCAAACATAGTATAAATATAACTAAACCCATGAATTCACCTCCAATTACCACCCAATAATATCTGCTGTTGATTTAAAATTGTTAGCACTTGAAGAATAAGTTACACTCGTCATGCCAATATTTACACCATAGCTGATATTTCCTAAAATACTTTTACCATCAGCATAACTAATGCTAATTGTACGATCAATTGTGCTACCTACCGGCTTCGCTTTAAAGTAGCCATTACCTTCGTAGTCATGCGGGAAACTCCCAAGACCACTCATCTTAAAAGAGTGACCTGAATAATCCGACATAGAAGCTCGATCTATAAAGTATGAAGTAGTTGAACCTTCAGGTCCGAAATCTCTCATCCATAAATTTAATGTAGCACCAGAAACGTTATCCCAATATTTTTTGTTTAATGCGAATCCAAAAGAGTCATTATCCAATTCTACGTTCTCTTTCCAGTAGAAGCTTGGATAGATACTGTATGTTCCATCAGTATTCCTCCAACCTGTTGCATCAAATTCTAAATCACTGGTAGGGATGAATTGAACAGAAAAATCACCATCACTACTTGGTAAAGAAGCTGCTTTTCTTTCTGAATACCCATCAAATATAGAATCATCTTCTAATGTAGTATAAATTGTATACTCACCTCGATAGCTTAAATTATTTAACACATCATCAGGCATACCTCGACTCGCTAAGAATGTATCTATTGTATCTTCATTAATATTTTCAAGATTTATCATTTCTACTGCCACATCATCATTTTTAACCTTTTTTTGTTTTTGCACTAGCAGTACTTGCGAAAACCATACTAAAAACAAGAACTAGTAACACTAGTAGTAATAGATTTTTTTAAACACTCTTGGCCCTATTTTCATAATTTCCTTATTCCTCCTTTTTATATATAAATAAAGGATAACATAGTTAAAGTTCAAAAAAACAAAAATCAAGAAAAAAAAGTTTATGCATTTGACTTTACAATTCAGGTGAATTGTAAAGCTTCTTCCGTTCATTTAATGATTCATCAACAAGACGGACGATGGTTAAGAACCAATATTGTCAGAGAATATTTTAAAGAAGTATGTAAAAGAGCAAAAGTCCCGATTTTAAGCTCTCACGCTTTAAGACACAGTCATGCCGTTCACTTATTAGTATTTGGTGCAAATATAAAATACGCATCTGAGAGACTCAGCCATAAATCGGCACATGTCACTGCAGATACGTATTTACACATTACCGAGAAACTCGAAAAAGAATCTCCCGATTTGTATTCAAATTACATTAATTCATGATTTGGTGGGTAAAAAGGGGCAAGCCTCAATTACACCTCACCAAAACGTTTATATAACAACGTTAACCAATACTTCCTTCCATTTCGAAGGAAATTAATCGGTTCATTTCAACCGCATATTCCATTGGTAATTCTTTTGTGAATGGCTCGATGAAGCCCATGACAATCATTTCTGTCGCTTCTTGTTCTGAAATACCACGACTCATCAAGTAGAACAGTTGTTCTTCAGACACTTTCGACACTTTCGCTTCGTGCTCAAGTGAAATGTTATCATTTAAGATTTCGTTATATGGAATCGTATCAGACGTTGATTTATTATCCATAATTAACGTATCACATTCAATGTTTGACCGTGCCCCGTCAGCCTTACGGCCGAAGTGAACAATCCCACGGTAAGAGACTTTACCACCGTGTTTTGAGATAGATTTAGATACAATCGTTGACGATGTATTTGGTGCCAAGTGAATCATCTTCGCCCCAGCATCTTGCACTTGTCCTTTACCCGCAAGCGCAATGGAGAGTGTCATACCACGTGCACCTTCTCCTTTTAGAAGAACGGCAGGATATTTCATCGTTAACTTCGATCCAATA
Source organism: Halolactibacillus miurensis (assembly GCF_900116255.1). Lineage (GTDB taxonomy): Bacteria > Bacillota > Bacilli > Bacillales > Amphibacillaceae > Halolactibacillus > Halolactibacillus miurensis. The sequence continues at coordinate 49,601 of NZ_FPAI01000006.1, forward strand.
TTGCCATCAACCCATTCCATCGTCGCATTGGCATCACATGTTGCTCGTTTGGTAACGAGATTATAGACGTTGTTTGCCCAGTTTTGAATCGTTGTATAACGGCAATAAGCATCCTTTTTAACATAGATTTCAACAACCGCACTGTGGAGTGAGTTTGTCGTAAAGACAGGTGCTGTACACCCTTCTACGTAATGAACCGATGCGCCTTCATCAACAATGATCAATGTACGTTCAAACTGCCCCATATTTTCTGAGTTAATTCGGAAGTACGCTTGCAGTGGCGTATCTGCTTTCACACCTTTTGGTACATAGATAAATGAGCCACCTGACCATACAGCTGAATTTAAAGCTGAAAATTTGTTGTCAGTATAAGGAATGACTTTACCGAAGTATTCTTTAAACAAATCTTCATTTTCTTTCAGTGCTGTGTCTGTATCTTTAAAGATAATCCCCATTTTTTCAAGGTCTTCTTTTAAGTTGTGGTACACAACTTCAGATTCATACTGTGCGGACACACCGGCAAGGTATTTTTGTTCCGCTTCTGGAATACCTAATTTATCAAACGTTCGCTTGATTTCTTCAGGCACCTCATCCCACGAACGTTCAGAACGTTCAGATGGTTTTACGTAATAGGTGATTTCATCAAAATCAAGTTCTGATAAATCGCCACCCCATTGTGGCATTGGTGTTTTATAGAAATGTTCGAGCGCTTTAAGACGATATGACAACATCCATTCAGGCTCATTTTTTATTTTAGATATTTCACGCACGACTTTTTCTGTTAGGCCGCGTTCGGTACGGAAAATCGAGACATCTTTGTCATGAAAACCGTATTTATATTCGCCCACTTCTGGTGCATTTTTAGACATAATAGCCCCTCCTTTGTTACATCATAGTATTAAGCTTCGTCCTCTTGCTCAATTGCTTTCTCCATCGCTTTCCACGCAAGTGTCGCGCATTTAATGCGCGCTGGAAACTTTTGAACACCTTGAAGTGCTTCGATATCCCCGAGCTCTAACCCGTCACTATCCGTTTCTTTTCCTAACATCATATCAGAAAAATACTGTGATAGTTTTAAGGCTTGTTCGACAGATTTCCCCTTAACAACTTGGGTCATCATTGAAGCAGATGCAAGTGAAATCGAACAGCCTTCGCCTTCAAACTTAGCATTTGTGACTGTGTCACCTTCAATAATAAAGTGCAACTGAATCCGGTCACCACAGGTTGGGTTATTCATTTCAAGGGTCAAACCATCTTCTAATGTGCCTTTGTTTCGCGGATTTTTATAATGATCCATAATGACTTGACGATAGAGTGTATCTAGATTATTAAAAGACATCTCCGAAAAACTCCTTCGCTTGTTTAAGTCCGTCAATAAAAAGATCAACATCTTCAAACGTATTATATACATAGAAACTTGCTCTGGCTGTTGCGGTCACCTTAAGCCACTTCATCAGCGGCTGGCAACAATGGTGCCCTGCTCTTACTGCAACACCGAATGAGTCTAGAACCGTTGCGGTATCGTGTGGGTGAACGTCTGTTAAGTTAAACGTCACCAAACCACATCGTTTGTCCGGTCCATATATGTCAATACCGTCTATTTTTTTTAGTTCTTTTATTGCATAATCAGTCAATGCTTGCTCATGGGCCGTGATTTTATCAAACCCAATCGATTGTAAGTAGCCAATCGCGCTTGCTAATCCGACCGCACCGGCAATAATCGGTGTACCACCTTCAAACTTCCACGGCAACTCTTTCCAAGTTGCGTCTGTTAAACTGACAAAATCAATCATTTCACCGCCGTAATCAACCGGGTCCATTTGATTGAGTAACTTTTCTTTACCATACAACACACCGATACCTGTTGGTGCCCCCATTTTATGCCCACTAAAGGCATAAAAGTCACAATCAAGGTCTTGTACATCAACTGCCATATGCGGGACAGCCTGTGCACCATCGACAACAACAACGGCACCCATGTCATGCGCATGAGCTGTAATGTCTTTAATTGGATTGATAGTACCTAATACATTGGATACGTGTGTAATGGCCACAAGTTTCGTCTTTTCAGTCACCGTCTGTTTAACAGCCGTCATGGTCATTGTCCCATCCGCTTCAAGCGGGATGAATTTTAGCGTCGCCCCAGTCCGCTTAGCTACTTGTTGCCAAGGAATCAGATTACTATGATGTTCCATCTCAGTTAACACAATCTCATCACCCGCTGTAATAAACGCATCGCCATAACTTCTTGCGACAATGTTAATACTCTCTGTTGTACCACGGGTAAAGATAATCTCTTTTGATTGCTTAGCATTGATAAACTTTGTCACCGTCTCCCGTGCCCCTTCGTAGGCATCGGTTGCTCGTTGGCCAAGTGTATGCACCCCGCGGTGGACATTCGCATTGTCAAATTTATAGTAATCATTCACAGCATCAATGACCACTTGTGGTTTTTGGGCCGTTGCGGCTGAATCCAAGTAAACAAGTTGATGACCATTGATTGTCTGATCTAGAATAGGGAAATCACTTTTGACATCTAAGATGGTCATCTTAGTATACTTTCCCTTCGATAACATCTGTTAGTTGCTTGCGCACCGCTTCGATTGGAATTTCATTCACTACAGGTGCTAAGAAACCATGAATAATGAGACGTTCTGCTTCTCGCTTAGAAATCCCACGGCTCATCAAGTAGTAAAGCTGAACCGGATCCACACGTCCAACAGACGCTGCGTGTCCAGCCGTTACATCATCTTCATCAATGAGTAAGATTGGATTGGCGTCTCCTCTTGCATGTTTACTTAACATTAACACGCGCGATTCTTGTTCTGCGTTGGCTTTTGTTCCACCGTGTTCAATCTTACCGATTCCGTGGAAAATACCGGTTGCTTTATCTTTCATGACACCGTGCTGGAGGATGATACCATCGGTGTGTTTACCATGGTTAACAATGTTGGCTGTGAAGTTTTGTGTTTGATCACCACGACCAACAGAGACTGCTTTCGCATAACAAACAGATTGATCACCTAATAGGTGCGTCACGTTTTCTGAAATCGTATCGCCATCATTCATTTGGCCAAGTGCCCACTCAATTTTCGCATCACGTTCAGCTAAACCACGACGGTTAATATAAGACGTCGTACCGTGCGCAAAGTGATCAACTGAACCGTATGAAATTTTCGCATTCGCTTTAGCAAACACTTCACTCACTACGTTCATGACTGTTTTTGCTTCTGTTTCAGATGCTAAATAATTTTCAACGTAAGTAACTTCACTATTTTCTTCTGCTACAAGTATGACGTGATTAAACAACGCTTGTGCCGGGTTATCCTGCCAAAAGATGGTTTGAATTGGTTCTTCAACTATCACATTTTTTGGTACATAGATAAACGCCCCACCATTAACGAGTGCTCCGTGAAGAGCCGTTAACTTATGTTCATTTACGCTTACCGCATCTGTCATAAAGTATTGTTTCACTAAATCCGCATGTTCTTTAATCGCCGTCTGAAGATCTGTGACAATCACACCTTGTTTTGCCAAATCTTCACTCCTGTGGACATACTCACGAACATTATCACGTAAGATTAATAAGTTTTGTTCTTTTTCAATGTCGATAAACTTTTTAATCCCTTCAGGTAAATCATTAAGGGCGATTTGTTTAGCCGATTGGTTATTGGTCACATGATCAAACGTGTCAAAATCCCAGCGGGTGATTTTCGTTTTATCCGGTTTTGGCATATCAATCGTTTCAGCTGTTTCAAAAGCTTTCAAGCGGAAATCTGTCATCCATGCCGGTTCTTGTTGTTGTTTCGAATAACTTTCTATATAGTCACACGTAAATACATCGTTAGACATCAAATTCCTCCTCCCCTATATATTATTTGCCGACAGTTTCGTCTTCAATTCCGAGTTCGTCTTTAATCCACTCATACCCTTCGCTCTCTAAACGTTCGACAAGTTCAGGTCCACCAGATTTTACAACGCGCCCTTGCATCATCACGTGAACATAATCTGGTTTTACGTAGTTTAATAGACGTTGGTAGTGTGTGATAATTAAGCAACCAAAGTTTTCATTACGTAATTTATTGATCCCTTTTGATACAACTTTTAACGCATCAATATCAAGACCTGAGTCAATTTCATCTAGAATACCAATGGCTGGTTTTAATAGCATGAGCTGCAGAATCTCATTACGTTTTTTCTCCCCACCTGAAAAACCTTCATTTAGATAACGTTGTGACATATTTTTATCCATTTCAAGATAATCCATCGCGTCATCCATCTCTTTAATGAACTTCATCAATGGAATCTCATCACCCTCTTCGCGGTGAGCATTAATAGAAGACCGTAAGAAATCTGACGTTGTCACCCCACTGATCTCACTCGGATATTGCATCGCTAGGAAAAGACCCGCTTTTGCACGTTCATCTACTTCCATCTCAAGAACATCTTCACCGTCCATTAAGATTTGTCCTTTTGTTACTTCATATTTAGGGTGTCCCATAATAGCTGACGCCAATGTTGATTTACCCGTACCGTTCGGCCCCATAATCGCATGGAACTCGCCGCCTTTTATCGTTAAATTAACGCCTTTTAAAATCTCTTTCCCATCAATCTCCACATGAAGATCTTTAATCTCTAATGTTGAACCACTCATATCTATACCTCCTAAGTAATTTGCTTACGTGTTATTCTGATACTGAGTCTCATTTTCATTCTCAGTTTATACTCATTACAATCTTAAACTATTTCAAAAATTATGGCAAGATTTTAAGACCGAAAACATCACTTTTTAAACAATAACGTAAAAAAAGTTTATATCGTTTTCCCGAGTAAGTCAAACATTGCCACATCTTTCAATATTTTTGCTCTGATCGACGGTAACGACGCTCTGAATAATTAACGCCTCCATCACGACTAGCGATTGCCTTATTTTTGGTAATATAAAGAAAAACCTCTCACACTATTTATTTAAATAGCGCAGAGGTTTTTCTCATTTACTCATGTTAATTGAGTTTACATATCTCGGTGAATATCTTGTTGTAGTTCAGCAATCAATTTCATACTTTGTTCATGACTTTTTTCTCGTTCTCGCTCCACTTTCATGCGCTTCTCGACATTCATTTCATATTCTGTGAAATTCACGCCGTGATTTTGATGCATAGCTTTTTCCATTTCTGGTGTGTAGTTCAGATTGAGCTTTTCCATCTCGTTTTAAAAGTCCCCTTATTGATTAATTTATTTATTGCTTGATACAAGTATTATTATAGCACGCTGCCCCTACTATGAAAAACGTGCTTTGACATGATTTGACCTCATTTCACCGAGTAATAACCGCTCTATTCAACATACCTCAGCGCACATAAAAATACAGACGAATTCTTCCGTTTTCGTCTGTATTTCATTGTTCAGTTATTCACCGGCAACAGGAACAACTTCGCCTTGGTATTTTTCATTAATGAAATTAGAGATTTCTTCTGACTGCAAGATTTCAACTAACTTTTGAAGATTCTCATTATCTTCATCTTCAGCACGTGCGGCGATAATATTAACATAAAGGGAATCGGCACCTTCTACGAATAACGCATCGTCCACCGGTGATAGACCTGCTTCAATCGCATAGTTACCATTAATAGCAATGAGTGTATTTGCTTCATTTTCATATGCTTCGATCAGGAATTCCGGATTCACTGATGGAGAAAACGTAAGGTTCAATGGATTTTCCACAATATCATCGATTGTAGCAGCGGATTTATCTACATCATCGGCAAGTGTAATAAAACCATTTGCTTCAAAGAGTGCTAAAATACGCCCATGGTCAGGTACGTTACGACTAATAATCACTTCTGTTCCTTCTTCAATATCATCTACTGAAGCAATGTCTTTTGAAAACACACCGAGAGGTTCTACGTGAATGCCCGCTAGATTAACTAAGTCATAACCATGATCTTCTAAAGATAATTCAAAGAATGGAATGTGTTGGAAGTAGTTGGCATCCAATTCTCCACGTGATAAATCTTCGTTTGGTAATGCGTAATCTGTATACGTTTCAATCGTTAACTCAATACCTTCTTCTTCTAGCAATGGACGCGCTTCTTCTAAGATTTCTGCGTGAGGCACAGAAGTAGCCCCGACTTTAATTTCATTCTCTGCTGATTCTTCTCCACAAGCAGCTAAAAATCCAAGTGACAAGACAAGTAAAAATAAAGTTACAATTTTTTTCATCATGAAATCCCCTTTTCTTTTTTTAATATATGAATAAGCTCATTAGCGCTTATCAATTTTTTTCGTAATAACATCGCCAATAAATTGAAAGATAAATACAATTAATACAATCAGGAGTGTACAGACATAAACGATATCCATATCTCGACGAGTAAAGCCGTAGAAGTAGGCATAATCACCAAGACCCCCAGCACCAATCGATCCTGCGACGGCGGTATAACCGATTAAAGCAATCGCCGTTACCGTCAGTCCTGAAACAAGCGCTGGCATCGATTCTTTTAGTAACACCTTAAAGATAATCGTCGATGTTTTTGCCCCCATCGCTTTCGCTGCTTCAATTACACCGTGATCAACTTCACGTAAAGCAATCTCAACGAGGCGACCATAAAACGGCGCAGAACCTAAAATTAATGCAGGTAATGCGGCTGTTGGTCCGCGGAACGTCCCAAATAAAAAGACGGTGAGTGGTAAAATTAAAAAGATTAAAATAATAAAAGGAATCGCCCGAAATATATTCACAAATCCAGCGGTAATTGAATAAACAATTTTATTATCCCACAAGTTACCCGGCGCGGATAAATAAATGAATAGACCTAGGATCGTACCTAAAATCAACGTCCCTATTAAAGCGACAAGTGTCATATAAAGTGTCTCACCTGTTGCCCATAAAAGATCCATCCAATCAATGTTTGGAAATAAATTAGCCATGTGTGATCACCTCCACATCGACTGATGTTGATCGAATAAATTGAATCGCCTGTTCCACTGCTGGTAAGTCCCCTGTCATTTTTACATAAAGCGAGCCGTAAGCTCCTTCTTGTGTTTGTTTAATGTTTCCTTGAATAATATTAATATCAACGTCATAATGTTTAGCTACCTCTGAAATAATCGCTTGATTGGCTGTTTCTTTTACGAAGGTTAACTTTAGTACATGACCATCTGAAATATGTTCGATTAATACATCATCGGTGAGTTCTTCATCTGGTTTACCCATGACCTGTTCAACAAACTTTTTCGTCACCGGTTTTTTAGGGTGTGAGAAGACTTCAAGGACATTTCCTTGTTCAACCACACGTCCCGCTTCCATTACGGCTACGTTATGACAAATCTTTTGAATGACGTGCATTTCATGGGTAATGAGGATAATCGTTAAACCGAGCTTTTCATTAATATCAACAAGCAAAGCTAAAATTGAGTCGGTTGTCTCTGGGTCAAGAGCCGATGTTGCTTCATCACAAAGTAATACTTTCGGTTTATTTGCGAGTGCTCGTGCAATACCAACCCGCTGCTTTTGTCCCCCACTAAGTTGTGACGGATAATTCTTTTCTTTACCTGTTAGTCCAACAAGATCAATCAATTCTTGCACACGCGTTTGTATTTCAGCTTTTGATGTCCCGGCAATTTCTAATGGAAAGGCAATGTTTTCTTCAACGGTGCGCGACCACAACAGGTTAAAGTGCTGAAAAATCATGCCAATTTCCTGGCGTTTCACCCGTAATTCATGTTTTGATAGGCTAGTGATATTTTGTCCTTCTATTTCTACTGTCCCACTTGTCGGTTCTTCTAAGCGATTAATTAAGCGAATAAAAGTGCTTTTACCAGCACCGCTATAACCAATCACGCCGAAAATCTCACCTTTTTCAATCGATAAACTTAAATCATCTACGGCTTTTAGTTCATGTTCGTTTGTTTTAAAAACTTTCGATAACTGATCAATGACGATCATGTGACTTCCCCCTAATATCTAAATATTCATTCTTTTTATAACGGTATTCATTCTTCTCTCTTTAACCGAATACGCGATGGTTTAATGATTAAATTATCAACCAAACACTATTTCAATCAATATAAAAGCGCCCCTTTATTCTCCTTTAATAAGAGAACAAAAAGACGCTGGCATCATATGCTTACGTTTAAGCGTTCCCTTATCATCCAAAGCTTACGCTTTGCAGGAATTGGCACCTTTTTAAATACAGCTTGTATTTAACGGTTGCCGGGCTTCGTCGGGCCAGTCCCTCCACCTCTCTTGATAAGAGTCTTAAATATTTAATTGGTTAATGGTGATAATAGCACGTTAAAAATATGCTGTCAATAAGTTTTCACAATATTTTGTCCATGTTATACTAATTAATCACGAGAGTATACAACAGTTTGAAAGGATGATTGATATATATGACAACTGCACCAGATTTTACGCTTCCCTATATTGATAAAGACGACCATCTTACATTAAGTGATTTGCGCGGGCGAATGGTGTTACTTACGTTTTGGGCCTCTTGGTGTCCTGATTGTAGTCAGGATATGCCGATGAAAGAGCGATTATTCAAAACCGTGGACCAAAACAAATTAGCGATGATTACCATTAATGTCACTGGTAGAGAAAGGCATCACGATGATGCCGTTCGTTACAAAAATAACTTTATCAAACAACCAACTCTTGTAGATAATGGTCGTGAAACATATCTCAACTACACTTGTTTAGGTGTACCAACGACGGTCTTAATTGATCAACAGGGTCATATCGTTAAACAATGGGGCCAGAACTTAAGCTTTCCTAGTCTAATGGAGGCAATTAGTGCCTATCTTTAAGAAAAACATGCCTGTTCATTAGAAGTATTGACTAATGTTCAGGCGTGTTTTATGATCAGATTACTTCGTTAAATCAATATCATTGATGTGTGACAAGTTTAAAGCAACATGGTCCTCAGTAACGCCCCGCAGAAAATCTTTATACGCGTCACTTGCCATAAGTGCTTTAACATCCTCCATATTATCTGGCTTAATGACAATCAACCAACCCTTATCATAAGGTGACACATTAATCAGTTCAGGTTTATCTTCTAATACATCATTAACCTCAACGATTTCTCCGTTGATTGGTGCATACAGTTCTGATACTGTTTTAACGGATTCAACATTACCGAACGTATCATTCGCTTTCACTGTTTCACCAGTTTCACTGATTTCAGCGAACACAACGTCACCTAGTTCATCTTGCGCATAATCAGTCACCCCGATACGAACTAAGTTATCTTCAATATTTAACCACACATGTTCATCTGTGTAATAATAATCTTTTGGTAAAGTCATTTATCATTCCCTCTTTCATTTAAGCGAATTTGTTGCTGCTTATGTTGCTTTATTTCCATGTTTGTTCGAATTGTTCTTCCTTAAAACCGACCGTCACATGTTGGTCATCATAAGTAAGTGGACGTTTCATTAACATCCCATCGCTTACGAGTACATCGACTTTCTCTTCATGCGTCATATCAGGTAATTTATCTTTTAAATTCAATTCACGATACTTCTGGCCACTCGTATTAAAGAATTTTTTAATATCTAGTCCGCTTCGTTCGATTAGCCCCATCATCACTGCTTTTGATGGTGTGTCTTCTACAATATGGTGCTCATCATAAGCGACACCATTAGCCTCTAACCATTGCTTTGCTTTTTTACATGTACCGCACTTTGGATAACAATAAAACGTCATTGTCAAATGAATCCCCACCCTTTCTCTTTTCTCCTTCTTTAGTATAAAGTCTCTTGCTTCGTTTTTCCACCTTTTCGCTTGTTCTAATGCACTTTCATTGACATCAAAGCATTTATTATGATTAACTTAAACCTAAACCGTAACAATTCTTATTTACATTCATGCTTGTTTCGGTTACACTTAGTAATGGTTACGTTTCGAACAATCACAAAGTGCTTTTATATAATAGATAGAGGAGCTTAAATACAATGACAGACACCATCGTTGAATTAAAAAATATACGCTATGCCTATGAAGACAAGATTGCTTTAAAAGATGTGAACCTCTCGATTCCTCGCGGGGCTTTTTTAGGTCTTGTCGGACCAAATGGTGGCGGTAAAACAACATTAATTAAATTACTACTCGGTGTGTTAACACCGCAACATGGCTCGATCGAGTTATTCGGAACACCTGCTAATAAGTTTAAAGATTGGCAGAAGATTGGCTTTGTGTCACAAAAAGCTAATGCCTTTAATCGAGGGTTTCCTGCCACGGTAAAAGAAGTCGTCGCTACGGGATTAACGGCACAAATCGGTTACTTGAAGTTCTTCACAAAAAAACATCGCGAGAAAGTAAAAGAAGCCATTGAACTTGTTGGTATGTCAGAATACATCAATCAAAACATTGGTGACTTATCAGGTGGTCAACAACAGCGCATTTTTATTGCCCGTGCTTTAGTCAGTGAACCGGAATTTCTCATTTTAGATGAACCGACTGTTGGGATTGATACGGAAAACGTTCAAAAGTTTTACGAACTTTTAGGGAAATTAAATCACGAGAAAAAAATCACCCTTCTCCTTGTCTCCCATGATATTGGCACGATGACAAGTCATGCAAATGGCGTTGCTTGTCTCAATAAAGAAATCCATTTTCATGGTGATACAGAAGCGTTTCATAATTTATCTGAACAACGGATTTCATCATTTTATGGTCATGACTTAAATATCGTGACCCACAATCATTAAGGACGGTGAGTGAGTTTGCTTAGTCAATTTTTTGAGTTTGAGTTTTTGCGCACGACACTTTATACAGGTTTAATCATCGGCTTAATTGCGCCACTCCTTGGTACGTTTGTCGTTGTGAGACGCCTTAGCTTAATTGCTGACGGTTTGAGTCATGTGACTTTAGCCGGTATTGCTTTTGGTTTGTTTATGGATAAAAAATACGGATTAGCTGTCATTACCCCTTTTACGTCCGGGACAATTTTTTCTATCTTTGGAGCTATCTTAATTGAGCGTCTAAGAACAGTCTATAAAGCTTATCAAGATTTAGCTATTCCTATTATTCTCTCTGGTGGGGTTGGTCTTAGTGTTATCTTTATTGCACTTGCTGACGGATTGAACAATGACTTATACTCTTACTTATTCGGATCTGTTTCAGCTGTGTCTAAACAAGATTTTAATACGATTCGGATTATTGCGGTTATTGTTTTAACGTTAATGGTTGTGTTTTATAAAGAATTGTTTATGTTATCATTTGATGAAGAACATGCGAAAGTATCAGGTATTCATTCAAAGAGTATTCACTTATTATTTATCTTACTGACGGCACTTGTTATTTCAGCGTCTATCCGCATTGTCGGTGTGTTGCTTGTTTCAGCGCTCATGACACTGCCTGTCGCAAGTAGTATTCGCATTGCCAAAGGATTTAAACAAACCATTTTTTATTCGATTATCTTCGGTGAAGCAAGTGTCATTCTAGGGATTGTTTCTGGTTATTATTTAGAAATCCCCCCCGGTGGGACAATCGTGATGGTCTTAATTGCTTTTCTCATCGTGACAACATTTCTCCAAAAAGTATGGTTAAAATCTCAACGAAAGAAGGCGATTGTATGAATTTAAATGAAGCCCTTAATAAGTTAAAAGAGGCTGGTTATAAATACACAAATAAACGGGCAATGATTTTAGAGTTTTTCGCAAATGAAGGGCGTTATCGTACAGCTAAAGAATTACTCTCTTATATGGAACCGCATTATGATGGGATTAGCTTTGATACAATCTACCGAAATCTCCACCTCTTTAACGAGTTAGGTATTTTAGAATCCACTGAACTAGACGGAGAAAAACATTATCAAATCCGGTGTGCTAATCACCACCACCATCATTTCATCTGTCGCAAATGCGGGGCAACAAAACGCATTCAAATCTGCCCAATGGATATGATTGATGATGACTTAAGTGGGTACATGATTGAAGGACATAAATTTGAAGTATACGGACTTTGTCCAGCTTGTCAAGCCGCATAAAATAGATAAATCCCCCAGTCACATAAACGGTGACTAGGGGATTTTTAGATGTTATTTAACAATGAGTACCGGGCAATCGGCGCGTTTAGCCACTTTATGACTGACACTTCCTAGCACCATTTCTTGCAGACTATTTAATCCGCGACTTCCAATAATGACGAGATCATGCCGTTCATCATTCGCGTACTTAACAATCGTTGGGCCTGGATCACCATGTAAGATTTTGATACTGTAATCTACTTCCGCTTCTGTTAATTTACGCTCAGAGATTTCTAATTTTTCACGTCGACTACGATCTAAATCACTCGCATTCCAGTGATAAGTTGCATCAGCTTTCGCCGCTGTTCCATCAACAACATACAAGATGGTAACTTCAGCATCTGCTTGACATTTTGCTAATTCAACCGCTTTTTCACAGGCGCGAATTGAATATTCAGATCCATCAGAAGCTAACAGGATTTTCTTAAACATGAATGACCACTCCCTTAAAGATAAAATAAACTATAGTATAATCTATCCTTTAACCGCTGTGGGTAAACCTCATTTCACCAAAAGTTTTCATCATTGTAACTATTCATACGGCTATTTTTTAATATCGCTCTGCCCTACTAGTCATTTAGGTTAATCGGAGAATGCTTTTCAACAGAGACGCGTGCTGCGTCCGTCATAAGCTGAGTATTATAAGCATTTTGATACGTAGACAAAATGTGTTCATTACTACCTGACTTAATGGATTGAATAAAGGCTTCATCCTCCTGGTAATAGGGATCTTGTGTATCTACCATGACTTTTTCGGTTTTTCCCGTTTTTATCGTTAACGACTCAGGAGTCCACTCGATCACTGCTGAATCGGTATACATCGTAAACCCTATTTCATCTAAACCCTCTGGTAAGATGCACGTATTGGTAATATTAGCGATGACTCCAGATTTAAATCGTATACTGAGTGTACCGACATCCGCTACAGTCACGTCTTCTTTTCGCTTATTCATCACGCGTTGTGCCTCATAAGCATGAACTTCTTCACTCTCACCTAAAAGGTACCTCAAAAGATCGACAATATGCGTCGCTTGTTCATTTAATTGTCCACCCGATAATGCTTGATTACGCCACCAACTCACCTCAGGCATCGACCCCATCCATCTGCCTGTCACTAGACCTACGGTATGGTCTTTTAATAGACGTTTAAGATATTGAATCGATTCTAAGTAACGGAAATGATAACCGACAGCAGTCACTAACGGTGCTTTTTCGAGTGCTTCAACAACTTTTTCTGGCGCCGCTGTTGTTACACCTAGTGGCTTTTCAACAAAGAAAGGTATGCGATGCTTTACTAAGGTAAGTTCCATCTCACCATGCGCCATCGGCGGCACACAAAGATAAACACCATCTAATTTTTCTGCGTCTAGCATCGCATGAAAATCGCTATACCCTCTCATGCCGTCATACTGTTCAGCAAATCGCTTCGCTTTTTCCTCGCTCGTACCGCAAACAGCTACAAGTCTTACCTGGTCCATCTTCATTAGAATATCAGCATGTTTTTGACTAAATCCACCTGTCCCTACCATCCCAATCTTTATTGTCATCGTACTCATCCTTTATCATTTGACTTAGTTAATTAATTTACTTTATTTTAACGTTGTTCTTAATAAGTCGCAACTTTTTCCATAAAACAACCTGAATATAAGTGTTAATACACATAACAAGCACTTCTTACTAATTAATCAAATCCATGAGAAGCAACATGTCATACAAAATGATGTAAACATGTTACAATTAATATTGATAGTAAATACCATAACTCATACATGAGAAGATAAGGGGTGCAAAGGATGAAATTAGACGTAACAGATCAAGCCATTCAATGGTTCAAAGAGGAAGTATTAGTGGAAGAAGGTAGTGCCGTTCGTTTTTATGTGAAAATTTATGGTACAAGCCCGATTCGTGAAGGCTACGCACTAGCCTTTGACGTACACAATGAAGCAATTGATGGACCTGTTGGTGAGAAATTTGAGCAGAGTGGACTCACTTTTTACGTTAAAGAAGATGACCTCTGGTTCTTTGAAGGTCATGATTTAATCGTTGATTATGATGAGAAGATGGATGAAGTCGCTTATCGCTATCCAGAAAATAAGTGACTGTATCTTGTCTCAATCGGACGCATTCAATATGATAAACAAAAGGTCACAGATGCGACTAGCCCAACTGTGACCTTTTAGTATGCTTTAAAAAATTTTTTCTAACGCTTGTTTAATACGATCTTGATCAAATGGCTTAACGATAAAATCTTTCGCACCCGCTTGAATTGCTTCAAGTACCATTTGTTGTTGTCCCATTGCTGAGCACATGACAATCGTGGCACCTGGGTCATTGGCTTTAATATTCTTAACAGCCTCTACCCCATTCATCTCAGGCATGGTAATATCCATTGTCACTAAATCCGGTTTCAACTCACTATACAAATCAATCGCCACTTGACCATTCTCTGCCTCGCCAACGACCTCATGTCCTAATGATTGAAAGATATTTTTTAGCTGCATACGCATAAACGCAGCATCATCAGTTACTAAAATACGTGCCATAATTCATACTCTCCTCTAACTCTTTTATTTCTCATCATTACGTGTTTTACTGTTCTTCTACAACTTCTTTTACTTCATTTAATTCTTGATGATTTAAAATGTATGCTAAGTCTACTAAGAGTAATAAGCGGTCATCCAGCTTTGCGACACCATTTAAAAACTTCGCATTGACACCTCTAATAGATGTAGGAGCTGGCTCTACAATTTCTTCATCGATATCAATAACATCTGAGGCTTCATCGACGATAAAGCCAACCGATACATCATCAACAAGTGCGACAAGCATTCGTGAATGATCGGTTTTGTCTGTTTTATCCATATCCATACGACGCTTTAAGTCGATGACCGGAATAACCTCGCCTCTTAGTTTCGTAATACCTTCAATAAAGTCTGATACTTGAGGTAACTTTGTCATATCAAGTAATTTTTCAATGGACACAATTTGTTGAATACTTGCGCCATATTCTTGATCATTTAATCGGAAAACGATATATTTTTCTGTGCTCATCTATCTCTTCTCCTTCAATACGTATTTAGACACACACTCATACAAGTTCAAGGATACATTAAATAAATCCCTTTATGCAACTATTAGTTCAGATTAATTGTTTAAGAGTAAATAAATAGATAAGGTCTGGTTCTCTGGATAGGTTACTTCTACTAGTAGTGCCCGTTTAAAACCTGATAACGTCGCATCCCCTTTTAAAATCGTCGGATGAGTAATGTCCGTTGTAAGTCCCTGTTCTGATAAATAGGTGGATAGACTACCTGCGATCATATTGCCTAATTCCCCCGCAAATGAATCTAGCATCTCCCCTTCAACAGGCATACCAAACATTTTCTCACCAATACTACTAAAAAAAGTATCTGTTGATTGTAAAACTAGTTCACCTTTAACGTTACCAGTGTAGCCAATCATAACACCAAATTGGACTTTAAGTGGTGGTTCCATAATTTTCGGTGCACCAACAACCGGGTCAATGGGGATAATCTTCTTAACCGATACAATCGATCCGTTATACACGTCTTTTATAATTTCATTCATACTTTTTTCTCCTGCTGTCACAATACTTCCTCCCCAAAATCTCTAATCCTATACAAACTTCTACTGTTATTTTCGGCCCAATGACCTAAAGAATGAAGTGATTCTCTTAAAAAGTTCTGGTTTTTCTTAAACCATGACTTTTGACTTATGAATTTTCATTACATCCTAATTACCAACAACCTAACAAGATTGATATAAAAAGCACAACTTGGAACAGAGGCTGCTCTCTTGTTGTGCTTTTCGTCTGTCGTTTAACATGCTTTTATCTCTATACTATAAAATCAAAGCACCAATTAATCCAAAGATAATCAGTGGAATGTTGTAGTGTATAAACGTTGGTACACATGTATCCCAAATGTGATCGTGCTTACCATCTGCGTTAAGACCCGATGTTGGCCCTAACGTTGTATCACTGACAGGCGATCCAGCATCTCCTAAGGCACCGGCTGTTCCGATTAAGACGGCAATCGCCATCGGTGACAGACCCATCTGTAAACCAAACGGCACATAAAGTACAGCTAAAATAGGAATGGTCGCAAATGATGAACCGATACCGATGGTGATCACGAGGCCCACAAGGAGTAAAATAAGTATAAGGAAGACTTTAGATAAACTAAAGAACTGTTCGGTTTGCGTGATGAGCGCATCCACCGCCCCTACTTCTTTTAAAAGGTGACTAAAGCCACCGGCAACAATCATCACAAAACCAATCGTCGCCATCATTTTGATCCCCTCCGTCATGACACCATCAAGTTCACGGTATGGAACAACACCGAAGACAAACATCGCTAGAATTCCGACAAGCGCACCAATAATAAGTTCGCCAGAAAAAATTTGAATCACAAGCGCTAATAGAATGCTAATCAAAGTGAATGTATGCTTGATGGTAAAGCGACTGCCCTGTTCCTTTGGAGAATAAAAAGCTGGTTCATAGCCTTTGACATCCAATTCACGTGGTTTTCTATACGTAATAAAGATTGACACAATAAGGCCAACAATCATCCCTAAACCAGGCACAAGCATTGCCAGTGATACGTCACCAAGCTCTATTGTCTGACCGCTAAGCTTCATATTTTCTTGAATAATCTGTTGGAAAATCAGACCGTATCCGACCGGAATCATAATATATGGCGCTTCTAATCCAAACGTCAATGCACTGGCAACTGCTCGGCGGTCAATTTTCATTCGATCAAATAAAGATAATAAGGGTGGAATAAGTAATGGAATAAAGGCAATATGAATCGGTACCACATTTTGTGATAAGGATGAGATAAAGGCAATGGATAGTAATAAAACCCCACGTTTGTTTGATAAATGACGCGTAAGGATATTAACTAAACTCATTGTAATCCCACTATAGTTAATAGCGACGGCGAATGCTCCTAATAAAATATAACTTAAAGCTGTTTTTGCTTGATCTCCGCCCATACCTTCGATAAATAAGTTCAACGTGTCTACAAATGATAAACCAGACACTAACCCCGCTATAATACCTGAGAGTATTAAGGCAAGTAATACATGAATACGGAACAAGCTAAAAACGACTAAACTTAATACAGCAATTAAAACAACCCATTCTAACATAGTTTCTTCCCCTCACTTCTTCTTTTTCTTTAATACTTTACCATAGTAAAGTATTAAAGTGTTTGATGCAAGAGAAATTTAATATTTTTCGATGAATCAAGTGAAAAATGATATGGATGTTTTAACATACGCGACTTAGATTTACGTACGTTATAAGTATTACACGGTATTTATTGTACAGGAATTGACTGACGAACCTTTTCTTCTTTTTCTTTACTTTTTAAACTAAGGTCATAATCTATGTTCGTCAGTTCCTGTTCACTATCGATAATTAGAGCTTATATGTTAAGATTTCTTCTAGATTTTCAGTACAGTTAGCAATCAAACAATTATAATTACCTATCCTAATATTTAAACCTTTCACAGATCAAAAGTGAACAGCTGAGGTACGACATCTAAAAAGTACTTTAACATTGTGTTGATGAGTTAGTTTTTAGAAAAATAGACAAATACAAACAAGCTGTTCGCCATAGCCAGAGCTATAACAAACAGCTTGTAAAAAAGTGTTCATATAAAAGATGTTTTACTTTGTTCTGTTACTCGACACTTTGTTTAATTTCTTCAATCATCTGTGTCACAGAGGTAATACCACCACTAGATAGATACCAGTAGTCTGGTGTTAAGTAAGTAATATTGTCTTCTGTTGCGGCTGTTGTACCATTCACTAAATCGTTATCTAGCGTTGTTTCAGCCGTATAGTCACCACCAGTCACGGCATTACGGTCTAGTACATAAAGAAGATCTGGATTCTTTTCTGCGATGTATTCAAAACTAATGTTTTGTCCGTGAGTCGCCGATTCGATTGTCTCATCAACCGGTGTGATACCTAATACATCGTGAATCAAACCGAAACGCGAACCTGAACCATAAGCGTTGACAGAGCCATCACTTGTTAAGATAATTAAACCTGATTTATCCTCAGGTGCCATGTCTTTCACATTTGCTGCTTCAGCTTTAATGTTTTCTACCGCTTCAGCGGCTTCTGTTTGTTTAGAGAAAATATCACCCATTAATGTGACGTTTTTTTCAAATGAGCCGAGGAAATCAGCATTATCGATACCAACATAAATCGTTGGTGCAAGTTCAGATAGATCATCGTACGCTTCTTGAGTACGACCTGAGATGATAATGAGATCAGGATTTAAATTAGCCAGTGCTTCAAAGTCTGGTTCAAACAGTGTACCAGCATTGACATAATCATCTGAAGCAAATTGTTCTAAGTATCCAGGAACATTTCCTAAAGGCAAGGCATGAACGTCAACGCCTAAGTTATTTAATGTATCAAGTGTACCAAAATCAAATACAGCAATTGTTTCTGGATTAACGGGTACCGTCGTCTCACCTAATTCATGTTCAACGGTTATTTCAGTAGGTGCGTCAGTATCCTCATTTGTTTCTTCCGTTTGTTGTTCATCGTTCTCTGAATCAGCAGTAGTCGATTCATCTGTTGAATCTTCTTGACAAGCAACAAGTACAAGACTTGCGATTAAAGCAAACATTACTAACATGAGTTTCTTCATAATAATATCTATCCCTTCTTTTTTTGTTGTTTTTAGTTGATTTTTCCTTACCACTTATTTCTGGGCCCAGCAATAAGAAGAAAATCAGAGTCAAAACCATTAAGAAAAATATAAACAAATGCGACATTGATCAATATCTTGAATCTTGATATCCATGTCATACACTTCTTTTAATACACCATTACGAATAATTTCATCTGTCGGTCCTTTTTTAATGACTTTTCCGTCACGCAAGGCAACGATATAGTCAGAATAAACCGAAGCAAAGTTCACATCGTGTAACACAATCACAATTGTTTTCCCTAATTCATCAGCCAAACGTCTCAGTACTTTCATTATTTGGACTGAATGCTTCATATCTAAGTTATTGAGTGGTTCATCAAGTAAAATATACTCAGTATCTTGGGCAATGACCATCGCAATATACGCCCGTTGTTTTTGACCACCACTGAGTTGATCTAAAAACTTGTTTTCCATCGTTTCAAGTTCCATATAGTGAATGGCACTATCAATCATCTTCTCATCGATATCAGTCAGTCGTCCTTGTGAATAAGGGAAACGACCGAAACTGACGAGTTGCCTGACGGTGAGTCTGACATTAATATCATTCGCTTGTTTTAAAATGGAGAGTTTTTTCGCGAGTGCCTTATTATTTGTCGCCGATACTTCTTCCCCGTCAATGAGAACTTCACCCTCATCTTTGGCAATCAGACGACTCACAATCGATAGTAAGGTACTCTTACCAGCACCATTGGGACCGATAAACGAGGTGATTTTCCCTTTAGGAATTGTCATAGACACATGGTCTACAACAGCCGTATCGCCATATAGTTTTGTTACATCTTTAATTTTCACCATGTTCTATTCTCCTTTAAGATAAGATATAAGAAATATACGCCACCGACTAAGTTAATGACGACACTTAGTGTTGTTGAAAAATTAAATACGCGGTCAATAATGAACTGGCCACCAACAAGCGCAATGATGCTGACAAAAACAGTGGCTAGAATCAACACGCTATGTTTATATGTCTTAAACATTTCATAGGTAACATTGACGACAAGAATCCCGAGAAACATAATCGGTCCGACTAAAGCCGTCGCAACGGCCATAAGAATAGCCACAATCACCATGAGTTGTTGTACCACACGGTTATAATCAACACCTAGATTTACCGCATGACTTTTACCGAGTGATAACACATCTAAGTATTTCGTAAACCTTAATAAATAGAGTAAGGTGACGACAATGATACCAATGGACATATATAGAAGATCGGTTTGGACGTTATTGAAACTCGCAAACATCCGGTTTTGAACAATCAAAAACTCATTGGGATCAATCAAGACTTGCATAAAGGTAGATAAACTTTGAAAGAAGGTCCCAAAAATGAGTCCAATTAATAATAGGAAATAAATATTATTCCCGCGTTTAAATAACAATTTAAATAATATAAGGGCAAACACAATCATAAGGCCAATGGAAAGAAAGAAATTAACGGTTTGATTGGTTGCTGATAGGCTCGTTGAGCCGTAAAAGAAAATAATAAAAGTTTGAATTAACTGGTATAGGGCATCTAACCCAATTAAACTTGGGGTTAAAATCCGATTATTGGTAATTGTTTGAAAAATAATGGTTGCAATCGCAATAACGGCCCCAGTAACGGCAATAGCGATAATACGGGTAAATCGACGTTCTAAAATGTATTGCCAATTACCTGTTAAGCCGACAAATAGAAATAAACTAATCGCTACGACACTACCAATGGCTAAAAGCATGAGTTTTGTTTTATGACTCATATGCTGACCTCCTCATGACGAGATAGAGGAAGATAAAACTTCCAACGACGCCAACAATGACACCAATCGCCACTTCATAAGGGAAAATAATTACCCGACCGATAATATCACTGGCGAGAAGAAAAACAGCACCTAAGAGCGCCGTGAACGGTAAGCTATTCTTTAAATGATCCCCGCGGTACATTGAGACGATATTCGGAATAATTAAACCGAGAAATGGAATCGTGCCGGCCGTTAAAATAACAACGGAAGTAATCAGAGCCACAATAATCAATCCAGTATTAACGACAAGATTATAATTAAGCCCTAAGTTTTTAGCAAAGTCTTCTCCCATTCCGGCAATCGTGAAACGATGGGCAAAAATATAACTGACAATCACAAGTGGCACACTAATATAAAGTAATTCATAACGCCCTTCTAAAATAAGCGCGAAATTCCCTTGGAGCCAGCTGGACATGTTTTGAATAAGATCATTTTGATAAGCGATAAATGTCGTGATAGACCCAACAATATTACCAAACATGAGTCCAACAAGTGGAATGAAAATCGGATCTTTAAACTTGACTTTATCTAAGATTTTCATAAAAATCAGTGTACCAGAAATCGAAAAAAGAAAGGCAACAAGCATACGCTCTAATGGCGTCGCTTGATGAAAGAACATCATGGCAACTAGTATACCTAATCGCGCAGAATCCATTGTTCCAGCCGTTGTCGGTGAAACGAACTTATTCCGACTCAGTTGTTGCATAATGAGACCAGAGACACTTAATCCGACACCTGCAAGTATAATACTTATAAGCCTTGGAATCCGGCTGACTAAAATAATTTGTTGTTGTTGACTCGTTAATTGAAAGATATCTGTAAATGATAACGGTACAACACCGATAAAGATCGATAGGATAGACAAAATGATTAATACGGGGATAAGTACTTTAAATTTCACAGTCATAAAACCCTTTTCTCTGTATTCGATAATGAGAGTCATTATCAATTAGTTGTTTTCATTTTATCATTTATTGATCAAGTGTCAATAGTTAAACTAAAAATATCTGAAAGTTTAAAAAAACGATAGGGAAGATCCTCCTCTCAGAGCATCTTCCCTATCGCATATACTTTGCCTTCATTAATAGTTATATATTATGAAGACGGATCGATTGTCTATCTATAATTCAATGAGTACATCTTTATTAAAAAAATAAAGATGACGTTTGTGTACCTTTATTAATAGTATTGCCTCTATGGCTTCCGTATATAAGTCTAATTGAACGCGATAACGTTCCGCTAACGTTTGTCTTACTTTGTTAGTCACGTTTCCGGTAATGGTATCCGTTTTATAGTCAAAGATTTCCCATCCATCAGTGGTTTTGTATAACACGTCAATCACACCTTGAATAAAGACATCTTCCTGAGTGCCTTGCCAAGATGGATCGACTTTACTGATATCAACCATATAACTAAACGGCGTTTCTCTTTCTAACACTTCTGCCTCCTTCATGCGACTCACAACGGGTTGGTCTAGAAAGCGAAGTATATCTCCCACATCAATGGCGTCAACTTGTTCGTGTGTCAAAATTTCTTTTGCTTCTAGTTCAGCTAAATACTCAACTAAACTTATTTGATCCCACTGTCGTTCAAAGTTTATATGCTGCATAACGGTGTGCATCGCCGTACCCGTCTCTGCTTTAGTAAGTGTTTTTTCTTTCTGCATAAAGAGGGGACGCTCTTTTTTAAACGGACGTAATTGTCTAACGAATTGATCACTCGCGTAAGGATCTTTTTCTGTTTGACGGCGTTTAATTTCTGTCACACTTTGTTTTGCTTGTTGAGTCGTTGCCATGTGATGAGGGTAGTGATAAGTCAATCTTTCACTAACTAAGTCATCTAACTCTTTAGTCGTTGTATCAACTGGTGTCTGTGACGTTAAGTGTTCAAAAAGATCAATGGCCTGCCTATTCTTTTGGCGTTCTTCTATTCGATAATCGCCACTATTTTTTTGACGCACAATAAATTGTGATGTGTCACCTTTTAAAGAATATTGAACAGGCGTATCCCCTCTTAATACCTCACCACTTTCATGACGCACTAAACTCATCGCAACCCAGTCTAAGTAAGACTGACTTTCTAGCCTTAAGGCAGCCGGTAACACATCTTGGTCATGGGTAATGACCTCTTGATACTTTTTCACTTTCTTACTAAAGTCACGGACGGCCCCAATCATCACAAGCTTTTCTTTTGCCCGGGTTAAGGCCACATATAAAACGCGCATTTCCTCAGCCCATTGTTCTTTTTTCATTTGTTCCCGGATCGCCCGGTACATCAATGTTGGGTACATTAACCGTTTATTAGGATCAATGTATTTACTGCTAAAACCAAAATCTTTATGCAGTAAGTATTTCGCATTTAAGTCTTGTTTATTAAATTGTTTATCCATCGCGCCTAAGATGACCATGGGAAATTCTAACCCTTTACTCTTATGAATGGTCATTAACCGAACAACGTCTTCTTTTTCACCAAGAGCACGGGCAGCTCCTAAGTCTTCCCCACGTTCTTCCATACGTTCAATCATTCGGAGGAAACGGTATAATCCACGGAAAGATGTCTCTTCATAACCCCTTGCCCGGTCATAGAGCGCCCGCAGGTTCGCTTGGCGTTGTCGTCCACCTGGCATACCACTAACAAAATCATAATAACCCGTATCACGGAAGATATACCAAATCAAAGCCGACAGGTCAAGCGTACGATTTTGTATTCGCCAATCAGTGAATTGCTCTAAAAAGCGCTGTAATTTGGCTGTTAAGTCATTGCTGTGCTCGAGCGTATAATGCTTGGTCGCCTCATAAAAGCTTACCTTTTGGTTCGTCAAGCGAATTTGAGTGAGTTCTTCTTCGTTAAGGCCAACGATTGGTGATTTTAATACACTGGCAAACGGAATATCTTGTTTTGCGTTATCGATGATTTTCAACACATTCAGCATGACTTGAATTTCAATGGCTTCTAAGTAACCTGTATCAAGTTCGGCATAAACAGGGATCCCTTGGTTTTTAAGTTCTTCCATAATAACCGGTGCATCGGTTAATGAACGCAGTAAAATAACAATATCTCGGTAATGACAAGGACGTGACTCTAGTGTATCTTTATCAAATACAAGTGTTGCTTCTTTTTTTCCATGACCAATCCATTGTTTGATTTTGTCAGCATAGGCACGCGCTTCGAGTTCCGCTTTTTGCAGGTCATCTTGATCGTCATCTGTCCCTGTTTGCGCGGCACGGTCGATAATGATGAGTTCTGCTTCTGGATCCGATTTTACTTGCAAGTCATAGTTGACATTGCCATAAATCAGTTGTGAATCATCATCATAATCCATTTCTCCAACGGTTTCATCTAATAGCTGACGAAAAATGAAGTTAGTCGCATCAAGGACTTGTTTACGACTACGGAAGTTTTTAGCTAAATCAATCCGGTGTCCAGAAGTTTCTGTTGCTTTAAATGTTTTAAACTTGTTTAAAAACAAACTTGGTTCCGCGTGGCGGAAACGATAGATCGACTGTTTCACGTCCCCTACCATAAATAAGTTACCAGGATTCTCTTTCGTAATCGCTCGTAAAATAGTCTCTTGGACCATATTCGTATCTTGGTATTCATCAATGAGCACTTCCGTGAACTTTTGTTCAAGCTGACGAGCAACGTCTGTTTTTTCTACACCCGCAGGTATTTTTTCAATTAAGATAGCTAAGGCGAAATGTTCTAAGTCGTTAAAATCAACGAGGCCTCGTTCTTTCTTTTTCTCTTGATAGCCGGATTGAAAGGCTTTAACAAGTTCCACTATTGTTTTCGCTGTTTGTGTCATTGATTGAATATCTTGTTCTTGATCGGCTAATGTTCGAGTGAAATAGTCATTCTTTAAATCAGTCAGTAATTTTTTCAAGCGATCACGGTGCTCTTTAAATTGTGCTTTTAAGTCTGGGTCACACTCAACCTTTTTCCTTGAGAGAGCTTTAAACTTCACCTCTAGTATCTCTTCCGCTAAAGCTTCCCAGCCTCTATTATTTGCTTCAATTAATTTATTGACGAAGGCTATGTCACTGTCATAAGCTTCCCCGTAATGATAAGGGCCATCTGGTAAGAGCGTAATGGCGTGACACTTCTCTGCTTCTTTTTTTGCTTGTTCAAGCGTATCCGTCACTTTATCTACGATAATTCCAAACCATGGACTGTTTGTTATACCCTCATTGAGCTCATAATTTGAAGCAATTTCATCAAGCCATTCTGTTGGCCATGGATTTTTCATCGCAAAGTCATTCAGCTTTAAAATGATAGATTCAACGTCTTGGTCGTGACGGTCACTACTGAAACGGTCGACAACATCAAAGAAGGCCACTTGCTCATCATTTTCTTCACTATACCAATACTCAAATAAATCTTCTAACACTTCTTGGCGTAATAAATCGGCTTCTAAATCATTCGCAATTCGAAAACCTGGATCTATATCTAATTTATAACTGTAACGTTTAACTAAATCTAAACAAAACGAGTGCAACGTTGAAATCGATGCTTGCTGTAAGAGCGTTGCTTGCTTTTTCAAGTGATCTGAAGTTGGATTTTCTTCAAGTGCCACGTCAAGTGCCAGTTGCACCCGAGTCCGCATTTCCTGAGCTGCGGCATTCGTGAATGTTGCGACCATCAATTCATCAATATTAACAGGCGATTCTGTATCTATGACTTTTTGAATAATGCGCTCAACTAAAACGGCTGTTTTACCAGAACCCGCCGCAGCCGCAATTAAAATATCTTGTCCCTTTGTGTAGATGGCTTCTCTTTGTTGATCTGTCCATTGTGGCATTAGCGGTTCCCCCGTTCTCTTAAACTTTGAAATAGTGTGTCTTCATCAACATCAGGTAATGTCCGGTAATGATGTTCATCCAATGATGGATCAAACTGACAGACTGATTTAAACGGACAATACGTACAAGCCGTTTGATTTTGTTTTTGGTACGGATTTAATGACACATCACCCGAAGAAATGCTCAAGCCAGCATCGGTAATTTTTTCTCTCACATATTTTTGAAGCTGATCAAAATCTTCAAGACTGCGTGTTTTTGACCGACTGCCTAGTGTGCCATCTTTTTTAATCTCAAATGGCGCAACAGGACTACTACCAGATTCAATTGCTGTATCCATTAATGGCACAATATTTAAATCATCGACGAGTAACCCTTGCATTTTATACAGTTTAAATAATTCTTGTTCTAACTTATCTGATGGAACAATATCGGGTTGACTAAGCAGCTGATCATGAACATGGAAATATAATACCCCGGCTGGTGTTGCTTTTAACCCAAGCCAGTGCTCTGAATTTTGTAAGAGAACATCTAAATAAGCAAGCATCTGTAGGGATAACCCGTAATAGACGTCGACTAAATCTAAACTCTTCTTACTTGATTTATAATCAATAATGCGTAAATAAAGCTGATCATTGACTTTCGCTTGATCGACTCGGTCGATTCTTCCTCTCAAGATAAGTTCATACCCATTCGAAAGTGTCGTTCGCACGGGTGCTAACGGACTATCAGGTAAACCAAAGCCAACTTCTAAACCGATTGGACTAAAGCGGGTACGACGTGCTTGTTCACTCAAAATAAATGTCGCTCGACCAATGACGGTTTCTAATTTTCGTTTCATGTATTGATATCGGTTCGAACTGTGCAGAATTTGATGCTGCAACACCGGTGATAATCGTTCCATCACCCGTTTGGCGTAATCACTTGCTTCCTGTTCATTTAAATCCTCAAATTGTCTTTCTTCAACCTGGACCCATTCCGTAATTTGTTTTAGCGCTTCATGGAACAGCTGTCCAATATCGGGGGCATCTAATTTATATGTTTTTCTTTCCTCAAGATTAAGACTATATTGAGCGAAGTGTTTGTAGGAACATTGATAATATTGTTCCATCCGGGAAACACTTGTTTTAATTTTCTTTTGATAAATCTGATCTACCGTTGATTGTTTCAAGTCTGTCGGAAGGTTTTTATAATATAAACTATTTTTCATCGCGTTCAGCACATCGTATTTCTCAGTTTTCACAAACCAATTAAATACACTCCACCACACGTCATCGATTGGATAAGAACGATTATATTTAGCGAGTTGAGCAGTCAGGGCTTGACGTGCTTTTGTTTCTGTCGAAACAAATCTGAGTGGGTCAATCATTTCTTGTGGGTCTTGTAAAATCATTTGTTCTGGTGTTTCAGGGAAGATTTGATACATCCGCTTAATTAAGCTTGCCGGCATCTTCGCTTTTCCTTCGGTATCACTTAACGTATAACTAAGCCATAGCTTCTCTTTAGCTGACGTGACGGCTAAATAAATATAAAACCAATCATCAATTAATTGCTGTGTTTCACTATCGGCTAATTTAAACCCATGCTCTTCGAGCATGTGTCTTTCCTCTTCTGTTAAAACAGTATCCTGATTTGGTCGTTTAGGCCACGCACCTTCATTGACACCAATTAAAAAGCTAACAGCAACATCCGGCATCCGAGAATGATCAATGGAACCAACAATCACATGGTCTAGTGTCGGTGGGACATGTTGAAACGTCAGACTATCAAGTCCTGTTTCGATGATTTCTTT
This sequence comes from Halolactibacillus miurensis, assembly GCF_900116255.1. Taxonomy (GTDB): domain Bacteria; phylum Bacillota; class Bacilli; order Bacillales; family Amphibacillaceae; genus Halolactibacillus; species Halolactibacillus miurensis. The sequence goes on from NZ_FPAI01000006.1 coordinate 76,757, forward strand.
CAACATATCTGTCTTCATTGTTTCATTACCAATGATGTCAACAACTTCATCAAATAAACGCATGACTTCTTGCCAGACTTGCTCTTGGTCACGTGCTTTTTTAACTTTACCTTGTTGTTCCAGTGTTTCTTGCCACTGCTCAAGCGTGACATCAACGCCGATGGTTTCAAGAAATTCATACAGCGCCACTACCTTCTCTCTAACGGGTGATTTTTGTCTCAACTTTTCATCAATTGGGTGTAGATAGCGAACGATATGGTCACGATAGCGATTAATACTTTCTTCTATCTCAATTTCTTCATCCGTTTTGACTCTCTTATCAAAGCCTCTAAACCGTTGATAATAAAAAGCTTCTTCACTTAACCAGCGTTTACGTCCTTTGATGCCATATTCTAGAATATAATTTTCTAACGTATCAATCGCATCGTCATCAAACTGAACGGTCTCATCTCCTACCGGGAAAAAGCCTGTTTTAAGCAGTCTAAAAACACTGTCGTAACGCCATTCTGTTTGTACAACATCAAACAGTGAGCGAATCAGTTCCATGAGCGGGTGATTGATCATGGGTTCTTTCTCGTCAATAAATACAGGAATCCCGTAATCATCAAAAATAGTGCGAATTAAATCGTGATATAACCCTTCATCTCTTACCATTAAAGCGATATCCCGATAGCGATAGCTGTCTTCTCGAATGAGCGCTAAGATTTCTTGGGCAACCCCTTCTATTTCCGCACGTGGATGCACGCCATAAGCAACTTTTAAATCAGACGGTCCCTGAAACGGCGGAATTGGACGTGTATCAAAAGCGCTATCTAAGTGCTTAATAAATGACGCAACCTCTTTTGTATCTCGCAGATGGGTAACTGTTACTTGTTGTCCTGCCTCTTTAGCAAGTGCCATGACTTCGTCAAAGGTCTCCTTCGTTTGCGTAAAGATATCGAATGGTTCTATTTGATCCGTTTTCGTCTCTGGTAACGTCAACGTGAGCGTGATATTCTTAGTGTGCTGCATTAATTTAGACAAAACAGCTTGTTCGAGCGGGGTAAAGCGATGAAAGCCATCAATATAAATCGTCGCATCTTTTAAATACATTGATTCCAACACTTTTTCCTCTAACAAACGCAGACGGTCTTCTCCATCAATAAAACGCTTAGCAAGAGCTTCAGTTAAATGACTATATATGTAATGAAGATCAGTTAATTTATCGTGCAACCCCCCCTGAGATTGTGCTTGGTTATGAGCTTGATATAAATCTTCAGGCGTAATTTTATACCGCTTAAATTCTGTGATTAACACTTCTAGTTGTTCGATAAAACCTTTCTTTTCAACTGACTGTTGAAACATATGCCAATCTGTTTTTCGTTCTTCGATGATTTTTCGAAGCATCATTTGAATACCCGTTGAGGTAATCATTGGTTTCGTTGCACCACCAGTCTCCTCCATCACCCTAAAAGCAAGGCGTGAGAAACTAAGGACCTGTGCTCTAATACTACCCTTAATCTCTTCTTCTAATAAGGCATATTCTTGTTGGAACGTCATCTGTTCTGGTACGATAAATATAATCGGTTTACCGTAAGGTTCCTGTTTTAACATTGTTTTAATTTCTTCTCTTACAACATCACTCTTTGACATTGTATTTGAACCTAATATAAATCGAACGGTCATATCATCACCTCATCATTTATTACGAGCGTTTGTTCTTATTTTAACACAAGTCATCCAGATATCGACATATCAACAGAAGGAAATTAACATATTTAACTATTCGTTTTTCTAATTTACTAATTAGTTTTTTAAAATTCTCTTAAAAAATGACGACTAAAAAACTTCACCACATATGTTTGGGTGAAGTTTTATTGAATCCATTTCACTGTTGGGTAATAACTTGCCATAACTCTGCCTGTCAGTTGCCCTTTATGAATAAGGCCGAAATTTCGACTATCTAAGCTACGCGAACGGTGATCCCCTAGTAAAAAGTAATGGTCTTTTGGAATCACTTGGCTATCCTGAATCAGCGTAAGTTCAAAATCAACCATCATACTAAACTCTTCTTCCGTTAAATAAGTTTCTCCTAAGGGTTTATTATTAATATACAATGTATGATTACGGTAATGAATCGTCTCCCCTGGTAACCCAATCACACGTTTAACAAAATAGGACCCATCACGTCGCTTAAAGACGACCACGTCAAAACGTTCAACAGGTTGATATTTATATCCCCATGTATCAATCATAATAAAATCTTGGTCGTGAAGCGTAGGTTCCATTGAGTGTCCATCCACAACAAAAACAGTAAAAACAAACGTCTTCAGAAAGATCAAGAGAATGAGAAGAAACATTAGTACTTTCACCATATGAAAATCTTGACTTTTATACAGCTGTTTCATGATGCCTCACCTCTCATTCATACTCATCCGGGTGAATTTCTCCCTTCTTAAATAAGAACTTCTCAATGTATTTACCTAGAATCCAAAATAACGAAATCCCTACCCCAACTAGAACTGTTTTTACTGGGTTTTCCGCGAAAGATGTCAAACTATCACCGACATAAGCAAGTGAGAAGATCATGACCATCTTTCCTAGAACAACCGCTAGAAAGAACTGAACAAAGCTCACACGTGAAATCGCAGAGACAAGATTAATAATCGCTGACGGTGAGAATGGGAAACATAACATAATAAACAGCGGTCCAAACCCGTGCCGCTCAACCCAACTTGTCACACGTTTCACCTGCCTATTCGTATAAATCCATTTTATAAGGGTCACATGTCGAAAATGGCGAATGATTAAAAAGACAAAGATTGAGCCTGCGACCCCGCCTATCCATGAATATACGAAACCTCTTAACAACCCATATGCTGCTGCATTGGCCATAACGAATACAAAGATCGGAAGAAACGGGAACAAAGCTTCTAAAAATGGTAATAAAATTCCTGGTAGCGGTCCAAATCCTTCATAAATAAACAATAAACGTTCAAGTAGTTCTTCATATTCGCTTGCTCTGAGGAGCTCTGTAACTTGATCCCATGTGATGGTATCTGGTAATGGTTGTGACAAAGTGAACTCCCCCTTTTGATTTATTGGACGATATTTCACACCCTATGGTTACTTATTCCCGAATTCCGATAAAATATAACGCTTTTCTTTTAACTGACAACATGATAAAATAAGAACAAACGTTCTTATTTTATGGAGGGATGAGTCATGGACCATTTAACGCAAAAACCAGACCATATATTATCACGCTATGTTTTTTTATCTTTTACTATTGATACGTTAGAGCTTGAACAGAAAACACTTCGTCAAACAGCTGGTATTAAATTATCAGAGACTCTTGTGGAATTTATAGATTGCATGCTAGTTAGTGCTAAAAAACAAAGACGTGCGCTAAAAGAAACAATGTATAAAGAACGATTATTTATTCAACCTTTAGGTTCAAATGATGTGTTCACATCGTTTTTATTCATATTAGATAAGAAGGAAGAACGGCGCGACTTTTTTAATCCAGCTATCAGAAAAAAGGTGGAAGCTATACTTATAGAATTAAAACGCGAAACACAAACTAACTATCATCATCTTTACCAAAAACCCACGCTTTCTTTCAACCAAATGTTTTTTTCTCATATCTCTTAAAATGAGCACAAAGCTTGGTTTAGCTCTGTGCTCATGATCTCTTGAGTAATTTTTTTGCAAGTGGAGCGACCGTAAGACTTTGAATAATGAGCGAGAACAACACAACCATGAAGCTAATCCCTACAATATTATCAATCACTGTACCAGTGTTAGCTTTCGCATGAAGCGTAAGAATTAAGAAGACAGACATAGAACCCTTAAGTCCTGACCAGGTGATAAGCAAGTTATATTGAAGATTATGTGTGTCTAATAGACTGGTCATCACATATATGACAATAAATCGAACAATAATAGTCAATATAAAAACAACACTAGCGAAGGCGACAAAAGACCCACGTAAATATTCCGTCACTTCAATCCCTATGACCAAAAATAGTATAGCTAGTAAAGATAATTCAACAATCTCCCAAAAACCATCAAGTTGACTACGGAAGTGATCTTCTTTTTCGGTTTGGCCAAATGCATATGAAATCATCATACCGCTTGAAACAACAGCCAAAACACCGGAAAACCCAAAATGTTCTGCCACAATGAATGACCCATAAGCGAGCACAATGCTAAGCATTAACTGATAGTGAGGATGATGTGAATAATGAATAATATTAACCACTATCCATCCAAAAATCACCCCGATTAGAATACCACCAGCAAATACAAAGAAAAAGTCCGCAAAAAATGAAGCAAAGCTTACACTATTTGGTTGTTGATAAAGTGTTAAGAGTGACGTAAACACAACAACAGATGTTCCATCATTTAACATCGACTCACCTTCAACCGTATGAGCTAAATCTTCGTCCCCGGTTGCTTGTTTAATAATCGAGACTACGGATACCGGATCTGTCGGTGTCAAGATCGATGCCAATAGTAACGAAGCTGTCAACGGTAGAGAAAAAAACAGTAAACCTATCCCATAAATTGCTCCGCCCAATAGTAACATCATCAGTAACAGACCAACAGTTGCTAAGCCGAGAATTAATTTTCGATTTTTAAGAAATCCTTCTATCGGAAATTGATAGGCGGAAATGAATAGCAACGGCGGAATAAATATGTTGTAAATAATAGCTTCTGTTACTTCTATATTAGAAAAGTAAGTGACTAACGATAAACCCATGCCCATAAGTACTAGAATCGCCGGCACGGGAAAGTTATCTTGTTTTTTATCGATACTGAAAACAAGATAGCCGATAAATAACAGTATAATAATGTGACTAACAGTCATATTTATTCCTCCCTCCTATCCAATTATTCCCCAATATACAAAAGAGAAAACAAAAAGCCACAAATCTTGTGATCACAAGCTTTATGGCTTTCCTGATGGATATAAAAAATTTCATAGAACACAACTTCTATTGCTGCTATCAGGTTTAATCTCATTCATACATAAGGCGTATCTTTGTATACCCCAAATACTTTAAGAATATTTTCTAATACTTGCTTTTGTTGACCTTTTTTCAGATGTTCAGATAAGATATATCGGTATTGAGCTGTTCTGAAAACTTGATTATTCATGACCCCTTTAGAGGTTGGAACATAAAGTTCAAAGCCATTTCGGAATTGCAATTTAGAGCCACCAAAATCAGCTCCGAAGATTTTTCTTATGTGTGAATGTGAAAACCAAGAACAAGATGAGCTAGATGGGGATTCATTAGGAAAGAAAAACATGTTGTGGATCGAACTAACGGCAATAGGTGCTTTACTATTAAAATCACATAATATTTTAGCGCCGTCCATTCTTGATATCATTTTTTCACCATAATTTTCACAAGCTTCATTCACAAGGTGATGTGGAGATTCTTCAATGAGGAGAGTCGAGGATTCTTTTTCGTCGTAAACGAGTGTCTGCCATTCACCGTCTACTTCAGTGGGAATTAACGCCATTGTAGTATCTGACAGTTGATACGTTGTTCTTTTCTCAAAATCCAATTAAAACACCCTTTCATAATATATTTAGTAAAAATTACTATTAATTAGAATTATACATAATACACAGTGAAAAGCAACAAAATTCTGAAAAAAACAACAATATATCCAGTACAAATGTAAGCGTTTTTTTGATATAATGAATATAAAGTAAGAAATGGAAGGTGGCGAAAGCTTTGTGGCGTCTCTTTAAAAAGAAAAGAAAAAAAACATACCCTGTTAAAGATGTATCCCTACATGAATTAAAACAAGCCATTAGACAATATATGAATGAGCTCCCAGATCACGTTCCGCTTAGTATGCTAATAAATGAGGATTTGACTATTAACTATCATGAACTGGCTCCTTACCTAAATGCCATTCCAATACAAACATATTACATGTCTAAAGAGACCTATGACATATTTGATGAAACCCAAAGGCATCTCGCTGAGGATTTGGATTACACTCAACGTGCTGTTGATCAATATATCGATTTAACCAGTGAATTGCCAGTCATCCATGGTGATCCGTATTTAAAAGTAAGCTACCACAAATTAATGAAGCGTGGTTTAATCACTTACCGGCCTCCACACGAATTTTTTATTGATCCTAAAGATCACTTAATCAATCTTAAAAAACCAAAGTAGGTAGCCTATTAGTTCTTTTGGCTACCTACTTAATTTTAATAGATTAATTCAATTAAATCTTCCTTAGAAATTTTACCTAGATAATGTGGCACATCAATTTCATCAAGTGCTTTTTCAATAGCTTCCTTTTGATAACGTGTATCGATTAATGCTTCCTCTATTACTGTAACATCGCCAACGCCGAAAAAGTCACCATAGATTTTACAACTCTTAATTTGTCCTTTAGAAACATCCATTCGAACATCAACTAACCCCGCTGGGAACTTATGTGATTTACGAATATCAAACTTAGGCGACTTTCCAAAGTTCCAATCCCAATTCTGATAACGAGCTTTAGATATTTCATGAATTTTTTCCCAATCTTCATCCGTTAACTTATACTTTGGTACATCCTTAAGATCATCAACATCAAACAAATGTTGCAATAGGTGCGTTTTAAATTCTTCCATTGTCATGTCACGATCAAGGAACTCTGCAATATTCGCCACACGGCTGCGGATCGACTTAATTCCTTTAGATTTAATTTTCTCTTCACTTACATTAAGTGCTGCGACAACATTTTCAATCTCTGAGTTAAACATAAGTGTTCCATGACTAAACATGCGACCTTTTGTCGTAAACTGAGCATTACCTGAAATTTTACGCCCACCTACGACTAAATCATTTCGTCCACTTAGTTCAGCCGGTACATCTAAATCATGTAGAGCTTTAACAACGGGCTCCGTAAACTTCTGAAAGTTATGAAAGCTTTCACCGTCATCTTTAGTAATAAAACTAAAGTTTAAATTACCTTCATCATGATAGACAGCCCCGCCACCAGATAAGCGACGTACAACTTTAATGTTATTTTCGTCGACATACTTTGTATTGATTTCTTCTATAGAGTTTTGATTTCGACCTATAATAATAGATGGCTTATTAATATAGAAGAGCAAGTATGTATCCTTCTCCCCAAAGTTATTTAATACATACTCTTCAATCGCCAAGTTGATGTACGGATCCGTGATACCTTCATTATCTATAAATTTCACATTATTTCCCCCTAAATACTATATTTCATTTTAATTCATCACCTATATTAAAAGAAATGATTGTAAATATCAACCAAGATGAAAGGTTAATCCTGACTTAGCCAGCTGAGTATTTCCCCGGAAATACTTTTCTGCTTCTGATACTAACTCGCTTCTATCACCAAAGTGTGGATGGTGCGATAAGACAAGTTGTTTAACATGCGCTTTTTCGGCAATCATTGCACATTCCTTACTGTTCATATGACCTGCTTTTGACCCGTCTTGTCCCTCATAAAAATTACAATCTGTAATTAGTAAATCTGCATCATCACTAAACGAAATCAAACCTTCTTTATAGCTAGAGTCAGCTGTAAAGACAAAGGTGCTCTCTCTATCAGATATACGCATCGCAAAGCAAGTAACCGGATGATCTGTTTCGAAGAAACTAATCGTAAAAGGTCCTAGCTCAAGTGGAACGATAGGATCATAGGTATGCCCTTTTGTAAAATTATGAGTCAGGCGGAAAAACTGGTCTTGGTCAAATGCGTGACCATAAATTGGCAATGATTTTTCTTGCTGTCTAATACCATTTTGTACAAGCATATGATATTGTAATACCCCGATATCTGCGATGTGATCATTATGATAATGCGTTAGTATAACGGCATCTAAATCATATGGATCAACATATTTAGGTAACTGACTCAGCGCCCCACTGCCACAATCAAGTAATAATTTAAAACCATCTTTTTCAATAAGGTAACTAGATGTCGCTTCATTTTCTTCTGGATAAGCTCCCCAAAAACCTACGACTGTTACTTTCATAAATCATTCCCCTTTCTTATACAATTGAATTTACTGAATCATTAATCAAATAACGACAACATCGCTGGATTTGATAATGTTCCCGCTTGATTCGTCAAAGGATTAATTGGTTCGACATAGTAACGGGTCATTTGTAAAATAGATGGCTGTCTAATCGTATAAGAGCCTTCACCAGCTGTTTTACCAATGAGTTTTTTACCATCTTCAGTGACTTCATAAACATGATAAATAATGCGTTCGTCTGAAGGTGTTGACCACGTTAGTTCTGCTCTAAATAAATTAAATCCACCTAAGCTAAAGGAAGCGTTTAAATCAGTGATTTCTGGCAATGTGATAGGCGCCGGCAAATCCTCTACCCCACTTGGACGATCAAAGGCATGCTTTATATTATCCATTTGGTTAATATCTGACAGCAGCGCTTTTGTTAGATGAACGGCCTGAGAACTGCCTTTTGTTAAATAATGCTCCTCATCACTCTGATCAAAACCTATCCAAGTAGAGATTGTAAATTCGGGTGTTAATCCAACAAACCAGGCATCTTTGGTCGCGCCTTCTACAGAGTCATGCTGCGTTGATCCTGTTTTTCCTGCTAAAGCTCCTGAGTAGTCATAGCGACTAGCCGTGCCATCCGTCACAACTCTTTCAAGCATATTTAACGTATACCACGCTGACTGTTTTTCAAACACCCGCGCCTCTTCTCCTTCTGCTGAAGTCATCTCTACACCGTTACGATCAGAGATAGACATCACGGCCGAGCTATCACGATAAATCCCTTCATTCAAATACGTATTATACGCTGTTGCCATCTGAATCGGTGTATATCCACTTGATAAACCACCTAAGGCAATAGCTAATCCATCATCTTTCGTGGATAAGTTAAGCTGATCCAAATAACTTTTTCCTGTATCAATACCTATATCGTTTAATAACGACACGGCCGTCGTATTTTTAGATTCGGCTAAAGCATCTACTAATGGTATATCCCCAACATATTCATTATTGGCATTTCTCACGATATACCCATTAAAATCTTTTTGTTCATCAGTTAACAATGTATAGGGATGATATCCATTTTCTAAAGCAGGTGTATACACGGCTAGCGGTTTAATGGTTGAACCAGGTTGATGCTTAGTGAGTGCTTGGTGGTGACTTTGACCTATCGTATAATGACGGCCACCAATAACTGCTTTTAAACCAGCCGTTTCTTTATCCACAATGACAACACTTGCCTCTACCTCATCATTTGATGCTTCGTAATAATTAGACTGATTCACATGCTCGTAAGCTTTCTTTTGCATCAATGGGTCCATGTGGACGGTGACACGATAACCACCACGCTGTAATTCATCCCGAGTAATATTATACGTTGATTCAATTTCTTGAATAACCACCTCAAGGTAATCATCAATATAAGCAGGTGCCGCTTCAGGTTGAGGCGTCACACCTAGTCCTTGACCTTGAAGTTGGAGTAACTCCTCTGTTTCTAAATAGCCGACTCGATGCATTTGGTTTAACACCACATTACGTCTTGCTACAGCATTCTCTTCACTTATATATGGCGAATAAATATTAGGACCCTTAATCATACCTGCAAGTAGTGCACCTTCTGTAACGGTTAGGTCACTCACAGATTTACTAAAGAAATATTGACTAGCTGTTTCAATTCCGTACACACCATGGGCAAAATACAGTTGGTTCAAATACAATTCTAAAATGTCGTTCTTACTGTAATTCCGCTCCAAATACATCGAAGCCATCACTTCTTTTGTTTTACGCATCCATGATTGATCATTCGTTAAGAATAAATTTTTACTCAACTGTTGCGTAATGGTACTGGCCCCTTCGACTTTATCTAGTGCAACAATATCTTTATAAACCGCCCGTAAGACGGACCTAAAATCAACACCCGCATGGGAATAAAAACGCTCATCTTCTGTCGCAATGAAAGCCGTTAATACATGGTCTGGTACATCTGATAACGGTGTTAATAAACGATTTTCAGTATATAATCTACCCGCATATGTTCCGTCTTCTGTGACAACGGTCGTCGTTGCGGGCAACACCATCTCTTTCTCATCGACAATCAATCCCCCACCATAAATGATGAAGAAAAAGCCGATGCTACTTAATAAGATCACTGACGCGATACTAAGTGTAAGATATTTAAGCCAGCGGTGCTTTGATAAAGACTGCCACCCTTTATTAAAACCGTTCCTTATATAATTTTTCATTTGAATCATGAATCGTTTAACTTCTTGACTGTTTCTCATGGTGTCGCTCCTTATCGCTTTCTTTGACGCTACTATCGATTATATTATACCAATGTCAAAGACGAAAGCAGAACGGCCTAATCATTAGGCTTGAATAATTCGAATAGAACCTGATGTTAAACGGATATCAAGCTTTAATTTATGTGTAGACTGATTATAATCATCTGTCTCATAAACCATTTCTTTATTAATGCCTTCTGTTTTTTGTTGGAACAACAAAATTTCTCCTGCCTTTACTTCTGCATACAAATTAACGGCTAATGTATCAGGTAATATAATCACGATCTCTCCTGCTAAACCATTCAAGGTAAAAGGTGTTTCACCTTCGTCAAGAATCGCATCAGTAAAATCAAATGACTGTTGCCCAAATAAATTAGACCGATGCGTCGGCTTCACATGCCACTGTCCAGTTTGCTGATTCTCCCCAATAGAATACTTCACTTGATTTGGTCTTTGTCTTTGTTGCTTAGCTTTTCGTTTCCACATTTTTTCTTTTACTTTAGCCGTCACACCAAGTAAAGATAAGCCAATAAAGATGAGAATCAGTGGCCATAAATCAAACACATCATCAAATTCAAAGTCAATGATGTTTTGTTGACCCAGTAAAACAAGCGCACCGTAAACCGCGAGGAAAACGCCGGTAAATAGACCACTAAATCCTTGCAAACCTTTGATAAATAAGTAGAGACCTACCAGCAATAAAAATCCCGCTAAAAGATACGGAAACACATCATCAAGATTGAACGTATACACATCAAGATTCTCTAATAACAATACGCCACCAAATAAAATAATCATAAGTGCCATGACTGTTTTTAATACGTTTGACATTTCCTTCACCCATTTCTTTTTATAATACCTGCTTTCTTCATTATAAATGAAACCGATACGAATGAAAAACAATACCTGAAGTGGATCATACATCATAATAATGAGTTATGTTATAATGGCAAAAACATATATGAGGATGAGTAAAATGACAATAAATAATTATGTGTCGGACACAGACTATAACGAAATGATTAACATCAGACGTTACTTACATCAACATCCAGAATTATCATTTCATGAAGCAAAAACAGCCGATTATATTTGTCACTACTATGACCAGTTAGGCATCGACTATAAACGACATATCGGAGGCCATGGGATCGTTGCGACAATTAAAGGAACAAAGCCGGGTAAAACGATTGCCTTAAGAGCTGATTTTGATGCTTTACCGATTCAAGATCAAAAAGACACCCCCTACAAATCAACTGTCCCCGGTGTGATGCATGCCTGCGGTCATGATGGTCATACTGCGACACTGCTTGTCACGGCAAAAATCTTGCATCAACAAAAACAGGGTTTATCGGGTAACGTTGTGTTGATTCATCAACCCGCTGAAGAGGTTGCACCGGGAGGTGCGGCGCCAATGATTAAAGACGGCGCACTTGAAGGGGTGGATTATGTTTTTGGGACACACCTTTGGGCAAGCTTACCGGTTGGGACAATTCACACAACAACGGGGGACTTTATGGCAGGTGCTGACCGCTTTACAATTGAGGTCAATGGCGTAGGTGGTCACGGGGCGATGCCACATGACACCAAAGATGCTGTCGTAATTGCGAGTGCCCTCGTCAGTGAATGCCAAACGATTGTCAGTCGCCGGATTGATCCGTTAGATACAGCGGTTTTAAGTATTGGTAAATTTGAAGCTGGGGACGCGTTTAATATCATTGCTGGAAAAGCGACGCTAGAAGGCACTGTCCGAACATTTTCTCCGGAAGTTCAAACACAAATCATTCAAGAAATGACAGCGATTATTGAATCATTTGAATCACGTTATGGTATTACGATTGATTTTGATTATATGAAAGGTTACCCGCCGGTTGTTAATCATGAAGCTGAAGCTAAGCGTGTCATTGATATTGCTAAAGAAATACCAGGTGTAACAGATGCTTCTTTCACTCGTCCATCGATGACAGGTGAAGACTTTAGTTATTACTTATTAGAAAAACCAGGCGCTTTTTTCTTCACGGGCGCAAGAACAGACGGTCCATTTTATCCCCATCACCATCCAAAGTTTGATTTTAATGAACAAGCGATGAGAATTGCTAGTAACACTTTCCTTGCTATTATCGCATCGTTTAATTAGCAGACAAAAAACCAACAATAATGATGACACATAAAAAAGTCAGCATTATTGTTGGTTAAGTTTTTTAAAATTTCAAATGATTGATGATCACATACTTAGCATTAGCTATCTCATTCTATCAATCACCGTTTATATTATTAGATTACCTTGATAGCCGCCAATATACATAATCTCCAGAAGTCCTATAATAAGATTTAGATTTATTCTTATACTCGGATGGATTTGCTCCGCTCCATACGCCTTCTTTTTTATGGGACATTTTATTACCCCACTCATGCCAAGTCGCATTTTGAGGTATATGATAACCTAGATTTGCTACCCATACATCACCTGGTCTTAACCTAGTATCAAACAACTCATTATCATTGACATAAAAAGAATGCTTATCATTTTGCCAATCAATTGAAGAATTGTATATATCAACAGGATCTTGGGTGTTAAAAGTTAAACTTGCCGAAACTGGCCAACCAAGACTTATACTTGTGCTACCATCAAATGATGTATTTTCAGGTTCATAATTTTTTGTAATCACTCCACCATTTTGTGCATAAAGCACATTACGAGAGTGAAATTCTTGAAATGAATCTAAATGTACTGCATCCAATCGAAAAGTTGCATAACTTTTATAGTCAGGGTTACTAGGTGTATCATCTTTATAAACTTCATAAACATGATAGGTAGAGGCACGTTTATAATTACCCGAACTCACTTCAACCCAATTATAAACTGTTACGTCCCAAGTATACACTTGTTTAAAAGATGAGGGAAGATTTACATTCATTCCAGCCGCATTAATAACAGTTGGTGAGAGAAAATTGGATGAAGTTTTTTGTTGTCTTTCTCGATTAATTTTAATGTCGTAATATCTTGCGTGCTTTTTTAATCCTTCTAAATCATATTGTTGTTTTTCTTTATTTAGCTGTTTCTCTGTGTTTATTGACAAGATGAATGAGGGGATTATTTTTTCATTCTCAAATTTATAACCCATCATATCAAGATTAGATGTTTCGTTAACGTTCTCTTTATCTCCTGAACTAAACCTGACATCTAAATCAATTTCAGCTCCTAAAGCATCACTGACTTCTTTTATATTTAGTCCATCACCATAAATATAAAAAGGTTTTTTATACTTTTTCGCTTCTTTAAATAAATGTTTAGCATTAGCTTTTATTAGATCCTTTTTAGATATCCATACTGAGTCAATATCTTCAGGAATACTATTAGTTTCTAAACTTAACTCTTGTATTGATTGATCTCCTGCTCTTATTCCCTTCGATAATGCTGTACCAACGGATGAATCACCTATGGATGAGTCTATTAAACCGATTCGAAATGATTCAGGTTTTAATGGTGGAAGTGTTAGGCTAGAAGATGCAAAAGTATAATTAACTGAGTTGGAAATAACAACCAATGTAATGATGATAATTATTATTTTACTAATCATTTCTAATTTTTTTGACATCATTTTTTCTCCTTGTTAAAAATATTTAATAGTAAACCTATTCGATCTTCTAATCTGGAAAGACTGAAGCCCCTTTAATCACCCTAAATATATCCACATATGTATATAGATGTATTTTGTCGATGGTTGTATATTTTTGTATTGACATACCAAGTTGTCACATCCACATATAATACTGCCTCACTATAATGTTATTTTCATAACTTATTTCCTCATCTAATTACAGATCTTCTTTATACAAGCGATATATTTACAATGGAAAACAACTAGCTGCACTGGACTACCACACACACTGCTTTAGGGATAGCACATTTACCTTACAAATACAAATATGAGACTCAATTTTTGCGATAGAATAAAACATAACAATAACCCTTTTCGCTATACTATCCCCTGTTTTAAATACGCCTTTTAAAAAAGCTGCTTAAGAACCCTTAACAGCACTCACTTTGCTTTTCGCATAAATCCATACAAATCCATAGGAGAAAACACTGGCGAGCACTAGAAATAATAGTCCATCAAGTACCGTTAACCGGAACATTAAAGTTGATGTAAACATAAGTACAACAATACTCAGTAACGCTGTAAGCAGTTGAAGAAAAGTCCGCATCTTCTCTTGTTTGTTGACAGGATACAACATAAGCCACAACTTCGTATCGTGATGCGAAAAAAGTGGTAGAAGTTGAATCCCAATCAGGTAGATAAATAATACCCCCACCCCAAAACTTAATATAGGTTGGTCAATTGCAGCTAAAGCAATCCCACCGATTACGACTAGACGGCTAGACAAACCTAAGTAATCCTCACTTCGGCTAAAGGTAAGTCGGTAAAGATACGTATAGGTCTCACTCTGTTTAAGCATCACACGTGAGGTTAACATCCGCGATAACAATCGACGTTTTTTCACTCGCGTACTCAATTCTCTTACATCCGTAAATAGACTGGCTAAACGATAAAAGCGCTCGAGTCGATGTTGATCATTCGTAATTAATTGATCAAGTGCCAAACTATGATTAAATCCACGATGTAACAGATAACTGAGAATTAAAAACAAACCAATCACACCGATAATAAACATCATTGTCCAGTTTTTAAAGTAACTGTACCAGACAAAGGTTTGAACAATAAACAACCCCATTTTTGTATAAAATAGAAATGTTTGATCACGTAACCGTAAACTAGCCCAACGCATAAGAAAATGCCATAATTTAAAAATAAGAAACAGAAAAATAATGAACAGATAGTTTCCTGATGTGAATCGAGCATGATATAAAGGACTAAGCGCAGCAAGAATCATAATCATCAGGTAGCTTTGAAAAAAGAAACTATAGACAAGTCCTCGATAAAAGAATCCTTTCAATGATTCAATCGCAGGCAGTAAAAAGACTAAGTCTGCTTGTTTAGTAAATGTTTGAATCGGGTTATATAAAATCACGAGTGAAAATAATATACTCATCACTAAACTAACTGGAAAAGCTTCTGGTAAGTCTAATAAAAACTGTTGGTAAATAACCGCAAAAGCAACGACTAAAAAGATAAGGGCAATCGCAATATGGCCATTTAATATATACTGTGCATACCGCATCACATGCTTTATGTGTGCAGTAAAGCGCTCTTTAAACAATTGCTGGCTATCCATTGACAACATCTTCTTTCGTCAACATGATGTAAATATCATCAAGCGTTTGATTCGGCATGTTTAATTGATTTTGTAATTCATTTAATGTCCCTTCCGCTTTAACCTCTCCGTTATGAAGAATAATAAACCGGTCACAGTAACGTTCCGCTGTGGCAAGGATATGCGTCGACATTAAAATACCAGCACCGCGCTCCTTTTCTTTGACCATCAGCTCTAGAAAAGCTTGAATAGCAAGTGGATCTAAGCCAACAAATGGTTCATCAACAATATAAAGATCCGGTTCCACTAAGAAGGCACAAAGAATCATCACTTTTTGTTTCATTCCTTTAGAAAAGTGAATCGGAAACCAATCGATTTCACGTTCCAAGCGAAAGGCTTTTAATAGAGGGGATACTCGCTCATTAAATGTTTGCTCATCCAGCCCATAAGCCATAGCCGTTAATTTCAAATGTTCCCTCAGGGTTAATTCATCATATAGTAAAGGCATTTCAGGTATATAGGTAAAGGCTTTACGATACTTTTCTTCATCTTCTTGTAGCGTGACATTTCCTAGCGCTACCTTACCTTTTCTTGGTTCCATCAAACCAATAATGTGTTTAATCGTTGTACTCTTACCCGCACCGTTTAACCCAATGAGCCCTACTAGCTCACCTTTATTTACTTTAAATGACACATCGTTCAACACATTTTTTTTGGTATAACCACCTATCAAGTGGTCAATATGTAATAAATCAGACACGCATTTTTCCTCCCTTTCATCTGCTTCCTCTTTCTTCTTTGCTTTTCCTTAATTAATCATGATACACTAAAATAAAAAAGGAGTGACAGTCTATGACACATGATCCAAACTGTATTTTTTGTAAAATTATTGACGGTGAGATCCCGTCAGCAAAAGTTTACGAAGATGAAGACGTCTTTGCCTTTCTTGATATTAGTCAAGTAACAAAAGGCCACACACTCATTGTACCAAAGACACACGTAAAAAACATTTATGAAACAAAAGAAGACGTGGCAAGCACATTATTCGCGCGTGTACCGAAAGTAGCACGTGCAATTGAGAAAGCCTTTAACCCCATCGGGATGAACGTTTTAAGTAACACGGGCGAATTTGCCGGGCAATCAGTCTTCCACTTACATATCCACTTGATTCCGCGTTATGATGAATCCGATGGATTTGATGCGAAGTGGATCACACATAATGATGATTACACAAATGACGAGCGTTCAGCCATCGCTCAGACAATTAGTGAGAATATTTAGACTTTACATTCTACTAGCATATGTTATAATGGGTAAAACTATTCGCATTTGGTCATGAGGACACAAATGGAATACGACAGTTTAGCTTAGAAGAGGAGAGATTAGGATGAAGACAAAAGATTTAGTATTACTCGCATTATTTATGGGGATTGGGGCTGTGCTTCATATTATTGCACCACCCATATTATTTGGAATGAAGCCAGACATTATGTTACCCATGATGTTCTTAGGTATTCTGATTTTCCCTAAAGCGAATTATGTCCTTGTGCTTAGTATTGCAACTGGAGTTATTTCAGCCTTAACAACGACTGTCCCAGGTGGTCAGATTTCAAATTTAGTTGAAAAACCTATTACGGCATTTGTATTCTTTGGCTTATTCATGTTAGTACCTAAACAACTAGACAAAAAAATTATCGCCCCCATATTAGCCGCACTTGGCACAATTGTAAGTGGTTCAGTTTTTCTAGCGATGGCCCTTTTCGTCATTGGTCAAATGCCCGGGTCATTTATCGCACTATTTGTAGCGGTCGTCTTACCTGCTACATTGTTTAATGTCGTTTTTACGATTATTCTGTACCCGATTGTTAAATCAATCTTACAACGGTCACAAATGTCATTTGCTTAGAGTAGTTAAACATGCACACATTAATCCCTTTAGCATTTAATGTTAAGGGGATTTATTTTAGCTTTTTTCAAAGTTTTTTGTGTTTTTTAGGTTTGACTTAGACAAATTACGAGAAGATAATAAGAAGATAAGAAAAAAGGAGTGGGATGAATGAAAGCTAAATCATTAGCGTTAGGTCTAGTGGTCGGGAGTGCTGTAGGTGCTGGTGTCACACTACTTAACGCACCGCGTTCAGGAAAAGATACACGTGAGCATTTTAAATCACAAGCAAACGAAGTAAAAGAAGCTATTGAAAAAGCGAAAGTAAACGGCAAGTTGTTATCTGACCAGATTATTGCGACATCAAAAGAAGGTGCCGAACTGATTAAAGATTTATCAAAAGACATGAAAGGCTCGATTGAGCAGTGGCAACAAACGATTAAGCCACATCAAGACAATATCGAACATTACCTTAAAGAAATTGAAGCACGCCTACAAGAACTCGAACAAGAAACACAACTCTCTTAATATTATACAACCTAACTTGACGATAGTGATTATAATAATTGCTATCGTCTTTTTAATACGCACACAAACAAGGTACGCCCACATAAAGATGTAAGCGTACCTTGTTACTAACTATGATAATATATCACTTGATTTTTATTATTCTGCAGAAGTTTCTAACCATGCATCAACTTTATCACGGTTATTTTCAATCCAGTTTGCTGCAGCATCTTCAGGATCAGTACCTTCTGACATTTCTAACATGACTGTCTCCATATCAGCTGGCTCCCAGAAGAAGTTATCAAGTACTTCATATGCTGCTGGGCTATCTGCTTCAAAACCTTCGCGTACGAATGTTTCAATCGTTTCAGCACCACCAAATGAACCTTCAGGATCTTCTAAATATTTGAGGTCATATGAAGCGAACTTCCAGTGTGGCGTCCAACCAGTGACAACAACCGCTTCTTCATTATCATATTTTTGACCTAAAACAGTTGTCATTGCACCACTTGATGACGTTGCAACTGTCCAATCAGCTAAACTATAATCTTCTAAAGATTGTTCAGCTGCTTGTACAACACCAGCACCTGGTTCAATACCAGTAATTTCGCCACCAAATTCATCTGTGTAATCTGCTAAATCAGCAATTGAATTAACATCTTCCATATAAGTTGGAACGACAAGACCGATTTTAGCGCCTTCTAAGTTTGGCCCTAATCCTACCATATTATCTTTATGTTGTTCATAAAGATCACCATGAGTTGCTGGTAACCATGCCGCTACCATACCGTCAGCATCACCATTAGCTACAGCTTCCCACATAATCGCATTATCAATACCGCGAATATTGACGTCATAACCCTTTTCTTCTAATACCTGAGCAATAACGTTTGTAGAGGCAATTTCTGAATCCCATTCTACATAGACTAATTCAATTTCCTTGTTACCTAAATTACCTTCACCTTCATTTGCTGTATCATCACCAGCACTATCCTCTTCACCACATGCAGCAAGTACAAGTGTTAAAGCTAAAACTAACATTAAACCAACATGTTTCCATGACTTTTTAAACATTCAATCGTCCTCCTTTTAATTTTTATCTATAACAACTTTCCAGTCACACTGAAAAAGTTATTAACTCTATTCAAGTGAATGAGATCCTTGCGGATGTCAACTCACTTATTCATAACTCTATACAAAACTTAAATTGTTTACTTATTTCTTCTTGTAAATACTTTGAGTGTAACGGTCCATGATAATCGCTAAAATAACGATGGAAATACCGGCTACAAAACCAGCACCAGCCTGTGCACGTTGTAGGGCTGATACTACCGGGTTACCCAAACCAGGTGCTCCAATCATTGATGCAATAACAACCATAGACAAGGCTAACATAACCGTTTGGTTAATACCAGCCATGATCGTTCCCTTTGCCATAGGAAGTTCTAATTTAAACAACTTTTGAGCACCGGTTGAACCAAATGCTTCAGCTGCCTCTTTAAGTTCTGTCGACACTTGGCGAATACCTAAGTTCGTAAAACGAACAGTTGGTGGTGTCGCAAAGATGAGTGAGGCAAAGATCCCCGGTACCATACCGATACTGAAGAAAGCAACGGCAGGAATCAAATAGACAAATGCTGGCATTGTTTGCATGAAGTCAAGAATTGGTAAGATAATAGCTTCTGCGACTTTACTTTTAGACATTAAAATACCAACAGGTACACCAACAATGACAGAGAGTAAACTAGCCATTAAGACAAGTGTGAATGTTGACATAAGCTCTGTCCATAAGCCTTGGTTTTCAATGAAGATTAAACCGACAAGAGAGAAAGCAGCTAAACCGAACTTTTTCCCTGTGATAAAGAACGCACCAACAACGACGAGCACCATAATAATAATCGGTGGAATAGCTCCAAGTAAATCAGCAATCCATTCTATAAAGTCACCGAACTCATTCTTAAGTGGATCAAAAATAAATGCAAATGTTTCTACAATCCACTCAGTTAAATCATCAACCCAATCAGCTACTGGAATTTCTGGAATAAAATCAAACATTAGACTTCACCTCTCCTTCACCTGCAAGTGCCGCAAGGAATGACCCTCTAATAATGATCCCTTTTAACTTCTCACCATCAACAACTGCGATTGGTACAGGTGTGTCATAAATAATTTCAATAATTTCTTGCATGGGCTTATCAAGTGGTACTTTTGGTACATCCGTACGTAAAATTTCATTAAGATCTTTAATTTCTTTCTTACGCGCATCAGATGCGTCGTCAGCCGTCACATAACCTTTAAGGTTACGATGACCGTCAACAACATAAATACTTGATAACCCTTCCTCACGCATACGCTCTAAGGCCACACGCGGACCATGCTTATCAATATTCACTGTTTCAGGACGGTGCATAATATGTGCTGCGGTTAAGACTTTTGAACGATCAACATCTTCTACGAAACGCTCTACATACTCATTCGCTGGGTTTGTCAGAATATCTTCTGGTGTACCAATTTGTACAATAGAACCGTCTTTCATAAGAGCAATGCGGTCACCAATACGTAACGCTTCATCTAAATCGTGTGTGATAAAGATAATCGTTTTATGCATGGAGTCTTGTAATTCTAACAATTCATCTTGCATATCTTTTCTAATTAATGGATCAAGTGCTGAGAAAGCTTCATCCATTAAGAGTATTTCTGGATCATTGGCTAATGCTCGTGCTAAACCAACACGTTGTTGCATCCCACCTGATAATTGATTAGGATATTGATCAACATAACTACCTAAACCAACCATTTCAAGTGCACTTTTCGCTTTTTCTGCCCGCTCTTCTTTTGGAATTCCTTGTACTTCTAGACCGTATTCCGCATTTTCTAAGATTGTACGGAATGGGAATAAACCAAAGTTTTGGAATACCATACTTAATTTTTCACGACGGACACGACGAAGATTCTCTTTATCCATTTGTGCTAGATCTTCTCCATCAACCATTACGCTACCTTCAGTAGGTTCAATCAAACGATTAATCAAACGGATCAATGTGGATTTACCACTTCCTGAAAGTCCCATAATAACAAATACTTCTCCTTGATTAACTTCAAATGACGCACGATTCACACCGACAGTATCACCTGTTGCTTGGAGAATTTCTTCTTTTTTCTTACCTTCATCCAGTAACTTTAAAGAGTCTTTAACATTCTTACCAAAAACTTTCGATAGACCTTTAACCTCAATAACTGGCATAACCTCACCCCTCTTTTATAATTACAAAGCTCATGAGTCAATACTCATACATTCACTTTTCAATTCCCGTTAACACAGCTTTTAAACGGATTAGATGTTTTTTGCCGTAATACAGTACTCTAATAGCTTACCTTAGAATGAGTCAATAGTTCAACCGGCAAAAACCGTAGTATTCGAATATATTTTACATACAGTTTAAACTGTACAAACAAATTAAAACTTTTACTTAGAAATACTCCATAATACTCCGTAATACTATCCAATTTATCATTTCCATTATCTTTGAAATTTATGTAAGCTTATATTAGGTTTAATTTATTCTTACAATAGAAAGGAGCTCACATATGCAGCCTGAATCTTATTTAACTGATGATGTCATTAATGAGTTTTCAAAAACACTCGAGCTTTTTGATCTCTCTCCGAGCGATTCTAGACTGTTTACGATCCTTTTTCTAAACCATCAACCGATGACACTTGATGAAATGAGCCAAACAACAGGTAAAAGCAAAACATCTGTTAATACTGGGATAAGAAATTTATCTGATTTAAATTTAGTTAATCAAGTATGGAAAAAAGGTGTAAGAAAAGATTTATATACGACAACCGATGATTTATTTCAGCGGTTTATGCATTATTATCTTGATAAATGGTTAAGTCACACATCGATGCAAAAACAAAGTTTATCTTCTATAGAGAAAAAAATTTCAGACAGACCTCAAGGTGAGTTAATTGAAACAAAAGTCAAACAGATGCTCATTTTTCACAAACATCTTGAGAAAGCTTTTATCCAGTTAAAAACAACCTGTCAAGAAATCAATGATGACGATCGTATATCTTGAAAATTAAGAAGTTGTCTAACCTTACTGTGTTAGATAGCTTCTTTTCTAGCTAAAACAAGTGATCCTTCACATGTCAAACAGCTCGCAAGAGCATTTGATAGCAGAAAGTTTAATAGTAGAAGTCTTTGGTCACGTTTACACAATCGTGAAAAAAATATGTAAAAATAGAGGAATTTACGATTCCACCTCTTTTTTAAGACAAAAATATGATATATTAACTAAGGTAAACAAAAACAAGACAGAACGTCTTATAATTTAAAGTAGGAGTGTGTTTAATGAAAAAGTTAGTTATGGTTGCCACAATTACGGCAAGTCTCATCGGACTTAGCGCTTGTTCTGGAGATGACGCTGAGGTAGTCGTTGAAACAAACGAAGGTAATATTACAAAGGATGCTTTTTACGAAGAATTAAAAGCAACTGCCGGTGAGAGCGTTCTTCAAAATATGGTACTAAAGACAATTTTAGAATCAAAATATGAGATTGATGAGTCTGCCATTGAAGATCAAATGAATATGTACCGTGAACAATATGGTGACATGTTTGAAATGTTACTTCAACAACAAGGTATTGCCTCTGAAGCTGCTTTTGAAGAACAATTACGGATGCAAATGCTTCAACAAAAAGCACTTGCTGATGGTGTAGAAGTAACAGATGAGGAAATTGAAACACAATACAACCGTATGATTAATGAAGTACAAGCTTCTCATATCTTAGTTGAAGATGAAGAATTAGCTAATGAATTATACGAACGTGCCACAAGTGGTGAAGACTTTGCTGCCTTAGCTGAAGAATATTCAACCGATTCTGGTTCTGCTGCTGAAGGCGGTTCTGTTGGTTACTTCTCACGTGGTCAAATGGTACCTGCATTTGAGGACAAAGCTTACGAATTAGAAATTGGTGATATCAGTGAACCTGTTCAATCTGAATATGGTTATCACATCATCTACGTAACGGATAAGCGTCCAGTTGAAAGTGATGTGGAAGCATTAGAAGATGTACGCGAACAATTAGAGTCAGAAATTGCGACAACAAAAGTTGATTCTACTCAAGCGCAAGAAAAAATCATGCAATTACTTAAAGATGCAGATATCGATGTAAAAATCGAAGAGTTTGAAGATACTTTTGTCTTTGAAGATCCTGCAGCTGACTTAGAAGAAGATTTAGATATTGAAGAAGATGCTGATGCTGACACCGAAGAGACAGACGATACAACGGATGAATCAGCCGAATAATTACTCTTTTTTACTACAGACACTTACAGAGATCTCTCTCTGTAAGTGTTTTTCTTTTATATTGAGTCATCGTGGTTAGGTTCTAATTATCTATCTTTCTTACAGAATTAAAATTTGACTGATGATATCAAATGTCATACTCTATGGCATACCCAAAACAATTCTGATAAGATGAACATAACGATATATAAAAGGAAGTGACTCTATGACACGTACGATTGACTATTTCTATTCAAAAATTGCTTATTCAATTGATCTTAATGACGAAGTAGGTAATATCATTCAATCTTTAACCTTCCCTGAAATAAAAGATGCTGAAGCAACCTTCATTCTTGATCATTTTGAAGCTGGCGCAAAAGTTCATGAACGCTTATTACTTAACGATTACGACGTGAGACTAACAAAAACAAATAAAGAGTATCTTACTCTCACCTTTAGTAATCAAAATGGGATGTACCGGGCAAAAATGTGGGATAATCAAGGGGCTATCAAACAAACGCTTCCATTACTAGAAAAACATCGTGTCTTTGATGTCACAGCAGTCGTTGATGAATACAATCAAAATAAATCTTTGACTATTAACCACCTTGCCCCAGTGGAGCAAGCTATCGAACCATTTACCTTGCTCCCTTTTCCTAAACTTGATTTAAAAGAGATTGCAGAAGAACTCGTTTTCTATTTAACAACGTTAAATGAGCGATACAAGACACTTGCCCTTGAAACATTACGTTATTTTTGGGATGATTTTTTACTCGCCCCTGCCGCTAAAGGGTTTCACCATAACTACATTGGCGGGCTGATTAAACATACGACGGGTTTAATGCGGTTTACTTACTATATCCAACACCACGAAAAAGGACCTGTCGAAGCCTTACTTTATCTCATTGCGGTTGTTGAAAAAGTATATAAGCACGAAGTTTATGCGGAGGCAAAAAAAGAAAAAACAGAACGAAAACGTCCTGTTTGGCAAGATACACTTGATCATTTATATAAAATGTTGAATCAATTAGTGAGTCTTGATCAAGCGTCAATAAACTTTAACACTTTATATACGTCTATTCTTTATCATGACTTAGGTAAATTATTAGAATATGATTATGCAGGAAAAAGTTATCAAGCGTTTGATTTTCTTTATCCCCACGCAGATAAAAAAGAACTAGATTCCCGCGCACAAGGCGGAATAGAAATGGATCCTATAGGTGTCTTAGTCGGTCACATTCCTTATGGTGTCATGCTACTACAACAGATGCTTGGTCAATTAAAAACACCTTTACCCTTATCACATATTCATCAAATCAATCACTGCATCTTATGTCACCACGGCCTACCTGAGTGGGGGTCTGCTGTCAGAGCGCCTCAAACAGCGGAAGGGTACTTAATCCACCTTGTCGATTACTTTGATAGTCGATATGAAAATGAAGAAATGGCCTACTACCGAGAGTAGCAAGCATTTAATTCTACTTTTTAATCACTCGTTAATATTTCATAAAAAGAAGAACAGTCACTCCGACTGTTCTTCTTTTGGAATATAATCAAATATTTCTCCTGATTCGACGACCTGAATAAAACGCATCAGCCACTTATAATAATTTTTCGCATAGCTTAGTCGCTCAATATCATGTTCAATTCTTTCAATAAATACGTCATCCGTTGTTTGTTCTTTAATTTTAAGTAACGCTTCAACTGCTTCATCAGCTTCTTCAATATTTGTCTCTGTGTAATGGCGCCAACGATTACCAAACAGTGTTGTAAAAGATTTATACCAGTTTTCCTCGGACTTGTACAAATCTTTTCTAACGCCTTTTTTAAACGCCGGTTCTACCATTTTCATCTCTGTTAACGCTCTTACACCTGTTGACATACTGGTTTTGCTCATTTCAAGTGCTTCACGCATATCATCTAATGTCATCGGTGCATCATTGAAATAAATCTTCCCATATAACCGTCCAATTGAGGGTGTAATACCATAAAGACTCATGTTTTTCGCAATCATTTGAATAAATTTATCAATGGTTTCTTCATACGCTTCATGTATTCTTTGCTCATCTTTTCCTTCCATTATACTTCTCTCCCATCACGCGCTATCAATGTACCATCTTATCATGACTTCTACTTCTTGAAAAGATACTATTCGACTTCTAAGTCAATGACTTGGTAATCGGTTAGTCGCTCTTTAGGTGCTGTCGTGAAATAAAAACTTTGACGCTGTTCTTGACTTAAATAATCAAGCAACCGTTTTTTACGTCCTTCATCAAAATGAACGAAACTATCATCAATAATAAATGGCAAATCAATGGATTGATTTAAAACCATCGCGACTCCTAACCGAATCGCAATCACTAGCTGATCTAGTGTGCCTTGTGATAATTCCATGGCAACCAACTGACCTTGTCCATGCGTCACAAATAGTTGCTTGGACACATCGTCATAATCAATCGAGTGATAGCGATTGTTGGTTACCGCCCTAAAGACCTCGCTTGCTTTATCTAAAATACCAGGCAGCATCGATGCTTGAAACAATCGCTTTGTTTTAAGCAGTTGTTCATAACTTATTTTATACATTAGCCACTCATTTGCTTGTTGATTAAACGCCTCTCGTTTCATTTGGAATTGATAGTGTAAATCCCGGTAACTTGTCGAGGACTCCATTTGTTGCTTTTCCGCTTTCAACGTGGCCAGTTGTTTCATTATCGACATGTGTGCATCATCAAGTCGTTGCTTCTTATCCTCATGTTCATCGAGGTACTCTTTCAGTAACCGTTCATTTATCAGTGGTTCAGAAAAAATAGACTTTAACGCACGAGGCGAAAAACGTAGCTCTAACTTTTGTTTCATCTCACTTTTTTGTTGTATCATTTCTTTATAGTGTATGACTTTTTCATGTTGAGCAATAAAAGCTTCAAAATCCTTCACATGATAGGCATCATATGCCTCAGCTAACGCATCAACAACTGGCATTAATGTCGCTTCTATTTGTTGAGCCTCATCTTCTAACCCTCGTAATTCTTCGGTTAATTCAGTATGACGCTCGCGGGCATGTTTATGTTCATCATATTGATGACGTACTAGCTTCAGCATGCCTTCCATTGAGGTTTGTTCGGTAATGTCACACTGATCAATTATTGATTGTTTAAACTGTTTAAGCTTTTCTTCACGCAATGTTAGTGATGTTATTAATGTAGCTTTTTCCTCTAAAAGACACTTTAACTGATAGACACTTGCCAACACTGCACTATACCTAGGTTCAACTACGTGACTAAGAAACGGATATCGGCCTTTAAATCTATCTATATTTCGAGAAACATGTGTTTTTCGTTCTTTTTGTTTCTTTATTTCTTTTTCTTTTACCTCCACATCTCTCGTAAAAATTAGCCAATCACGTGTTAACTCATCTCTTTTTCTTTTAGCCGTTTCATCCCTAGTTAAAACCTGATAATAGTGCTGTAACTGATTTTCTTCTTGTTGTGTTGGTACTTCTCTAGCTGACACCTTAGGTCGTTGCTTCACATATATCAGACTAACTAAACTAATCATATATACCATCATTAAACCGATAATAATGAATGGTTGAAAGCTATTCATCACATAAAGAGCAATGAAGGTCATAATTAAGACACCCGAGGCAAGACTAAATACCGGTAGTAACTGCTTAGGTGTAATAGCCCTGTCATGCTTACGCTTTAATGATTCGATAGCATCTTCTATATCCTGACGCTCATAATCATTTAATAGCGCCTCTTCTAATTGATGCCGTTCGTACGAAAGACTATCTCCCTCACTTAGCAGTAATTCCAGTTCCGCTTGTTTAGATGTTAGATCGTCATCTAGTTCTTTATACAGCGTTGTCATTGTGTCCAATTCAGCAACATTTTCTTTAGGTAAAGCTAACTGTTGGACCATCTCATCATCCAGTTGTAAGCCTATGTTTCTCTTTTCGTCCTGTATAGCTGTCATGACACGGTCAAGCTCTGTCTTTGTTTGTAAAAATATGTGATGCTGTTCACGCCAGTATGATTCATGATCGTTAATGGTTGATAAAAATTGATAAAATGAGGCTTCTCCCAAGCGTGTTTGACTGTCTTTTATTTTTTCCTTTTTACGTTCAATCAGTTGTTGTTGATAGGACACTTGTTGTAATAGATCACGTTTCTTTTCATGCCAGGCTATGACGTCAGCTTTATTTATTTCTCGCTTTACGTGTGGCTTACTATGCTCTAAGAGGTAACGATTTGCTACTTGGTAATTTTCAATGATGTGATACAGTTGTTGATATGTCTGATAAAAAAAGAGCTGTTGTTTAACTTCATCGATATCATCATGTAATTGGTCGATTGACTTTTCTATTTCTTTGATGTCTTGTTCAAGCACGTGATAACCTGATTCTTTTTCTTTTAGTTCTTTTAGCTGTTTCTCCATCGATTCTAATGTTTTGAGTTGTTGGTTTAACTCAGGATTCGTGCCAGCCTTTTTAAACAGGCGCTCAAGTGCTTTCTTTAATTTTTTTTCGGTCCGTTCAATCGCATCAGTCCCTGACATACTAAGAGATAACAATAAGTCACCTAATTGTTCCGGCGAATCTGTCTGTTCTTTTTGAATGGACAACACATCAAAATGAAAAATACGGTCAAAGAATTCTCGGTTGACTCGTTGAACGTATTGACTAAACACATCCATTGGGATGTCATTCTCTTGTTCATCTTTAACGAGTAATTGATGGTTTAACTTATCCGTTCGATATAAGGTAAAGACTTTATCGTCACATTGAATGGTTAATTCGCCACCAAAGAAATGATTCGGTTGATAATTAAATCGTTCTAACTCTTGTTTTGTGAGGCCCACGAGCATATACGTCAGAAAGTACCGCACGTGTGTTTTACCTGATTCATTTTGACCACTAATCACAATTAAGCTCTCACGATTTATCTCATATGTTTTATTGACTAATTTTCCGAACTGATAGATAGTAAATGTGTTAATCCTCATGTACGTTACCCCCAATCAGTTGGTAATACAGATAATGAAAAGCCTCATCCGAAGCAGAAGCTAATTCATCCTTTGTTAGTGCATCTAGGAATCGTCTAGCTCGTTGATGTTGGAACAACTCATCGACATATGACACATCGCTTGCTTCCTTAAACTGATGCGTTAACGTTTGAAAGAAAGGATCGTGCTTATGTAATGTGACAGGCGGCTGTTTAACCACAAGGTCTATGAAATAACTTTGATCATCATTTTCCTCATTTAGTAACTGAAGTACGTCATTAAAACCTTGTGCGTGATACAATGATATCAATGTATCCGTGGGATGATAAATCTCAATAGCTAACATCGACTCTGCATCCTGCTTTTCTAAACACTCCCGTAACGTATGAATAAGGTCATCAACCGTATAAATAGAGGCACCATCTATTTCGAGTGTCTCAAAACATACACTTTGAAGTGAGTGGAAGGTAAAAACTGTGCCAGTCTCTGTTAGTTCAACTAAGAAGCATCCTTTCTCACCTGTTTCTTTTTTTGAACCCCCTTGAATATTACCTGAATAAACAACGGGTGGGTTATCGCTGAGTACTTGTCGTTTATGAATATGACCAAGTGCAAAGTAGTCAAAACCAAGTGATTTTAACCAGTCTAGTTGAAATGGCGCATATGTTTCATGTTCAGTTGATGCCCCAACACTACCATGCAGCATACCTACTTGATAATCACATGTATGATCGATTGAAAAACCACGAGAAAGATCATCTGTCACATGACGTGTTTCATAGCTGAATCCTTGTAGTTGAACCGTGGTTCCTGATGAATTTCTATATGTAAATGATGAGATCTGTTGCTGATTAAATACGTGCACATGTTCTAAATAATCAAACGTCATCTCGCCTGTTTGATGATAGTCATGGTTACCAAAAGAAAGATAAACATGGATGCTGTGCTGATTTAATTTTTCTAGTGCTTGCTTAAATTTCACTTCAGCAAAAATAGTCGTACTTGCTTGATCGAATATATCTCCAACAATGACCACAAAATGAACCTTTTTTGTAATCGCTAACTCAACTAATCGGTTCAGTGCTAAAAAAGCGCTATGTTTCATTTTTTCTACTTGTTTATGTCCGAGTTTAGATAAACCAACAAACGGTCGATCCAAATGTAAATCAGCACTATGGATAAAGCGAATCGTTTCTTTCATCCTTTTCACCAACTTTCTTATTACTTCTTTTATTTTAACAGAGAACGCACGTTTCTCCCATTCATTCCTGCCATTAATTTAGTATGCATACTGTTAATTTTTCGAACACCATTGATTGACTTAACGTACACTTCGTTTATGCATATAAATCCTCCATTATTTATTTGAAGCGTTAAAAACACTATGGTTTAAATATATCGCTTTACTACTTTTATCGATCATATTTAAAACTTTAAATATTACATTATTAAATTAATCTCTCCCCCTTAAGCAATGACCACAATGGCGTCCCTCATGTTGGCATAATCGTTGACCCATATTCCAATGCTCAACTTTGCTTTCAGACGTCATTTATTATTTGGGTTGTCCCTAAATGATGAGCACATATTTCATGACATGAAAAAATAAGTGCGTTCTCTTTATTGAGTTACAGAGAACGCACTTATTTATATTTTTTACTATTTGCTCTTCTTACTTAAATGCATGACTTGTTTTAAATCTTTCAACTTAAATCCACCGCCGTACATTAATACACCACCACGGTATACTTTTGCGCCGACATAACCAAGAATGAAAATTGTTACTAGTAAAATACCAATGCTTAACATAACTTCATAAAAAGGAATGCCGAGAAGCCCTACCCGTAAAAACATCACCAGTGGACTAAAGAATGGGATATAAGACATCACCGTAACTAACGTTGATTCCGGTGATTCTAATCCAAACATCGATACCATAAAGGCAATAACGATTAAAATAATCACTGGGAACATTAACTGACCAACGTCTTCCATTCGACTAACCAGTGAGCCAAGCATTGCTGACAATGTCGCATATAATAAGTACCCGAGTAAGAAAAAGACAAGCGCATAAACATAAACGGACACATCAATATCACTAAAACCGAAAACTTCAAAGAAATCACCCTCAAAGTCACTTGCACGTGTTTGAATCACAAAGAATCCTGTCGCAATAAGTATCGAGATTTGCGTTAAACCAAGTAAAGCAATCCCAATAATCTTCGCAAACATTTGTGAAACTGGACTGGAACTTGAGATTAATATCTCCATAACTCGTGATGTTTTTTCATTCGCGATATCAGTCGCAATCATTTGACCATACGTAATAACCGCAAAGTATAACAAGAATAGCATTACATAGACAAGCCCGCGTGCGCCGCTTATTTCTTCTTCAGTTTTTGATGTCGTACCATCTGCTTTTTCAATAGCTTCTAATTGGAATGACACGGGTGAATAGATAGACTTCAAGACTTCACCATCAATACCCGATTCCTCAGTCATCACCATTACTTTTAGTTGCTGCAGAAGTTCATTTACTTCATATTCAATACTATTATTTAAGACATCTTCTAAGCGAAGTGTCGCGGTGAATGGTTGAGACTCATCATTTGATAAGGTTAATACACCATCAATTTCACCTTCTAATACCGATTCATTTAATGACGCGACACTTTCTGTAGTCACGTCATATTGCAGTGTTTGACTTTCCATATTAGATAAGTAATCGCCATAAAGATTTGTCTCATCAACAACTGCCACCGTCGTGACTGATGGTTCTTCATCAGAATTAAATAGTTCAATAATACGGTCAATATTACCAATCGCAAGAATAAATACTAAAAATAATGCCGTAGTTATTTTGAAAGATTTTGATTTAAATCGTGTCATATATGTTTGTGATAAAACGACCCAAAATTTATTCATAAGACTCACCAACTTTCTCAATAAAGATGTCATTTAAAGATGGTTCGAGTAAATCAAACCGCTTGATAAAACCATCACGCACGATGAGTTCTTTTAGAATGGCTTGTGAAACGACTTCATCATTAATCTGTAAGCGACATCCTTCTGCCGTTTCAGCATATTTTACAACACCAGGAACCTCTTTTAAGAAATTCAAATCCATATCTGCGTGAATTAAGACGTTTTTCTTGCCGAATTGGCGCTTAATATCTTTTAGTGCCCCTTGAACAACAGGCTTACCTTTAACCATAATACAGAGCGATTCACAGAGTTCTTCTACCGTCGACATTTGATGAGATGAAAAGACAATGGTTGTCCCTTTATCTTTCAGCTCAATAACTGCTTCTTTTAATAATTCTACATTGACTGGATCAAGTCCTGAGAACGGTTCATCTAAAATAAGTAATTTAGGCTGATTAATGACCGCTGAGATAAATTGAATCTTTTGTTGATTCCCTTTTGATAATTCTTCTACTTTTTTCTCTTTATAATCAGGAATTTTAAATCTATCTAACCAGTAATCTAATTCTTTAATGATTGACTTTTTTTCCATCCCTCTCAACCGTCCCAGATAAATCATTTGTTCTTTTACTTGCATCTTCGGATACAGCCCACGTTCTTCTGGTAAGTACCCAATTGAATCAGTGATACTGTAATCAATTTGACGGCCATCCCAACTGATATTACCCTTTGTTTCATCAATCAATCCTAAAATCATTCTAAAAGTGGTGGTTTTACCTGCACCATTTGCGCCAAGAAAGCCAAAAATTTGATTTTCATTGATTGTAATGGATAAATCATCCACGGCTGTAAACGTACCGAATTGTTTCGTCACATTATTAATATGTAATGCCATTGTATTTCCTCCTCTACTACCCATTTATTATAAAAAGCAACAGTACCTCTAGTGGTATTGTTGCTTTTAGTCTTGGGGTTAGTTGTCTTGTCGTAAAAAATCGCCGAGTGCTTGGATAGCTTCATCACTGTCGCCACCTGTTGCTTTTAGTTCAATAGTATCACCTTTAGCAATCGCTAAACTTAACAGACCCATAATGCTTTTCGCATTCACACGTCGTTCACCTTTCGTTAAGTAAATTTCCGATGAAAACCGATTCGCTGTTTGAACAAAGCTGGATGCTGGACTCGCTTGAAGACCAGGATTGACATTTACAATACACTTCATAACCACTCGCTCCTTTAGACAAAGAATCAATTATTTTTACAACAGTTTCATTATACGCTATTTATTGTAACTTATGTTAGTGAGTTTCGGACTGTTTTTGAATCGGATACTCTCCACGTAATTGATCAGCAAATTGATCAATCTTCTTTAAACGGTGATTGACACCTGATTTACTGATGGGTGATCCACTAACAAGTTCTCCTAATTCTTTTAACGAGACTTCTTGGTGGTCAACTCTTAGTCTTGCAATTTCTTTTAACTTATCAGGTAGGGCTTCTAGACCGACGGTTCTTTCAATAAAGCGTATATTTTCGACTTGTCTAAAGGCTGCTCCAATCGTTTTGTTTAGGTTAGCCGTCTCACAGTTCACTAAGCGGTTAACTGAATTACGCATATCCCGAATAATACGAACATCTTCAAACTTAAATAGCGCATGATGTGCACCAATATAATTTAAAAACTCGGTGATTTTTTCAGCTTCTTTAATATAGGTAATATATCCGTTACGACGTTCAAGTGTACGCGCATGTAAATCGAAGCCGTTCATCAATTTTTGCAAAGCATCATTATGTTCTTCATAACTATTGGCAATTTCTAAGTGATACGAAGATGTTTCTGGATTATTAATTGACCCTCCCGCAAGAAAGGCGCCACGTAAGTAGGCCCGTTTACAACACGTTTTCTTTAAGTACTGTTTAGAAATTGTTCGAACGAAGGTAAATGGTTCTTTTAAAATCGCTAAATCTAATAAAATATCTTTTGCGCCTTCTTCTATTCTTACAATGTAGACATTGTTTTTTTTCAATTTCATTTTTTTACGTACAAGCAATTTGATAGGATGTGGATACAATGATTTTATGAGTGTGTAAATACGTCTAGCAATCGCAGCATTTTCCGTCTGAACATCAAGGACATACGTCATTCGAGCAATAGATACGGCACCATTCATTCGAATCAAGGCGGCAAGTTCAGCTTCTTTACAACAATCATTGTTATCAATTTGCGTCAGCTCTTTTTTGATTTCTGAAGCAAAAGACATAAGACATTCACCTTTCTAATGGATCACAAATACCAATAAGGCCGCATAATATTTTTGCGACTTTATCTTTATCATGTCGCAAGACATGATCGTGATCAGTAATAATATTTCCTTCAATTATTTCTAAACCAAGCGTTTCTAATCGTTCTTTATCATAGACGACTGGCTTTGCCTGTTCTTCTAAATAACGATCTAGTATATCTTGACTAAACCCTTCACTATGAACCAAGATTGTATCTATCACACCTTCACCTACATGTTCTAGTATGACCCTGGCGTGGTCATATGCGGTAAAGCCATCAGTTTCCCCACTTTGAGTCATCACGTTACAAACATAGACAACCTCTGCATCTGTGCGTCTTAAAGCATCTGCTACTTGCGGAACGATTAAATTCGGTAACGTACTCGTGTATAAACTCCCTGGTGAAATAACGATAAGGTCTGAAGCGATAATCGCTTCCATTGCTTCCGGGAGCGGTTCAGCTGTTTCTGGTTCTAAAAAGACCCGGTGAATCGGCTTATTAGCCTTTGGAATATTTGACTCACCAACAACAATCTCACCGTCTTTCATTTCTGCGCTAAGAAATAAGTTTTGATTGGCAACAGGATAGATTTGACCTTTCACGTTAAAGACCTTTTCAATTTCTTTAATTCCTAAGTAAAAATCTCCTGTGACAGCTGTCATTGCCGCTAAGATTAAATTACCCATAGAGTGTCCTTTTAAGCCTTCTTCACCTAAATCAAATCGATGCTGGAGTAGAGCTCCCATCATCGGTTCAACTTCAGATAAAGCGGCAATAACATTTCGAATATCTCCTGGTGCTGGCATGGACATTTCTGTTCGTAACCGTCCAGATGATCCCCCATCATCTGCGACAGTTACAATGGCTGATAAATCAATCGGGTATTTCTTCAATCCACGTAAAATAACTGGCATACCTGTGCCACCACCTAGGACCGTTACTTTCTTTAGATGTTCTTCCATCTTTAATGCCCTTTCCGCTTATCAATATCACGGTGGGAAACATGCGTCGTATATTGATCTGAGAAGTATTTAGCGACATGTTCTGCTAGAGCCACTGAACGGTGTTGGCCGCCAGTACAGCCGATGGCAATGACGAGCTGAGACTTACCTTCTTTTTTATACTGGGGAAGCATAAAACTAAGCAAGTCTAACCACTTATCGACAAACTTTTGTGTTTCTGCCCATTTAAATACATAATCCCGCACGTCAGAATTTAATCCAGTTTGAGGCTGCAAGTGTTCCACATAATGTGGATTTGGTAAAAAGCGCACATCAAAAACTAAATCAGCATCAATTGGCATTCCATATTTAAACCCAAATGACATTGTATGAACAGAGAAGATTTTTTGCTCAAGCTCTCCATACTTTTGCACGATTTTTTCGCGCAATTCCTTCGGTTTCAAATTCGTTGTTTCAATAAAGTGTTGAGCACGCCCACGTAGTTCACTTAACAATTGGCGTTCCTTTTTAATCCCCTCTAACGGTAAACCCTTTGGTGAAAGCGGGTGAGAGCGTCTCGTTTCTTTGTAGCGAGACACAAGTGTTTGATCTTGGGCATCTAAAAATAATATATGCTCATCAATCCAGGTTAAGTCTGAGAGCGTATCTAAACTTTCAAATAAAGTATCAAAAAATTCGCGCCCTCGTAAATCAATCACAAGTGCAACTTTATTGATGTTATTCGACGCATCTTTCATTAATTCTAAGAACTTTGGTAATAAAGCAGGTGGCAAGTTATCGACACAGTAGTAACCTAAATCTTCAAAACTTTGAACCGCTACAGTTTTACCAGCGCCACTCATACCTGTAATAATAACAAGTGATGTTTCCTTTGGATTCGTCATCTCTTTTGCCTCCTCTAATTGTCTTGGGTTTTAAAGCTGATTAATTGATCCTTTTCATCTAGCTCAAATTGCGCATAAAGGATGCGATCTTGTTTCAGCGTATAATCATGAATAATCCGATCGCTCGGGGCTGTAGGAATTATTGATACGTCATTAAGATCAATCCATTCTAACTCACCTTCTGGACACTCTTCTACAAGCGTCCCCTCATAGCCTTTCACGACAAAAGTAAACATCATCCAGTCATCTTTTGGTGGTTTAGCCGATGGTTTATTTATGTTAGCAATACTCATAATTTTCGGGTTCGTTATTTTTAAACCTGTCTCTTCATACACTTCTCTTATCACTGCTTCTTGAACAGTTTCATGCGGTTCCATTTTTCCACCTGGCATCGCATACCAACCATAACGTGGTTTTTTTAGTAACAGAACTTTATCCTGATCTATAATTAAACAATTAGTGACACGCTGCATATTGTTCACTCACTTCCTTTTAACACTCTTTCTTCATTATAGCAAAACTTACAGTCGCAATCGATTGTTTCCACTTAAAAAATTCAATTCTCTCTTACGTTAACTTTTAACTGTAGCATATTAAATATCTTAACCCAAAAAAACGACAGGCCATCT
This sequence comes from Halolactibacillus miurensis, assembly GCF_900116255.1. Taxonomy (GTDB): domain Bacteria; phylum Bacillota; class Bacilli; order Bacillales; family Amphibacillaceae; genus Halolactibacillus; species Halolactibacillus miurensis. Next base: position 112,635 of record NZ_FPAI01000006.1, read on the forward strand.
TGGTACATTCAAGAAAAAAATCCACAAAAAAAAGACGCAGAATATAAGCAAAAGCTCATATACTGCGCCAATCATTTTCGTATATTAAAAGGGGGGTTAATTACTTAATTATAGTATACCCCACTTGTTTTGCAGTTTGATTACAGTGAGATTAAGAACAGGTAAATTATTTAATCAAATAAGCACTATAAGTGTACGATATTACTTTAGCTCACTTAAGTTATCAGCTAATATACGACTTTACAACATTTTTTTCATATCAAACAACAGCAATCCCTTACTGATCTGACTCAGGAAGTATAACATTTAAAATAATAGATGTCACTGCAGCAGGAACAACACCTGACGTAAGTACAATTTGCATGTTAAGAGGCAATTGTTGTGTTGCTTCAGGTACAAGATTTAAACCCACTCCTAAACCTAGAGAAATCGCAATAATTAACATATTTCTACTATTTAATTTTATTGTTTGCATCAGGGATATTCCCGACACTGCTACCATGGAGAACATAGCTATTGCCGCACCGCCTAAAACAGGTTCTGGCATAACCGATATAATAGCAGAAAACTTTGGTACAAAAGATAATATCAATAAGATAAATGCACCTAACTTAACAATATATCGACTGAAAACCCCCGTTAAACTAACGACACCAACATTTTGAGTATAGGATGTATTTGGAAACGAATTAAATAGTGAGGCTAAGCTACTCGACAGACCATCAGCCATAATTGCCCCAGACATCTCTTCATTCGTTGGTTCTCGTCCTTCTGCCCCTCTAGTCAGTGCTGAGACATCACCTAAAGTTTCAATAGAGGTTGCAAGATACATAAAGATCATCGAGAAAATAGCTACAGGTTCAAATTTCCACTGAAACTGATAAGGTTTAGGAAAAGAAAGCCAACTCGTCTGTGTAATCGCTGAGAAATCTACCATACCTAAAAAGTATGACATAACATACCCAACAACAATCCCCAATAATATTGATGATGATTTTAAAAATACATGTGAACTTTGATGAAAAATAATAATACTTATCAGCACGACTAAGGCAACGAACAAATTCCTTAAACTACCTGTATTTATACTACCTGCTGCTTGGGTTATACCAACAGGTATAAGCGTTATACCTATAGTTAGTACAACGATAGCATTAACTAGCGGTGGAAAAAACCGTTGTAATTTGTCTAAATATTTACCTATAAAAAACTCAACAAGACCACCGATAAAAGCAGCACCAAATACAGCACCAATCCCAAAATCTGTTGCAATAGCCAGACTTGTTGATATAAAAGCGTTACTCGTGCCCATAACGAGAGGCAAGCGAGAACCAATGCCTCTATTTCTACTAATTTGAATGAGCGTTGTCACACCTGACATTAGTAAAGCTGATTGAATTAATAACGTTGTTTGAGCAGCAGATAAATTTAATATTGATGATATTAATAATGGCAGTGTTGCATTTGCTGCAAACATAGCCAGTATATGCTGAAAAGCTAAAGGAACAGCTTTTTTCAAAGTTGGTTGATCATTTATTCCGTATATAATATCTAAATCTGATTCATTACTCATTTTAACACCACCTGATCAGTACAGTCTAAAATATAATCATATTTCAGACTATACAAATATGACCGCCACAATCATGACAACAATTAGCATGCCGATAATAAACTTAGCTTGATCTTTTATTATTGTCATTATATCTTTATTAAAACCATCCGCTAAGGCAGCAACGTTAATTTGTACTGGACTGACTTGTGTTCCTAATCCGGTTGCAATCGCTACAAATCCCATTGCCTCAGCTGGTAAACCAAGAACTGCTAGTGTCGGTAAAGTTAAAGTAAGTACACCTGCAGCGAATGCACCGGATGGTATGGCGATTAAAAATGCCAATATCATAGCAACTGGTAAGACTAAAAATTGAGGTACTTGACTAGCTAAATCAGCAATTTGTTCGAAAACACCTAATTCAGCAACAATATTAATAAAACCTAAGAAAATACCTACAGAAAATAACGTCGTTAAAATAAATCTAGAACCATCAATTAAAGCTTCACTCGTTGAATCAGAATTTAACGGTGTTAATAACACTGTTAGTATAGCTGTAAAAATGACAGTAGTGATTGGTGTAAATAATGTTATACCCAAAACACCATTTAAACTTGAACCAGCTACAACCATCAACAATAGAGCAATTGATGGAAGAGCGTATTTAATTAATGTTAAACTTTTAACATCAGCATATTGGTCTTCTTTTTCAGTTGAACCTACTAATCTCCCACGTTTATAAACCCCGTAAATAGCAAGACCTATCGCTAGCAAGTAAAACCCTATAACATATGGAAGCATAATCGATGCGTGTGCTGTGACTTCTATCCCAGCACTTTCAGCTGTTAGAGCTGTTTCAGTTGATGCTGGTGATGTTGTAAAACCTATAGCAGATATTATTGCCATAGCTGCAATCACTTCTGGTACTGCTCCTACAGCCGCTGCCATTAAAGGTGCTGTTACCATAGTATTCCCAGCACCCATACCGGCCATATATGTAGCTAAACCTTGAATTAATACAATAATACCGGCTAAAATACCGAATTTTCCTTTTAATGATCTTTTAGCTAATTCTATTAACGATTGAATACTGCCAGCTTTTGATACCATGACAGCTGCAGATGCATAAAGAATAGGTACAGTAATTCCTAGCATATTAGAAATACCACTAAGTACAATACCAGATGCTTCAGGAATTGTTATGCCGCCAATTAATAAAGCGACCACTCCTCCGGCAAGACCAGCAATTAACATGTGTTTTCTCATAAATAGAAGGACTAAAATAATAATAACTGGGATTAAATTAACTAGTAAACTCAAATTGAACACCTCTATTTCATTTTTTAGATAAATCACTGCCTAATCATTGATTGACTATAACTCCAATTTGAAATATTGTTTGCCTCAGAACTACCCACTATTAGATATGACAAAGAAGAATGATTGCTTTAAACACACACGAAAACTTGCAGGAAATAAAGTAAGAGGGTATTGTCTTATACCCTCTTATTTATTATTCTTACTGATACAAATATTACTTTTCAATAATGACAGATATAGGGCCACCACCTGCAGGTCCTTGGTGCTCTGCCCCACCAGACACATAAACCATCGGATCTCCTACTATAGAAGCAATGACACCATTTACAACAGCTCTCGCCTGTCTTGTATGATTGATATCAGAGTCCGTTAACATGGTATTACGTCTACCTCTTACTTCACCATCAGGAGAAGCTTCTGCCTTTGCTAGAACGTTAACAATTTTACTTTTTTGTTGCTCTGTTGGTAGCCCGTCTATATCAAGGCCACTATTTTTAATCGCCTCTAATACACTATTAAGGTCAATAGCATCCTTCATCACACTGTGACCAATAGCAAATTTACTAACCGACTTTTTAGAATTACCCATTAAAATAACTTCACAATTAAGTAATTCGACCCCGGCTGATGTCGAGGCAACTGATGAGTATAGCGACCAATCATTTAAAATTGACTGTTCATCTATTTGTTCTTTATCTACCTCACCAAGAGCTGTTGCTACACCTAATGCAGATGCGCCTCTTGAGTAACCCATTGATTTGTATGTATCATCAACAACAACAGATTTTCCTCTTCTTTTCGCATCACTGATTCGATCGGATGTAAGTAGTGGACATTTAATTTGAACAAAGTGAACATCCTCGTTGTTCTCTATCCCAGATTCTTCTATTAAATTTTTAACAACCCGTTCAACTTCTTCAACCATTGTTAATGTGCCAATCTCTTCTGGTAAGAAATCACGCGTGAATCCTACATTTGCCACAAGCCCTTTTTCTTCAGACTCTTCTTTGTTCTCAACCTCTTTTCGAGTGAATATCATAGCATGTGGTGTCATAACACCTTCAGTACCACCTGACATGACAAACGCCACTTTACTTGCAACAGTCTGCTCATCTACATGCATTTTTTTTGCTAAATAGTTTTTAAAGACAAAAGTAGAAAAACCTCTTGTGAAGTCATTTACGCAACCATTACCTTCTGTTTTAGCCAAAACCGCTATGACGTCTTCTGGGTTTATTGCTCCACTGGTGATTAATTTATCTAGCTCGGTCATATCATCCGGTGCAGACATTTCAATTTTGTGAACGTTTACATCAATCATATTAATTTCCTCCTTAAAATAGATACAGTTCAAATTATCACGGATGGTAACGCTTTCTTTTCGTGACGTTTCCTTTTAATTTGATATACTAAACTTAACACTCACTCTAACACTATTCATTGTGTAAAAGTGCTAAAAAGAATTTTATATTTTTAGCAAGTTTAGCTGTTTTTATTTTGATGATACAAGCCATCTAGCCTAATCAAAAACAAGGTTTTTTACTATTTTTATTTTTTATGAGGAAAAATGACGGAATCTTTCTACTGAGGAAAGTCGAATAGAATGCGCGCCTCTCTTTGAAGCGTTTTTTACATGAGTAGACAAGGTCAATGGCTGTCATCATCTTTACTTGATCGGGCTATTTCGTGCAAAAAAATAAAAAAGCTCAGCTAACGAATACTCTATTAGATGGCGACTGACACTTATTTAATGATTTAGCAGATCGCAGCATATATCCTCTCGTTATGAACCTAGTATTTTTCAACGAGCACTGCCGGTGCTTAGTTGAGCGTCATCAGTTTATCAAACCTTCATTCTATAAATTATCCTTGCTGTCTTAACATGTAAATAGCCTTTGCTACAATGTTAAATGCAGCAAAGGCTATTATGGTATCAACCTATCCGGTTGATTAACGTATATAAAGTGTTTGACTTGATTAGTAGTGTCATCTCGTTAGAACGCACTGAATGAACGTGCTCAAGTACAGATGACATTTACTATATTTGTTTTGCTAATTCCTCTTCTAATTCTTCAATATAGTGTTGAGCATTTTGTCCTGCAATACTACCGTCACCTGTCGCTGTGACGATTTGACGAAGTGTTTTCTCACGAATATCACCGACCGCAAAAATACCCGGAATGTCTGTTTCCATTTGATCATTAGTTGGAATATACCCTTCTTCATTGGTAATACCAAGTGATTCAAATGGTCCACTAAGTGGCTCAAGACCAATATAAATAAATACACCATCAGCTGTTTTTTCCGTTACTTGATCAGTATGAACGTTTTTCAATGTCCCTGAACCTACTTTACCATCTTTTCCATTGATATCCGTCACAATCGTGTCCCAAATGAAATCCACTTTTTCATTTTTAAAGGCACGTTCTTGTAAGATTTTTTGTGCGCGTAATTCATCACGGCGGTGAACAATAGTAACTTTCTTAGCGTAGCGCGTGAGGTAAACCCCTTCTTCAACAGCCGAGTCACCACCACCGATAACGATGAGTTCTTTATCTTTAAAGAATGCCCCGTCACATACTGCACAGTAAGATACACCACGTCCTGCTAATTCTTCCTCACCTGGAATACCTAATTTTTTATATTTAGCACCCGTTGCGATAATGATTGTTTTTGTTTTATACTCTTTGTCGCCCGCTTTTACTTTTTTATAACGGTGACCATCAATAATGCTTGTAATGTCACCATAAGCATATTCTGCCCCAAATTTTTTCGCATGTTCAAACATTTTGTTTGATAGATCTGGACCTAAAATACTTTCATAACCTGGATAGTTTTCAACATCTTCGGTATTGGCCATTTGTCCCCCTGGAATACCGCGTTCAATCATTAAAGTATCTAAATCGGCGCGAGAAGCATACACAGCAGCTGTCATACCAGCTGGTCCTGCACCAATAATAATTACATCATAAATACGTTCTTCAGTCATTTTCACGTCAATCCTTTCTGTTTTAAGATTTAAATCGTAATGATTATGAGTGTACCTTTATATACCCATTATGGTATATTTATTTTCTTTCGTCCACTGATCTGCTCATCCGTTCTTCTAACCAGGGCGCCGACTTACTTCGCAGCTGTTTGTGACGTTGTTTTGCTTCTTCAAATAAAGCTTCAGCCTCAACAACGTTACCACTTCGATAAAGCGCTAATGCATAGTAGGTATAGTAGTCGACATGGTGTTTAACCGTCCGTTGTTGCAAGCGACTAAAGCGATGGATTGCTTCATCATTATACCCCGCTAAGGTATAACCAATGGCTACTTTAAGTGCTTGTTCCTGTTGCATCGGATACACCCCTTCAAAACAAGCAACCATGTCTTTTACTTTATCTAATTGACCTAGATCGTGATAGAAAAACATTAAATTAAAACGAGATTGAAGTTGGTTTGGTTCAGCGATAAGAGCGGCCTCTTCTTCAGTTAAAACCGTTTCCTTTTCACCATTAAAAAAACGGGCGAAACGTGATTGAAAATGAAACAAATCATATTCTGGGAATAACTCAAGAGCTTCTTCTAAGATAGCTGTCGCTTTTAGATAATCTTTCTGTTGTAAATAATAAAAGGCGGTTTCTTGATACATCAACAAATCGTCTTCATCTTCGTCTTCAAAGAAATCCATTTCTTCTTCTAACGTTAAATCTAAGATGGTAATCAATTGCTCAGCTTCTGAATAAAATTCCCCATCAGGATCTTTTTCCATATAAAGCGTGGCATATTTTTGTGCCTCATTTAATAGACCTAAATGGGCATAGTTATTCGCAATTAAATAATAGCTATCGACATAGTCATCACCATGTGTCTTAATGACATCACTCAGAATTTGATTTGCCGCATGATACGCACCGATTTCGGTATAGATGATTGACATTTGTGACGGATAAAGCGCTTCTAATGGGTCAATATCTTTGGCTTTTTTTAAATATTTTAAGGCTAAATCAAACTTCCTTTTATAAAAAGCTTCAACGCCTTTTGTAAAGAAAAAATCTCCATCATGAATGAATGGAATAATATTTTTAGGTAAGGTTGGGTTTGACATCTCATTTTCCACAGTCATTTAATACCCCTTCTAAACAGATTGTGTTCTTTCACCGTAAGTATAGCATAGACACAGCGATTCTCACACTATTTATCATCAATCAAATTGGTGACGTTCCACCATAAATTGCTTAACTTCCCGCTCATAGTAAGACCGTTCCTCTTTTGTCCAGGCCAGACGATATTCAAGAAATCGGAGGATTTGAAAAGTAATGGCGCCGTGTATCGTATAATCAAACACACCTAAACGTAAACGCCGCTGAAGAAAGTCCGATGCTTTATATACCCCTTCACATTCGACAGTATAGAGAAGCTCCATAAACAATCGACTAGGAATAGGATAATGAATCATTAAGCGATCGACGTCGCGACTTAACTGTTCTAATTGGCTTTGTTCCACTTGATATTTATTCATCAGTTGAATCATACTAATATCTTCATTTAAACTATACACCGTCTCTTTTGCCACATCTGTTGATACAACGCGTGTTCTCGTATCGGATCGTTCGTACAAAATAGCCGACTCTGCTTTAAATTGTTTAGTCACCTCATCGCCAACTTTTTCAGCATACTGTCGATAATTTGAGACTGGACTGCCAATCGCGGTGATTACGTCCTGACTTGACTTATAAAAATTAAACGGTGTTTTTTCGGCATTAGTATCGACTTCTTTCGTTGTTCTAAACGTGAAGATATGATTTGTATCCAACGTAACCTCAGGAAACACACGCTCGATTTCTTGTTTCACTTCCAAAAAAACAGCTTTAGTTGAGAGCATCTCACCGTTCGGACGAACCGTACTCACAAGCACACCCTGCTCCCTTGGAATCAGTGAAACAGTATAAGGATACAAGCCTTGTTTAATGATGACTGGAAAATCAAGTGTGAACACCGATGAAGGTACCAGCCATTGGTATTTTCGTCTAGGTGTTAACGCAAAGGAAGGACTGGCTTTATTTTGAAGGCGTTCGTGCAAATCTAAGCTAGCTAAACCAGTCGCGTTGACAACTTTTTTAGCATAAATGACATGCGTTTCTCCTGTGATTTGATCTTCTACAAACACACCACGTAAGGCGTTGTCTGATAGATACATATCCGTCACCATCTGATAATTGATTGCGTCTGCATTTAAGGCCACACTGGCTTTAATTAAATCAATCGTTAACCGTGCTGTATCGACAAATGGGAGGGTTGTATGTGTGATTGTCCCGACAGTTTCAAATTGCTTTTTTTGCGCCATTGATAACTGAACCGACGCAACCGGTTTATCTAACGCACGTTTATTTAATAGTGGCCATAACCGCTTTTTAAGTTCTGATGTCACTGGTACGTCCTTAGCCACCAGTTCAATGGCCGGTATGAATTGAAACGCCTTTCCAATGTTTTGATTCAACTGGTGTAATTCTTGTTTTTTTTGTTTAGACAACGTTTGAAACGTATTTTTATCATAAACGAGTAAATCAAAACTTTCTGATGCTCCTGAGGCGTAATCATTTTTCTCTATTAATAACGTCTTTAATCCACGCATCTGTAAATCAAATAAGATGCTGGCACCTGTTAAACCACCACCTATGACAATCACATCATACGTTGTTTCAAGAAGCTGTCGCATGGTCTCTTCTCGATTTGTATTCGTTAACTTCACCGCAATCCCTTCTTTACTCTCCATCTATTTTTGTTTCAGTAATCATAACTGGATTACCTTTCGCAAAGGCATAAGCTGGTATATCTTTAGAAACAACGGTTCCTGCGGCAACAATGGCACCGTCGCCAATGGTCACACCAGGTAAGATTGTACAGTTCGCACCGATCATCACCTCGTCACCAATGGTGACATGACCTAATCGGTACTCTTTAATTAAATATTCATGTGTAAGAACCGTTGTATTGTATCCAATAATACTATTATTTCCTACTGTAATACGCTCAGGAAACATAAGATCGACCATCACCATTAAGGCAAAAGACGTTTGTTTCCCTACACGCATACCTAGGAACGTCCGGTAAAACCAATTTTTCACTGGCAAAATCGGCGTGTATCTTGCAAGTTGAATGACCACAAAGTTCTTCATCACTTTAAAAAATGGGACCGTTTGATAGAGTTGCCATAAACTATTGGGTCCTTCTACTTTGAACCGTTCTGTTTGTCGCATAGTTCCACCTCAAGAATGGTTAACAGATCTTTCAACTCTTCTAACATATAGTCAGGCTTAAAACGTTCTAAAAAGCCTTTTCCTTTTATTGTCCATGCCACACCTGCTGTTTTGGTCCCGGCATTTTGTCCTGCCTCAATATCATGTGAATTATCACCAACCATTAGTGCATGCATCGGTGTTTCACCAAGTGCGTCTAGCGCTTTTAATACAGGCTCTGGGTGCGGTTTAGCATGTTCAACTTCATTTAAACCGATAACGACATCAAAATAAGGCGCAAGACCTGTCATTTCTAAACCGAGCCTAGCTGTATCTGTCATTTTCGTTGTCACAATCGCTAATTTATAGCCTAACTCATGTAGACGTTTGATTGTATCTACTACCGTAGGATACGCTTTAACATAAGTTTCGTGTTCAGCAATGTTATGTTCACGATACGTGTCCATCATGGCCTCTGCTTGTGTCGCGTCTACACTTGTCAAGCTTTCAATTAATGGCGGCCCGATAAACGGTAAGATTTCTTCTTTCGTATAGTCTTTCCCTGTATGTTTTTTTAATGTGTGTGTAAATGACGCGATAATTAATTCATTTGTATCAATTAATGTTCCGTCTAAGTCAAATAATAATGTGTTAATCATAATACCCTCCGCTAAATGTTTTGTTTATTTGTTTCAAATCGTGTCCAGATAATACTTACAATACGAGTTAGAGTGACCGCTGTCAATAAGCGAATGAAAAAGAGTGGGAGTATGGGAATGCCAAGCGGAATAAATATCAAGGTATCCTCCACCACCGCATGACAACTGACAAGAAATATAAAACTCAAATACATGTCTTTTTTCTCTACGTGATCATCTTTAATCGCCTCGACCATGACACCTGCCCCAAAAGCGAGACCAATCGTGAGTCCAGCAACTAACGTCATCGCCGCGTTACTTTTAATCCCGAGTAACCGTGTAAACGGAGAAAGCCATTCTGTCAAAACATCGAGCCAACCTAAATCACGGAACAGCTGCATCGCGATCATAAGTGGTACAACAATCATCGCTAATCCCCATACACTATCAAAGGCGGTCGTGAATGCATGGATCATAACATTAACGACACCTGACACTGTTTCTTCCTGTACCTCTTCAAACGAATACTGTGCGAGTGTTTGTTCAAAAGGCACAAAATGGTGAATCGTGAGAGCTGAGATGAGCGCTAAACTTAACCGGATAAGAATCACAATGTACCAACGCACGCCAACCTTAACCGCAACGGTCGATTCGACAAACAAGTTGTGTGCAAAACTCAACATCACAGCTAAAATGAACACTTGTTTGACAGTAAATTCAAAAGAAATAATGGCCGCAATGCCGGCATATAAATTTAGTGAAAATCCTAACACAAGTGGCACGCTTGCTTCACCGGGTAGGCCGATTCCACTCATCAGTGGCTCAATCACGTCAATAAAGAAGGGCAAGACCGGTGTATATTGTAGTAAAGTAATGATCAATGTAATAGGAAAAATCACCTTACTTAATGTCCACGTCACACGCAGCCCTTTATTTAAACCTCTTGTTAAAATTGTCTTCATCGTTTCCCCCAAAGCTCTTATAATCTTTTTTTACCATTTTACCTTAAAAGAAACCTGTTGAAAAATCAACAGGTTAAAAGGTTATTTGCGCTTCTTGCCATTGTATTGAACGGTGACCCAATGCTTCTTCCGATTAAGGTACATCAGTACGAGACTGACAATAATTAACACAATCGAAATAAGTTGCGCTGTTCTTAAGTTACCAACAACATATAAACTATCCGTCCGCATGCCTTCAATAAAGAAGCGGCCGACTGAGTAACCCATCACATACGTTAAGAAAATATCCCCGCGTAACGGATTGACGCGACGCAGATATATAAGCAGCGCGAAAATGATTAAGTTCCAAACAGACTCATATAAAAATGTCGGGTGGTACAGCACACCATCAATCGTCATTTGATTTTCAATAAACGACGGTAAGTATTGTAAAAATGTATCGTAAGCCCAATCAGACACTGGGCCACCATGTGCTTCTTGATTCATGAAGTTTCCCCAACGGCCAATGGCTTGACCGATAATAATACTCGGAGCGGCAATATCCGCAAGTTTATAGAACGGGATACCACGCTTTTTACAGAAGTAATAAGCAAAAATCACTGAACCAATGAGGGCTCCGTGAATGGCGATCCCGCCTTCCCAAACCGCAAACGGTGCCCACCATTCACGGTCTGAGTAGCGATCCCATTCAAAAATAACATAATACAACCGGGCAGATACAATCGCGATTGGCAACGCCCAAACAATTAAGTCGGTGAATGTTTCATCTTTCAAACCAAGTCGAACACTTTCTTTCGTCGCAAGGACGAGTCCGAGGACAACCCCGGTGACAATAATAATCGCATACCAATAAATCGTAATCGGCCCAATATCTAAAAAGATAGGGCTTAACGCTTGATTTAAACTAAACACATGTGTTCCTCCTAACAGCTAATGACACCTAATTAAAACTCTTTATTTTGTTCTAAGTTATGTTTTTCCGATTCAATTGTTTCAGCCAGTCGTGCTGTGAATTCTTCCGCGGCGTTTAAACCTAATCGTTTCAAGCGGAAATTCATCGCCGCTACTTCTATAATAACGGCGACGTTACGACCAGGACGCACAGGAATCGTCGCTTTTGGAATTTCTACATCAATAATTTTGAGTGTTTCTTCTTCCATTCCAATCCGGTCATATTGTTTCTTCTCATCCCAATTTTCTAAATTAATCACATAATCAATTTCTTTATGTGAACGCACCGCACTTGCACCGAAGAGCGTCATCACGTTAATAATACCTAACCCTCTAATTTCCAGGAGATGTTCAATGAGTTTAGGACTTGTCCCGATTAAACGATCATAGTCTTCTTGTCTAATTTCAACAGAGTCATCTGCGACTAAGCGGTGACCGCGCTTCACAAGTTCTAGTGCCGTTTCACTCTTACCGACACCACTCTGCCCCATAATCATAACACCAACCCCGTGAATATCAACAAGGACACCATGAATGGCCGTAAACGGCGCAAAGCGGGCTTCTAAAAAGTTTGTTAACCGACTGACGACACGCGTCGTTTTATACGGTGAGCGTAACAATGGGACACCTTTTTCATTACACGCTTCGATAATTTCTTTCGGTATATCCATTCCTCTTGTAATCACAATACAAGGGGTGACTTTCGAACAGAGCTTTAATGACCGGTCTTTTCTTTCTTCAGATGTTAATTCATTAAAATAAGATAACTCCGTTTTCCCTAGAATCTGTAATCGCGCTTTCGGATAATATCTAAAATAACCAGTAAGTTCAATACCTGGTCGTGAAATATCACTCATTATAAATTCACGATCAAGTCCGTCTTTTCCAGCGACTAGTTCGAGTTTAAACTCGTCTAATAAATCTTTTGTTTGTACTTTAGCCATGGTGAATCCACCTTCTCTCTAAATGTTCACTTTCGAATACTTCTCATACGTATGCTCTATGCGTTGCCATTCTTTATTGTAGCACGAAATAGCCCGGCAAGCATTAACTATGCGCTGACTTCATCGATACTTCCACCATACCTCTCACACTGTTAGTCAGATATACTTTTTCCGACTCTTTTAAATCTCTTAAAGTTAAGACTTTTTCAGTCACTTCCCCTTTATCAAGGAGCGTTTCACGATAAATCCCGGGTAGACACCCTGAGGACACCGGTGGGGTGTATAAGACACCATTTATTTGAAGAATCACGTTCCCAATCGTAAACTCGGTTAACTCGTTGTCTTCGTTATATAATAACGTTGAAAAGTTGGTCGGCCCGCTTACTTCACACGCTTGATAATGCTTACGGTTTGTTGTTTTATAACGACTGAATAGATGATTTTTAGCGATGGGTTGTTTCGCTAAATAACAGATGACCGGTGTTGTCAATTCTTTTATTTTAAGCACATCAACGGATAAATGACCGGTCTTATCAACGAGCCATCTTACCTTATATTGTCCCGTTGGATAGTTGATTTGAAGTTGATGTTTCGCCTGTTTGATTTGTTGTAAATCAAGCGGATAACCGAACACCTCTGACGCTCGTGTTAAGCGATTCATATGTTGACTAAACCGCTGCAGGACACCGTCCTTTAAACAAAAGGACTCTAAGAGGGAAAAATCGTGCGTGTCAATATCCAATACTTTCGCCTTCGTGTGAACTTCATCGTATTCAGCGGTGTCAATAGAATCCCACGTAATCCCACCCCCAACGCCATACGTTGCTTCATGAGTGAGCTCATTAATCGTAACGGTTCGAATCGGTACATTAAAAATCGCTTCTTTATTAGGTGTAAGATAACCAATGGTGCCGCAATAAACACCGCGAGGAGATTCTTCAAGTGCATTAATATAAGACATCGTCTTAATTTTAGGGGCCCCCGTAATCGATCCACAAGGAAACAAGGCACGAAACCAGTCAATCAGCCCACTCGTTTCATCTAATGTTGCTTCAATGGTTGACGTCATTTGATGCACGGTCGGATACGTTTCAACCGATAATAACTGAGAGACATTCACAGAACCTTTCGTGGCAAGTCTACCTAAGTCATTCCTTAATAGGTCAACAATCATCATATTTTCTGCGCGTTCTTTCTCAGATGACGTTAAATGTTGTTTGTTTTGCCTATCTTCTTCTAGTGTATCGCCCCGTTTACTCGTACCTTTCATCGGCTTTGTTGTAATACGCGACTCATTGACATGAAAAAACAATTCAGGTGAGAGCGAGAGAATATGCTGATGGTTGTGTTTTAGATAGGCACTATAATTCGCCTGTTGCTTATCCTTTAATGTTAAATAATAGCCATAAGGATCACCAAAAAATCGGCTAAATAATCGAACGGTATAATTAACTTGATATGTATCGCCTTGTCTAATCGCTTCTTTTATTTGATGTATTTTTTCTTGATAGTTTATTTCGTCCTCATCGATGTGCCATGGATGAACATAGTAAGGTAACGCTTTGTCTTGTCTTTTAACAGACGGGGCGTCAAAACTTGCAAATAATAGTAGTGGTTGATCGTTTTTTTTTACATCAAAATGATCATCAAAGGCAGGTGCTGCTTCATAGGCAAGATACCCTGCCACATACAAGCCGTTGTGGTGTGCTTGTTCTACTTCTTTTAATAACGGTATGACCTCGTCAATGGCGGACGTTTGCCACATCTGTTTGGGGTTAGCAAAAACAAGCGGTTGTTCATGATGATCTGGTTGATTAAAATCAAATTGAAAATAAAGAGACATACGGTTCCCTGCTTCCTATCTAAATCTAAACTTATCTAACATACGTCTTATCATATCAAAACTTTATCCGACATGCGATTAAAGATACTTAAAAACAACTAAGAGAAAAATAAGCCAGACACCAAAGGCATCTGACTTAAAAGTTTACAAGTATTAATCATTTAAACCTTTTTGTAAGACCATATTAATAAATGAAATCACAATTGAAGCAAGTATAGCCAAACCAAAGCTTTCAATCACAAAACCACTTCCAATAATCGCTTGTGCAAGCATTAATGTGATGGCATTAATAATAAACATAAACAACCCAAGGGTAAGAATGGTAATTGGTAACGTTAGAATCACTAAAATCGGTTTAACAATCGCATTGAGCAGTGTTAAAATAACGGCGGCAATAATCGCAACCCAAAATGATTCAATATAAAACCCATCAAATAAATATCCAGCGGTAATAATCGCCAGTGCTTGTAGTATTAATGAAAGTATCCAACGCATCAGTTATACACGTCACTTTTTGGGATAATAATCGCTGCGGCGATATATAAAAAGATAGGCATACCTGCGGTGAATAATAGAATCACGACAAAAGCTAGTCTCACCCAAGTAGAATCGACGTTAAAGTACTCAGCTAAACCACCTAATACACCCGCCAACATCACGTCTCGGTTAGATCGATATAATTTTTTACTCATCTGTCATTCCTCCATTCAAAACAATTCATATTAATAATGAGTCGTTTATTTATTCCTTTTTTTAAGCCGTTTTAAACCTATCGTTTAACTATTGTTTTTTGCTTTAGCCAATAGCGGAGCTAGATATTTCCCTGTGTACGACTCCTCGTGTTCACAGATGACTTCTGGGGTGCCCGTTGCCACGATTGTCCCCCCGCGGTCGCCCCCTTCAGGGCCTAAATCAATTAAATAATCACATGTTTTAATGACATCTAAGTTGTGTTCAATAATTAAAACCGTATCGCCATTTTCAACCAAACGATTTAATACTTCTAATAACCGGGAAATATCATCGACATGTAATCCTGTCGTCGGTTCATCTAAAATATAGAGTGTTTTACCGTTAGAACGTTTGTGTAACTCACTAGCTAGTTTCACCCGTTGTGCTTCCCCACCTGACAGGGTCGTTGCTGGCTGACCTAGTCTCACATAACCAAGTCCAACGTCATAAATTGTTTGGAGCTTACGTTTAATTTTCGGAATGTTTTTAAAGAAATCAAGTGCTTCTTCAATTGTCATCTCTAACACATCCGCAATATTTTTCCCTTTATATTTTACTTCTAATGTTTCCCGGTTATACCTTCTACCATCACAGACTTCACAAGGAACATAAACATCTGGTAAGAAGTGCATTTCAATTTTAATAATCCCGTCGCCACGACAAGCTTCGCAACGTCCACCTTTGACGTTAAAGCTAAAACGGCCTTTTTTATAACCCCTTACTTTGGCTTCGTTCGTTTGAGCGAATACATCACGAATATCATCAAAGACACCCGTGTAAGTCGCCGGATTTGAACGTGGTGTTCGGCCAATCGGTGATTGATCGATATCAATCACTTTTTCTAAATGTTCGTGCCCTTCTAACTTATCATGTTTTCCCGGACGTTGTTTCGATCGGTTTAACAATTGAGCCAGTTTTTTATGCACAATCTGATTGATTAACGAACTTTTACCGGAACCAGATACCCCGGTCACACCCGTCATGACCCCAATGGGAATATCGACATCCACATGTTTTAAGTTATTTTCAGACGCCCCTTTAACGCGTAACCAACGTTCATCTGGCTTGCGTCTCTCATTTGGGACATGGATTTGTTTTTTACCCGATAGATACTGCCCGGTTAATGATTTCTTATTAGCCATCACTTGCTTGGGTGTTCCTTGGGCAACAATTTCTCCCCCGTGTTCACCCGCACCTGGTCCTATATCAATCAGGTGATCGGCTGCGAGCATCGTATCTTCATCATGCTCAACGACAATAAGGGTATTCCCTAAATCTCGCATGTTTTTTAATGTCCCAATTAATCGATCATTATCCCGTTGGTGTAAACCAATCGATGGTTCATCAAGCACATATAAGACACCAGTCAGTGCCGACCCAATTTGTGTCGCAAGACGAATACGCTGTGCTTCACCGCCTGAGAGTGTCCCTGCTTTTCTAGAGAGCGTTAAATAATCAAGTCCAACATTGATGAGAAAAGTTAAACGTTCATCCAACTCTTTTAGAATCAGCTTAGCGATTTGCTTTTCTTGTTCGGTTAACGTTAACGTCTCAAAGAAATCACGAGCTTCAGTGACAGGCAAGTTAGAAATTTCACCAATATGACGGTGGTTAATTAACACCGCTCGTGCTTCTTCATTTAACCGATACCCGTCACACGTCGGACAGTCAGACTCTGCCATATATTTTTCCATTTGCTCACGAATATAGTCAGAAGACGTTTCTTTAAAGCGTCGTTCAATGTTATTTAATACACCTTCAAATTCAATTTTCGTATCACGGCTCATGCCATAATCATTCTCGTATTTGAAGCGAATTTTCGTTTTGCCACTGCCATGTAAAATCTTATTCATATGCTTTTTCGGTAAATCTTTCACCGGTATATCCATATCAATATCATAGTGATCGCAGACGCTTTTCAGTAATTGCGGGTAATACTGCGAACTCGTCGGTTGCCAAGCCAGAATGGCCCCTTCATTTAACGTGAGGGTCTTATCTGGAATCACTAAATCAACATCGACTTCTTTTTTATGTCCTAAGCCATCACACGTTGGACAAGCACCGTAAGGAGCGTTGAATGAGAACAGTCGTGGTTCAAGTTCTGAAATGGAAAAACCACACATCGGACACGCATGACGCTCACTAAACTGTAATTCTTCCTGTCCAATGACATCAACAATTAATTGCCCATCACCGAGCTTAAGTGCTGCTTCAACTGAATCACTTAAGCGGCTCTTAATCCCCTCTTTTACGACAATACGGTCAACAACAACTTCAATGGTATGCTTTTTTGTCTTTTCTAATTGAATATCATCAGTAATCTCTACCATCTCGCCGTCAATGCGAAGACGAACGTATCCTTCTTTTTGTAAGTTTTCTAATACTTTTACATGTTCACCTTTACGACCTGAAATTACCGGTGCTAAGAGTTGTAATTTCGAGCGTTCTTCTAGTGCTAAGATTTGGTCAACAATCTCTTCAACAGATTGTGACGCAATCTCAACGCCATGAATCGGACACGTCGGGTGACCAATCCTTGCCCATAATAACCGCATGTAATCATAAATTTCTGTCACGGTTGCGACCGTGGAACGCGGGTTGTTACTCGTCGTTTTCTGATCAATTGAAATGGCTGGAGACAGACCTTCAATCGTATCGACATCCGGTTTGTCCATCTGACCTAAAAACTGTCTCGCATAAGCTGATAGCGATTCAACATAACGGCGTTGCCCTTCGGCATAAATCGTATCAAAGGCAAGTGAAGACTTCCCTGAACCTGATAAACCCGTTAAGACGACGAGTTTATCTTTTGGAATATCAATATCGATATTTTTCAAGTTGTGCACGCGGGCACCCTTAATTGATATGTGTTTTTTCACCAATACACTCATCCTTCCGCTTTCAGTTCAAAGACTAAATCACGCAATTCTGCGGCTTTTTCAAAGTTTAAGTCTTTGGCTGCTTGCTTCATTTCTACTTCCATTTGTTCGATAAAGATGGCCCGTTCTTTCTTTGTCATCTCATCAATATTTGTTTTCGGTAACGTCTCTTCATCCATCGCTTCAACCGTTGCGCGGATGACATCACGTACTTCTTTATTAATAGTTTTCGGTACAATACCATGTGTTTCATTGTAAGCCATCTGTTTTTCACGACGACGTTCCGTTTCATCAATGGCTCGGCGCATGGAGTCTGTCACACGATCGGCATACATAATTACTTGACCATGTTCATTACGCGCCGCTCGGCCCATTGTTTGGATAAGGGCCCGATCTGAACGTAAGAAACCTTCTTTGTCAGCATCTAAAATTGCGACAAGCGACACTTCAGGGATATCGATTCCTTCCCGTAATAAGTTGATGCCAATTAAGACGTCATATTTACCGACCCGCAAATCACGAATAATTTCAATCCGCTCTAGCGTTTTAATTTCCGAGTGTAAGTAAGCGACCTTCATCCCAATCTCTTTCAAATAATCCGTTAAATCCTCAGACATTTTTTTCGTTAACGTTGTAATCAATACCCGTTCATTTTGTTTCGCACGGAGATTAATCTCATGGATCAAGTCATCAATCTGACCTTCAATCGGTCTGATATCGACGGATGGATCAAGCAGACCTGTAGGTCTAATAATTTGTTCCACCATTTCTGGTGTATGTTCTAATTCATATGGACCAGGTGTTGCCGAGACGAAAATGAGTTGATTTGCCTTTTCTTCAAACTCTGTAAATGTCAAAGGACGGTTATCAAGAGCTGACGGCAGTCTAAAACCATGATCAACAAGGACTTGTTTACGCGCTTTATCACCATTAAACATTCCCCGGATCTGAGGCAAGGTGACATGTGACTCATCGATGACAATCAAAAAGTCATCTGGGAAGTAATCGATGAGCGTATACGGCGTTGATCCGGCTTCACGCAACGTTAAGTGGCGTGAATAATTTTCAATCCCAGAACAAAAGCCCATCTCCGCCATCATCTCTAAATCATAGCGGGTTCTCTGTTCAATGCGTTGAGCTTCGATTAGTTTATCGTGTTCTTTAAAGTACTTTACTTGTTCTTTCATTTCGGCTTCGATATTTTTCATCGCAATTTTCAATTTATCTTCACCAGTCACAAAGTGAGAAGCCGGGAAAATAGCGATATGTTCACGATCGCCTAAAATCTCACCTGTTAAAGCATCGACTTCCCTAATCCGGTCAATGTCGTCACCGAAAAATTCAATTCTGACACAATGTTCTTCTCTAGACGCTGGAATAATCTCTACCGAGTCGCCTCTCACTCTAAACGTGCCGCGCTGGAAATCAATATCATTACGCGCATATTGGATATCCACCAGTTCTCGCAATAATTGGTCACGGTCTTTATCCATACCGACACGCAGACTCAGGACTTGCGAGCGATATTCTTCTGGTGAACCTAAGCCATAAATACATGACACACTCGCAACGATTAACACATCCTCTCGTTCAAATAAGGATGACGTTGCTGAGTGGCGTAATTTATCTATTTCATCATTAATCGATGCATCTTTTTCGATAAAAGTATCTGTTGATGGGACGTACGCCTCTGGTTGATAGTAATCATAGTAGCTGACAAAATACTCTACTGCATTATTCGGGAAAAATTCTTTGAATTCACTATATAGTTGACCCGCAAGTGTTTTATTATGCGCAATAACGAGTGTTGGTTTTTTTACTTCTGTGACAACATTCGAGACCGTAAAAGTCTTACCAGTCCCTGTTGCCCCGAGTAACGTTTGCATGCGTTTATTTTCATTGACGCCTTTAACAAGTGCATCAATCGCCTTCGGTTGATCACCTGCGGGCTGATATTGTGAGATAAGCTCAAAAGATTGAGACATCTTCTTTCCTCCGTTCTTTTCACTTATATAGTTTACCTTCCGACGCTTTGTGTAAACCTATTATACACAAATATTAGTCGAAAAGCGAACAAACATTCTTTAATATCATCAACTCTGTCATGGTTTGTGGTGCTTTTCTTATTGAAGCATGATTTAGACCAGAAACCAAACCAAAAGGCTTAGGAGTGTTGCTCCTAAGCCTTTAACTTACCCTTGATTGTATTGATTGACTTCAAATAAATCGATTAATTCAATGTCTTTGTGTTTATCGGTAAACCAGCGCAAGGCAAAGTCATTTTTAAATAAGACTAAAAATGCTCCTTCCCGGTCTTTTACGAGTAAATTCCGGTCATCAAACAGTGACGTATCGACTTGGTTATCTGTTAACCAGCGCGGAATACGTTCGCCAATTGATTCGAACATGACATCGACATTGTACTCATATTTCATTCGATGTTCAAATACTTGATACTGCAACTCACCTACAGCTCCAATAATATAATTTTCCATCGGATAGGTCTTAAAGAGCTGGATAGCCCCTTCTTGAACGAGCTGTTCTAAACCTTTTTTAAACTGCTTTGATTTCATGACGTTCTTCGCGGTTACACGCTTAAATAATTCTGGTGGGAATTGTGGTAATTCATCATATTCAAATGTTTGTTTTCCTTCAAGAAGTGTGTCCCCAATCCGGTAAACGCCTGGATCATAAATGCCAATGATATCACCTGGATAAGCTTCGTCAACGGTATCTCGACTTGAGGCGACGAATTGTTGAGTCTGATTTAATTTGAATGATTTCCCCGTTCGTGGTAAGGTGACTGACATACCGCGCTCAAACTTCCCTGAACAAACACGTAAGAATGCTACTCGGTCACGGTGAGCGGGATTCATATTGGCTTGAATTTTAAAGATAAAGCCTGAGAACTGTTCTTGTTCTGGTTCAATTAAACCTTCTGTCGTTTTACGGGCTTGCGGTGTTGGAGCTAAATCAATAAAGGTATCAAAAAACGTCTCAACACCAAATGGAGCTAACGCACTACCAAAGAAGACCGGCGTTTGGTCACCTTTTAATACTTTATCTAAATTAAACTGATCCCCCGCTTCATCTAACAGCAACATTTCTTCCTCTGTTTCTTTAAATGTTGGATCTTCGGTGATGTCTTTGTAATCACCACTGTGTAATGCATCAAACGGAATGAAACTTTCACGTTCATTCCCGTTAAACTTAACAAATTGATCGTTATAACGGTCTAAAATACCGAGGAATCGTTTCCCCATACCGACCGGCCAGTTCATCGGATAGGTTTCGATTTCTAATACTTCCTCAATTTGGTCTAATAAATCAAAGGGTTCACGTCCTTCACGGTCTAATTTATTGATAAATGTAAAAATAGGAATTCCGCGCATTTTACAAACTTTAAATAATTTAATCGTTTGTGCTTCGATTCCTTTTGTCGCATCAATAATCATGACTACGCTATCCACCGCCGTTAATGTCCGGTACGTATCTTCACTGAAGTCTTCGTGCCCTGGGGTATCAAGGATATTAACTTTATAGTCTTTATAAGGAAAATTCATTACACTAGAGGTGACTGAAATCCCACGTTGCTTTTCGATTTCCATCCAGTCACTTGTCGCAAATTTTCCTGATTTTTTTCCTTTTACGGTCCCAGCTTCTCTAATTAAATTACCAAACATGAGTAGTTTTTCAGTCATGGTCGTTTTACCCGCATCTGGGTGGGAAATAATCGCAAACGTTTTACGCATATCTTTTTCTTCTTTAATACTCATTTCATTTCCTTCTCTCTTAACAGTCTATTCGTTTTTAAAGGGGGTAATATACACACCTAAGAAAATTTATAGCTGAGAAAAATTTTATCATCATTTCATCTTTACCGTCATTACTCTTCATTAAGTCTATTGCCTTTACATGTTTTTACCCCTCACACGTTCGATTTCTTGTCACTCTGTTAATGAAAGTAGCACAAAACACGAAAAAAAGTCAATGACTATTGTCGTAAGTTCTGCTCTTTACGCTTAATCTTTGTTATAATAATAAGATAGCATTTTTTAAAAGGGGTTTTTCTATGCCACGGATGATTTTTGAACCAAAAGAAATTATGACATTAACAGGCCAACGGTTCTACCGTCGTGGTCTGGATTACTATAAAAAAGGACGTGTGAATCATTTAAGTTACAATCAAGCGATTAACATGTGGAAAGCTGATGTCAGAGGCAGCGAAACCTTCCATGTCAATATCTTCGTCTATGATGACGATGATTTAGAAACGCGTTGTACGTGTCCTGCGTTTCATACGCACGGGACGTGTAAGCACATTGCTGCGGTGTTACTGGCCATCAGTAAGCATCAACAACCGCATTTAGAAGCAAACGTACCCGAGGCTAAAAAAAGTGATCCTTTCTCCTTACGGTTATTGGATGCTTTTAAAGAACCGGTTATTCCTAAAGAAAAACACACGTTACGCGTTCACTATCTCTTAAATGAAGTGAGTCCATCTTTTACTGATGATAAGCGGTTTGTCATTGGGTTGTATGTCGGTGATGCCAAACCATTTATTGTGAAGGATTTGCGCGATTTTATCGAAGCGGTATATTACAAACAATCCTATCAAATTACCGATAAATTTTCATATTCACCAAAACAACATCAATTTCAAGAAACAGACCAAAGAATTTTACATTTACTAAAATATGCCCTTACGAACGAGCGCGCCTATAAAGACTTATACGCTGAACAACAACAGCGTTTGATGATTGTTCCGCCTTATTTATTTGAAGAATTATTCACGTTATTAATGACACAACCATTAACCTTTAAATCAGATACACAAAAAGAGTACAGCGAATTATCACTCTTACCGCTAGACCATCGCATTGAGTTCACCATTGATACTGAGACAGAGAGCCAGGTGATTTCCTTTGATGATTTTTTAAGTTATCGCTATTCACCTTATTATCAAGTCTTTATCAAGCAATCCAGTATTTACACGTTATCCGACCAACAAAAGACTATTGTAGATAAAATTATGAAAGAAATGCCCAGACACTTATCACAACAACTCAGTCTTTCACCAAGCGATTTCCAAAGCTTTTTAACGTTTGTATTGCCAATGCTTGAAGCCATCGGCACGGTTACTATGACGGATAATGTCAAATCAAAATTATATGAAGCACCGCTTCTTGTCCATATTTATTTAGAGTTCATCGGTGAATCACTCGGTGTGACTGTCGACTATCAATATGGTGATTTCCGCTTTTCTTTTAATCAGTCATTAAAAGACACTGATCAAATTATTGTGCGTGATATTAAGGGAGAAGAGATAGTGATTGAACAATTACGACAGTTCGGCTTCCAATATATCAATCAGCGTTTTCAACTCTTTCATGTGGATAAAATCTATGACTTTCTTTTAGACGTTGTGCCTGAGTTAAAAGAAAAATATCACGTCTATTTATCAGATCAACTAAAAGCCATGGTCAATGATGAAGCGATTCAATTTGACCCCTCGATTCGATTTGATGACCGTTTAAACGTCTTATCCATTGATTTTGATATCAATGGAATAAATGAGCAAGACGTTCATGAATTAATGAAAGCATTGATTGAAAAAAAACGCTATTTTCGTCCGAAACAAGGACCACTTGTTGATTTAGAGAGTGAGGCGTTCGAACAATTTAAAGCTTTTGCTGCTTCGTTAAAATTGAAAAAAAGTGATGTTAAAAAGGATGGCCTTCATTTAAGTCCAGTACACGCGACTGTCGTTGATGATTATTTCCGTGATACGACCGCTTATGAAGCAACCTTTGACACTTTAATTATGGATTTACAAGTGGCTCAGAACACAACGTATCCTTTACCTCATATCGAAGCCAAGCTGCGGGACTATCAACATGTCGGTTACCAGTGGTTTAAAACGTTGAGTGCGTATCATTTAGGCGGTATCTTAGCTGATGAAATGGGGTTAGGTAAAACATTACAAACGATCACCTATATATTGAGTGACTATGAAGAAAAACACGAAACAAAAAGTTTAATCGTTGCCCCTTCTTCACTCATCTATAACTGGAAGAAAGAATTCGAACGCTTTGCTCCAACTTTAACGGTTCAAGTGGTCAGTGGGAATCAACAAGAACGAAAGAAACAAATTGAACAACCAAGTGATGTATGGATTACTTCTTATCCATTACTACGTCAGGATAGTGATTTATATCAAACGATGACGTTCACTCACTTTATTTTAGACGAAGCACAAGCGATTAAAAACCACTTAACCCAAACAGCAAAAGCTGCCAGAGCCATCACGGCGACGCACAGATTCGCCCTTAGCGGAACGCCCATTGAAAATCGGTTAGAAGAGTTATGGTCTATTTTCCAAACGCTCTCTCCTGGTTTCTTAGGGACAAAGAAATATTTTCTATCCCTAGACACAGCCGCAATCAAACAGATGGTCCGACCATTTATTTTACGTCGTTTAAAAACCGATGTCCTTACTGACTTACCAGAAAAGTTCGAATACGAGAAATACACCGATTTAACACGTGATCAAAAACAAGTGTACCTATCTTATGTCAATAAAATAAAAGATACATTAAATAAGACGCCCTTTAATGAAAATAAACTTGATATTTTATCTGGCTTAACCCGATTAAGACAAATTTGTTGTCATCCTAGTCTATTTTTAGAAAATTATACGGGTGACTCAGGGAAGCTTGATTTATTGAAAATATTATTAACACAGCTAAAAGAAGAAAATCGCCGCGTCCTATTATTTTCACAGTTTCCAAGTATGTTGAAAATAATCGCTAATGAACTTGAAGACCTTGGAATAACTCACTTTTATCTTGATGGACAAACCCCGTCAATGGAACGGTTAGAAAAAGTCGATCAGTTCAATGACGGGGCAAAAGATCTGTTTCTTATTTCTTTAAAAGCGGGTGGGACTGGACTTAACCTCACCGGCGCGGATACGGTCATCTTATTTGACTTATGGTGGAATCCTGCCGTTGAACAGCAAGCAGCCGGACGGGCACACCGGATTGGACAAACAAAGAAAGTAGAAGTGATCCGCTTAATCACTGAGGGAACGATTGAAGAAAAAATCTTTAACCTCCAGCAAAAAAAGCGGGCATTAGTCAATGAAGTGATTGAACCAGGGGAAACATTACTTTCCTCGTTATCAAAAGACGATATCCTCTCACTGTTATCTGTTGAATCTGAGTTATAAATTTTCTTTGATGTCTATAATCATCCACCAACCTTCAGCTCACACAAAAAACAGCCGCTAGTGGCTGTTTTTTGTGTGACAGTATATGCGTGAACCTCTCCCTCAAATTCAAAGATTATAGGAGGGGTTAGTAACAGTTTGTGTTCAAACTTATCAACCTTCGACAAATACTAAACCGAGTTGGTGATGATCTCCTTCATAATAGGCACGTTGTGTAAAGCGAATCTCACCATCAAGGTTATAAATTTCTATCTTACAAAAAGCTAAATTAGATTGAAGAGCTTCATAAAACTCATCACCGTTAGACACTCGATGACCATTCACTTTAGTAATGACTTCTCCAATTTCAATGCCCATGTCACTCGCAGGTGAGAAAGGATGGACGCCTAGTACTTTTAATCCTTGTGCAGAGGGACTATATAAAGACGTATGATTGGCTTCATGTTGCCTTGTCATAAAAAGCAAAATTTCCCGGCCAATCAGGCCAACAATGATACTTAAAAGAATAAATGGCGCATAAAGAAATCCCAATAAACTAAATCCGATAACGATTAAGCCTAATAGCGTTAAACGTTTAAGTAACCACTGACTAAACACCTTTGGTCGTTGCGTACGAATGACATGCTCAAGTCCTAATAGTAATGGAAAGAAAATTAAACCGTAACTTTCTCCTTGATAATCAAAGACCGGCCAATACTGGAAGAAGATATCAAGGTCACCAATTGGCCAAATAAACAGTAAGGGAAGCAGCGCCAGTTTTTTAATCCGGTGTTGCCCCACTTGCTTTCCACGCGATCCAATAAAACGCTCCGGGAACGTTTGATCATCACGCGTACGCGTTAAAAGAAAGGCTTCCGCTAGAATAAATATGCCCATTAAAATCGTGAAAATAATCCAATGATCAAGGGTTAACGTCACTTTGAGTAAATCAGGTAAGTAACTTTCATAATAGGGATAAAACAATAAAGTTAAACTACTTGCGCCAAAGATATAAACACTATTAAGCCAGCTAAATTTGCCAGTGAACGAAAAGAGCAGTGAAAAGATGATGAGTAAACCGATCATCAATGGCGGTAAAAAGATACCTAAGCCAATAAAAAGCAAGGAAAGTAAGACGCTCAAAATTAATCCAATGCGCTTTAAGCCGTACCACTCATCTAGCGTTGGAAATACTTTATAACCAAATGTTAACCGTTCCTTTTCCACTCTTTTAGTTGAGGATATGTATATTAGAATAAAAAACCAATAAAATAATGGGTTAATAAAAAACCAGCCAATCCCCTTTAATACTTCAATGATGATAACTTCCACGTGGCTCACTCACTCCTTTTACAGTTAAAAATATCTATACGGCATGCTATTCAACAACAGACCATTTATAAATTCTCCACTTCTACTATATCATATTTTAAAGCACGGATATGATTCCCAATTAAAATATTACTAACAAATGAGCCCCTATCGATGAGACAGGGGCTCTTAATTAAGCTTTATTCATTTGTTTGTGCTTGTTGTCTTGTGATATCAATCGCTTCTTCTTTTTGTCGATCGTCCTTTCCATCACGAATGCGCTGTATAATTTCACCTTGAAGCCGCTCAGCTGTTTCTTGATTGAGGTCTCCTGTCACTGATAACCCTTGATCATCTTGAAAAGCTTTTAACGTGGAAGCAGTCTCGCTAGAGAAATAACCGTCCGTCCGGTCAATATCATAGCCCAGACCTTTTAGCATTTCTTGCATAAATCTTACGTTAGTCGAGACGGCGTCCACTTTTACAGTCTCATCAAGAACGATAGGTGATGAGTAATAATAATCGGGTTGCTTAACTGCCACTGTCGGCTCTACACCAACTTCATGAATCGACGTCCCTTCGGCAGATAACCATTTTAAAATTGTTAGCTTAAGTGAACTGCCATCGCCCATATCCAATGTCGTTTGAACCGTGCCTTTACCAAAGCTCGTCTGACCGACAATATTCGCATGAATGGCTTCTTTTAATGACACCGCCAAAATTTCAGAAGCAGAAGCACTCCCTTCATCAATTAACACTGTCACGGGATAGGGTTTTTCTGCCTCAGTATTTGAAAAGAAGCGTTCTCTTTCCCCGTTACCATCTTCTACTTGCATATACGGTCGATCACTTGGGATAAATTCCCGCAAGATTTCTTGAACAACATCTAATAAACCACCTGGATTCCCGCGGACATCAATGATTAATCCATCAATACCCTTCGATTCAAACGTCGTTAATTCTTCTTTAAATCGTGTAGCGGTTGTCTCTGAAAAGTTCGTTATTTCAATATAACCAAGCTGTTCGTCATTCTGTTCAATCACGTCACTATAGACCGTTTCTAAAGGAATTGTATCTCGAGTAATAGTGAACGGAATGAGTTGATCAGAGTTTTGACGTCTCACTTCAATCTTAACTTCTGTTCCTTTTTCTCCACGTATTTTTGAGACCGCTTCAAGTAAATCCAAACCTTCTGTCGACTCACCTTCAATAGTCACAACTTGATCGTTTGGACGTAAACCTGCCTTTTCAGCGGGAGAATCCTTTAAAGGTGACACAATCGTCACAACGCCATTGATCATGCTGACTTCTGCCCCAATGCCTTCAAAAGAGGCTTCGATTTGTTCATTGAAAGCTTCCATCGTTTCAACATCTAAGTACTCACTGTAAGGATCACCCAAACTCTCAAGCATACCGCTAATGGCACCTTCTATGAGTTGTTGTTCGGTAATATCTTCAATATAATTCGACTGAATTTGATTAAAAGCTTGTACAACTTTCGGTAGCTGAACGGAATCTGATAACTCATTTAACATCTCTTCATAACGTTCTTCTGTGATTCCTGACGGTGTTGTCTTACTTTCATCGACCAATACCCATTCAGTTACCGCATAGCTTATGCCACCACCTAAAACTAAAGCAGCAATTAATAACATCATAAGAACACTTTTTTTCATACGCAACCCTGACCACTCCACATCTTTAACATTTGTTTAACTAAGCGTTTACTTTACTAAGTCTAACATATTTTTTGCTAGTACGATATTAAAAGGGCACCACGCCTGTCGCGTGATGCCTCAAATCATAATCCATCAATATTTGATGAGGTTATTTTAACTTAATACAAGTAATTGGCTGGGTTAACGGCATTCGCATGCGCCCAACCCCCTAGATGAACTTCAAAGTGTAAGTGTTGACCGGTTCCGATACCCGTATTCCCCATAAGCGCAATCTGTTGGCCTCTTGAGACTGATTGTCCAGGGCTTACACGCGTTGTACCTGAACGCAAGTGAGCATATAGCGTGGATACTTGTTCTTTATCACCATCACCATCTATGTCGATATAGTGCGTTAATAGAATCGCATCACCATATCCATTCATGCGTCCGTCATATTCGGTATACGTATCCACAACCACACCATCAGCTGCGGCATAAATTTGTTGTGTACCTGGTGCGGCAATATCCATTCCTCGGTGTGGTTTTACGACACCGGTAACCGGGTGCACACGGTTTGGATTAAAGGGTGATGTCACACGGCGAGTAGAAGCTGGCCAAAAGAGTGTCCCACCGCCAGATGATCCTGAATCAGGTGAACCCGCACTTGCTGAATTACCATCCTCTTGACTTAACTGTTCTTCTTTTTTAGCTTGTTCTTCAGCATTTTTAATAGCTTGTTGAATGGCTGCTGCTTCCTTACGTTTAATTTCTTGTTGGTCAGCTAATGTGACTTTATATTCTTCTAACTCAGCATGTTCCTCTTCTAACTGTACCATTAAGTCAGATTGATTGGCACGCTGAATGTTTAATTGTTCTTGGATTTGTGCAAGTTCTTGTCTTTGAGAAACAAGTGTCGCTTTTTTCGACTCTAACTCTTCTTTAGCCGCTGTTAATTCTGTTCGTTTTGTTTCTAAGTCGGCCTTTTTCGTTTCAACTTCTACCCGTTTTGTTTCTAAATCTAATTTATCTTGTTTTTGTATTTCCATAATATTTTTATCTGAATCTAAAATCTTCGATACTGCTGTTAATCGGGAGATAAAATCACTAAAACTTTGCGCACTAAAGACGAGCTCTAGGTATGTTGCATTTCCACCGGTGCGTTGCATCGAACGAAGACGCGAACTAATTAATTCCTGTCGCTCATCAATACGCTTCATTAAATCTTCAATTTCTTCGTTTAATTGAACGATTTCTGCTTCTGTTTCAGTAATATCATTTTCAGTTGTTGTTATGTTCGTTTGAATCGTTGAAATCTCATTTTCAGTGACAGTGATTTCATTTTCTTTGGTCTCTAGTTGATCGGCTGTGACGGCTAAATCTTCATCTAATTCCGCAATTTTCGCTTTTACTTGTTGTTGACGCGCTTCATTTTCTTTTATCTTTTCTTCAGCGTCACTCGCATTGCTATTTATGTTTTGACGTTCTTCTTCTAACGCCTCAAGTTCCTGCTTTAATTCATTAATCGATTGAGCTACCACAGGCTGTGAGAGAGGAACAACCATATTCACCATCAAAACAGAAATAAATATGTATGCCAATATCTTTTTCATTTTGCCAACTCCTTCTTTCTAATTTTTATAGAATGATGGCGCTATAACAGCGCCATCTGCATTTCTCGTTACACTTTTAAGAATTTCCGTACACTCATCACACTACCCCATATACCGATGACGACACCAATGAGGATGATGACACCCGATACTTGCCAAACAAATGGTGAGAAAGGGAGAAGCGTGATAAAATCAAATTGTTGAACGACGCTCATGTTTTGATCTAAATAGTAATAGCCACCAATCAAAAGACTGATCGGTATAACACTACCTAATACTCCGAGTAGCATACCTTCTACGAAGAATGGCCAACGAATAAACCATTTCGTCGCACCAACAAGCTGCATGATTTCAATTTCTTTACGTCTTGCAAAGATGGTAATCTTAATCGTATTAGAAATAAGGAAAATCGCGGTAAAGAGCAAGGCTACAATTAATACTAGACCAATGTTTCTTGCATAGGCATTAAAGTCAAAGAGGTTTTGCACAAAATCCTCACCATAATTGACATCTTCAACATGGTCAAAGCTTTCAATTTCTTGTGCCATTGCGACGGTTTGGGTTGGATCGTCAAGTTTTATAATATAAGCATCGTTTAACGGATTCTCTTGGTCTTGTAGACCGAAGATATCTCCCTCATCCCCTAAACCTGACATTAATCGTTCAAGTTCTTCTTCTCGAGTTGAAAACGTGACGCTCTTTACATTATCGAGCCGTTCAAGTTCGTCTCCAACAGAGGCTGTTTCTGCCTCATTCGCCGTTAAATCGACAAGCACTTTAATTTCTACATCTTCTTCGAGATTTTCTGCAATATGGTTAATATTTAACAATAAGACTAAAAAAGCACCAACTAAAATTAGCGTTGTCGTAACGGCCCCAACTGAAGCTAACGTCATCCAACTGTTACGCCAAGTATTTTTAAGTCCTTCTCTAATATGTCGTTTAAAAGTTCTAGCTCTCATAGCCGTAATCACCTCGATGCTGGTCACGCACAATCATACCGCCTTCAATAGCGATAACACGTCGTTTAATTGTATTCACAATTTCTTTACTGTGGGTTGCCATAATAATGGTCGTTCCTGCTGCATTAATTTCTTCTAATATTTTCATAATTTCCCACGATGTATCTGGATCTAAGTTACCCGTAGGCTCATCAGCAATGAGTAATTTCGGATAATTGGCAATAGCTCTTGCGATCGCGACCCGTTGTTGTTCGCCACCAGAGAGTTCATCCGGAATAAACCTTGCCTTATTTTTAAGTCCCACTTGGTCAAGAACTTCCATCACACGTTTACGAATATTTTTTGGTGTTTCTTCTACAACTTCTAACGCAAAAGCAACATTTTCATAAACAGTCATGGTCGGTAAGAGTTTGAAATCTTGAAAGACGACGCCAATATCCCGTCGTAAGTAAGGGATTTCTTTACGCTTCATATTGACAACATCATGTCCGGCGACTTGCACATCACCCGATGTTGCTTTCTCATCTCCGAAGATGATTTTAATGAATGTTGATTTCCCGGCACCACTTTGCCCAACTAAATAAACAAATTCGCCGAGGTCGATATCTATCGTTATGCCATTTAAGGCTTGTACACCATTTGGATATGTTTTTCGAATGTCTTTCATTTTTATCATAATTATCCAATCACCTTTACTATGTTTGATTAAGCAAACAATTCACCTGTTTTTGTGACATATTTGCTCATGCTTTACTATTATAACATTTCATCCGCCATTTTTTTACCTTTATAATGTTACAGTTTGATTTCATTTCCTTCAATAAATTTCCGAATCCTAGAAGTAAGGGGGGGAAGAGACTATTTTAGTTAAAACACCTAATATAATAAGTGTTTTAGTTTCTTTTATTAAAAAAACCTCTTTTAACCTAATAACGGTTGAAAGAGGTTTTGATATTATTTGATTAATGCTTCGTGAAGCCTTCACCAATCACTTCACTAGCATTCATGACGACAATGAAAGCTTTAGGATCAATCAATTTAATAATTTGTGACGTACGACTAAATTCATTTTGATTCACCACACACATAATCATGCGGCGTTCTTCTTTTGTATAACCGCCTTCTGCTTGCCAGACAGTGACACCTCGGTCAACTTGATTAAGTAAAGCTTCTCTCACTGGTTCCACATGATCAGTAATAATCATTAAGTTCTTCGAACTATTCAGTCCAACTTGGACTAAATCAATCGTTCGACTCGTAACAAAAAGTCCGATTAATGCGTATAACCCTTGTTCAACCGAAAAGACAAATGTAGCTGTTAAAACGATTACCCCATCAAAAAGAGCTATACAAATACCAAAAGGAAGGGGCACATATTTATGTAAGATCTGTGCCGCTAAATCAATACCACCAGTCGATCCTTTCCCGCGAAAGACAATGCCGATTCCGACACCACAAGCCATGCCACCAAAAATCGCGCCGAGTAATGGATCCGGTGTCGCTGCTGGCCAGGCGCTACTCACACCAACAAAAAACGGAACAGCGACCGTACCAACAAATGTTTTCATCCCAAAGTTTTTACCTAAAATAAAAATCCCTAAGACAAACAGCGGGATATTAATCGCCCACTGGACAATTTCTGGACTATAGCCAAAGACACTATTCAAAATCGTACTAATACCGGCAACGCCACCAGAGGCGACTTGATTCGGTAGTAAAAATAAATTAAAGCCAATCGCAATCATAAAAGAACCGAGTAAGACTAAACTATACTCAAATGTCAATACTAAAGGTCTTGGCATCGGTTCACGTCTATATCTTTGTATCATTACATCCACCCCTTAGCAATTTATCACAACCTAAAGGAGTATATCAGATAATCTCATAGGAAACAACTGGCTTTTTCCCGTTAACACACCATCTCATTATTAGAGTAAAGGATTAAAATCATACTAAAAAAGGAGACATCCAGCATTTAACGAGGCCACTGAAAAAGTCCAAAAAAGATCGGATACCTCATTTAATCATAGGCATCCGGTCTTTTTTTCGATAAAATAGAAGTATCAATAATAGGT